>CAKQKW010000005.1:0-127642 GCA_934249325.1 uncultured Clostridia bacterium
CGCAGGCAATATCACTGCCGCAGGCAATATCACTGCCGCAGGCAATATCACTGCCGCAGGCAATATCACTGCCGCAGGCAATATCACTGCCGCAGACAATATAACTTTGCGAAGCAAAATATAACTCCAATATCAGTAGTCGTTGTCGTCAAACTCGTTCGAGGTTATCGCTTCGTCTTTCGCTCTGCCCTTGCCCGACGGGCGAAATAGTAAATATACTATGGAAATCGCCACCGCCGACACCGCTATGATAATCGCAAGTTGCAGTCCGTTGCCCGTTTTCGCGGCGTCGTCTTTACCCGAATCGGACTCCCCCGAAAGGCTTTCGTCCGGCGTTTCCGCCTCCACTTTCAAAACAGGTATTGTAAACTCGGAAACGGCGTTAATCGACATATAGCCCACGTATTTGTCTCCCGAGGTCGTAGTTACAAGCGAATAAATAAACTTTTCCCCGTTCGGGCGAACGAGTATTCCGTAGAAGTCCGCAGTACTGTTTTGCGTTACCGTTTCGGCTATCGTGAAGTCGGTGTCTTTATACAGCATACAGTTCTGATTGACCGTTAAAGTGAGGTTCGGAAAAATCACGGGCGGCGTTTCCTCGACGATATTAAGTTCCGAAACGTCTATGTACCCCTTAGCCGACGGCTTCGAGCCGCCGCCGCGGTATTCCACTTTCGCCGCCGTCCCGCTGACGCTTATAACCTTGACGTAATAACTGTAAGGGAGCGTAAACCACGGCATCGTCATAGACGAGTCCATATATAAAACCACGTTTTCGCCAAGCACTCGGGAGTACCTTTCCTCTGCGGCAACGGCGAATTTTTTTTGGGCGGAACCGAACGCGACGAAAAGTCCCGTAACGATAACGGACAATATGGTAAAAAGTGAAATAACAAGTTTTTTCATAGTACGATAATTATAACTTCGCTACTACCGAAAAAAACATAAATAAATTTCGTAAAAAAGGAGATTATGTCGAAAATGAACTCGGAAGATGCCGTAAAGGCTATAAAACGCGTGGAAGAGGAAATGGAAAGGCGTAAAAGTTTGCCGATTTATAACTACAACACGGGCGAGAAAATACACGAAAAGCAAGTTGCTTTTCACAAATGCAAAAAACGAAACAGGTGGGTGTTCGGCGGAAACCGAAGCGGTAAAACCGAATGCGGCGCAGTCGAAACCGTATATATGGCGAGGGGTATTCACCCTTACAGAGAAAACAGAAAAGACACTTTCGGGTGGGTCGTTTCCCTCTCCCGAGAAGTACAAAGAGACGTCGCGCAGAGCAAAATTCTCAAATATCTGCCCAAGGAATGGATAAAAGAAGTCGTAATGAGTTCAGGCAGGCGCGGCGACCCCGAGGGCGGCGTAATCGATCAGATAAAGGTCAAAAACGTGTTCGGCGGCATATCGACGATAGGTTTTAAAAGTTGCGATCAGGGCAGGGAGAAATTTCAAGGCAGTTCGCTCGATTACGTCTGGTTCGACGAAGAACCGCCCGAGGACGTATACAGAGAGTGCCTTATGCGGGTAATCGACAAAAGAGGGGACGTTTTCGGCACTATGACCCCTCTGAAAGGGCTTACTTTCGTCTATGAAGAGATTTACTTAAATAGCGGAAATTCCGACGAGGTCTGGTGCGAATTCGTCGAGTGGGCGGACAATCCGTTTTTATCGAAAGACGAAATCGACGGACTCGATTCGTCTATGAGCGAGGAAGAACTAAGGACGAGGCGATACGGCGAATTTAAGGCGTGTTCGGGGCTTGTTTATCCCGAATTTGACGAAAACAAGCACGTTATCGAACCTTTCGACTTCCCTTTCGACTGGCAGAACAATATTTCGATAGACCCGGGGCTTAACAATCCGCTGTCGGCTCACTGGTACTGCGTGGACTACGACGACACCGTCTACGTCGTGGCGGAACACTTCGAGTCGGGAAAGGACGTGGAATACCATAGCGAAGCGATAAAGAAAAAATGCGACCAAATAGGTTGGAGACGGGATAACGACGGGCGTATACGAGCCTTAATCGACTCGGCGGCCAATCAAAAGACTTTGTCGTCCTTAAAGAGCGTGACCGAACTGTTTTACGACTACGGAATTTTAGTAAATCCCAAGGTGAACAAGGACTTATTTTCGGGCATAGCAAGGGTAAAAGAATACTTAAAAAACGACAGACTGTACATTTTCAAGACCTGTACGAATTTAATCAGGGAGTTGAAGCGTTACAGGTGGGGCGACGGCGACGTGCCGAAAAAAGTAGACGACCACAGTCTGGACGAACTGAGATATTTCATAATGTCGAGACCGAAGCCCGAGAAAAAGGACGGCAATAAGTCGGTTATTACGATAGACAAAGAGCGGCTTTACCGCAAAATCAAACGGGGTCGCAAAAACAGTCGATAAAGCCGAAACAATTAAGAATTCTATGGGGGCGCCGTCTCATACGATTTCACTTAACACTTGCCATCAGGGCAAATATAACTGCCGTAGGCAATATAACTTTGCGTAGCAAAATATAACTCCCGTTTTTCGGGACGTCGGGGTGCCGTCCCCTACGGCGAAACTCGATAAAGCGTTAAACTTGAAAAATGTTTATTGTCATTGCCAAAAAAAATGAAATAATCGACTTATAGGGCGTTTTATTTTAAATAATCGTTGGGGACGGCGCCCCATAGGACTCTTAAAAATGCTTGCATTTTTTTAAGAAAAGGGCGTCCCGAAATATAAAAAATCGTAGGGGGCGGCGCCCAGACGTCCCGAAAAGGGCGTCCCGAAAAAACGTAAACCGTAGGGGACGGCGCCCCCGACGTCCCGAAAAACGTCCCGTAATTACACACAAAATTTATTACCTCTTTTCTACCAATCAAAACTTTCACACAAAAATTTTCCACGAAAAAGGAAAAAACTATTGTCAACTCGCTCGGTTATATGTTATACTTAGTATGAGAGAATATATATCCTCGCGTATGCGAGACGATTTTCTCTAATACCAATGGAAAAACGAGTGAAAGAAACAGTGAAAAAAGTCATCTCTTTGTTTTTAATATTACTTGCGATAATAGGGTTTGCAACTACTCCCCTTTCGGGCTATCCGTCTGCGAAAGCCGAAAACGAAGCCGCTATGACGGAAGAAACGGCTGAAAAGAAGGTCTCTACGGACATATTTTTGCCGACGAGTTACCTTCAATACTACAAACTCAACAAGCCTTACGCCATTTGTCGGTACAAAAACGGCAACAGTGAGTTCGTGGCGATTTCCCACGCGGGCGAAATAGTCGTCTACGACAACGATAAAGACACGGGAAACGAGACGTTCAAGAAAATTCCGCTCGAAGGCTATAACGAGGACGACGAGGGCGTTCCCTCGCTCGCGAGATTCGGGAAATATCTCCTCTTCACTCAGAAATCGTACATATACTACGTTGACATTTCGGACTTTAACAATATCGGCGAAAGCGTGAAAACGGTCTGTTCTTGCAGCAACAGTTTCTCGGTGTGCGGCAATCTTCTCGCCGTTACGACTTCCACGCAGGTCACCTATTACGAACTTACCGAAACCGAAACGGGACTCGGCTTTGCCGAACGGGAAGATCTCGCCATAAACAAAGGCGATTTAAAGTCGGTTATGCTCTCGAAAAACGGCAAGACCTACTTTGCGGCGAACAGCGCGAAAGCGGACGACAAATGCGTTATTACCGAATACGACCAGACGGAGAATACTACGAGAACGATTGTAAGCGGACTTTCGGACGTCCGTTCGATTGCCGAAAGCGAGGACGCGTCGGACAATAACGTCTACTTCACCACCGATACGGGCGTTTACTCCGTCAACCCCAACTACAACGGAAACGACATAGTCACCATCTGTAAAATATCGACCCCCGACGGCGAGACGAAAGACCTCGGCAAACTGTGGAATCCGAGGGGCATCTGCCTTACCGAAACGGGACTTTGGATAGTCGATATAGACATAAACGCCGTACAGGAAATAGAATTAAAGACGAGAACGTTCACGAAATTCGCGATTACGACCAACTCGTCGGCTGTAAACCGTCTCACGGCGAACGCTTCGAAAATCGTAATGGACAACGATAAAATCTACGCCCTCGACGGAACGAGAATAGTCATAATAAACGATATAAATTCCGAAAACAGAACGTACAACCGCATAAATCTCGTAGACGACAACATAAACATAGGAAGCGTAGAAAATTTTGCAGTCGGAAACGGCTATATACTTCTCGTAAGAGGTTCTGACGTGTCTCTGCTTAAAATCGACTATTCGGACGAAAACAACCCAATTTTGCCGTGCAAACTCGAAAATGTTACTATAAACAATCAGACGGGAAAGCTTCCGAACTCGATAGACGACGTTTGCTATATGGACGGCAAGTTTTACGTTCTGAGTTTCACGTCGTATACGGACGGAAAAATCCGACCCGTAATTTACACTCTCGACGTGACGAAAGAGGAATTTTCTCTTGACGAATTACATACTACCGGAAACGAATCGAGAGCGGGCGAGATAACCTGCGACGTGTTCGGGGCTTTATACTGGTCTGTTTACGAAAACGGCAAGTATAACTTTTATCAATACGCGAACGGCGTCGAGACCGCTCTTCCCTATACGATAACCGAGGAAAAGGATTCTCTTTTAAACCTTCAGACCGACCTCGACGGAAACCTTTACGCGCTGTTCAAAAACAACGTAATTTACCGCGAGAACGTTAAAATGGCCCTCGAAACCTCGGCGAACCTCGGCGATATAGAACCTGCGAAATCTATGTGTTTGTCGTGCGATTCCGACAAGGCGTTCTTTATTTTCAACGGCTTTATTTTAAACTCGTCGAACGCCGCCGACCTCGATATAGCGACGCCGTATACGATAAAAATTCCCGACACTTTCGACGTTAAATATTCGCAGAATATTTCTTTCGGGAAAATACGCGAAGGGGCAAAACTCTTCGAGACCGAAAAGAATTTCGAAAACGAATATTTCCCGTTCAGACGATTCGCGAAAGAGGACGGCAAGGACGAATACGTTATAAAAGACCTCGGCGACAAGTACTACTTCATTATGAAAGAGGGCAAGACGGCAATCGCCAGAAAGACCGATTTAGTTAGCGACAGCGTTTTCGGACTTACAGCCGCAGACGGCAGGAAAATGTACGCGGCGGTAGACTTCGGCTTGTACGGAATACCCGTTTTAAGTAAGCCGTATATTCTCGGCGAAGATATCGCAAAACGTTCGGCGGTCGAAATTACGGGCGAAGTCAGATTTAACGGCAAAAATTATTACGTCGTAAAACAAGGCGAAAAACAGGGCTTTATCCCCGTCTCGTTTTTAAGAGAGGGCTTTTTGTCCGACGGAGTTTACACGAACGTCGACAGCGGCTACGTTTACGCGAAAGGCGGCGCGACAGTATATTCGGACGACCTCGAAACGGAAACGGACGTCATAGAAAAAAATAAGAAGGTATATCTGCTCTCCGTTAAAGACGGTTACGCGGAGATTTTATACGACGGCAAAACGGGGTACGTCAAAGACTCGTCGATAGTAAAAACGAGCCGCAGAAACGTAATGAAAGCCTCTGCGGTAATCATTCTCGCGGTATCGCTTTTCGCGACTTCTATGTTCTTCGAGAAAAAATATTTGTTCAAGGACTGATATATGAAATTGTTGATTTATCGACTTATAACGGGGTTTATGACTATTCTATGCCTTGCTTTCGTCATATATAATTCGGCGAAAACGGGCGAGAAATCAGCCGAAACGAGTAAAAACGTAACCGAAATCGTAGCGACGGTAATCGTTCCCGGATTTAAAGATATGTCCGACCCTCAAAAGGAAGCCGAAGTACGGCGTATTCACCCTACGCTCAGGGAAATCGCTCATTCGCTCGAATTTTGCGCCCTGTCGTTTTTCCTGCTTTTATTCCTCGTCTCTTTCGATTTCAGGGTTCCGAAATATTATACGGCGTTGTTTTCTATAGCCTTGTGCTTTTTAGTCGCCCTTTCGGACGAATTTATACTTCAAAAATTTATCCGAGGCAGAGGCTCGGAATGGCTCGACGTAGGAATGGACACGCTCGGAGCGACCGTCGGTTCTATGGTAGCGACGGCGGGATATTATATAGTAAAAAATATAAAAAATACAAGGACGAAAAACATCGAATAGACAAACTTTACAGGAGTTTTTATGAACGAAATAGTTTTGCAGACGATAAATCTCACGAAGAGATTTAAAAATAAAGTCGCGGTGGATAAGGTCAATATAACCCTTTGCCGCGGCGACATTTACGGCTTCATAGGCAGAAACGGCGCAGGAAAAACCACCGCCATGAGGCTTATTTTAGGACTTGCCTTCCCCGACGAGGGAGACGTCGTCTTTTTCGGCGGCGAGGAAAAAAGCAAGGCGAGAAAAAAAATCGGCTCGCTTATCGAAGCCCCGGGAATTTATAAAAGTTGCACCGCTTACGAAAACATGAAGAGGTTTTCCATACTCTACGGCGGTACGGACGAGGATATTAAACGTAATCTCGAACTCGTCGGACTGTCGGACACGGGTAATAAAAAAGCGGGACAATTCTCGCTCGGCATGAAGCAAAGGCTCGGAATAGCGATCTCTCTGCTCGGCAACCCCGAAATTATGGTTCTGGACGAACCCGTCAACGGACTCGACCCCGAGGGAATAAAGGAAATAAGAGACTGCATTTTAAGGCTAAAAGAAGAAAAAGGCGTCACCTTTTTAATATCGAGCCACCTGCTCGACGAACTCGCGAAAATCGTTACGAAATACGGAATAATCAACGACGGCAGACTTGTGGAAGAGATATCCGCCGAAGAACTCGAAAAAAGATGCGAAAGCGGACTTAAAATAATCGTAGACGACGGCGAAAAATCCGAAGAAATACTAAGGTCTCGCTTTCCCGAACTCGAAATAAAGAGGAAAAGCAACGAACTTATTTTGCCGAACATAACCGAAAATTCGGGCAAGTACAACGCTCTGCTCGTAAAATCCGGCGTATCCGTCGAAGAACTCGGATTTTTAAGCGGCGGACTTGAAAATTACTTTATAGAGAGGCTCGGCAAATGAAAGAGATGTTGAAATTCGAACTTAGAAAACTCCTGAGAATGAAGAGTTTGTACGTCTGCGCGGCGCTGCTTGTTTTGCAAATTTTTTTGATGACAAGCGTAATGAGCGGTTCCCGTATCCATGTAGACGGCGAAGTAACTAAACCCGCAATGTGGAGTTTGCTACTCTCTGTTGCGGAACTAATCCCCATACCGCTTGCCATATTCGCTTCGGTATACGCGGTCTGCGATTTTTCGGATGAAACGATAAAAACGATTTTATCGAAAGGCTATTCGAGAACTCAAAGATATTTCTCTCAGCTCATAATGCTGGTTGCGGTATGCGTAGTCTATTTTCTTGTAAGCGAGTTATCAAGCGTGATATTCGGAGCAATATATCTGAGAAGAGTTATGCGTGACGATATATGGCTCAGTATATTTTTTCAACTACCCGTCATAATCGCTTACGGGGTATTTTTCTTCAGCATTGCGTCATTATTCAAAGGAATGGGCGGCGCGATTGCCACAACGGTGTTTTTAGACGTTCCGATACTACCGCTTTTGTTTGCCTTTGTAAACGGCTTTTTCAGTAAACAACTTGACGAAGCGGGAATAGATCTTACCGACTATTGGCTGCGAAGCATGGTAAATAGTTTACAAAAAATCGAACTTACGGATAAAATAATCGCTACTGCCCTCATAGGCTCGGCGATATACTTTGTAATCTTCGTCGCGATAGGATATTTAATCGCAAGGCGGAGAGAAGTTTAAAAGAGGTATTGTATTTATGAACGACAAATACTCGTTATGGCTTAAAAAACTTCCCGACGGCGAACCTTTAAAAGCCGAACTCGAAAGCATAAAAGACAATGCGGACGAAATCAATGACAGATTTTACAAAGAACTGAAATTCGGCACGGGCGGACTTCGCGGCAAAATCGGCGTCGGAACTAACCGTATGAACGTTTACACGGTCGGCAGGGCGACTATGGGCTTTGCAGATTATCTTATCGCAAACGGCAAAAAATCGGCGTGCATAGCCTACGACAGCAGAAATATGTCGAGAGAATTCGCCTTTTTAGCGGCTGACGTACTCTCATCTTTCGGCGTTACGGCTTACGTTTTCGACCGCTTGACCCCTACCCCCGTACTCTCGTTCGCCGTTCGAAGTCTCGGCGTGGGAGGCGGACTCGTTATTACGGCAAGTCACAACCCGAAGGAATATAACGGCTATAAGGCGTACAACGACAAAGGCTGCCAACTCACCGACGAAGCCGCAAACGAAGTGACCGACTTAATCGAAAAACACGATTATTTCGAGAAATTCGATAAAAACCCGTCGCTCGTACACGTTTTGGACGGCAAAATTCTCGACGAATTCATCGATACGATTTACGGCTATTCTCTGCCGTTCGACAAGAAATTCGCCCCGAAGATAATATATACTCCGCTCAACGGCACGGGGCTTGTTCCCGTCAGAAAAATACTCGCGAAAATGGGAATTACGGACTATACGGTCGTTCCCGAGCAGGAAAACCCCGACGGCAACTTCACCACTTGCCCGTTCCCGAACCCCGAGGAAAAAGCCGCTTTGAAAAAGGCGTTGGAACTCGCCGAAAAGGAAAAAGCGGAACTCGTTATCGCAACCGACCCCGACGCGGACAGAATGGGCATTGCGGTAAGGGACAAGGACGGCTCGTACAGGCTGTTCAACGGCAACGAAACGGGCGCGCTTATGGAATACTATCTTCTCAGCGTGAGAAAGGCGAAAGGCGAAATCCCGAAAAATTCCTACGTTGTCGAAACGGTCGTATCTTCTCCGCTCATCGAAAAAATCGCGGCTGCGTTCGACGTAAAAACTTACAGCGTACTCACGGGTTTCAAGTATATCGGCGAGACGATAGACAGAGCGAAAAACGAGAATTTCCTGTTCGGAATGGAAGAGAGTTACGGCTACTTGGTCGGCGTTCACGCGAGGGATAAAGACTCGATTTCGGCGGTGATGACGATAGTCGAAGCGGTGTGCTGCTATAAGGAAAAAGGACTTGATTTAATCGAGGCTTTAAACGATATTTACGAAAAATTCGGATATTATTCGACGGGGCTTTACTCGAAGTATTTCGAGGGCGAACAGGGAATGATATTTATGTCGGACTTTATGAAAAACCTCAGAAACAACCCGCCGAAAGAGATACTCGGACGAAAGGTCGAAAGCGTAAAGGACTACTCCCTCGGAATAGACGGACTACCGAAGAGCGACGTACTGAAATACAAAGGCGACGGATTCGAACTCGTAGTAAGACCGAGCGGCACGGAGCCGAAGTTGAAATTTTACGCATTGACGAATGCGGAAACGGAAGAAAAGTCGGCGAAATTAAAAGACGACCTACTCGCCTACGTTTCTACGACTTTATAACGGTATTCAGAAAATATTTATTTAAACAATTAAAGCGACTATAATAAAGATACCCGAGCAAAATCGGGCATCTTTATTTTTTATTGTAAAATTCGTGTTTTTTCGGGACGTCGGGGCGCCGTCCCCTACGGCAAAACCGTATATACTTTCATATTAGATAAAATGGCTTTGTTTTATTTTTATTATACTTTGATTTGCCGTTATTTAACGAAAAAGATTTAATCCAATTGTGTTTTGTTTTAAATAATAGTAGGAGACGGCGCCTCGACGTCCCGAAAAACGGAGGTTTTATTTTGCCTCGCAAAGTTATATTGCTATCGCAGTTATATTTACCTTGCGATAAGTGTTGAGTGAAGTCGTAGGGGACGGCGCCTCGACGTCCCGAAAAACGGAATTTTATTTTGCCTCGCAAAGTTATATTGCTATCGCAGTTATATTTCCCTTGCGATAAGTGTTGAGTGAAGTCGTAGGGGACGGCCCCCTCGACGTCCCGAAAAACGGAATTTTATTTTGCTTCGCAAAGTTATATTGCTATCGCAGTTATATTTCCCTTGCGGTAAGCGCTGAGTGAAGTCGTAGGGGACGTCGCCCTCGACGTCCCGAAAAACGGAATTTTATTTTACTTCGCAAAGTATATTGCTATCGCAGTTATATTTACCTTGTGATAAGTGTTTGGTGAAGTCGTAGGGGACGGCGTTAGAAATATTGATTTTATTGCCGACGCTTTTTTATTAAAAGACATACTGCCGCAATGATGATTACGGCGTTGAATAGCGTTGCTCCGGCGGACAATGCCGACATACACGAACTTTCGTTTTTATCTTCGCCGCCATTATTGCCCGAGGAAACGGAATTGCTGCTCTGCTCGTCAGAAGAAACGGAATTGCCGCTCTGCTCGTCCGACGAGGACGATTCTTCACCGCTCTTGCTTTCGGACGATGCGGAGCCGATATTATCTTCCCCTTCCGAGTTCGGCAAATCGGACTCGCTTTCTTGCGGTTCGCCCGTATCCGCCATAGATTCGGATTGCGAGCCGTCCTCGCTCTCCGATTCTTCGGTTTTGTCCGATCCCGATTCGGTTTCGGACGACGATTCCTGGTCTTTTTTTATCGTAAGGTCGGTAATTTCGTTGTTTTCTCTGTCAAAATGCTTTCCGCAAACCAAACAATCTCTATGCCCTTTCACTCCGTCGCGCTCGGAATCGGGCGGAATTTCGTCTATCCATTCGCCGAACGAATGACCTTTCGGAATAACGGTTTCGGAATAATCTATTTCCTTTACCCCCTCCCCGTCCGAGAAAAGTTTACCGCAGGATTCGCAAACGTAGTATTCGATATTTCCGTCCGCCACGCAAGTCGCGTCTCTTTTTTCGATTTTCCTTAAAGAATGCGCGTGCGTTTCGGTTTCGTAAAAAGTCGTAAACGCCTTGATTCTGCCGACGTAATTCTCGAATTTTACATAGTTTCCGTAACTTCCGGTGTACGAAAGGGTCTTGCTGTTTTTCACCCCGAGGCGAATCTTCGCATTTCCTTCGACAACGCGAACGACGACCGAAAACCATTCGCCTGCGGAAAGGCTTACAGGCTCGTCGAGTCGCATGGTGACGTATCCGCCGTAATCGAAACTCATCGTCTTTTTCGCGACCGATTTTCCGCCTGCGACGGGCGCGTTTTCCGCTTCGAACGGCGAGGAAAGCCCCGTATATATTTCCGCTTCCAAGGTGTAGCCGTTTCCCTCAACTCCGACGTTTACAGCGGTTATTTTTTCGGTTTTTCCCGAAACTTCGCTCCCTGCCCGATAGACGTTTGCAACGTGTTTGTCGTTTCGCAAAGGAAAATCGTCTATATCGCCGTCGTAATAATAATTTCTGTCATACGCCTTTCTTTCGACGTAGGAAAAAGCGTACATACTCGAACTCGTATTGTCGTAAGAAATGTAAAAATACGGATATCCCGAGGGAAGCGAAGAATAACTGTTTTTGATAAGCCATCCGCCGTTCATCGTTGCGCCGTCGGGAGCAAAATTCTCCGCGGGAATATTGTCGTTCCAGCCGACAATCGCGCACGCGTGAGGATAGGACGAACCGCCCTTTTCGTTTTTCGGGTTGTAGTAGTAGATATTGTTCCGATTGTTATACTGAAAAGTGACTGCGCCGTACTTTGCAATCGCCTTTTTTATTTCGGCGATGCGAAGAGCGGGGTCGTCCTTGTTTTCGGGAATATGCACGGCGTTTTCGAGGCGAAACTCGGAATTTTCAAACGGGTCGACGGTAGCGTTCGCTCCGCTTACGGGACCCCACCACCCCGAAAAAATCGTCGCGATTTTCGACGGATTTCCCGTGAAAGTCGTGAAATCGCCCGAGACGTAATTTCCGCTTGTATTGCCAAGCGGATCATTACCTCGATTGCTCACCCTGTATGCGGCGGCAGTCGGATTCAGGTTTACTTCATCAAGCGGTTTAAGTCCCGAGCGGACAATCGACGCTTCCGACGCCGCAATCGACGAATACGCCCAGCATAAATTCGTCGAACCCTGATCTTTAACGGGCGTAATTATCCCGTAATCTCTTCCGTCATACTCGGGTAACGAAACGATTTCCTCCAAAGAAGGAAGAGGTTTATACGAAAGAGTTTTATAACTTTCTCCGTCCGCCGTCTTTGCGAAAGATACGGTAACGAACAAACTTGCCGAAAACAAAACGGCAAATAAAGCGAATAGGGAAATTTTACGTTTTTTCATATTTTCTCCGAAATAAAAATCAGGTTGCGAGCGTAAAAACGACTCTTTTCAGACCCAAGCCCGAAAATTCGGTAAGACCGAAAGTCCGAGACGCCGAAAAGTAACTATATATGCCCGACGAATAAATACAGTATACCCGACAAACCCGAAAATGTCAAGAGGGAACTTTTTTTTCGGGTTTTATCTGCTCTTTTCGGGTTTTATTCGGGATTTGTAAACCCTTTCGGGGTTCATAAACTCTTTCGGGATTTATAAACTCTTTCGGGTTTTATCTGCCGATAAGAACTCCAACCGCCCCGCCGCTAAGCCGTCTTTCAGTCTTTCTTGAATAAACCGAGAATTCCTTTTTTAACGTATTCCTCTTCCGTCACGTCCGATACGCGATACCCCGTACTGCCGATTACGTTTTTTAACTGCTCTGCGTCTATGTGATATTCGCTGATTATCGTCGCTTCGCCTTTTAAATGCGAAGCGGTAACTTTTTTCACGTTAAAATTCTTTCTTATAAAGTCGCAGACGTGCGTTTCGCACATTCCGCATCTCATTCCGTCGATTTTTAAGGTTATTTTCTTCATATTTTACTCCGCTCCTTTAAGTGCCTCAACCATATCGATTTTTTTGTTCTTTCTCGCCACCAAGAACCCGACGAGAAGCGATACGCCGAACGTTATCGCTACGCCCGCTATATACGTCATTGCTCCGACCGTTACCCTCATTTCGTACTCGCTCGCAAGCGCCTTTACGAGATAATCGAGCGTGAAGAAGCCGAGCGGCAGTCCGATTATCATTCCGACAACCGTAAGCCATACGTTTTGTTCGATAAGTATTCTGCCGATTTTTTTGTCCTTGAAACCGACGACTTTCAAAGTCGCCATTTCCCTGTAACGCTCAGAATAACTCATTGTTCCGAGGTTATACAGAACGACTATTCCGAGTACAGCCCCGACCACGACGAGCAGAATAATCATTTCGTTCATTATCTCAAAGAACGTGTCGAAAGTGTCGATAATATCCTTTTTGTCCTGAATGCTCTTGACCGCCGCCGCAGCCGAAGATTGGCCATTTTTTATGACCGTTCTGTCGGTATCTGTATACAGCGACGAAATCTCGAAATCGAACCCG
The DNA here is from genome assembly GCA_934249325.1 of uncultured Clostridia bacterium. Classification (GTDB taxonomy): domain Bacteria; phylum Bacillota; class Clostridia; order Christensenellales; family Borkfalkiaceae; genus UBA10281. The sequence continues at coordinate 13,358 of CAKQKW010000005.1, forward strand.
AGCGAGTCGGCGTATTTTTTACTTATGACTATTCTTTCGCTCTGAGAACGAACCGTTCCCTTAACGGTAAGCGTGAATTTATCGCTCTTGCCGTAAGGTTTGACGACGATTTTATCGCCCGCTTTCAGATTATACTTTTCCGCTATTCTGCGGCAGACGAACGCCCCGTCGTCGGGAAGAGTCACCGTCGAGTCGGAATCGTCGCTCAAAAATCTGATTTTGTCGTGAGTTATCGAATACACTTCGACCGAATACGCTTTATTCTCGTACTCGACCCCTACGCTGCCGCTGTAATCTGCCGAATACTTGTCTATAAGCGTGTCAACGTTCTCTTTTTCCGCGTCGTCGCTTACGAAAATCTGCGAAGTATAATTCATTGCGGTGTTGTAATACGAGTCTACAAAGCCGTCCATAGTGTCCTTCATACCGAACGAGCCGACTATAATTACCATACACCCGACCACGCCTATAAGGGTCATTATCGACCTCGATTTGTGTCTCATGATATCCCTTAAATTCCACTTCGCCGCGAACGGAAGTTTGTTCCAAAGCGGCGTTCTTTCGAGCAGAAGTTTTTTCGACTTCTTCGGAACGTAAGGGCGTAACGCATCCGCAGGCGTGCCTTTAAGTATTTTCTTAACAGACAGGAAGCCTATAAACGTTAAGAACGCAATCATTCCGACTATTATTACCCAACAGAACCAAGGAACGTAAAGTCTCCAACTCGGCATATCGAGATAAGTTCCCATTGAGCCGCCCTCGCTGAAAACGAATTTTCCTATTAAAAATCCAAGCCCGATACCGAAAACGGAGCCGATTATACCTATCGCGAGAGCGTAAGAAGTATAATGAAGAACAATCGTTTTATCCTTGAAGCCCAACGCTTTGAGAGTTCCTATCTGTACTTTCTCTTTCTGCGTTATTCTGTGCATTGTAGTGACCATTGTTAAAACGGCGATAAGCAGGAAAATTACGGGCAGTATCGAACCCATAGTCTTGCCCTCTTCGGCTTCGCCCTGAGCGAGCGAATATGACGGGGTTTCGTCTCTCGTCAGAACAAGCGTAGTCTTGCCGAGAGCCTTATCGACCGCCGCCTTTAACTCGGTCGCTTCCATATCGGAAAGAACGTTTATCTGCGGGAAATAACCGTCGGTTATAAACGGGTTTTTCTCTTTTATCACGGCTTTGAACATTGCCGGCGAAATATATATAAACCCATGCAATTCAAACTTAGGCATAAGTTGCGTTTCGTCCTTTACGCAGACGAGATATTCGCTCGACCTTACAAGCCCTTTGACTTTGACCTCGAACGTATAGCCGCTGAACGAGAATTTAACGCTGTCGCCGACTTTTATATTGTTTTCGGTCGCGTATTTGTAGGAAAGCCAACCGCCGTCCAAACTGTTTTCGTCGTAAGGCTCGCCGCTTTCGCTTAAAAAGTACGAGACTTTCGGGTTTTCGGTAACGGTAAGGGCTAAGGTTTTTTCATCTGATCCCGCAACGGCACAGTTAACCGAAATATATCTCGAAACTTCCTTTACGCCGTCGATATTCTTTATTTTTTCGGCGTCCTCTTTTGAAAAGGGCGACAAGGCGCTGTCGGTCGAGATTCTGTAATCGGCAAAACCCGAAGCCTCGTAAAAGTTCTTAGTGTTCTTGTCGATACTCACCCATTCGATATTGAAACCGACGACTATCGCCACGCCGAGGGCAATCATTATTATCATGGAAATGAATTGCGCCTTGTACACACCCATCGTGCGGATAAGTTTTTTGAATAGCATTACCAATCCACCTCGTCCGCGTCGAGCGGTTTTTCCTGCATTTCGACAGATTTGATTTTGCCGTTCTTGACTCTCACGACTTCGTCAGCCATTTTCGCGATGTTCTGATTGTGCGTGACTATTATTATCGTTTTGCCGTAGTTCCTCGCCATTTTGAGAAGCAATTTCAGCACGACGACGCCCGTTTCCGAATCGAGGGCGCCCGTCGGCTCGTCGCAAAGAAGTATCTTCGGGTTTTTCGCCAAAGCCCTCGCTATGGATACTCTCTGTTGTTCGCCGCCCGATAGTTCTGACGGAAAATTGTTTAAATGGTCGGAAAGTCCGACTTCTTCTATCATTTGTTCGCCGGGCAGCGGGTTCGGCGAAATCTGTTTTACGAGTTCTACGTTTTCCCTTACCGTAAGAGTCGGTATGAGATTGTAAAACTGAAACACGAAACCTACCGATTTCGCCCTGTATTCCGCGAGTTCGTCCGAGGACAATTTCGATATATCCTGTCCGTCCACGACGATTGTTCCTTCGGTCGGGCTATCGAGTCCTCCGAGTAAGTTTAAAAGCGTGCTTTTGCCCGCTCCGCTCGGTCCTAAAACGACTATGAATTTGCCTTCGCCGAATTCGAGGTCTACGTCATCCAACGCTTTTTGTTCGTGTTCGCCGCTTTTATATATTCTGCTTACGTTTCTTAATTCCACAAGAGCCATTTCTCTCGTTCTCCTTTTTTTATTTTCTTCCGAAGTTCCGAAACGGAAGACGTTTCGTTTTTATGAGATGCTTTATTTTTGAAACAAGCCATTTAATGCGGGACGTCGAGGGCGCCGTCCCCTACGATTGTCTGTAATAAAGTATCGTATAGGTTGATTACTTTAACATTTATTCTTTAACAAAAAATCAAAAAACAATAGCAAAAAAATTTTACAGAACGTAAATATTTATTGCGTTTTGCCGTGGGGGACGGCTACGATTATCTGTAATAAACTGTCGTATATGTTGATTATTTTAACATTTATTTTTTAACAACATGTCAACAGACCATAGCAGATAAAATTTTACAGAATGTAAACGTTTGCCGTAGGGGACGGCGCCCTCGACGTCCCGAACTCTCAAAAATGCTTGCATTTTTAAGAACATAGCGTCCCGATTTTTTTACAAAGACAAGCCGCCCCGTCTTTTCCGTAAAAACGCTCCCTTTACGAAAGGGAGCGTTTTTATCAACTATTTTTTATGAGGCTTTTTAGAATATTGACAACCGGCGCAGTGAGCGCAATCACCGCCGCAACCGCCTTTGCCTTTTTTCTTACGGATTATCGAAGTTATCGAAACTCCGAGAACTACCGCAACGCATACGATTATCAAAATTATTTCCAACGGTCCCATTTTCAATGCTCCTTACAGTTTTTAACGTCTGCCGTTAAGCCTTGACTTTTGTTTCCTTCATTTTATTGTAATATACGATACCTAAAACTACAAGCGCAATTGCAGCCGCCCAGATGAAGGAAGTCCACCACCACGAGCCGATCGTATAAATCATAGTACCTACGATATAAGAGGTTGCTACCCAGAACAAGAGAGTCCAGCGATAACGGTTTTTATTCTGAAGTTCCGCTTTTGCCGTACCTACCGCGGCGAAGCACGGAATAGTCGTCATATTGAAGGCTATGAACGCGAGAAGCGCGGGTACGCTTACGCCCGAAGCCTGAATCATCGCCACTACCGCGCCGATACCGCTTTCTGCGTTAATGTTATACGCTGCGATTTCGGGGCATTTAGCGACTATACAGGTAGCAAGAGTCGCGAACGTTGCGATGACGTTTTCTTTCGCGATAAGTCCGGATACCGCAGCGACGGCGAATACCCAACCGTAAGTGTAAAGCGAACTGTTGTTATATCCGAATCCGAGCGGCGTGAATATGGGCTGAACGAGTTTGCTTATTCCCGCTAAGATACTCTCGTCGATACGTTCGTCGGAAAGAAGTTCCCATTGGAACGAGAAGTGAGTCAGGAACCAAATCACTATCGTGGAGGCGAATATAATCGTAAACGCTTTCTTTACGAAGTGCTTCGTCTTATCCCAAAGGTGAGCCATCAGGTTCTTGAACTGCGGAGCGTGGTACGCGGGCAATTCCATTATGAACGGAGGAGTCTCGCCTTTAAGCGACGTACTTCTCATTAAAAGTACTGCGCAAATCGCCGTAACCACGCCTAAGAGATACATCGCGTAAGTAATTATATCAGCGTTCCAACCGGGCCTTAAATTGCTTACGATCGCGCCTGCAACCGCAGTTAAAATCGGAAGTTTCGCGCCGCACGAGAAGAAAGGAATAACTCTTATCGTCGCCGTTCTTTCCTTGTCGTCCGCTAAGGTTCTCGTATTTATCATTGCGGGAACGGAACAGCCGAAGCCCATTATCATCGGGAGGAATGCTCTGCCCGAAAGTCCGAATTTTCTGAACATTCTGTCGAGAATGAACGCTATACGAGCCATATATCCCGAATCTTCGAGTATCGAGAAGAAGAGGAACAGTACGAGTATCGGGGGAAGGAAGGACAAAACCGCCGTGATACCTTCGATGATACCGTCGTTTATAAGTCCTACGGCCCACTTAGCCATTCCGCTGCCCTCGACTACTCCTTTGAGCCAGTCGGCAGCTTCGCCTATAAGCATATCGTTCCAGACGTTGTTGATTACTACGCCCGGCGAATACAACGTTCCGTCGTAAATCGTCGCGAGCCATCTCGCCCCGTAAGTAAGCACGGGGATTCTGTTTCCGAGATGTCCGTCGCCGTCTGCGAAAAGTCCTTCGTACTCTTCGCCGTCAACCGTAACTTTGTAAGTTCCGTCGGATTGCAACTCTGCTTTGTCTGCGTTTACATACTCGCCGTTTGCGTCCATTATGTAGTCGAGAGCGTAATTTCCGTCTTCGTCGGTTTCGTATACGAGATTGCCGTTTTCGTCCTTTTCAATGAAAACCTCGTTATCCGAAAGCGACGGCATCCAAGCCATATTGTCGTTAAAACCGTTTAAGAAAAACAGATTTTCCGAGAACGTAAGGTGGAATATAAGGAACAAAACGACGAGGAAAACAGGAATACCCCAAATCTTGTGAGTGAGGACCTTATCCGCTTTATCCGACTTCGACATTTTGAACTTGTCTTTGTTTTTGTGGGTTACGACGGGCGCGAAATTCTTAGATATGTATTTATATCTTGCGTCCGCGACCAGAGCCTCGAAATCCGTGCCGAACACTTCGTCGTTGAAGGTTTTCTTGAACGCTTCGACCATTCCGACGGTTTCTTTGTGCATTTTTACTTCTATTTCGTCGCACTCTACGAGTTTTACCGCGTGGAACAAAGGATTTGAAACGTTCTGCCCTTCGAGAGCGATTTTAACGTCGCCTATAAGATGCGTGAGCGGCGAGTTTTTAAGAAGAACCGAATCGCCTTTACGAGTCTTTTTGCTCTCGTTGTAGGCTTTCTGCATGAGTTCTTCGAGACCTTTCTCCTTTAAAGCGGAAATCTTGACGACGGGAACGCCGAGTCTCGATTCGAGCGCTTTTTCGTCGATTTTGTCTCCCGATTTCTCAACCGCGTCTATCATGTTAAGAGCGACGACTACGGGAACGTCTATTTCGAGTATCTGAGTGGTCAGATACAGGTTACGCTCCAAGTTCGTCGCGTCTACGATATTGATTACGCAGTCGGGCTTTTCGTCCAGAACGTAATTTCTCGCTATAACTTCCTCGGGAGTATAGGGAGAAAGGGAATAAATACCCGGTAAATCGACTATCGCGATGTTTTCGGCGAGTTTTTTGTAAACGCCGTCCCTTTTGTCTACCGTGACGCCCGGCCAGTTGCCGACGTGCGCGGTAGAACCCGTTAAACTGTTGAAAAGAGTGGTCTTTCCGCAGTTCGGGTTGCCGGCAAGAGCAAACCTTTTCATTACTTAATTACCTCCAATTTTACGCAAACCGCTTCGGTTTTACGAAGGGTAAGTTCATAGCCCCTTATCGTAATCTCGATGGGGTCGCCCAAAGGGGCTTTCTTACGCATGTAAACATCCGCGCCGGGAGTGATTCCCATATCGAACAGACGTCTTTTGATTTTGCCTTCGCCGGCTACGGACTTAACTACGCCCTTTTCGCCGATTTCAAACAAATCCAACGTTTTTTCCATAATATTTCTCCTTTTTTGCTTTACCTTTTTTAATTTACGCTACAAATATTTTTTAAGCTACAAATATTTTTGTGGAAAGATTGCTATCCAAAGCGATTCTTCCGTCTTTGATTTTTATTACCACCGTGCCGCCGCTCGAACTTAAAACGGTAAGTTCTCCGTTTACGGTTATCCCGAGACTTTCAAGATGCTTCTTCACCTTTTCGTCCGCGGCAATTCTTACGACCTTTAAATTCTGGTTGGTCGGCGCTAATACTATCGGCATAAAACCTCCTCTGTTTTTCGTCTGCCGAGGCGCAACGGGCTTACTACGAAACGCCTCGCAGACAGAAATATGAATAAAATTTCAATTTCGGGTTTATTATATCATTACAAATTCAGCCTGTCAAGCAATTATATGAACTTTTTTTCATATTTTTAAATTTTTTTGCTTGCGTTTTTTTCGCATATAATATATAATGGAAATATGGCAAACGCGATAAGACAGCCCGTACAGGAAAGGGCGAACGAAAAAAAACAGAAAATTATTGAAGCGGGGTATAAACTATTCGCGGAAAACGGGTACTACAACACGAACACGCAGGAAATCGCGAAAGCGGCGGGCGTGTCAACGGGGATAGTATACAGTTATTTCAAGGACAAAAAAGACATATTATTGTACGTTCTTAAAATATATATTGATAAAGTAACGAAGCCCTACGAAAAGTTGTTGGAGGGGTTGAAACCGCCGATAGATTTCGAGTCGCTCGCAGAAAAGTTTATAGATATTACGATAAAAACGCACAAGGACAACGCGCATCTGCACAATACGTTACACTCTTTGGAAGTCGGCGACGGAGACGTAAACAAGGAGTTTATGAAACTTCAGGACTGCATAACGACCGCCACTTCGAAAAAACTGACCGAACTCGGTTACAAGGGAACGCACATAGAAGAGCGTGTACACCTTGCGATGAACGCTATTCAATCTTTTGCGCACGAATCGGTTTACGACGTACACGACTATCTCGACTACAAAGTAATGAAAGAATCGGTCAAGAAAATGGTCGTTTCATTATTTATATAAATATAACAATCATTTATTCTTGCTTTCCCCTTTGGGGTATGCAAGAAATGTTAAAAATTGATTAAATCCAAAGGGGAAAGCAAGGCGTTTAAATAAAGCAAGAACGGTTAGATAAAACAAGTCGTTTAGATTTTGCAAATACAAACGGCGGAGACCGCAGGTCTCCGCCGTTCTCTTATCTTATAACTGTTTCTTATTATTTTGTAAAATTGCCGTTTTATCGACTTATAGGCTCACTTATTCCCTTTATCGTCTTTTTCTTCTCTGTTTATTACAGAAAACAAACCGTTCCTCTCGGGGTGCGTTATCGCGCCTAATACGTTCTCCTTTATCTTCTTGTTGTCTTTTTCCAAAGTCTTTAACAAATCCTTTATATACTGCCTTTTCGTATGCTTGTTCGCAGGACACGGATTATGTAAAATCGGCTTGCCCTTGATAAAACCCGATATTTCCTTTTCTCGGATATATATCATAGGGCGTATTACCGTTACGTTCTTCCTCTCCAAATGAGTGACGGGCGAAAAAGTCGAAAGTCTGCTCTCGTAGAAAAGCGACAGAAAGAGCGTTTCTATCAAATCGTCCGCGTGATGCCCGAGCGCGATTTTATTACAGCCGACTTTCACCGCCGTATTGTTCAAAGCCCCCCTCCTCATATTCGCGCACAGACTGCACGGGTTGGGTTCCTTTCTTACGTCGAACACGATTTTCCCTATCTCCGTAGGCTCGATAACGTATTCCACGTTCAATTCTTCGCATAGTTTTTTCAAAGCCTCGACTTCGCCCTTGTCGTATTCGAGACCCATATCGACGGTAATTGCGACCACCTCGAATTTTTTCGGGTAAAATCTGCGCATTGTGGCGAGAATATACAAAAGCGTTATGCTGTCCTTGCCGCCCGAAAGTCCGACGGCGATTTTATCGCCCTCTTCTATCATATCGTAATCTTCCGCCGCCCTTCTCGCTTTCGACAGTAATTTTTGAAGTTCCATACATCTCTCCGTTTGACTTAATTCAGTCGATATGATAAAATATATACTATGAAGCCAAAAAAGACAAGCGATTTTACACGCTTGCGGACAAAAATTTCGGAGGAATTATGGCAGAAGCGTTAGGTAAATTTTTACTTGAAGTTTTCGGAAATAAAATAATCGCTACCCTGTTCGTGTCTATGTTTCCGCTCATAGAACTAAAAGGAGCGATACCTATCGGTACGGGGCTGTTTAACATGAACCTTTTCGCGACCGCGGGAATCGCCTATCTCGGTTCTACGATTATATCGGTTGCGGAATTTTTCCTGCTTATCCCCATTTTCAATCTGTTGAAAAAAATCAAGTTCATTAAGAAATTTATAGAGAAAATCGAGGGAATATTCCAAAGAAAAGCCGAGGAAATAGCGAAGAAAACGGACGGCTCGCCCGAAAAAGAGGCGAGAAAAATAATGATGATAAGTCTGCTCGTATTCGTAGCCGTGCCTTTCCCCGTAACGGGAGTATGGACGGGAACGGCTATCGCGGTATTTTTAGGGCTTAAATTCAGAGAATCCGTTTTGCCTATCGCCGTCGGAAATTTAATCGCGGGAGCGATAATCACTCTGCTCACTTACTTGTTTAAAGATTACGTAGATATAATAATTTACGCGTTGTTCGCGATAGCGATTGTAATGCTTATCGTATTCATAGTAAAAATCGTTCGCTCGAAACCCGTAGAACAGTCGTCAACAGCGGAACAATCGGAAGAAAAATAGCATAGTATATAACAGCGACCGCAGCCGATTAAAACTCCTACGGACTGACGGTTGCCGAGGTTATACTTATGAAGAACTGTGATTTGATAATCGGGGCGGTTATCGGGGCGGTAATAGCGGGAGCGGTTACGAAATGCTGTAAAGGCGAAGAAATAAACGTATTTCCGTGTTGTTGCAAAGAAAAGCCGAAGAAAAAGCCCGACCCGTGTAAAGATTGCTATTACGAATTTTACGAAAGAAGACCTTGCAAATGAAAACGAGGCTGTCGCAAGAAAAACTTGCGGCAGCCCTTTTATGTTTTCGTATTTTTATATTTTTAGTTGTTTGTCGTTATTTCGTCGGGCGTTGTTCCCTCCCATGTTATCGGTTGAGGCGGCTGAGGCGACTGCGGCTTTTCCACCAACTTTTTATACGCCATAAAGAAGTACGCTATTTCAAAAACCGCGGTGATTACCCACGAAACAGGATACAGAAGATACAGCGACGGTATCGTCTGATATTTCGCGAACACCGTGTACAGCCAAACGAAACGGAACACGCAAGACCCCATTATTACGATAATCGTCGGCGCAAGACTCTTTCCGAGTCCTCTCGAAGCGGCAAGCGAAGCGTCCATAAACGCGCCTATTCCGTAACATACACCCATAATTTTCAGTTTTTCCATTCCGGCGGCGACCACTTCGGGGTCGGGGTCGAAAAGCGACAGTATCGGACGACCGAATACATAAGACGATATGCCGAGTACCGAGCCTATGACGAAAGCGTAACCCGTGGATATGAAGTACGATTTCAACACCCTGTCTTTCTTGCCCGCGCCGTAGTTCTGACCTATAAACGTGGAACAAGCGGTGTAAAACGCCATCATCGTATTGTATATTATAGAGTCCACGTTCTGCGAAACGCCGTTGCCCGTCACCACTTTATACGGGAAAGTATGGTTTATCGACTTCTGAATGAAAATATTCGCTATCGCGAAAATGGCGTTCTGAAGCCCTGCGGGTATTCCGAGATACAGCACTTCCGCCGCCTTTTTGCCGCTGAATACGAACTTTTTAAAGTCAAGTTTATACGCGCCCTTGACGGTAATAATTCTTATCATTACCAGAACAGCCGAAACGTACTGCGTAATGATACTTGCGAGCGCGACTCCCTCTACGTCGAGTTTACATACGAGGACGAAAAAGAAGTTAAGTCCGATATTCATTATACCCGAAGCGGTAAGATAGATAAGCGGTCGCCGAGTGTCCCCCGCCGCGCTTAAAACACCGTTGCCGTAGTTGAATATAGCCATCGCGGGCATACCGCACGAGTATATTTTAAGGTATATAACCGCTTTATCCAAAAGTTCGGACTTCGTTTCGAGCATCACGAGTATATTTTCCGCGAAGATAAAGCACACCGCAAATATGAGTAAGCCCATAATAACGCTCAGAACGAGCGAAGTGGAAACGGTAGATTGTACGTCGTCTTGTTTTTTCGCCCCGAGGTATTGAGCAACTCTTACGTTCACACCCGCCCCGAGACCTATTAAAAAGCCCGTAAAGAGGGTTAAAAGCGTGCTGTTCGAGCCGACCGCGCCTACGGGAATAGTCGGATTTGCCGAGCCTTTTCCTACGATTATTACGTCGGAAATGTTAAAAAGCACCTGCAAGACCTGAGACAGCATCAAAGGCAGAGAGAAAAGCAGAATGTTTTTAAAAAGCGAACCTTCCGTAAATCTCTTGACGTCTTTCGTATTCAATTTTTCCGTTGCGACGGTATCAGTCATTCGTTCACCTTAGCCGAAAGAAAAAAATTCCGTTCGACCACGCAAGTATACCATTTTGAAATGAAAAAATAAAGCGTTTTAAAGCCTGTTGTAATATTTCACAACTTTATTTTTTTGCGTAACAAACAGAGAGGCAGAATTATAAAATACAAGGCGGGACGTCGAGGGCGCCGTCCCCTACGATTGCAGAAATGAAATATCGTATAGTCTAATTTTATCAATAATTTGTAGACGGTTGTAAATAAGCAAATAAAACGGAATTAAACTCAGTCTTTTTGATACAATAAAAAATATATCGGGTTTTACCGTAGGGGACGGCGCCCTCGACGTCCCAAAACCCGAATTACCTTACAGCCGTAGGGGACGGCGCCCTCGACGTCTCGAAAGCCCGAATTGCCTTACACCCGTAGGGGACGGCGCCCTCGACGTCCCAAAACCCGAATTGCCTTTGCAGTCGTAGGGGACGGCGCCTCGACGTTCCAAAACCCGAATTGTCTTACAGCCGTAGGGGACGGCGCCCTCGACGTCCCGAAAAAAATCGTAAAAAAATGACGGTGCCCCAACCTCCCGAAAAACCGATTTGTCTTACAGCCGTAGGGAACGGCGCCTCGACGTCCCGAAAAAAACCGCAAAAAAACAAAACCCCACCCCGACGTCCCGAAAAAAAACAAGATACCCGATTTTTCGGATACCTTGTTTTTATAGTCTCAAAATTTTAACTTAAATCATTCGGTTTTGCCCGCCGCCTGATCTTTAAGTTTCTGCTTGTACGCTTCGAGGTCGGCTTCCGCTTTCTTTATGTCTTCGCCGTGAGCCTTTTCGAACGTCTCGAAATAACTGTTCTTCGCATTGTTGACCGCCGTCTCGATCTTCGCCGCTTCGTCGTTCAACTTCTTCTTTACCTCTTCGACGGTAAGGAATTGATCTTTATACCCTTCGAGCGTAGCTTCGTAAGACTTCGCGGTCGCTATAGCCTTAGTCCATGCTGCGTCCGCCTGATTTCCGATTTCCTCTATCTTTTTTACGAGTTCGTCGTAATCTTTTTCGCTCGCTTTCAATTTAAGTTCCGCGCTCGCTCTCTTTTCGCCGTCAATGGTTACGTCGAACGTTATGCTTCTCTCTTTGAGAACTTCCGCTTTCTTGTCTCTGAGTTCGGCAAGAAGTTTCTGATAAGCAGAATCGGGAGAAACGAGAGTTTGATAACGAGTATCTTCCATAGCCTGTATCGCTTTGCCGTACGCTTCCAACGCTTTGTCGTAAAGATCTAAAGCGGCGGCGTAAGTAACGCCCATACCCTCGATAATCTTCGCGGTTTCCTCTCTGTTTACGATAGCGATCTGGTACGCTTTCGCCTTGAAGTATGCGTCTTTGAGTTCCTCGGTCGCAAGTTCAGCCGTCTCGATTCTGTCGAGTTTAATCATCGCGATAAGTTGCTCCTCGGTTTTATCCTTTACGTCGTCCTCGGTACGCTCGGGATTTTTAAGAGCAAGTTTCTTTAATTGTTCGAGCTTCAGAGCGTCGATTTTCTCAATCGTGGCGTTAATGCCGTTGTCTTTCATGTACTTCTCGACTTTCTTCTCTACTTTACCGTACAAATCCTTCGCGTAAGAGGTGTCGCCGGAAATCGAGATGTTGATTTTGTTATCCTCTACGGTCGCACTGCCCTTGACGATATATCCCGTTTCGGTAGCGATAGAAACCACGGCCTGAGCGGCTTCTTCGGCGGTTTTGCCCTTAAACGAAGCCTCTCCGGCTAAGATTACGGCGCCGTCGTCGTTCAAAGCGGTAGCCGAAACTACTTTATTGTCTTTATCGAGTATAAACTCGACTTTCGGGTTGATTTCAACCGTCATTCTCGATGCTTCGGGATTTTTTTTCTTACAACCGCCGAGCGAACAAACCGCAAAGGCGGACGACAGAGCCAATAACAAAGCAACAATTCTTTTTTTCATTTTCCAATTTATCTCCTTATATAAGATTCCCACTCTTTCGAGTTTAGCATATTATATCACAACAATAAAAGCGTATCAAGCGTTTTTTTAAAAAAGTTATTTGAAAATTATGAGAAAACGAACACTTTTTGCCGAATTGTTCAATAACCATGAACCGACTATTTTTTATTCACAACGTTCATTTCGGTTACGATAACCGTGTCTCTGCGTAAACTTTTGAAAATCGAGCCGAGCGAGGTCGCCCCTATATAGTCTTTGCCGAATATATCGAACATATTTCCGCAAAGCGAAAATTCGGGCAGTCTGCCGACAATCTTACCGTCTTTATATAAAAACGCGACCTGTACGGGCAAACTTATATTGCCGTCGGGAGTCATATCCCCGCCCGAGGTAAGATCGAGATATATCGCCTCGTCCTCTCCTATCAACTCTTCGAGACTGTCTGCCGTCCTTTCTATATCGAACCCTATCGCAGAAATAGAGGGAGCCCCCGCATACTCCGCAGCCGCGGTACCGCTGTTTTCCACTCCGTATTTGTCCGCCGAATATTTCGTCGTCGCAAGCCCTTTCATTACGCCGTTTTTGATAAGATACGCCTTGTAGTCTTCGTTCACTACGCCCTCGGTGTCGTAAAAAGGAGTTAAAAGAGCCTTTTCGGGCGTGCGATCGCACATTGCCGAAAGTTTTTCGCTGAATACCTTAGTTCCCAACTTACCGTTCAGAAGCGAAGCGTTATTGCAATATACGTCCGCGACGAAGTGTTGCAGAATATAAGTCATAACTTCCACGCCCGCTATAACCTTGACTCTATCGCCCTTAACGTGCGGCAGAACGCTTAAAAAACAGTCGAGTTTGAGTTTTACGTCCTTGAAAAAGTCCTCGCCTATAAGGCTGTCCCCGCTCACCGCAACGCTTCCGTCCATAATGTTCGCCGATTTTTTATCCTTGAAGATAACGGCGAAGTCGCAGGAATTGCCCGCGTATTTAAGATGCCTGTTTCCGTCCGAATACTCCGTTTCGAGATCGTTTAAATACGCCTTGCCGTTTATGATAAACGACGGATTTTCGTCGGCTATTCTCTTCGCCGCTTCCGATACGAAAGGCAGAAAATCTTTGTCGTTCACTATGTGTTTTCTCACGTTAATCGACTTATCGAGGGGTTTTTCGGGTTTATCGGGATAAGGAATACCTCTTAAAAGATTGCCTTTCGCCTCTTTTTCGAGAGCCGCGAAATCGGCGTCGCCCATTTTGCCCGCTATCCCTATAAGGCCGTTATCGTAAGCCCTTACGGTTGCGGTCGAAACGTTTTTTATACGCAGAGAGTCCGCAACTCCGTTCGTCACGTTCACGCAGACCTCTTTCGACTTTTTCGTCAATTTCTCTATTCTCATATTATTGAACCCCCATTTCTTTGACTCTCATATACGGACCGCCAAGCCCTACGGGAAGCGGATATTGTTCCATTTTTCCGCAACCGCCCGTCACGAAGCAGAGAATTTCATACTCTTTGCTGAGTCCGTCCACAAGCGAAAGCGTTTTGAAAACGTCGCCCGTGATTACCGCGATTTTTACGGGGTCGCCGATTTTGCCGTCGACTATCTCGTAACATATCGTCGGGGCGATAGTGAACGTACTCATACCCGAGCCGTGACTCACTCCATTTATAAAATAGCCGTGTTTTATTCCCTTTACCAATTCGTCGAACGTAGAAGTTCCGCTTTTAACGTGGGTGGTCGTCATTCTGACTATCGGCTCGAAGTCGCAATCAACCGCCCTCGCGTTGCCCGTGGGCTTTTCGCCGAGTTCCTCCGCAGTGGAAACGCTGTGAAGTCTGCCCGTTAAAACGCCGTTTTTAATGAGATAGGTCTCCGAACATTTGGTTCCTTCGTCGTCGTAAGGCGTGTAGCCCGAGCCAAAAACGCCGCCCTCGTCGACTATCGACAGAATATCGCTCCCGACCTTTTTGCCGATAGCCCATTCTTTTTTCATAGTCTCGTCGCCGAGCATAAAGTCCGCCTCGCTCTTGTGTCCGAACGACTCGTGAGCGAATACGCCCGTCACTATCGGCGATAAAATCACGGGATAAACGCCCGCTTTTTCAAGCGGCTTCGCGTGAAGAAGGAAATTTTCGCTCTCCTTTAAAAAGTCTCTGACCTTTTCGGGGGTTATGACAAGGTCTTTGAAAAGGGTTTTGCAATCGGCGAAATTGTGTCTGAAATTATTGTCTTTATCGGCAAACTGAACGATAAACGAATAACCGCTCGTCTGATAATCGTACTCTATATCCGCGCCCTTAGACGACTTGAAATTAAAACGCGAATATCTGTCGATATAAATCCCCGTCACAACGCTCACGTAGTCGCCCTTAATCATAGGCAAAACGTCGGCAATGAGTTTCGCCTTGTCCGATAAAGGAATTTTATCCACGCAATCGTCCGCAAACACGATTTTTTTATCCTTATTTACCTCGAACGCCTTAACGACGGGGTTTTCGGAAATTTTCGGGTCAGGTTTCGCGAACGCGTAAAGGGAATCGAGTTCGTTCTGCAAATCGCTCACGTTTGTCGTCGAGGAATAATACCACATATTGCCGTCGTACACCCTTATAAACGCCCTCGTCACGTCGAGTTCGTTCATTTCTTTAACGTCGCCGTTGAGGTAAGTTATTTTCGTCGTAAATCGGCGTTCCACCCTTACGTCGGCGTACAAATCGTCTCTGAATTTCAAATCTTTCATAACGATCTCCTTTTATTGTCGTTTAGAAATATTTTAACATAGAATCGCCGAAAAATCAAGGCGAAACAATGTATTATTACTTATATCGACTATAAAAAAGTCTTATTCAGGCGATTTTTACGAGGTCGGAACAAAGCGAACGTTCCGTATACTCCGAACCGAGCAAAGTAGTACGCTTACTGCGGGAATAGTCGTTCAATGCGATTTTCGCGAGGTCGAAACCCGACTCCAAAGCGTTATACAAATGTCTTTTCGCCCGCATAAGGTCGGGTTTAACGTAAATGCCCTTTTCATAGCAAAGTCCGAGATAGTATTCGGCTTCGGCGCAACCGAGTTTCGCGCCCCTCTCCCAAGTTTTGAACGCCTTTTTCTCGTTGCGTTTTATGCCGTAACCGTAGTAATAATTTCGGGCTAAAAGGAGCATTGCTTTAAAGTTGTTTTTTGCCGCCGCTTTTTTGATAAGCGAATTGCCTTTACGCAGATTTATTTCGCCCGCAAGCCCGTTAATCGTCATATAGCCGTACATATAGGTAGCGGCGGCGTGACCTTTTTTCGCCGCTTCTCTGTACCAACTCTCCGCCAAGGCGAGATTTTTCTGTTCGCCGTAGCCGTAAAAATACTTCTCGCCGAGTAAAAACTGATTTTCCGTTCCGCCGCAAATAGCGGTCTTTAACATAATCCTGCTCACTGCCATAAAGTCCTCCGTAGTTAGCGTTTTATTCGCTTTGTGTTTTATGGCTCTATTATAAGGCGGTAACTACGACATACGCCTGTCGTAGTTAAAAACAATTTTTAAATTTTTCAATATATTATTGCCTATTAAATTTTTGTTGTACTTTGCGTCGATAACCTCTATCGACGGCTACGCCGCCGATAGAGGTCAAAACGAATACTTTATTTATTCCGAAATTTATGAATAACACTCGTAAACGACTAAAAAAGCGGCAGATAAATCTGCCGCTTCTTTGGGTTTTTAGTTCTATTGAGTTTCTATTCTCCGAGATTATTCGGCTGATTGATACTCAAACGTAAAGTTAACAACGAAATAACAATCGTAATTAGGTTCCATCGGTCTTATTTCAAGAGTGTACGTCTCGCCCGCTTTCAAGGAATAAGAATAATCCGTTCCCCACGAACTCATCTCTTTTCCGTCGCCTATAAAGTAGAAGTTATAACTATACCCCGCATAAAACGTTATGTTCATATAAGCGTCTTCGCTAACGGTTATCGTATATACTTTCTTTTCTCCCACAGGAACATAGGCTTTAACCGTAGCCGCTTCGGTTATAACGCTGATTTCGGGTTCGTCCGTGAACGTTATAGCATAATCGAAACTGCCGTCGCCGCCAACGGGTACAAACGAAAATCTTACGTTATAGTCGGTATATCCGTTCGTCGTCGCCCATTCCGCGACTTTCGCTTTGCTGAACGCATACGCGCGAATACCGTCGATTGTGATAAATTCGATATCGGGAACTACAATTTCTTCGCCGCTCGCAAGTATCAGACTCACGTAAGTTGTAAACTGAACGTTGTTTCTCGCATAATAACCCACTACGTAATTTTCGCCGTTGCCGTATTTTGCGGTGAGGTCTTCCATAACTATGGAGCCGCTCGCCCCTTTTTCGTTTTCAAGTCCGCAACGCGTACAATAATAGTAGTTGCCGCTTTCAACATAGTGCCATTCGTGGTCATTGGCTTCAACCGTATAACTTTCGCCGTTCTTTCCGCAAACGTTACATTTATAGTAATTTTCTCCGGCCTGCGTACAAGTAGGATATTTCGAGACGGTATATGAGAAATGACAATTATCACTCGTCTCAGTCCAACTTTCTCCGTTGCTGTTCGTATAAGAAGTAGTCTTTTGGCACGGGTCAAACGTATAAGAATAATTGTATTTGTGCCAATAATCTCCTTCCGTTACGTACGAATAAATCGTATATGTATAACCTTCATAACGAACGTAAGCCTTTTCGGTTGACCGACTATCGCCGTTCGAGTATACATATTTTTCGACCTCTTTTCTTCCCGAGTCTCCGAACGGTCCCGTATAGTCTTCATACTTTGTCTCTCTTTCATTCCAAGACTCTACGACTCCCGCCTTGCCGTACTCGTTACGTTTGTAACTCTCGTATTGCGAGTCGTCATAATAGGAATATCTGCAAGTCTCCTTTCTCGATTCGGTAGTTACGCCGTTGTAAGAATAACTTTCGATGCTAATCAACTTGCCGTCTTCGCCGTACTCTCTATTGATATAGTAGTAACTTCCGCAGTCTTCGCACTCGAATCTTTGATGATTATCGTCTTCGCTTACGTCCTTATAGTTGTGGCAAGTTTCGACGTCTCTCATTCTGAACGTTATTTCTCTGATATAAGTACCGTCCTGCTCGTTATAACCGAACTGCCACGTTCCGTACTGATAAGCAACGCAGGCATTCGGGTCTTTGAGCCAATACTCCGCGTATCTGATTTTCAGACCGCAAGCGGTCGGGTCGGTTACCGTGCATACCATAATATAGGAATACTCACTGAAAAGCCTTTGGTTAGAAGCGTCGATATTATACCACCCGCGTACGGTATTTTCTATCCATATAGGAGTAGTTTTGGCATCAAATTCGCACAACGCGTTATCGAGCGAAATACTGCCGTCCATTCCGCACGCACAGTTATAAAAGACTGCATATCCGCGACAAGTCGAACCGTATTCGGTAAGGTCGATACGCTCTACTTCATACGTTTCGTGATAATTTATTTCCCTATTATCTTCCTCGCCGCAGTCCTTGCATTTCTTATAAACTATAACGCCGTCGAGACAGGTCGAACCCTCGCCGTTTTTCAACGTATAGGTAACTTCGTAGTCGTGAGAAGTTTCGGTCGTCGTATACTCTGTGTTGTAAACTACGGTTGTTCCGACGTTGACGAGTACCGTATAATAATAAGTAAGCGTACAATTTTCGGCATTTCTAACCGAATAGTATCTCTTTTCGTAGCGAAGACCGCACGTTTCGCAAGCATTGGCTTCAACGGTTATAAGTTTTCCGTCGTCGTCATAATACTTGTTCTGAGTATAACTGCCGCAAATGTCATAAATATCGAAACCGTGTTCTTTACCGCACGGGCAGGAATATTCTTTTATATACCCTCTGCACGCTCCGTAGTTGCCGAGTTCTATATGAGTAATTACGTCGGTTTCGTGCGAGGTAATCGTTTTAATAGACCTTACCGCTCCGCACTGTACGCATACGTACCCTACGCGAACTCCGTCTTCGCAGGAAGTCGCCCCGTCGGGTAAATGCGAGAACTTTTCAGACTTTTCGTGACGGCAAACAGAATTATCTCTACCCGCAGAGAAAGCGAAGAATATCGGGTCTCTATTGTCGGACGAACTGTAATACTTAATGCGGTAAACGTAAGTCTTTCCCGCTTCGAGATTCGTCGTAAGCAGGAACTGACCGTTCCCGAACCCGTCGTCGTCGCTGCCAAGTTTATCCAAGTTTCCGTTATTTTCTCTGTACAAAGTAACGTAAGTATCTTTGTCGGAAAGTCCGAAAATAGTATACTCAGCCGAAGTCTCGGGAGTTACTCTGTACTCGAAATAGTAACCCTCGTCGTCGTGATATTCGGGAGTACCTCTCATAGAAGTCGTTTCTCTTGTCGCATTGCATTTTTCGCAGGTCGAAACAATAGAAACAACGCCGTCTACGGTTTTAACTTCTTCCGTTTTAAATTCATGGTTAGCGTAGGTTTTCGTTTTCGTTCTGTCAAATCGGGTTTCTCCGTATTTCGCCTCGAACGTAAACGTTTCCGTCACCGAGCAGTCCGTTTCGACTCTGTCGGTCGAATACTTTATGGTAATACCGCAAGCTTCGCATTTATACGTTCCGCTTTCCTCGTCGAAGACAAATCCTTCGCCGACGGAATAACTATATTCGAGACCACACGGACATTCGCTGAACATAACGTCGTGGTATTTACCGCAAGCGGTATTACTGCCGTCGATTCTGAACGCATAATATGTGTCGTGCGTGTTGCGATTTTCCGTGCGGGTATCATGACAGTCTTGGCAAGTATAAGTTACCGTATAGCCGTCGGTACACGATTCGCCTTGAAGTTCAAACGAAAGTTCGTAGTTGTGGCTCGTCTCACGGTAAGACCTTTCAAACCTGTAAACTTCTTTTCCGTCCTTATAGTAAACGGTCGATACGGTACGAACGTAATTGCAATTTTCGTCCTTATCGCCGATAGTCTCTAAGACGAGTTTTTCAGCCTGACATCTCTCGCAACGACACAATTCTCCGTTCTCGGTCTGTTCGACGTGTACCCAACTACACTCTTCGCTCTCGCCGCGATCCATAATTTCGCCGCACGCCAAGCAATAATGTTCATAGATATACCCGCCGCAAAGTCCGAGTTTTCCGAGGTCGATTTTTCTCTCGCGTCCGACATGCCCCCATGAGGTGTAAATGTTTCTGAAATCGCAAACTGTACAATGCTCGGTTACTTCGATTCCGTCTTCGCAGGTCTCGCCTTGGAATTTGAAGGAATACTCAATATTGTGATTTACTTCGGACTCGATCATCGTATACTCGACCAAAACCTCTTCGCCCGAATAAATCGTGATTTTTGCGTAACGAGTAGTTACGCATTGCGATTCGACGATAGTCCACGCGTCCTGAACGAATACGAGTTTGCACTCCGAACAACGCATAGTCGTTATAGTATGCGTAATCTTGTCGTCGCCCGTAACTTCTTCCGTAGTAGTATTGTCTTCGCTGAATTGACAGGTTATGCGGGCGTTATCCATATCGAGGTGCATAATCTTTCCGCAGACGTCGCAACGCTCGCCCCTTATAGTTCCCTCGCAACCTTCGTAGTCGGCAAGGTTAAGAATAAACTCTTCCGTCCTGTGTCCGTTATCCGTCCACTTCTCGCTCTTACCGCAAACGGTACACTTTTTAATTACTTGATAACCGTCGTCGCAAGTCTCGCCTAAGAGTTTGTATTCATACTCGTATTTATGGTTGTCGGTACAATTTTCTTTGGTAAACTCGAATATAAGTTCCTCGCCCTTGTATATACGCATAGTCGTATACTCGTAGGACTCGCACTCGGACTCTACGACTTTCCATGCGTCCGAAACGTAGCGAAGTCCGCAAGTCGGGCAAGTCGTTTCCGAAACGGCGTGTTTTACTCCGTCTCCGTCCGTGTACTCGCTATCCGTGGTCTCGCCTTTCAAATCACAGTTCGCAGTCATTTTGTACATATCCAAAATTTCGCCGCAGAAACGACAACGTCTGCCCTCGATTACTCCGCCGCAACCGTCATAGTCGGCAAGGTCGATTCTGAACTCTTCGTCCATGTGACCGGAAGTACGACTTTCGGTAGCTTCTCCGCACTTACTGCACTTTCCTTTAATGAGAACTCCGTCTTCGCAGGTCTCGCCGAGAAGTTCATATTCGTAAGTAAACTCGTGATTAGTCTGAGTGTGATCGTCGGTCAACTCTATGATAAGTTTTTCGCCTTTGTAGATACTTCCCTTCATATACTGCGTTCTCACGCATTCGGACTTAACGATTTCCCACGTTTCGCGAACGTATTTAAGTCCGCAGACAGAACACGCTCCCGTCGAAGTATAATGCGTTACGCCGTCGATTACGGCTTCTTTGTCCTCGCCTTCCCATTCGACTTGACAAGACGTTTGTATATTATTTACATTAAGTATCGTACCGCAAACGGGGCAGTAATCGTAAGAGATAAAGCCCTCGCAACCGTCGTATTCTTCTTTCAGGTCGATTTCGACTTGCTCGTACTGATGACCGTACGAAGTCTGTTCGTATGTATCTCCGCATATCGAACAATGAGCCTTTACCTTGTACCCGTCGGAACAAGTTTCGCCGAATTTTTCATACTCGTACTCATATTTGTGCTTCGTCTGCGTTTGTTTCATTGTGCACTCGAAAATAATCTCGTCGCCCTTATAATAACGCAGCACGCCGTAATAATGAGTTACGCATTCGGACTCGGCTACCGTCCACATTTCCTGACTTTGTTTCAGTCCGCACGTCGGGCAAACGACTTCGGTAATCGTGTGTCCGTCTTCCGTCGTTTTCGTAACGGGTTTATTGAAAGTACAATCGTGCTTTACGTCTCTGACGTAAGTTACCTTTTCGCAAATCTCGCAACGCCTGCCGTCGATCGTTCCATTGCATACGCCGAATTCGGAAAGATCCAACTTGAAGTCGCTTTCTTTATGCTGCGAGGTATACGTAATTTCAGTATAACCGCAGACCGAACAACGATTGGTAATTTTCACTCCGTCTTCGCAACTTTCGCCGTACTTTTTATAAGTGGTGTCGATATTGTGATTTTCTTCGGTGTTTTCGTGAACGTATTCGAATACGATAACGTCGCCTTTAATTATGCGAATGGCTTGATAATCGTGCTTAACGCATTCCGATTCGTTTACCGACCATGCGTCGCCCTCGACGAGAAGCCCGCATTTCGAACACGCAGCACGCTGAATGGTATGTATTATGCCGTTTTCGTCTTTTACGGTTTCCGCCTTAGGCTCCGTTTCTAAATCTATATCGCATTTTTCGTTAACATTAGTCGTATCGAAGTCGTTTATATATCCGCAAACCTTACACTTCTCGACTTTGATTACGCCGCCGCACGCGCCGTAGTCCGCAAGACGTATCTCGACTTCTTCCAGATCGTGATGTTCGCCCATGGAACCCATTTCGGCGACGAGATTTTCAACGATAACTTCGTCGTTTACCGATAAGGTATACCATGCAAGTATTATGTCTTCGCAACCGTCTACCGCTTCTTTTGCAAAAGCGACCGCTTTAAAGCCGCACGCAGGACAACGGGAGGTCATTTGCATACACATATTGCCGTCTTCGTCCGTATACGGTTCGCCCTGCTCGTTTTCCATCTTCGTAAAGTTGCAGTCCATATCGAGACCGCTTGTCGCGTCAAAAGTTTTCACTTCGCCGCATTCGCAGGTTTCGTAATACAGATAGCCGCCGCACGCGCCGTAGTCCGCAAAGTTTACGGTCACTTTATGAAGCGTTTTATGGTCGCAGGAACTCTCCGATTTTCCGCAGGTTTCGCATACGCCGTTTACGTATTTATGTTCGCCCGTCGCGGGAATAACCGTTTTCTTAGTCTTTCCGCATACGCAGGTCAAAACCTTTTCGCCGTTTTCAACGCAGGTAGCCTCTTTCGTTACGGTAATATCGTCGTAGCTGTGGTCGGCTATATCGGTCTTTTCGCCGCAGACGCACTCGCGCCAATGCTTCGTTCCGTCCGACTTCCAATCGGTAGAGAACGCGTGAGTTACGGAACCCTCTTCTTTCTCTCTCTTATCATTATATATAATGCCGTTATGGGAAACAGCCGCCGTATAGGTAGTCTTTACGTAGTCCGAGCATACGCTTCTTACAACCGTAGTTCCGATATTCGCGTCGAGTTTGAGAACGTGGTTTTCGTCGTTGCCGCAGACAAGGGTCAACGTAGCGGAAGTAAAGTCGTCCGCCCATTTCCATTCCGTCGCTTTATAGGCGTGTTTCAGAGCCGCAACGTAGTTGTTCTTGTAGTTATAATCGCAGTTCTTACACTCATAAAGAGTATAACCCTCGGCTTCGCAAGTCGGGTCTACTACCGTTGCGGTGCAATCGTGATTCGCCTTTCCGTAATTTTCGGTGTATTCCTCGTTACAATTATCGCAGCGATATTTATTGTAACCGTTTACCGTACAAGTCGAATCTACGCTTTCGACGAGAGTCCATTTATGCCCCGTCGCGTTGAGCGTGGTTTTGTAATTGTAATTACATACCGTGCAGGTGTGAAGTTCGTAGCCGTTTTCGGTACAGGTCGCCTCTTTTCTGTCGGTCGTATATTTATGACCTTCCGCTTTCTTATAGTTTTCGATTTTCTTATCGTGACAACGAACGCAGACGAGCAAGTCGTAGGAATCGTCGGTACAACCGCCTTTTATAGGTTGCGTGCTATAACTGTGTCCGTACAACGCGCATCTTTCCGCAGGAGTAAGTCTCGTTACGGTATAGTATGAGAAGTGGTTGGTTTTAAACGTTACGTAGCCGTTTCCGCTCGCGTCTACGTTATAGGTCGCTTTTATGGATTCGAGTCCGTTTTCGCCTATATACCATATCGCTATACTGTCTACGTCTTCGCCTTCCGCTAAGGTATACGGAAGAGTTATGGTCACGAAGTTATTTTCGCCGAAGTCGTAAATCGCTCCGTCGTTAATGGTGAAATTATATACGGGGCTGTCTTTTACCTGTTCGAGTTGTTCGGGAGTTAAGCCCGCCTCTTCGCCCGTGTATTTTTCAGCCGAAATGGTAATATCGGTATCGCCTATCGTATCGATTACGCCGTCGTCAAGGCTGAGACTTGCGTCTTTAAGTTCGACGTCGGTATCTCTCAAATCGTCGGCACTCGTTGCCCCCGTCGCGTTGCCGTCGTATACGGTAACGGTCTTCGTTGCGTTACAAACCGAGCAAGTGTCCGTTCTCGTACTCGAACCCTCGGCGACTTCGCCTTTAACCCATTTGTGACCGTTGGTATCTATCTCGACGGTTTCGACTTTCGTATCGCCGCACGTCTCGCAGGTCAAGGTCTTTTCGCCCGTAGCCTTACAGGTCGGGTAAGTAGTTATCGTCGCTTTGTAGCTGTGGTGACTTACCGTTTCGCCCTTGACAGGTTCATGACAACGATTACATTCGCGTACCATTACGTATTCGCAACCGCTTACGAGTTCTTCGGTCGCCGTTACGCCTTCCGTGTCGTGATTCAACGCAGAACCGACGTTTTCTTCCTTGCGATAATCGCATCTTCCGCAGGTAGTAGTTTTAACCGCGGGAGAAGTACAGGTCGCGGGAGTCGTCGTTTCTATATATTCGTGTCCGAGTTCGGCTCCGCTCTCGAAGGTATCGGCTTCTTTGTCGCTTATCGCCCCGCAAACCGAACACGATTTATAATAAACTGCTTTCGCCGTACAAGTCGCCGCGGACTTCAACGCTTCGGGCTTTGCATTTTCGCTTGTATATGTATGAGCGATTGTTTCGCCGCTCTCGAAAGTATCGGCTTCTTTGTCGCTTATCGTCCCGCAAACCGAACACGATTTATAATAGGTCGCTTTCTCGGTACAGGTAGCGGGAGACTTCAACGCCCCTTCGGCTTCCGTGTTTTCTACGGTGAAATTATGTTCGGCAGTATCGCCGTCTTCAAACGTATCGTTTTCGTTATCGCTTATCGCTCCGCAAACGCAGGACAAGCGATATTTCGCTTTTGCGGTACATGTCGCGGCGGATATCTTCGCCTCTTCGCTTATGGTCTTCTTATTATATGTATGAGGAATCTTGTTGCCGAGGAAAGTCTGACCGTCGTCTTTTGAAATCTCTCCGCAAACGCAGGACTTATAGTAAACGGCTTCCGTCGTACAGGTTGCGGCGGCCTTTAACGCCTCGTCCTTTATAACGTCTCGGTCGAATTTATGGTTTGTCTTATCGACTTCGCCGTATTTCTCGCCGCAGACTTCGCAAGTCGCCTTTTCTACGCAAGTAGCCGTGCCGCCCGAACAATTCGCGGTTTCGCCCTTGTGGCTCTCGTCTCTCGTACATACCTCGGTATGAGTTCCGTCTCCGTTCGATTTCCATTCGTAATTATGGTTGTCAAAATCGACTTTGCCGTACTTGCCGCCGCAGACCGAGCAGGTCGCCTGCTCGGTACAAGTAGCCGCGCCGCCCGAACAATCTTCCGATACGGAATAGTCGCAACCCTCTCTTTGACATTCTTTTACGTGTTTATCGTCCTCGCCTTTCGTCCAAGTATCGGGAAGATCATGACCCAAGGCGTCGCCGTTCTCGAAAGTATCGGTATCTTTATCGCTTACCGCTTCGCAGACCGAACAAGTTTTGTAATACGTTGCTTTTGCCGTGCAGGTAGCCGCAGATTTTAAAGTCTTTTCGCTTGCGACCTCTTTATCGAACGTATGTCCGTTCGGTTCGCCGTACTCGAAAGTATCGGTATCTTTATCGCTTATATCGCCGCATACGCAGGACTTGTAGTACACCGCTTTCGCAGTACAAGTCGCCGCGGACTTCAACGCTTCGGGTTTTACGACTTCTTTATCGTAAGTATGAGCAAGCGTTTCGCCGACCTCGAACGTATCGGTATCTTTATCGCTTACCGCTCCGCAGACCGAACAAGTTTTGTAATACGTTGCTTTCATCGTGCAGGTCGCCGCAGATTTTAAAGTTTCTTCGCTTACGACTTCCTTGTCGAACGTATGAGCGGCGGTATCGCCGTATTCAAACGTACTCTTGTCGCTTATCGCTCCGCAGACGCAGGACTTGTAGTATACGGCTTTCGTCGTACAGGTCGCCGCCGTTTTCAGCGTTTTTTCGTTCGCGACCTCTCTGTCGTATGTATGAGCGATTGTCGTTCCCTCGGTCTCGAAGCAGTTTTTACACATTTTCGGACTCGTACAGGTTGCGGGAATCCAATCGTGACCGATCGCCCTTATCGCCGAGACTTCCGTCTGTCCGCACACCGTACACTTACGGCTCTTTAAGCCCGTTTCGGTACAAGTCGCGCTCTTCGTCTCTTCCCACTCGCCGTAGGTATGAGTTTTGCAACCTTTCTTGTTACAGGAAGCGAAACCCAACACGCAACATACGCCGAGAATCAGGCAGAGAACCATTGTCAGGAGTTTGCCTTTTGATTTCATATAAACCTCCGTTTTCATTTTTACAATTTTTTGCTTTTTGCCGTTAAGCGAATTCTTTGTTTGTTGCAGGGCAACAAACAGAGCGGGTACCCGCTTAAACTTTTCTCTTATCCACAGGCGACATCTGACGATAGTACGCCCGAGTATATCCTATATCATTATATCACTATGAACTCATAAAATCAACACTTTAAATGAAAAAACTTTCACATTATAAAAAATTTTTCGCACGAAAACGCATTGCAACACCTGCTTCTTCCTTCGGTGGTAAATTCCTCCGTCGAAGCGGAAGAACATACCCCGAAGGAGACGGCTTTTGCAAGCAGAATTTCTAACTATTCTTGCTTTCCCCTTTGGGGTCGGCAAGATTATAAAAGCAAGTTTTACAAAAAAAGACGAGATAATCGACTTATACACCCACTTTTTCAATTTATTGCTATAAAAACGACAATAAAAAACCGCATTCCCGACCTTTCGGACAGATTTGCGGTTCCTCTTCTTAAAGTGTTTAAATCTTTAATCTTTTATTTTTTGTTCTTGTAATCATCGCAACAAGTGCAACCCTCTTTTCCGCAAGTGATTTTTACCGTTCCCAATGAACAGTTCTTACCGTGAAAGTTGTGTTCGCATTCGCAAACGTCGCATTTGATGTTTTCGTTTTTGTTTTGCATTTTAAAAGACCTCCTTTAAGTCTTTTCCTATTATGACCGTAAAGGAAGTCTTTTATACCATGCCAGACAAGAATAATACAAACCTTGCCTGACATCGTTTTAAAATCAAAGGGTAATGTACAATATCCCGAGCGTATTCTTGCCGCAATGACTCGATACCGTGCAACCCGCCGTAGTCTCGTATACGTTCTCGAAACCGTATTCGTTTACGACTTCTCTCGCCGCCGCCACCATTTCGGGCGTGGCTTTGCTGTGCGTTATGAATATTACCGACTTATCGGGGTTGTTGTATTTTTCAAGAGTGGCTCTGCAATATTTCGTTACGCAGTCCTGCATTCTGCCTCTGAATTTCTCGGTGTTTTTCATTACGCCGCCCTTAACCTCGATTTCGGGACGAATCTTCAAAAGGTTCGCTCCGAGCAACGCAAGACCCGAACAACGACCGCCTCTGTACAGATAATCAAGCCTTTCGATAATGAAACTCGCCTGCACCTTGTCTACTCTCTCCTTGACTTTTTCGACTATCTTTTCGGGGTCGTCCATAGTCTCGGTGAGTTTTTTCGCGTAAATCGCAAGAAGCGAAATGCCCGTCGAAAGCGTCCTGCTGTCTATGCAGTAAACGTTTTTGAAATTCTTTGCGGCGTTCACGGCGTTAGCGTAAGCGCTCGACATTTCCGACGAAATGTCGAAGTGAATTATAGCGTCGTAAGTCTCTAAAATCTTTCCGAAATGTTCCTTGAACGCCTCTTCGTTCACGGCGTTGGTTTTCGGCAGAACTTTGTTTTTGTCCGCGTATTCGAATATTTCCAAGGTGTCGACTTCTCCGTCGTAGAAAAATCTGTCGCCCATCGTCACGCCGAACGGTATGATTTTGAAATCGAATTTTTCGATAAGTTCTTTCGTAAGGTCGCAGGCGCTGTCGAGCGAAATCGCTATTTTACCCATATTTTGTCTCCGAAGTTTTTTATTTATTATAATTATTACCCCTTAATCTTGCAAGCGTTTGAATAAATATATAGCTATATTTCGGCAAAACTGAAAGTAGAGGGCGAAAATTTTATTCTACTCACGGTAGAAACACGCGTTAATCGACTTATAGAGCGACTTTTTGCCGATAATATTTTTATTTAACGCGTGAAAAAAGTTGCTTTTTGTCGATTTATATGTTAGAATGGGCAGACTATGAGAAACAAATACCGTTCGACCCTCGTCGCGTGCTACATCGGCTATATCGTTCAGGCGGTCGTAAACAACTTAACTCCGCTTTTATTCGCGAGGTTTTCCAAGCAGTTTTCGTTTTCGGAACTGCAACTTTCCTTTATCGTATTTTTCAACTTCGGGTTGCAAATCATCGTCGATTCCTGCTCGGCGATTATCGCGAATAAACTCGGATACAGAAAAAGCACGATTATCGCGCAGACCCTTTCGGCAATCGGACTCGTAACTCTCGGAGTACTTCCGAACGTTATGTCGCCTTACGCGGGAGTAATGATAGCGACTGCTTTTATGGCTGTCGGCGGAGGATTCGTAGAAGTGGTTTTAAGTCCGCTCGTCGAGGCGTTGCCGCTCGAAAACAAGTCGGGGGCGATGTGTCTTTTACACTCCTTTTTCAGTTGGGGGCAAATTTTCGTCGTACTTTTCGCAACCCTCTTCTTTAACTTATTCTCTATCGAATACTGGGCGTTTCTGCCGATTCTCCTCGCCGTAATACCCGTCGCGAACTCGTTTTTGTTCGCAAAATGTCCGATAGAAAAACTCGAAGCGGACAACGACCCCACGCCGTACAAAAAGATATTTAAAATGAGAGGTTTTATACTCTTCCTTATTTTAATGGCGATGGCGGGAGCTGCCGAGCAGGCTATCGCTCAATGGGCGTCGTACTTTGCGGAAGTAAGTCTCGGAATATCGAACAAGACGACGGGCGACCTCTTGGGCGCGTGTTTATTCGCCCTCGGAATGGCGATTTCCCGTACCGCCTACGGCTTCTTAGGCGATAAAATAAACCTGAAACTCGCGATAGCATTCTGCGCGGCGTTGCTTACGGGCGCGTACCTGCTCGCTTCGCTGTCGCCCATACCCTATTTGTCGCTTGCGGGAATTGCTTTAAGCGGCCTTTTCGTCGGAATAATGTGGCCCGGAATTTACTCGTTGGCAGGAAAAAGTTTTCCCGTCGGCGGCACGAAGATGTTCGGAATGCTCGCTTTGGCAGGCGACGTCGGCTGTACGATAGGACCGTCTTTGCAAGGAATGATAACTTCGGACATTAAAACGGGGCTTTTATTCTCAACGATTTACCCGTTGATTTTGTTCATAGGTATAATAATTTTATGTGTTCCGAAGAAAAAGGAACAAAGGGAATTGAAATAAGAAATTGCGAAAAAATCAAAGTAAAAAACATAGTAAAGGCCGCGGGAGGAATTTCAATGGAAATTCCTCCCGCGGCTTCTATAAATAAGTACGAATTTTGAATTATTGCTCGCTTTATGACACAACTATCCGACTTGCTTTCCCATATAGGGAAAGCAAGTCGGATAGTTCCGCATATATACTCTGTCGCTTCGTTATTCTTTCGTCGGTATTTAAACCCTTTCCGTCTCAGTCCTCGATAACGTTAATCGATTTAAGTTTCGCTATAAAATCGTTTACGTCCGCAAGCACCGTCTCTTTGTCCGCGTCGAACGACTCTAAAATTCTGTCCGCTATTTTGTTCGCGTTAGTGTCCTCTTGCAAAAGCGTGAACATATACGCGCCCATTTCGTTGAGTTTTAACATTCCTTTGAAATACTTCAACGCTTCGCCCGTCGCAACCGCATACTGCGTGTCCCCGACCTTTCTCAAAACAAATCCCTTTCTGACTTTCATATTTCCCTCCGCGTTTATCGGCTATCCGCAGGCAGCCGCCTACGGCTCTTATATTATACCCTATACCGCAAATAAAAACAAGCGTTTTGCTCGCCATTGTTGACAAAAACAGTTGAAATATGATAAAATGCTTCTCGATGAAATACGCAATTATATCGGACGTACACTCAAACGTTTTCGCTTTGAGAGCCGCCCTTTCCGAAATAGACAAATATAAGCCCGACGTCATTCTTCTTCTCGGGGATATCGTCGGCAACGGATTTTACCCCGAGGAGACCGTATCGCTTGTCCGAAAACGCAAAGATATCGTTTGCGTGAAAGGCAATCACGATATCTTCGTCTGCCTCGACCTTGACGAA
Source organism: uncultured Clostridia bacterium (assembly GCA_934249325.1). Classification (GTDB taxonomy): domain Bacteria; phylum Bacillota; class Clostridia; order Christensenellales; family Borkfalkiaceae; genus UBA10281. The sequence continues at coordinate 43,226 of CAKQKW010000005.1, forward strand.
TTTCCGAAAGAGGACACTCGGCTTAAAATGTTCCGCTGGCAACAAAAAGTTCTTTCCGAGGCATCGAAGGAATTTCTTTCCTCTCTTCCCCGCTCGGTAACGTATAAGGACGGCAAATACGAAATCGTCGCTTTTCACTATCCTATGAATAAAAAGGGCAGGTTTAAGGACATAATCTATATGCCGACCGATAACGAGGTTCGCGAACTTTTTTCGGGTCAAAGCGGCAACGTATTCCTCTTCGGACACGAACACACGGGGTCTTTTACCCGTCTGGGCGACAAATATTACCTCAACTTCGGGACGCTCGGAAACTTTCTCGAAAAGGACTGCGCGAGGTTCGGAATTTTAGACATCGACGGCGATAAGTTAGCCTATAAGGCGATTAACGCCTATTACGACGATTCTATCCCCCGCAAAAAAACCGAGGAACTCAACGCTATTTTATTCGGCGAAAACAATGATAAAACGCAGCGTTAAAAAATACAACAAAATTTTTTAAAAACAGTTGACAACTTAAAAATTCAATGTTATACTGTACATATCCTACCGAACGGGTAGGATATTGTTTCGTGAGGCAACCTGATGAAAGAAATTTATTTTGACCATTCCGCCACGACGAGAACGGACGAAAGGGTCGTAAAAAAGATGCTTCCGTATTTCACGGAGATTTACGGAAACGCGAACAGCCAACACAAATACGGCAGAGACGCCATGGAAGCGGTTGACGAGGCGAGAGACAAAATCGCAAATCTTCTCGGAGCGAAACCGAGCGAGATATATTTCACCTCGGGCGGCACGGAAGCTGATAATTGGACTTTAAGAGGGGTCTGCGAGGCGTTGAATGGCAAAGGCAAGCACGTCATTATAACGAAAATAGAACACGCCGCAATGCTCTCCACCGCGAAAGAACTCGAAAAAGACGGCTTCGAATTCACCTATTTATCCGTCGATAAAGAGGGATTTATAAACCTTGACGAACTCGAAAAATCTATCCGCAAAGACACGATTTTAATATCGTGTATGTACGCGAACAACGAGATAGGAACTATCGAGCCGATAGAGGAAATCGTGAAAATCGCGAAAAAACACGGAATTATCTGTCACACGGACGCCGTTCAGGCAGTCGGCGCGACAAGGATAAACCTCAAAGAACTCGGCGTGGATATGATGAGTATTTCGGCGCATAAATTCAACGGACCGAAAGGAATCGGGGCGTTATATATAAGGACGGGCGTACCCGTTGCGAGGCTTATCTCGGGCGGACATCAGGAAAGGACGAGAAGAGGCGGAACGACGAACGTTCCGTCGGTAGTAGGCTTTGCAGAAGCGTTATCTCTCACCTACGAAACGCTCGAAGAAGACGTAAAACGGGTCGCTTCTCTCAGAGACAGGTTCGTAGACAGAGTTTTAAAAGAAATTCCTTACGTTCGGCTGAACGGACCGAAAGATTTTTCAAAGAGACTCCCCTGCAACGCAGATTTCTCGTTTGAATATATCGAGGGCGAGTCGATTTTGTTCAGTCTCGACTTAGCGGGAATAGCCGTATCGTCGGGTTCGGCGTGTTCGTCGGGTTCGCTCGAACCGTCGCACGTTCTGCTTGCGATAGGAGTTCCCGTAGAGACCGCTCACGGTTCGATAAGGTTTTCATTCGGAAAGGAAAATACGATTGATGAAATCGACTATGCGGTCGAAAAACTAAAAGAAATTACTACGAGACTAAGAAAAATGTCGCCGCTTTTCAAACTCAACGGCGAAATTAAGGAGGTGTAATATATGTATAACGAAAAGGTAATGGAAGCCTTTCAGAATCCGCAGAACGTGGGCGAAATAGAAGATTACAGCGGACTCGGCAAAGTAGGAAGTCCTGCTTGCGGAGACGTAATGCAGGTTACGCTGAAAATCGAAAACGACGTAATAACCGACGCTAAATTCAAGACTTTCGGTTGCGCGGCGGCGATTGCGACGAGTTCGACGGCAACGCAGATGATTATCGGTAAAACGGTAGAAGAAGCGTTGAAAATCACGAATAAAGTCGTAATAGACAAACTCGGCGGACTTCCCCCGCAGAAAATTCACTGCTCGGTACTTGCGGAAGAAGCGATTAAAGCGGCGATTGAAGACTATGAAAAACGTAAGAATGATAGCGTGACGGCATAGCCGATAAAAAAGCCTAAATGTAAAAAATAGAAAAATAGGAAAATACGGATATTTACCGCAACGGTAAATATCCGTATTTTTTACAATTAAACCGTTTTTGCTTTTTGAATACGTTTTTTCGAGCAAAATATGAAAAACTAACTACACGCGCTTTCCCCTTTGGGGTAGGCTCTCCCGATTAAACGGGTAAATGTCCCCGATGAAACGGGGAAAATGTCGCAAAGCGACAAAAGGGGCGCGTCCGCCGCGTAGGCGAAGGTGTCAGACGAAGTCTGACGGAGAGGGGGCGTCCGCTGCCGAGGCGAAGTGTCATTTGTGAGCGAAGCGAACAAATGACGAGAGAGGTCTTGCATCCAAAAACGTGACGAGTATCGTTTACTATTTACGTTTGCGACCTCTATCGACGGCTCCGCCGCCACTTTCCCCAAAGGGGAAAGCAAGACTATACTGAATTGCGCCCTGAAAGTCGGACATACAAGGAGCGAAAAGATAGATTTTAACAGGCAGGCGTAATTCTAAGCCACATATAGCCGACGCCCCTGTAAAACTATACTAAATAAATTGCAGTATATCTACGAGTATCGCAAAACCGAGAATTAAAATCAAACCTATGCCGTTTACCGCCGCTTCGACTTTTCTGTTCACGGGCTTTTTTCTGATCCATTCGATTAAACAGAACACTACTCTCGCCCCGTCGAGCGCGGGTATCGGCAAAAGATTGAACACCGCAAGGTTTACGCCTATAAAACTCATTATTTCCAATGCGTATACGAAACCGTAACTTATCACCTTCGTCGTAGTCACAATCGTCGTAACCGTTCCGCCGACCGCGCTTAACCCGAGTTTACCCGTCAGAAGTTGACCGAGCGTTCTGAACACCGTTCCCGCAATCTTGAACGAATACTCGAACGAGTGTCCTATCGTTCTAAAAAAGCCGAGTTTCATATACTTCGCCGCGGTATAATATGAGCGGACGCCCGTATCCTTTACCCCGAGCGCAGCCATAACCGCTTCGCCGCCGCTACTTGCCGCCGCTTTCAGTTCGTCGCTGAGCGTGAGAATTACCGAATTGTCTCTCGACGTCCAAATCGCGAACGAGTCGCCGTCGAAATTTTTCAGGACGTACGCTATATCGTCCGCAGAATACACGAACGTTGCGTTTTTGTATTCTTCGCCCGTCTTGCCTATCTTTATAATAAAGTTACCGCTTTTTAACGGCGAATTTTCGCTCGTCGGCTCGACCTGCATAGCCGAACCGATCCCGAGAGCCTCGTACACCTTCGTCACCTCGGTGATATTTTTGCACTCGACGTCCGAGCGAAGTATTATCGTTTTCTTTTCGGTGTTTTTATCGCCCTTCATTATTTCGAGCGTAACTTCGTCGCCTTTCTTCGCGTGATTGAGCGCGGAGATTAAATCGACAGTCATATATACGTTCGTTTTTTTGCCGTTTTTCGTTATCGATAAAATGTATTCCCCGTCGTTAATCGACTTATCGGCGGGTATTTGCGACTCGATGGTCTGTCCGTAAATGGCGTCGTCGTGTCTCGCGTATTGTACGCCCATAACCGTCTGACCGTAAATCGACATAGACAGAATGATTATCAGAAGGGCTAAAACGTAGTTCATAAACGCGCCGGCGATAAGAACCAATATTCTCTGCCAAGGCTTTTTATTGTTGAACGCGTTCGGGTCGTCTTTATCGTCGTCCTCGCCCTCGAAGGCGCAGAAACCGCCGAGCGGAAACGCCCTTATCGAAAACTGTTCGCCGCTTTTCATCTTGCGTTTGAAAATCGCGGGACCCATTCCTATCGAAAATTCGTTTATCTTGAATTTAAAAATTTTACCGACGAGATAATGTCCGAGTTCGTGGACGGTTATCATAAGCATCAGCATAAGTATCGCCAGAATTGCGTATAACGCCGTTCTGAGCGCCGTCGGCATCGCTAACAAATTATATATCAAAATCCTACCTCGCATTTTTCGTATACCGCCCTTCTCGCCTCTCTGTCAGCCGCCACAAGACTGTCGTAGTCGGTTTCGCCGCCCGAGATTTTGCCCGTGGCGTAAGAGATGAGTTCCGCGATATCATAGAATTTTATTTTGTCGTCGAGATACAGTTTTACCGCCGCTTCGTTCGCCGCGTTCATTACGCAAGGCGATAAGCCGCCCTTTTTAAACGCTTCCAACGCCAAGGGGAAACAGGGAAATCTGTCCTCGTCGATTTTATCGAATCGTAAGGTTTTACCGACAAGATTCAGAAGCGGTACGCCCGTTTCGAGTCTTTCGGGATAAGTTAAAGCAAGTTGTATGGGAATTTCCATAGACGGAAACCCGAGTTGAGCCATAATAGCCCCGTCTTTAAACTCAACCATGGAATGTACTATACTTTCGGGGTGTACCACCGCTTCGACTTTTTCAAGCGGCGCGTTATACAATCTGCACGCCTCGATAACTTCGAGACCTTTATTCAGCATAGTCGCGCAGTCGATAGTGATTTTTCTGCCCATCTGCCAATTCGGGTGCTTTAAGGCGTCGGCGGCTTTCTTGTTCTCGATTTCCGCTTTCGTGAAATCTCTGAACGCCCCGCCGCTCGCTGTGATTATAAGTTTTTTGAACCCGGCTTTCATATCGAACCCGAGGCATTGAAAAATCGCCGAATGTTCGCTGTCAACGGGTATTATTTTAACCCCGTTTTTCTCAGCGAGTTTCATGACTATTTCGCCGCCCGCCACAAGCGTTTCCTTGTTCGCGAGAGCGATAGTCTTTTTGAGTTTAATCGCCTCTAAGACGGGCGCAAGTCCGCAAAAGCCCGAAACCGCGACAAAAACGACGTCGGCTTTTTCGGTAACGGCGTGTAAAAGGGCGTTTTCGCCCGTGTAAAGCGTAGCCCCTTTCGGGAGTTCGCGTATTTCCGCCGCCTTTTCGGAATCGGTAAGGGCGATTATTTCGGGTTTAAATTCCGCAGCCTGTTCGCATAAAAGTTTCGCGTTGCTTCCCGCGGCGAGCGAGACTATCGAAAATCTGTCGCCGTATCGTCTCACTACGTTTAAAACTTGTCTGCCTATGGAACCCGTACTGCCGAGCAATGCTATTTTTAACATATTTTTTAAATCGAGGGAATAACCTTTTCCGCTATTCCCCCTTTCCCGTTTATTATATTCAAATTTTCGGGGCAACATTCGTAAGCCGAAAGAGATTCGCCGATTCGCCCCCAACGAGCCTGATTATTTCAAAAACGGAATAATTATCGCGAACACGAACGCAACCGCAGGAGCGGTGAACGTAAGACCGTCTATACGGTCGGACATACCGCCGTGTCCGGGAAGAATATTTCCCATATCCTTTATTCCGAGTTTTCTCTTTATAACGCTTTCCACAAGGTCGCCGAACTCGGTGAGTATCGCTCCGAGGAGTCCCGCCAAAGCGAACATTAAAATTTCAACCCACGTAGTCGAAACGTATTCGCCCCTTTCGATAAAGATAAAATACACCAAAAGGCTTGCTATAACGCCGCCGACAAGTCCGCCGACTCCCCCGCTTATCGTCTTTTTCGGACTGATACTCGGGCATAATTTCTTGCCGCGTACCGTACTTCCGACGAAATACGCGAAAGTATCCGCAAACGGCGAGATAGCGAACGGCAGTAAAAGCGGTCCGACGCTCGTACTCGTTCTGTTTAAAACAAGAAGCGAAATGAGTATCGTGGACGGATAGACCATCGCGAAAAGCGACGTTCCTATGCTTTCGAGCGTGATTTTTTCGTGGTCGAAAACGAGCAAAGACAACAGGCAGAGGAACGTTGCGAGCATCGCTCCGAACGCCCAACCGAGTCCCTTAAACGTAAACGCCATATACACCGCGACGGGATAGCACATAACGATAATTTTTTCGGAAGTTATGAGTTTACCCTTAAATTCTTCCGAAACGGAATCGCCCACGACGGGTTCACCCGAAAACGCCTTAACGTATTCGTAAGTCGAAATCACCGCCATACCGAGTATAAATAAGTCAAACAAAAACGAACCGACGGTAACTTCGGTAATTATCGAATAGTACGTCGATGTAAAAATAACCGTGTCGAAAAATTCTCTGAACAGAAAAAACGCCGCGGTTACGATGATTATCCCTATTCCCGTAATAATTCTTTTTAACATAAATTTAATCTTTGTTTTCAGAAGTTCCGACCCCGCCGAAACGTCTCTTTCTCCCCGAGTACCACTCCAACGCCTCATCGAGTTCATTCGCGTGGAAATCGGGCCACAAAACGTCGGTGAAATAGAATTCCGCGTAAGCGCACTGCCACAAAAAGAAATTGCTCAGCCGCATTTCGCCGCTCGTCCTTATAACGAGATCAATATCGGGAAGCCCCGCCGTATAAAGCCGCTTTTCGATTTCCTCTTCGGTAACGGTTTTCACGCCGTCCTCTATAATCGCGTTGCAAGCCCTAACGATTTCCGCTCTCGAACCGTAGTTTATCGCCACGTTGAGCGTTCTGCCTTTAAAGTCCGCAGACTCAGCCATTACCTCTTCGCATCTCTTCCGCAGATTTTCGGGAATAGCCGCAAGGTCGCCCGACACTAAAAGCCGAACCTTCTCCTTCATCAACTTCTTGAATTTAGAATTTAAAAGCAAGCCTAAAAGTCCGAAAATAGTATTGACCTCTTCTTTCGGTCTTATCCAATTTTCGGTCGAAAACGCGTATAAACTTACCGCCTCTATTCCTTTATCGAAACATTCCGAGACGATTTCGTCGATAACTTCCGCGCCCTTTTTATGTCCGTAACTTCGTGGCTTTCCCCGTAATTTCGCCCACCTTCCGTTGCCGTCCATTATTATGCCGACGTGCCTCGGTATCCGAGTAAGTTCAGCCATATTATACGGTAAGCAACTCCTTTTCCTTGTCGGCGGTTGCCTTTTCGATAAGTTCCATCGTTTTGGCGACTTCTTTTTCTACCTGAGATTCGTAATCGGCGTACTCGTCGTCCGTCATTTCTTTGGCTTTATTCATTTTTTTAAGAGCGTCGAGAGTCTCTCTGCGAACGTTTCTGACCGCGATTTTCGCGTCTTCGCTCATCTTTTTGACTTGTTTTACTATATCCTTTCTTCTCTCTTCCGTGAGCGTCGGGAAAACGAGCCTTATAACGTTACCGTCGTTGGTCGGGTTGATGCCGATATCCGAAAGTTGAATAGCCTTTTCGATACCTTTGAGCAGGCTCTTGTCCCACGGAGTGATAACGAGGCACTGTCCGTCCGTAACGGCGATATTGCCGACCTGATTTATGGGCGACAACGTTCCGTAATAGTCTATTTTGATTTTGTCGAGGACGTGGGGGTTCGCTCTGCCCGCTCTCACCTGCGTGAGGTCGGAGACGAACACGTCGGCGGATTTGCCGAGTTTGTCGCTCGATTCGAGGATTATGTTTTCAACTTTTTCAATGTCTAATGCCATTTTTTCTCTCTCCCTTTTATTATATAATAAGTCGACGCCCTTTTAGAAGCGTAACTTTCGTTCGTCGATTTTTCGTTATCGGCGAAATTCGATGAATTTCGGTAAATTCGGTAAATTTCAGTAAATTACCGTGCCTTCGCGGTCGCCCGTTACGGCTTTCATTATGGAATTTTCCTCTTTGAGACCGAACGCGTGAACCTTCATACCGTTTTCCTTGCACATTACGACTGCGGAAGTGTCCATCGCTTTAAGCCCCAAAGAAACGTATTCGTCGTAAGTGATTTTGTCGAATTTCTTTGCGTTCGGGTTGATTTTCGGGTCGCTGTCGTAAATTCCGTCGATATTTTTCGCAAGAAGCAATGCGTCCGCGCCTATTTCCACGGCTCTCAAAGACGCTCCCGTGTCGGTCGAAAAATAGGGGTTTCCCGTGCCGCCGCCGAATACGACTATTTTGCCCTCTTTAAGGTACTTGTCGGCGTTTTTGAAGTTGAACGGTTCGCCGATACCCGTTATCGCGAGCGAAGTCAGAACCACCGCGTCCGCGCCCTCGGATATTAAACTTTCCGAGACCGCCAAGGCGTTTATAACCGTGGCGAGCATGCCCATATAGTCCGCCGACGTGCGGTCGATATTCATACTCTGTCTGCCGCGCCAGATGTTTCCGCCGCCGACCACTATCCCGACCTCGACGCCGAGATCCGATACCGCTTTGATCTGCCTTGCGACTTTTACGAGCGAGTCCGCCTCGAACCCGTGACCCTTATCTCCCGACAGAGCCTCTCCGCTTATCTTTAAAAGTATTCTTTTATATTTCGGTTTCATTCCTAAACCTCGCCTTTTTTAAAAAAACTGCCGTAGAAATTTACGCCCCGAGGCATAAAAACGACAGTTTAACCCAAACGAAACGAGCCGCCGTAAAGATAAAGCGAGCGTATTTCGTTTGATTTTCCGCGGGCGGGAATTTCCGCCCGCGGAAACGATTATTTCTTCATTGCGTTGACCTGAGCCTGAACTTCGTCGGCAAGGTTTTCTTCCTTCTTTTGCAGTCCTTCGCCCATTTCGTAACGAACGAATCTTCTTACGGAAATCTTTTCGCCGATCTGAGCGGTCGCCTCTACTACTACCTGCTCGATAGTCTTGGAGGGGTCTTTAACGAACTTCTGATTGAGAAGGCAGTTCTCTTCGTAGAAAGTCTTGATTCTTCCCTCGACCATCTTGTCGATGATTTTTTCGGGCTTGCCCTCTTCGAGAGCCTGAGCGCGAAGGATAGCCTTTTCTTTTTCGAGAACTTCCTCGGGAACTTCCGACTGACTTACGTACTGCGGATTAGCAGCCGCGATTTGAAGGGCGATATCGTGAACCAACGCTCTGAACATAGGTCCGTTGGAAACGAAGTCGCTCTCGCAGTTTACTTCGAGAAGAACGCCGACCTTTCCGCCCATGTGGATATAACTGTCGACGATACCTTCGGCAGCGATTCTGCCCGCTTTCTTAGCCGCTTTCGCTATGCCTTTCTCTCTGAGATAATCTATCGCTTTTTCCATATCGCCGTCGCATTCGACGAGGGCGTTCTTGCAGTCCATCATTCCTGCGCCTGTTCTTTCGCGAAGGTTCTTTACGTCCGCTGCGGTATAATTTGCCATAACTATTTCTCCTTGATATATTTAGATTTGTGTTAGCCCTGCGGCTTTCGATTACGCTTCTACGGGAGTTTCCTCAGCCGCTTCTTCTTTCGCGGGAGCCTCTTCCTCCGCGGGAGCGTCGGTCATTTCTTCCAAAGTAGCGGGTTCGTCGTCTACTACGTTGCGTCTTACGGCGTCTTCGCCCTGCTTAGCCTCGATTACGGCGTCCGCGATTATCGAAGCGATAAGTTTTACCGCTCTGATAGCGTCGTCGTTACCCGAGATAACGTAGTCTACAAGGTCGGGGTCGCAGTTGGTATCGGTGATAGCGACTACGGGAATGTTGAGTTTTCTCGCTTCTTTAACCGCGTTCAATTCGCAGTTGGGGTCAACGACGAACATTACGCCGGGGAGACTCTTCATTTCTCTGATACCGCCGAGGTTGTAAAGGAGTTTGTCTCTCTCCGCTTTGAGTCCTAAAACTTCTTTCTTGGGAAGAAGGTCGAACTCGCCCGTCTTTTCCATATTGTCGAGTTTGTTAAGTCTGTCGATTCTCGTTCTGATGGTCTTGAAGTTGGTAAGCGTGCCGCCGAGCCATCTCGAATTGACGTAGTACATACCGCATCTTTCCGCTTCCTGCTGGATAGCCTCCTGAGCCTGCTTCTTGGTGCCGACGAAAAGAACGGTCTTGTCCTGCTTAACCTGATCTACAACGAACTTATAAGCCTCTTCGACAAGGTCGACCGTGATTTGAAGGTCGATAATGTGAATACCGTTTCTTTCGCCGTAGATGTACTTTTTCATCTTGGGGTTCCATCTTCTCGTCTGGTGTCCGAAATGAACGCCCGCTTCGAGAAGTTGCTTCATAGAAGTTACTGCCATAATAATTTCCTCCGTTATTCCTCCCCGACTTCTTTTTTATACGCCGCTAACCGCCTTGAAAAGTTTATTTGACGGCACGAATGGTCGCAAAAATCGGGTGTGAATTTTATAGCCTGTTTATTTTAACATATATAATTGAATTTTGCAATCTTTTTGACGCCGTTTTTCCGTTATTTTTTACCGTTTTTAAGATTTTTGCCCCCGTTATTTCAGAACGTAGGCTTTAATTTCGTCCGTATCGTCGAACGCGAGGTAAACGTAGTTCCCGTCGTAAGACAATTCCGTCTCCATAAAAGCCGACGGCAACACTTTTACTTTTCCGTACTTCCCGCTCTTTATCTTCTTCGCCGAAGGTCTTACAATCGGCTTTTCCGTCTGAACGACGTAGGCGTTTCCGCTCGTAAGCGGACGGTAGAAATTCAGTTTTAAATTGCCGCCTTTATCGACGAAAATCTCGCGATAATCGACTTCGGCAGGGGTTTTTACGTTGTATTCGGGAAGTTTTACCGAGAACGTGACCGAGCCGTCGGAATTGTTTTTCAAGAAGTTTACGACTATTCCCGAGTTGGTATTGTCCGAATAAGTTACAAGGTTTTTTCCGACCGTTTCCGAGCCGAAAGTCGTCCTTCCCGACTGAGACGAAAGCGTGGCGAAACAGTTTGCCCCGTCGAAAGTTTTATCGTCCTCGTTGCCCTCTTTAAACCTGAAAACGTAAACCTCGTTTTCGCCGTAAAGGTTGCCGTTATACGCTTTTCCGTAGCCGCCATCCATTTGAATATAGCCGTTGTCGCCGTTTACCCTGTAAATTATAAGCCCGTCTAAATTCGGCTTGCCGTCCCCCTCGCTTTTTCTGTATTCGACGTAAAAACAGTCTCTTCTCTCAAAAAAGTCGGGCGGCACGATTTTGTATGCCTTTATCCTCGATTTTTCGGACTCGGTCGGAAAGAGCGTATACTCGCCGCTCTTTATTACCGCCCCTAAGTTTTCGCCGCCGATAAACCCGAGTTTTTCTCTCGTATACGAAAGCGGATAAACGGAGTTTACCGTCAGTTTTTCGAGCGGAACGTTACCCATTACGTCAATCGCCCCGACGGGTTCGGTCAAGCCGTCGTCCGTATACATATCCGCCGCCCCGAAAGCGTGCAAAGTCTCGTGACAAGCGGCAGTATAGTACTTTTGACCTTCTTTATATATCGAGCCGAGCGGCATAAAAACGTACTTTTCGATTTTCGTGCCGTTTATTTTCGCTTCGCCGAAAGTAATTTCCTCGTCTCCGCTTGAAAATTTCCCCGTATAATATTCGCCCTGATGGGCGTTGAAAATCTCGCTCGAAGCGAGAGCGAAAACCGTATCTATATCCTGCGAGTTCAAATCGAAAATCACCGTCACGAGATCGGCGACCCCGTCTCCGTCGCCGTCGGTCGGCAAATCCGACCTTAAAGTCTCGGCTATCTCCCGAACGAGATTTTGCTCGGCGATAAACCTGCCCGAACTCTCTCCGCTATCCGAAATCTCGCCGTTTTCACCTTTACCCCTGTTGTCGTAACCATCTTCGTTTATCAACTCAAAATCGCCGTTAATCGACTTATAGGCGGGCAAATAGCGTATTACGGAACTTTTCAGTTCGCATATTTCAAACGTAACCGTCGTATAATTTACCTTGCCGCCCGAGATTTTTTCGACGTAATTTTTGACGGAATTTTCGTCGCGGAAAAACACTCCTTCCGTCACGCTTTTCGCCTCGGGAACTCTCTCGCCCTCGGAAAAACGTACGACCACGAGCGAATTTATAAACTTGTCGTTTTTCGTCTCGTCGGTTTTTTTACACCCCGAAACGGCGACGACAAATATAACGGCAATTAAAGCCGCAAATAACTTTCTCAACCTTTCCATACCGCTATTTTACCACAGCAGACGGATAAAAACAAGTTTTTTACAATATTCTCTCGTTTTCGACCAAACGTTACGATTTTTTTGAAGTTATACATAGTATAATCGGGCTATGAAAAAAGCGTTTAATTTTAAAAAAGCGGGGCGTTACGCCCTGTCGCTCGCAGGCTACGCCCTTCTGACTTTCGCCGACGGCAAATATCCGCCGCTCGCCCTGCCTTTACTCTCGGCCAATCTGTTCGTAGGGCTTAACCCGTTCGCTTCATTTATACTCTACATACTGCCCTTTCTCGTTTCGTTTTCGGGGTTTACGATATTAGCTGCCGCGGCGGGCGGTATAGTAACGGTCGTTTACTATCTTATTATGAACAAACTGAAACGCAAGCCGAAAATCGAACTCACGTTGATTCTCGCGATAGCCGTCGCCCCATACGTTGCCATACGCGACTGCCACAACATTACCGCAAGAGCGATAATCGCGGCGGCGTGCGTGCCGCTCGGTTTCGTGTTTATCTCGGCGGCGAGGGTGTTTTTGGTCAAAGGGTTGAAATACCGACTTTCAACCGACGAAATAGTGTCCGCTTCCGTACTCTACGTTGCGGCGGCTTACGGGGCGATAAACTTTTCGTCCGAAGCGATTTACGAAGCGTTCGCGTTGTACGCCGTACTGCTCTCGGCAAGTCTGTTAAAAGGGGGCGTTTCCTCGGTTTACGCACTTATAGCCTCGCTTCCTTTGTTTTTATACAGTCGCGACGCAAACAGAATCGCCCCGCTCGCCCTGTACTCGTTAGCCTCCGTCTGTCTTGCGAAAAACTCGCGGCTCGCCGCCTCGCTGTCCGCCCTTGCAGTAAAAGTATTGCTGTGGAAATTTTCCGACGCCTATACGGGGTACGCCGAGTATGAGAATTATTTTATGATCGCTCCCGTCGCCCTGTACTTATTTATGCCCGAATCGTTTATGCGTAAAATCAGAAACGAGTTCGCCCTTTACAGGGAAAACAATCTCGGGAAATACGCCGTAAACAGAAACAGGCTCGGAATTTCGGGGAAGTTATTTGAAATATCAGCCGTATTCGACGAAATGATACAATCGCTCGAAAAACTGTCAGAAAAAACTATCTCGGAAGAACAGGTCGAAGCCGACCTCGCGGACGAATTATTCGTAAAGGCGTGTTCGGGTTGCGAAAACCTCTCGAATTGCCGAAGCGTAATGTTCCCGTCGGACGAGGACCTGAAAAAAACTATGCAAATAGCGACGGCGAAAGGCAAACTGAACCTCGCCGACCTCCCGAAAGGGTTTATGACTAACTGCAAATACAACGACAGAATCGTGGAAGAAGCCGATTTTCTCGCCCGAGAAAACGAAAGAGAGTTGTTAAGGGCCGAATCGCTTAAAGACGGAAGAGACCTCGTATTGTCTCAGACGGAGGGTTTATCCGAGGCGATAAAAAATATGGCTGCGGATATGAGCCGAACGTTAGAACTCAAAAGCGAACTCGCCGACGAGATAAACAAGAACCTTTTATCGGTAGGCATTGCCGCTTTGGAGACTCTCGTATTCGAGGGCGGGAACGATAAAGAGATAAGCGTTCTGCTTCCGAAAAAGCAGATTCAAAAACCGCTATTTTTGCGAGCGATTTCGGAAACAGTGGGCTATAAGTTGATTATCAGCGATATTTTCAATCTATCGGAAGAACTTTCAGCCGTTACTTTAAGGCGTTCGCCGAAGTTCGACGCGGCGTTCTCGGTATCGCAAAAGACCAAAAACGACAAAGAAAAAAGCGGAGACACTCATTCTATTACGAAGATAAACGAGGGCAAATTCCTCGTCGCGTTAAACGACGGAATGGGCAGCGGCGAGAAAGCCTCCGTTACCTCGTCCGCGGCGGTATCGCTCGTCGAGACCTTTTACAAAGCCGAACTTTCGAGCGAGACGGTACTTTCCACAGTGAACAAGGTTTTATGTTTTAACGGCGAGGACAACTTCACCGCCCTCGACGTGGGAGTTATCGACCTGTTTTCGGGCAGCGCGGACTTTATCAAAATAGGTTCGCCCTACTCGTTTATAATCACGAAAGACTCGGTAAAGATAGTCGAAGGGAGTTCTCTGCCGCTCGGAATACTCGACGAACTTCACCCGACGGTCTGTAAAACCAACCTTTCGTCGGGCGACGTCGTGGTGCTTGTGAGCGACGGAATATCGGACGCGTTCGGTTCGTCCTCGGAACTGATAGACTTTTTATCTTCGCAAAGGGCGTTGAACCCGAAAACGCTTGCGGACAACATTTTAAGCAGAGCGTTATCGCTTACGGACGGCGAAGCGAAAGACGATATGACTGCGTTTTGCGTGAGAATATTCGACCGTACGGCGTAGTTAAAACGAAATAATTTTAAAAATCAGATGCAAAAAACTAAAATTTTAAGATGTTTCCTTAAATTCCTCGGGACGTCGAGGGCGCCGTCCCCTACGGCAGAAATTTAATAAAACATCAGATTAAATTAACTGTATGTCAGACAAGAATTATACAAACCTTGCCAAAACACCGCTATTTCCGTGCTTTTGGGTTGCAGGCAAGTTAAATTTTGATTCAGAAGTATCAAGGAAGCGGCAAAACTATTTAATATATATGATGCCTTGCATTAAATAATCGTAGGGGACGGCGCCCTCGACGTCCCGCTTTGCAATCGACAAATATTAAAACCAACATATGTATCACTTTGCATTAAGGAATCGTATGGGACGGCGCCCTCGACGTCCCGCTTTGTAATCGACAAATATTAAAACCAACATATATAACACTTTGCATTAAGGAATCGTATGGGACGGCGCCTTCGACGTCCCGCTTTGTAATCGACAAATATTAAAACCAACATATGTAACACTTTGCATTAAGGAATCGTAGGGGACGGCGCCCTCGACGTCCCGCTTTGTAATTAACATATATAAAAAACGTTCACAAGCGTATTGATTTTTGATTTTTCCGCGTTATAATTACCACGCGTCTGATAAAATATAGACCAAAGGCGGTGATGAATTTACGGAAAAATATTACTTGCGGAAAATTATCAATAACGTTTCGCAATGCTCTGCGCCCGAACTTCCCGAAAACGCATTTCCCGCGTTAAATTCAGTCGAAATATCGGAAAACGATTGATCTAACGCGGCTAAACCGCCGAAAAGCGACTTATATCGCTCGGTCAAAGGCGGTGGAAAATGGAAAATATCAATTTATACGCTATTTTGGAACGTTACGGAATCGACGTGTTTGTACCTGCTCTCTTAGTGAGCGTGGCGATACTCGTCATAAGCAAATTGTTTCCGTCGCTCGAAAAAAAACACGATTTCGCCATAAGGTCGGTACTCTCCGTTGTGTTTTACGCTATCTATATCGTAGTTTCTGAAAAGGACGCGGCGTTTCTGATAGAAAAAAGCGCAAGCATCTTGGGCGCGTCGTATCTTATTCGTTTGCCTTATAAGAAGGACGACGATAAAAGCGACGGCAACGACTACGGCAGTACCGACGATACCGACAATAACAAAAATATCGGCAATAACGACGGCGTTATCGGCGAAAACGAAATCGACAATGCAATCGGCAACGACGCCGAAGAGGTCGCCGCGAGCGGTAATCTATCCGACAGCCCGACGAACGGAGACCGCATTGATAGCGATACCAACAAGGCAGACAATGCCGACGAAACCGAAAAGGCGGACTGCACGACCGAAAGTCCGACCGAAAACAACCCGACAACTTAATATAACGGCAAACCGCCCTCCGCGAGGAAACCTCGCGGAGGGCGGTTTTGTATATTTCTTAAAACAATTATTTAATGTTAGCGAAATATTTGATAGTTCTTACCATCTGAGAAGTGTAAGAGTTCTCGTTGTCGTACCAAGAAACTACCTGTACCTGATAAGTGTCGTCGTCGATTTTAGCGACCATAGTCTGAGTAGCATCGAAGAGCGAACCGAATCTCATACCGATAACGTCCGAAGAAACGATTTCGTCGGTGTTGTAGCCGAACGATTCGTTAGAAGCGGCTTTCATAGCGGCGTTGATGCTGTCCTTAGTGATATCCTTACCCTTAACAACCGCAACCAAGATAGTGGTCGAACCGGTGCAAGTGGGAACTCTCTGAGCAGAACCGATAAGTTTGCCGTTAAGTTCGGGGATAACGAGTCCGATTGCTTTTGCCGCGCCAGTGGAGTTAGGAACGATGTTCATAGCGCCCGCTCTTGCTCTTCTGAGGTCGCCCTTTCTATGCGGTCCGTCCAAAATCATCTGGTCGCCCGTATAAGCGTGAACGGTCGTCATGATACCGCTTTGAATGGGATAAGTATCGTTAAGAGCCTTAGCCATAGGAGCAAGACAGTTCGTGGTGCAGGAAGCAGCCGAAATAATCTGATCTTCAGCGGTAAGTTTATCGTTGTTTACGTTGAATACGATAGTTTTAAGGTCGTTGCCCGCGGGAGCGGAAATAACGACTTTCTTAGCGCCCGCCTGAATGTGAGCCATAGATTTCTCTTTGGAAGTATAGAAGCCCGTACATTCGAGAACTACGTCTACTCCGAGTTTGCCCCACGGAAGGTCAGCGGCCTTCGGGCAAGCGTATATAGTGATTTCCTTTCCGTCAACGGTAATAGAACCGGGTACTACGACCGTCTTTCCGTCTTCGCCGAGTACGGAATCTTTATACGTTACGGTGTGTCCCTGAGCGACGTAACTGCCCTGAGCCGTATCGTACTTCAAAAGGTGCGCAAGCATTTTGGGGCTCGTAAGGTCGTTGATTGCGACTACGTCGTAACCGTCAGCGCCGAACATCTGTCTGAAAGCAAGACGTCCGATTCTACCGAAGCCGTTAATTGCTACTTTTACATTTGCCATTTTATTTGTCCTCCGATATAAATATCATAATAATTATTTCTCAAACGGGGCGTTAATAACCGTCCGTCCGAAATTTTCCGAATACATTATATATTATTGTAAGTTTAAAGTCAACTGTTTTCGACAGAATTTACCTTTAGCCGATAAAAACGCCAACTAAACCCGCCTTTATCCTATTTTTTCGTTTTAGACCTCTATCGTCGGCTACGCCGCCACTTTCCCCAAAGGGGAAAGCGAGAATCTACCTTATGCCCAAAAGCAAAAACTAAAAATTTTACGGTAAACGCATACGTTATAAAGAGCGAATAACCGAACACGTGAAAGAACTATACGCGACAAAGAATAAAAACTAATTTGCCTTGCTTTCCCCTTTGGGGAAAGTGGCGGCATAGCCGCCGATAGAGGTTCTGCTGTCGATAAAGTTTCTTGCCGAAAAACGGAAATAACCGCAATTCTTCGGATAATTTAAAACCGCTCGGGATAACCCCGAACGGTTTAATATTTCTTTTATTCCGCTTTGTCGCCGTTGTCGGTCTCTGCGGGAGTTTCAACGGGAGTCTCCGAACTTTCTGCGGGAGTTCCTGCATTCGCTTCCGCGTTCTCTGCGGGAGTTTCGTTCGCAACTTCTTCCGCGTTCTCTACGGGAGTCTCGATTGCCTCTTCGACTTTCGCCTCTTCCGTTACTTCCGCTTCGGGAGCAACTTCCGCCGTCTCTTCGACTGCGGCGTTCTCTTCTTTCGCTTCAACCGTTTCTTCCGTCGTATCGACAGTCTCTGTCGCTTCGTCTTCGGCGTTCTTAGTCTCGGAAGCCTTAGCGGCGTTTTTGTCTTCTTTGTCCGCGGAGTCTTCAACCTGTCTCTTGACAGCCGTCTTATCCTTCGGTTTCCAACATGCGATAACGATTATCGCTATAAGGCAAAGAACCGCGATTCCGAGGAATATAAGCGATTTCCAATTATTCTTAACGAAATCGGTAAACGCGGTGTTTTCACGTTTAACTATGGTTACGCTGTCGGTAACTCTAATCACCACGTTGTCGTCCGCACCCTCTTTCAAGGCGGCGTCGGTCATACCTTCCGCGTTTACTCTGAACGAGTATTCGCCTTTTTTAAGCGGAGTGAATTCAAGCGAGGACTTCGTGAATTTGCTCGCGTCGAAATCTGCGTCTACACCGTTTTTCGCTACGTCGTATTTAGCCGCCCCCTCCGCTTTGAACATAAGAACAAACTCGACGTCTTTATCGGTAGCGTTTTCCAAAGTATAGGTTATGGACTTCTGAATCTGTCCTTCGTAACCCTTTTTAACCTTGTCGGTGTTAGAACATTTAACTTTTACGGTTTCGTCGGGCGTGTAAGTAAACGAGAAAATCGGAATAACTTTGGTTTCCGTTTTAGCCTCGCCTTCGCCTTCGACTTTATAGAAGCCGTCGACTTTCTCTACGAGTTCGCTGTCCTTTTCGGTGGTATTGCCCTTGTTATCGGTGAAAAGAACGTAGAAGTGGTAATCTCCGCGAGACGAAACGGTAAGTTCGACGTCGCTCGAACTGCCCGATAAGGTCTTGGTCGCGGAAGACGGCCACGTACCGCCGGGGGTTCTGAGATAAATTCTCGCCGACAAATCGTCCGCGTCGCGAATTACGGAAGTCTCGTCGAGTATTTTCCATATCTCGGCTTTCTCAAGCGTAACCCTTTTCTTCTCGGCGTCGATTTTAATTTTCGAGGCGTCGAGCGCGACGTCGGTTTTCTCTACGAGAATCTTGTCCGCAGTCTCCTGCTCTTTGTCGTATACCGTAACTTCGGCGGTTTTGTCGTTCGCCGAAACGGTATAAACGGCTTTATCCTCGCTGTCCTTTAACGTATCGAATTTTATAGAAGTAACCTTTCTTTCGGTATCGCTGTCGCTTCCCGATACCGCGACCCAACATTTGTCGGTTTCCGTATTTATCGTTCCGTCAACGTAAACTTTAACTTCGGTTTCGCCTTTTTTTACGGTCAAACCCTTGGAAATAAGCGAATTATCGCCGACTTCAACTTTAACGTCGCCGAGATCGAGTCTCTCGATTTTGCACGATTCAGCCTCGTAAACTTTGACTTTCGCCTGCTCGGACGTTCCCTCTCCGTCTGCGTTTGCGGAAACAAACGGCAAAGTCGCGAACAAAAGACATACGCTCAAAAGAAAAGAGAATACGCCTAAAAACTTTCTGTTCTTCATAGTAATTGCTCCCAAATTTTAGTAATGCTTATACCCTTCCGACCGCAGACTTACCCGCAGACAAAGACGGAGTATAAAAATAAACACATACATTTTATACAATTCGGGAGATTTTGTCAATTCAAATTCGGCAGTTTTTATATATTAGTTATATTTTTTTGTCGTCCGTCTCGGAAACGGCGAAAAACTTTTCCGCTTTCGAGATATTTTCGGACTCCTCGCCGTCGCCGTTAAACTTACTTAACTCTTCCCGACACCGCCTCAATTCTTCTTTTAAAAGTCGGTTTTCGTCTCTCGCTTTTTTCGCTATCCTCTCGTATAAGGCGTTTATCTCGCCTTTTAACTTCTCCAAGAGCAAGTCTTTACCCCTCTTTTTCTCGTAGGGGTCGTAGCATCTTCCGACCTCTCTTTTGAGTTCGTTTCGTATTCGCTCCACTCTCGGACGGTCGCATCTTAAAGCGTTTCGGTATTTGTTCTGAAACCGCAACGCTTCCCTTTCGTCTTTCGCCATTTCCCTCGTCATTCGTCTTACCGACTTCCCCAAAGTCGCTCCCGACAGTATTTCGCGGATAATTTTATCCGTTTCGTTATCGTTAAAACATATTATAGGGGTAACGCTAAGCGTTTTATTTCCTAAAACGTTCTTTTTCAGCCTCTCGTCCGACTGCGATTTTTTTAAGGTCGAATAATAGGCGTTTCTCACGCTACCTTTCGCCCTGCCCGTTTCGGCGGCAATCGTCTCGAACACCTTTCCGAGACTCGTTCCCGATTTTTTAGCCTTTTCCGCCTCCGTAAATAATTTTTTAAGTTCGCTTTCTTTGATTTTGCTCATAAGTTCCTCCGTTTTTTTTGCAGATGCCAGACAAGGTTCGTATTATTCTTGTCCGGCATACGAGCATTATTGACCGCAAAAGCGATTAAAATACATATTCGGAAAAAATTTCGAGTATAATTTAACGGAGAAACCTAAAAATGTACTTATATTTTTTATCCGCAGTACCGTGCGCGGTAAAATTCAACGGGAGATTTATAGGAAAAGCCTCGGAAAACTACTCGATTATGCCGTCCGAAAGAGGGCTTATCGAGTTTATCCCCTTTTCCGCAAACTACGTTCCCGTATGTTTAGAATGGAAAGAAAATACGGTCGATAAATGCGAAAATGCCTCGATAATCGACTTATACGGGGCTTTTTTGATTATTCCGAACTTTAAAAGACAAATCGTATCCGAGTATGAGTCGATATTTTTCAAGCAAGTCGAGTACCCCGATTTCGTCGCAGAAGTTTCGGTTTACATAGAAAACGGGGTCAAAATATCGGTGACGGCAAACGGAGATAAAAAGACGGAAGGGATAGCCTTTAAACCGACTTCCGCAGAAATCGAAAAAGCCTGCGTATACGGAAACAATTATCTGCTCGTGTTTCTGACCGAGAAAAAAACGATAGCGACAGGCTTTAAACTCGGAAAGAAAATCGAGACGGTTTTACGTCGGGAATGCGACGAATACTCGGCGAAAGGCGACGAAGTTGTAATCACGGAATTAAAAAACGACGCTCTTCATCACGTCGTAACTTCATATTGGCAATTCGGCGAAAGCGTAAAAATCAGAAAAGCCGAAATAAAAAGGGGAAGAGAGTTATTCTCCGTCCCCGACTGTCTGCTTCCGTACGCGTTTTTCGAAGAATTACAACTCGGCAAGAACGTAGCCGATTTTCTCGCCCCGTCGCTACGCCCTCGGTCGCAAGATCTCAGAGGGTTTTTCGGCGAATTTTCGGCGGCTCTTCCGCCGCCGTGCCACAGGTCGGACGACGAGATACTTCTTTTATACGGCGACAAAGCGGAATACGCGAAATTATCTTTTCACGGACGGCTGATAGACGGCGTATCTCTCACGACGAACGGAAACTAAATGCAAATATATGAGAGGTTTTTTTCGGGACGTCGAGGCGCCGTCCCCTACGGCAAAACTCAACCATCGGATTGAATAAAAAGCCTGCTTTTATTCGTATTTTCATCGTCGGCAATTTTATCAAGATTGAATATATGTCGGAAATAATCAATAGAAACACTTTATTCCGACAATCGTAGGGGACGGCGCCCCGACGTCCCGAAAAACGCTTTATACTATATCGCCGCTTTCATTGCCCCGTATTTCCGTTACTTCTTTTTAATTCCGCGGCAAGCGAGCAAATGGCGAAAACTTATAAATTCGCCGTCGGTAAATACTATTTCCCCGTTTTGCCTGTCGATTTTCTTAACGCGGTCCGTCTTTACGACTATCCTGCCGCCCGACTTCTTCTTGTCGGGTATAAAATATTCAACCTCTAAAACGGCGTCTCCGCCCCTTTCGATTTCTGCTTCCGCATCGCATAAAACCCTGTCTATCTCCTGCTGAACGTCCTCCGAATACTCGGGCATTTCTTCGGTCTGCCTGTTCGTCTCGTCGATTTCGTCCTCGAAACCCGTCAGCGCGGCGAACGGCGAAAACTGAGCCGCCCGATCGTTTAAGGACATTTTCTGCCTGCCGCTTTTCGGGCGTTCGCAATTTATAATATCGTCGTACTTTCCGCTCACGCTTTATGCCCTCCGATCTGCTTGTTTCTCTGTTTGCCCGTCGCGCCCTGTTCGTAATTCATTCCTTTAAGCAGGGCGTTTTTTCCGTATTTTTTTCTTATTTCGACCACCGCTTGCTGGCGGCTCTTCTCTCTTTTTTCTTCCTCGGCTTCTTTTTCGCGTTTTTCGGCGTCGTCGAACAGCGACAACTGCTCGCTTTCCGCGTATAATTTCGGATCGTCCTCGGTAAGAACTTCCGCCGCGCATACGACGATTTTCCTCACAAGTAAATCCTTATCCGTGATTTTTTCAAACAGTTTCGCAAATTCCGAGATAAAAACGGTAGTCTGCGAAGTAAATCTGCCCAAGTTCGCCGACCCCGTCGCTTCTTTCGGAATTACTCTGCCGTATCTGTCGATTTTCGTTTCGCCCGAATAATCGCCGCCTTTCACGTTCTCGACGTCGTAGCATATTGCAAGAGATATTTTATCGGCGACAAGCCGTTTCTCGACCATTTCCACCGACAAAAAGTCTGCCATTTCCTTGACGATAAGCAACGCCTTTTCGTGAGTATACGGCTCGGCAAGTACCTGCCCCGACGAAATGCTGTTCGCCGACGGGCGGTATTTTTTAACGTCCGACACTCTGCAAGGCTCCGTTCCCCAGGCGTGGTCGATAAGCAGTTCGGCGTTTATCCCGAAGATTTTGTATAAAAGTTCCTCGTTATAATAGTCGGACGGCTTGCCGAGCGAACAACGGGCGATATCGCCCATAGTATGAAGCCCCTGCTCGTTAAGCCGTTTCGCATACCCCGGACCGACTCTCCAAAAGTCGGTAATCGGCTTGTGCGACCACAACTTTTCGCGATAACTTTTTTCATCGAGTTCGGCTATTCTGACGCCGTTCTCGTCCGCGCCGATATGCTTCGCCACTATGTCCATCGCGATTTTCGCAAGGTATAAATTCGTACCGATTCCCGCCGTCGCGGTAATTCCCGTCTCTTTTAAAACTTCGAGAATCATTTTCATAACGAGTTCTCTGGGGGTGAGTTTATATATTTTAAGATAGTCGGTAATATCGATGAAAACTTCGTCGATAGAATAGACTATAATATCGTCCGAGGACACGAAACGCTTGTAAATATCGTAGATTTTTACGCTCATAGCGACGTATTTCGCCATTTGCGGCGGGGCGACTATATAAGAAAGTTCAAGATTTTTGTCGGCTTTTAATTCGGCGTCGACGTAGGACTTGCCGATAAATTTTCCGCCGTCCGTCTCGAGAAGTCTTTTGCGGTTTACTTCTCTGACTTTCTGAACGACCTCGAAAAGCCTCGCCCTGCCCGAGATTCCGTAAGCCTTTAAAGCGGGCGAAACCGCAAGGCAAATAGTCTTTTCCGTTCTCGACGAATCCGCAACGACGAGGTTTACCCCCAAGGGGTCGAGACCTCTTTCGACGCATTCGACCGAAGCGAAAAAAGACTTCAGGTCTATGGCGCAGTATATTCTGTTTTTATCCGCCGTTTTGCTTTCCATATATATATTATACAACCTTTCGCGAATTTAATCAATCGACTTTACGAAAACTTTACGTTTGTTTTACGAAATTCGGACTGTTAAATTTTTTCGACGGGGGTATAATAAGGGCGTAAAATGAAAAAGGAGATAAAAAAGAAATGAAAAAGAAATTTATGGCAATAATCGCCTCGGCGATAGCATGCGTTTCCCTCTTCGCCTTCGCGGCTTGCGGAAACAACGACAGCGGCAACGGCAATAGCGAAACCAAAGAAAAGAACGTCACGGTAATCGCGAGAGAACAGGCGAGCGGCACGAGAGAAGCGTTCGACAAAGTGGTAACGGACGGCAACGGCAACTTCCTCAATATGAAAGACGCGAACGGCAAGACGGTTTACTCGACCACTTCCAAAGCGACTCTTTTAGACGGAACGGGCGCGGTTTTATCCTCGGTAGCGAGCGACGAAAACGCAATCGGTTATATCTCTCTCGGTTCGGTAGACGATACCGTTAAAGTAGTAAAAGTAAACGGAGTTGCCCCGAGCAAGGCGACCGTTTTAGACGGAACGTACTCCATACAGAGACCTTTCGTGGTAATGACCAACAAAGCGGTAACGCTTACTCCGCTCGCAGAGGACTTTCTCAAATTCTTAAAGAGTTCGGAAATGCAGGCGGTTTGCGACGCCGACGGCGTAATATTCCTCACCGACGAGGCAAAAAGAGCGAACGAGGGCGAAACTCCGATAGCGGTCGGAACGTTTGAAAAACTCGCGACCATTCCGAGCGGAAAGATAGTACTCAGAGGTTCGACCTCTATGGAAAAGGTTATCGACGGAGCGGTCAAGGCTTACGCGGCAATCTACGGAGTAGAACCGGGCAATATAGCAGACAAACAACTTCAAGGTTCTTCGGTCGGCAAATCCGAGGCTAAAAAGGACGCGGTAGGAAACGTAATAGGTCTCTCCTCGGCGGCAGTCAAAGACGAAAAACTGAACAGTTTCAACCTCTGTCTCGACGCGGTAGCGGTAATCGTAAACAACAAAAACGACAAAGTAGACAATCTCACGATAAAGAACCTCTACGACATATACACGGGAAAAGTCGTTAAATTCTCGGAAATCAAATAAAGAAATGTTCGGTTTTCAAAGGATAAAAGAAAAAATCGGAAAAGGAATATTTGCGGCGGCGGCTATCGTGTGTACGATTTCGGTCGTCGCAATATTCGGTTTTCTGATAATAAAAAGCGTCCCCGCTCTGATTAAAATCGGATTCTTCGATTTCCTGTTCGGCAATAGCTGGGCGCCCGACAGAGAGGACGGTTTTACGGGCGACGTTTCCGGAAGTTACGGAATATTCAAAATGATAGTCGGCACGCTCGCCGCGACGACGGGCGCGGTTTTAATCGGTGGTATAATCGGCTACTTCACGGCGATTTTCCTCGCTTTCTACTGTCCGAAAATAATCAAACGCCCGTTTTCGGCGATAATAAATCTGCTTGCGGGAATACCCTCGGTAGTATACGGATTTTTCGGAATAACGTTTCTTCTTCCCCTGCTCGCGAAAATCGCCCCGAACAACGGTAGCGGACTGCTCGCGACCTCGATAATTCTCGGCGTGATGATACTTCCCACGGTAGTGTCGCTCTCGAAAACGAGCCTCGAAGCCGTGCCGAAAACATATTACGAAGGAGCGGTCGCTATGGGTTCGACAAAGTCGCAGGCGATATTCAAAATACTCTCCCCGTCTGCGAAATCGGGCATCACCGCTTCGCTCATTCTCGGCACGGGCAGAGCCTTGGGCGAGACGATGGCGGTAATAATGGTAGCGGGCAACTCGGTCGCCTACCCCGAAGGGTTATTCTCTTCGTTCAGAGTTCTTACGGCGAATATAGTTCTCGAAATGGGTTATGCGGGCGACTTACAACAAGGAGCGTTGATAGCTACGGGCGTAGTTCTTCTCGTATTCGTGCTTTTAATCAACACGGCGTTCAACCTCGTGTCGGGCAAGGTAGTTACTTCGGCTGTAAAACGTTCGACGAATAAAAAGGAAAAAGCGGCGGATAAAATCCGCAAAATAAATCCCGTTTCGGAATTTTTCAAGAAGTTAAACGACAAGGTAAAAGGGTTATCGTTCAGCCCGAAATATTCGGAAGCGAAAAAGTATATTTCGGTAATTAACGGACTTATAGCGGGACTTATGCTCTTCGTTGTCGTCGGTTTCGTCTTTTATAAAGGCGTTCCCGAACTGATCAAAAACCCGTCTATAATATACGGCAGGTACGAGTACGGAAGCAAAAACGTAACCATACTCCCCTCGATAATAACTACCCTTTACACGGTGGGATTAAGCCTTTTAATCTCCGTTCCGACAGGCATCTCGGCGGCAATTTTCTTAAACGAGTACGCGAACGCGAAAAATCCGCTTATACGAATAATAAGGGTTTCGATAGACGTTTTAAGCGGCGTTCCGTCGATTGTGTACGGACTTTTCGGTATGATAACCTTCGTCAAATTCTTCACGGGGTCGTCGAGCATAATAGCAGGCGTATGCACTATCTCGATGATGCTTCTTCCGACGATAGTCCGCTCGGTCGAGGAAAGTCTGAAATCTGTACCCGACGGACTGAGAGAAGGAAGTTACGCTCTCGGAGCGGGAAAAGTGAGAACGATATTCAAAATAGTTCTGCCGTCCGCCCTCCCCGGTATTTTATCGGCGATAATACTCGCGACGGGCAGAATCGTAAGCGAGTCCGCGCCGTTCGTATACACCATGGGTTCGGTAATATCCGCAACCCCGAAGTCTGTTACGGACAGCGGAGCGACGCTCGCGGTCGCGCTTTATAACCTTTCGAGAGAGGGCTGGCATTTAAGCGAGGCTTACGCCGCAGCGGTAGTTCTTATAATAATAGTACTTCTTTTAAACCTTTTAGCCGAAGTACTCGCTACGAAATTGCAGAGGAAAACAAAATGAAAAAGAACGATATAAACATTAAATACGGCGGCGACGTCAGCGTGAAAAACGCGGAACTGTGGTACGGCGACTTCAAAGCCCTGAAAAACGTTTCGATAGAAATTCCCGAGAAGAAAGTTACGGCTTTTATAGGACCGTCGGGTTGCGGAAAGTCAACCTTTTTAAAGTGCTTCAACCGTATGAACGACCTCATCGAGGGCTGTAAAATCGCGGGCGAATTTAAAATCGGCGGTCTCGATATTTACGACAAGAGCGTAGACGTCAATCTACTCCGCAAAAACGTGGGAATGGTCTTTCAGAAACCCAACCCCTTCCCTTCTTCCGTATACGACAACGTTGCGTTCGCTCCGAGAACTTTCGGCATAACGAAAAAAAGTCAACTCGACGAAATAGTAGAAACCTCGCTTAAAAAGGCAAGTATTTGGGAAGAAGTAAAGGATAAACTTTCCAAAAACGCGCTCGGAATGAGCGGCGGTCAGCAACAGAGACTATGCATAGCGAGATCTCTCGCCGCAAACCCCGAAATACTTTTAATGGACGAACCGACTTCCGCCCTCGACCCCATTTCGGCGGGAAAAATCGAAGAACTTATGGAAGACCTCAAAAAGGACCTTACCATTATAATAGTAACGCACAATATGCAGCAGGCTACGAGAATAGCCGATAAAACGGCGTACTTCCTGCTCGGCGAGCTCATCGAATACGGCGATACCGAAAAGATATTCTCGTCGCCCGAGGACAAACGTACGGAAAACTACATCACGGGAAGATTCGGTTAATACGCCGAATAAGAATAATAAGGAACCTTATCCAAACGCTTGAAAAAAGGAGAAAAAGAAGGTATACTATGAGCATAAGAAACAAGTACGAAAACGAACTGAACCTCGTTTTCAACAAACTCGTAAAAATGTGCCACGAGGCGGAACTCGCAATCGAAAAGTCGATAAATGCTTTGAAAACGCAGAACGCCGACCTTGCGAAAGAAGTTATGGCGGACGATAAGAATGTGGACGGACTCGAAAGAGAAATAGAACAGGACTGTTTGAAAATCCTGCTTCTCGAACACCCCGTCGCGGGCGATTTCAGAGAGGTTTCGGCGGCGCTCAAAATGATAACCGACCTTGAAAGAATAGCCGATCAGGCGGCGGACATAAGCGAGATTACTCTGCAATTCAAGGGCGAGAAATTCATTAAAAAACCCGAACATATCGAACTTATGGCAAAACTCGTCATAGGTATGGTAAAAGACGGGGTTTTAAGTTATATAAACAGAGACCTCGACACGGCGAGAGAACTTGACAAACGGGACGACAAGGTGGACGAACTGTTCGAGACGGTAAAAGCCGACCTTATCGAACTGATAAAGCGGAACTCTGCCAACGCAGATCAGGCTATTCTGTTTATGATGATAGCGAAATACCTCGAAAGGATAGGCGACCACGCCGTGAACATAGGCGAATGGGCTGAGTACGCCGCCACGGGGTATCATAAAATAGGATAAATCGACGGCAACTTTAATTGTTTGCCGCCAAACGGAGATTTTAAATGGACAATCAGACTCTCATTTACGCGGTAGACGACGAAACCTCTATTCGGGAAGTATACAGGTACGCGCTTATAAGCGCAGGCTTTACTCCCGAGTGCTTTTCTTGCGGCGACGAATTGTTCATCGCACTCGAAAAGTCCCTGCCGAGGTTGATTATCCTCGATATTATGCTCGACGGAGAGGACGGATACGAGATACTTTCAAGGCTTAAAGCAAGCCCTAAGACAGCGAACATTCCCGTCATAATGGTGTCCGCAAAATCAACCGAAATAGACAAAGTGAGAGGTTTAGATCTCGGAGCGGACGACTATATCTCTAAACCGTTCGGAGTTTTGGAACTGATTGCGAGGATAAAGGCAAACCTCAGAAAAGCCGTTCACGTCGCAAACGTTATTTCCTATAAAGGAATAGTGATAAACGACGACGAAAGGATAGTGACGGTAAACGGCGAAGTCAAAGAACTTACGCTTAAACAGTACGAACTTCTGAAACTGCTCGTCTCCGAGCCGCAGAAAGTATTGCAGAGAGATTATCTTTTGGACAAAGTATGGGGCGAAAACTACGGCGAAACGAGAACGCTCGACATTCACGTTGGCACGCTCAGAAAAATTATTGCCGACTCGGGAGCGAAAATCGCAACCATACGCGGCGTGGGTTATAAAATAGTATGAAAAAGAAATTTTTGATTTTTAACATTGTAATAGTAACGCTTTCCCTGCTTATCGTATTTATTTCGGGAATAACGCTCAACAAATCGTCGCACGAAAAAGCGGCGGAGGCGGAGGTTGAAACCTTGGCGGAAACCTACCTTTCTCTGTTCGACGAGACGAAAATCGACGAGATAATAAAGGGAGTACCCGAAGAAGTCCGACTTACTATAATAGATAAAGACGGCAAAGTATTAGGCGACAACAAGAGCGAGGAATTGACCGACAATCACAAATACAGGGACGAAATAAAAGCGGCTGATACGGGCGAGCCGAAAGCGGCGATAAGGTACAGCAACACGCTGAAAAAATCTATGGTATATTATGCCGTAAAGAAGAATATCGGCGATAACGATTACGTATTTATCCGTACCGCGATAGCCGTGGAAAGCGTGGACGAATACGTTATAAAAACCGTTCCAAGCCTCGTTTACGCGCTTATAGCCTCACTTTTCATATCTTATATAGCGAGCATACTCGTCGCGAACGCCCTCGTAAAACCGCTCAGAGACGTGAGGGATAAGATAAGAGCGATAAGAAACGGCAACTATGTAGAGAGCGTTCCGAGATCGGGCGACGACGAAATAAACGAAACGCTTACGGAAATCGACGAGATAAGCATGAGACTTTCAAAGAGTATCGCCGAAGCGAAGAGCGAAAAAGAAAGGCTCGACTATATACTCGACAACATTTCGGACGGTATAATCGTACTCGAAAGCGACGGAAAAATCGAAAGCGTGAACAAAGTCGCGGCAAATATCTTCCCGATAAACGAAGCGGCGGGCAAAGACTACTCTGTTCTTACTTCCGACAAAACCTTCAACGACGGCGTGGCAAGCGTATTAAAGGGCGAAAAAATACGCCCGTTCGAACTCGGAACAGACGGCAAAACGTTTATCGTTTCCGCAGAACTTCTCGAAAAGGGCTTCGCGGTAATCGTTCTTTCGGACATTACGGCGGTTAAAAACGCCGAGAAAACGAGAAGCGAGTTTTTCGCGAACGCCTCGCACGAACTTAAAACTCCTCTCACCGCAATTAAGGGCTTTAACGAACTTATAGCCTTACAAACGACCGACGATAACGCAAAAAAACTGTCGCTTAAAATTGAGAAAGAAGTTGCGAGAATAGTAAGTTTAATAAACGATATGCTCGACTTATCCAAACTCGAAAGCGGCAGGCAAATAAACCCCGAGACGGTAGACTTAGGCTCAGTTGCGAGAGACGTTAAAGAGAGTTTATCGGCGATAGCGGACGAAAAGGGCGTAACGGTCGAAGTCGGCGGCGACGGAACGGTCGAAATGGAAAAAGAACACGCCGTAGAACTCGTCAAAAACCTTATGGAAAACGGAATAAGATACAACGAAAAAGGCGGACACGTCAAAGCGAGCGTTTCCGAAAGCGAAGCGGAAGTCAGGCTCGTTGTCGAGGACGACGGAATAGGGGTCGAAGAAAAGCATATCGACCGCATATTCGAGAGATTTTACCGAGTAGACAAATCGCGTTCGCGAGAATCGGGCGGCACGGGACTCGGGCTTGCGATAGTGAAGCACGTATGCGAGATTTACGAAGCGAAAATAACGTTTGAAAGCAAACTCGGCTCGGGAACGAAAGTAACGGTAACGATACCGAAAAACGTTACTACATTATATAGAGACAATCAAGACAGCATGTAAAAACAATCAAGACTGCGGACTGCAAAACAATGCAAGTCCGCAGTCTTTTCGTTTTTTTCTTTGCTTTTTGTCGCCGTTAATGCGACATTTCGATTTCGCACCTTTATTTTAAAAAAAATACTTGACAGAATTTGTAAATAACGATATAGTAAGGTCGCGACACTAGTTTAATAATCATACGCGAGAGTATACTTATCGGGCATAAGCATACCTTATTCGCGGTACATAAAATCTTTCGTGTAGATTATTTGTATAACTGAGTGTCGCAACTTTGCGAACAAGTCGCTTTTGCTAGTGTCAGCTTGTAAGCAAGCCGACATTTTTTATGCGAGGTGGTTTTATGAAAAAACTAGTTGCAATGTTACTATCGTGTATTTCATTCACGATGCTTCTGTGTTTCTTTTCTTCCTGCAAAAGCGACAGAAATACGGTGCGTTACTGTATTACGGAACTTAATCTCGAAGATTCGCTCGAAGCGAAAAAGGGAACGAAATATAAAGTTCCCGTACCCGACGAAATGGAATACTATACCTTTTTATATTATGCGGACGAATTCGGTACTCCGTATACAGACGAAAAAGGTTATAGTTTAAAAGAATTCGACAGAAAAGACAACCCGAAACTTTACGCGACCTTTAAAGGCGACGATATTTTAGTTCGCTACGATTTGGACGGCGGAACTTCGGCTATGCCCGAGTATTCTATCGTCGAATACGGTAAACAACTCCCCGAACTTAAAAACCCGACTAAGGAACACGCAAAATTCGACGGTTGGTACGCGGAGAATAACGAGGGCGGCGAGTTCCTTGTTCACGACGGAATAAGATTCGTCAACGCGAAACTTACTCTCAACAAAAACGATTTTCATATTGAAAACGCCGAAATTACGTTAAGAGCCGACTACAAAACCGACACCGTAGACGTAACGTGCGTTTACTATAAGAATCTCGAACAATATCTCAAAGGCGAACATGAAGAAAAAGTCGTAAAGATACCTTACGGCTCGACCTATATCTCCCCTTATATGCCGACGATTACGAACGTATACGGCGAAACGCAGGCGTTTGTATGGAGTTCGACAAACGAATTCGGAGCGGACGAATTTAGCGACGCGATTTTAGAACCTATAACGCTTTACGGAATCGCCAACGAAACGGTATATAACGGTTTTTACGCAAGGCAGTCCTTTGACAAGAAGGATTTAATGCTCGATTTCAGAAAAACCACGAAGACGAATATCGATTTCGTTTACACTACGGCGTCAGGTACGGAAGAGGTAATTTTCGCGGGAAACCCGTCTCTTACATACACGAATTTCTCTATCGTAATTTCGGCTACGACGGGCGACGTATCCATTACTCTTCAAGATTTCAACTACGTCGGCAGAGACGACTCCCCCGCTTTTGACGCAGGAAAATTGTCGAGCGAATGTCAACTCACGATTAAATCGAAAGGCAACTCTTCGATAAGGGGAGCGGACGGCAAAAAACAGGCAAACGGAACTTCTTACGATAGAAATTCTAACAACAAGCATACGCAAGCCGCAAACGGCGAAAGAGGTAAAGACGGTACGGAAGCGCAAATTGCCGTAATTGCCAACAATATTTTATTCGATATTGCGAAAAACGGTTCTCTCACTTTAACAGGCGGTGAAGGCGGCGACGGAAGCGACGGCGGTAACGGTCAAGGTTCTCGAAACGACGGAATTGCCCAAGCAGGTCACGGCGGCGACGGCGGCAACGGCGCTAACGGCGCGGACGCGTTGAAAGTATACTCCAAATTAAGCAGTCAAGGAGAGGGCGTTCTCAACGTTTACGGCGGCAAAGGAGGAAAAGGCGGTAACGCGGGTAGCGGCGGCAACAACCTAGACAAAGGCTTAACAGACAGAGCCGACAACGGCGGCAACGGAGGAAAAGGCGGCAGAGGCGGCGACGGCGGCGCGGGCATAAGTTTTGTAAATTCCGACAGCGGTAACGGTTCGTATTTATCCTCGGTTTTAGTAAAAGGCGGCGACGGAGGAAAAGGCGGCAGAGGCGGCGACGCGGGCGACGGCGGCAAAAACGAATTACAGTCTCAGGGTAGCGCTCCCGGCAACGCAGGCGACGGCGGAAACGGCGGCAACGGAGGCGTATGCCTGAAAAATTGCAGTTTCACAGTCAACAAGCAATTAAGCATCGGCGGTAAAGGCGGTACGTGCGGTCAATACTCTAATAACCCGTACGCCGGCGGTCGCGGAAGCAACGGAGACAACGGACAAAGCAATATATAGCAATCTAAAAAATATTTAATTTTCGCTTGACTGACTCTGAAATATATGATATCATAATGATATCAAAACAATTTCGGAGGATTGTTCGATGGAAGAAAAAATTTTGGAAGGCAAAAAACACGGAATGCGTACCCTTTTAACGGGTATTACTCTTATAATCGCAGGCATAATCGGCATTGCGGTCGGCGGAAGTATGATTGAAAAAAATTATTTTCCGGCGGTCGGGTTCGTAC
This sequence comes from uncultured Clostridia bacterium, assembly GCA_934249325.1. GTDB lineage: Bacteria > Bacillota > Clostridia > Christensenellales > Borkfalkiaceae > UBA10281. Next base: position 75,793 of record CAKQKW010000005.1, read on the forward strand.
TTATTCCCGTCTCGATTATCGTTATGCTTATTTCGTTATTTATGTTCGCAGGACTTAGAGTATTGAAACCGCAGGAAGCGTTGGTTCTTACTCTGTTCGGAAAATACATAGGCACGATAAAAGGCGAAGGGTTTTACTCGGTAAATCCGTTCTGCTCGGCAGTCAACCCCGCTTCCGATACGAAACTCAATCAAAGCGGAGACGTAAAAACCGTCGCGCCCGCCGCAGCCGTTAAAGGAGACGGAACTTCGGTAAACGTAGGTATGCCGAACAAGAAAATATCGTTAAAACTTATGACGCTCAACAACAACCGTCAGAAGATAAACGATTGTCTCGGCAACCCCGTGGAAATAGGAATAGCGGTAACTTGGAAAGTCGTTGACACGGCAAAAGCGGCTTTTTGCGTAGACAACTATAAGGAATACCTCTCGCTTCAATGCGACAGCGCGCTTCGTAATATCGTCAGAATTTATCCTTACGACATCGCCCCCAACGTAGATACGACGGGCGACGGCTTAGCCGACGAAGGAAGTTTAAGAGGTTCGAGCGAAGTCGTTGCGGACAGAATTAAAAAGGAAATACAGTCGAGGGTCGAAATCGCGGGACTCGAAATAGTGGAAGCGCGCATAACCTATCTTGCTTACGCTCCCGAAATAGCGGCGGTAATGCTTCAACGCCAGCAGGCTTCGGCGGTTATCGACGCGAGAAAAATGATTGTCGATGGCGCGGTCGGAATGGTCGAAATGGCTCTCGAAAGGCTTAAAGAACACGGAACGGTCAATCTCGACGAAGAGAGAAAAGCCGCGATGGTTTCAAATCTTCTGGTGGTACTCTGCGGCAACCGCGACGCTCAGCCCATAGTAAATTCGGGAAGTCTCTATTGAGATGGGCGACGGAAAGAAAAAGCAAGTTCCGCTCAGAATAAGCGAAGAACTGTTCGCCGAACTTACGAAATGGGCTGAAAACGATTTCAGGTCTTTAAACGGACAGATCGAATATTTGCTCACGGAATGCGTTAAAACGCACAATAAAAGCGGAAAGTACATATGTAAAGACAAAATTGACGAAACGAACATTTAACACAAAACAACGTTGACGGCGTTTGACTAAAAAGGAAAACCCCCGAGATTTCCGCAAATGCAGAAATCTCGGGGTATTATTTACGGCAAAATTACGAGTTAATCGACTTATACGGCGACTAATCGTCATTATTACGCCATACGAAAAGCCTACCGCTAAACAACGGTAGGCTTTTATATTCGGTTAATTATCTTCCTGCTTCTCGTGGATAAATATCCTTATCGGCGTTCCCTCGAAACCGAAAGTCTTTCTTATCGTATTCTCTATATACCTCTTGTACGAGAAGTGCATCAAATCTTGCGAGTTCACAAACAATATGAAAGTCGGCGGATATACCCCGTCTTGTACCGCGTAGTATATTTTCAGTCTCCTGCCGTTCTTCGTCGGCGGCTCGTTCGCCCTTACCGCGTCCGATATTACGTCGTTGAGCGTTCCCGTCGTTATTCTCTTGCCCGCGTTCGCGTAAACCTCTTCGCAAAGTCCGAAAAGTTTGTTCGTTCTCTGCCCGTTTTTCGCGGATATATATATCGACTTGTAATAGTCCATAAACGCGAGGTCGGTCTGTATCTTTTTCTCGAACTCGTTTATCGTATGCGTGTCTTTTTCGACCTTATCCCACTTGTTCATTACGATAACCGACGGCTTGCCCTGTTCGTGAACGTAACCCGCGATTTTTACGTCCTGCTCGGTAAGACCTTCGAAAGCGTCTATAACTATAAGGCACACGTCCGCTCTTCTAATCGCCGCGAACGACCTCAAAACGCTGTAATACTCCAAATCTTCCGACACCGAACGCTTTCTTCTTATTCCCGCCGTGTCTATGAGCGTGTATTTCTTTCCGTCGACGTCGAGCGGCGTGTCTATCGCGTCTCTCGTCGTCCCCGCTATATCCGAAACTATCGTTCTGTCGTAGCCTAAAAGGGCGTTCGTAAGTCTCGATTTACCCGCGTTCGGCTTACCGACTATCGCTATTTTAAGTCTGTCCTCTTCCTCTTCGGCCTCAACCTGTTTGAAATGCGAGCATACCTCGTCGAGCAAATCCCCGAGACCTTTCGACTGCTCGGACGAAATTCCTATCGGCTGACCGAGTCCCAACTCGTAAAAATCGAACAGAACCTCGACCTTATAGTTGTCGAGTTTGTTTACGGCAAGCACCACGGGCTTTCCCGAACGACGAAGAATCGCCGCGACGTCGTAATCCGCGGAAGTAAGTCCCGTTTTTGCGTCGCAAAAGAAAATTATCACGTCCGCAGTCTCTATCGCTATCGTCGCCTGTTTTTTGATATGCGTCCACATTTCGTCCTGCGACTTGATTTCTATTCCGCCCGTATCTATGAGCGTGAACGACTTACCGCACCACTCCGCGTCCGCGTACAGACGGTCCCTCGTAACTCCGGGAACGTTTTCAACGATAGACAATCTCTGTCCCGTAACCTTATTGAAAAAGGTCGATTTCCCTACGTTCGGTCTCCCGACTATCGCAACGAGGGGTTTGTTCGTACTTGCCATAATTTCACCTGCAATATGTCGCGAGAAACAATCATCGCCGCGAAAAAGTCCGCATATAAGTCGATTATTCCTCTGTCAGTTTAAATTTTTCGTTAATTTTTTTAAAGATTTCGTCCGCTATTTTTTCGCTTCCGAAGTCCTCTCTTTTAATATCGGCTTTCAATAGGTTCGTATACGTTTCGCCGCCGTTTATAGCCTCTTCGATAAACTTCAAACATTTATCGACCTCGAAAATTCTCACAGCGTCTTTAACGTAGGTAACGTAATGTTCCGCGAGGTTCTTTTCGATTTTGTTCGCCGAATGGGTAACGACTATCGGAACGCCGAAAAACGCCGCTTCCATAAGTCCGTTGCCGCTTTTTCCCATGTATAAATCGGACGAAGCGATCATAGGAAGTACCTTTTCGGTAAAACCGTAAGGATAGAACGACACGTTACCCGTTCCCTTTTCTTTCAATTTATCGAGACGGGCTTTAAGTTCGGGATTTTTTCCGCAAACCGCAATTACCGTAACGTTAAGATTTTTTTCGATTATCTTCTCGCACAAAGTCTCGGTAAGTCCTATACCGTAACCGCCCTCGGTAAGATATATCGTAAACTTGTCGTCGTGTCCGAGTTTTTCGCGAAGTTCTTTCTTATTTCCCTGAACCTCGAACGCCTCTTTTCTTATCGCAAGCGGAACAAGTTTAAAATTGTCCTTGTTAAACCGCTTGTTTTTCTTCATAGCGGCATCGTAGCCCTCTTTCATCGAAATCATACTGAGGTCGGTTTCATAGAGGAACATTTCGTTCGCGTGAGCGTCGGGAATATACATAATAGTCATGGGCTTATTGTCCGCTTTCGATGCGTAATAATTAGTCGCCCAATGCGTACTCACGACGGCGTCGGCTTTTAAAGAATTCATTCTTTCCATAGCCTCTTTATACGCCCCCGGAACGAGTACCTGCATAACGTACCAACTTGATACCTTAGTGCCACAAAGACTGAGAAACGCAGTCATAAAATAGCCGTAAGCGTGGCATTTATTATAACTTCTGACTTCTCTGCAAAGCATTTTTTCGTATTCTGTCAGACCTTTTCCGCCATTTTTATAAAAATCTATCCGTTCGACGTCGCAAAGATCGCCGTATTTTTTCTCGAATGCGTCCGCTATTGACTTTTCGGTCATAATATGCCCGAAACCCGCTTCCACAAACGGAAAAACCACTTTCGGTTTATTCATTTTTCAGAAGTTTTACCTCCGCATTGTATTTTGTTTTTTCCGTAACCACAATCATAAGTACTAAAAACATTACGGTGTACGGTATATAATATATTGTGTCAAACAAAGCCATAAGCCCGAACGAAATCGCAAAAGCCAACATAAATACGTTGTTTTTATACTTGCCCGAGAAAGTTTTTATGGCGTAGCCGACGAAAACGAGCGTCGCTATAATTCCGAGAATGCCGCCGCTGCCGATAGCCTGAAAGACGAAATTATGGAAAAGAGCCTGAAAGAAGGTTGGTTTCCCCGCGTAAGGTCCGATATGAAGACTCTTCGCAAAACCGCCGCCGAGCCAGATATCCTCGCGGAAGAAATCAACTGCAAGTCTTATGAGTTTATCTCTGCCGTGCCATTTAAGTCCGCCTCCGACCTCGCCGAACGCAAGAATTTCGCCGATATAGTCGATAACGTTATTTATATCCGTCTGCCCGAGCATTACGAGCGAAAGGACGAGCAAAAACACGAGATAACCGCCGAAACAGCAGGCGTAGGTTTTCTTCTTGTCCGTTTTAATAAACGTATACACCGCAAGTACAACGTATAGCACGCCGCCGAAAAGCATCGCGTTACGGCTTAAAGTAAACATTATCATAGTCGCCGAGAAAAATACGACGAGAGCGTACAAAACCGAATGTTTATCGTCGCCGTGAAGCATTTTATAGAAAACGAACGGCGCGGTCATTACGATAAGTTCGCCCGCAACGTTGCTGACTCCCCAGCCCGTAATAATATGTCCTTTCCAGTCCTCGTGAAATTCACCCTTCGTCATATACTTTTTCCAGTTCGCGGGCAAACCCTCGAAAGGCGGAAACATATTAAGAATGTAAACGAACAGCACTTCGAGCGAAATAAGTAGGCAGAGCGCGGTCATAAGGGTCGCAACGTAGTCGAAAAGCCCCTCCGAGCGGTCGATACAGCCCGTAAACAATACGTACAGTACGAGATACGAAAACACGCCGATAACCGCGTATATAAGACTTTCTTTGTAAAAATTTTGTTCGGGATGACCAAGCCCCGAAAGGAGCATAACGACGGAAAGCAGCGCGAACGGAATATACGCCTTTCCGTCAAGCACGTTCTTTCTCTTTATAACCGTTCTTATTGCCATACACAGAACCGCAAATCCGAGCGCAACGAAAAGCGGGTATACAATTTCGGGTTTCGCGTAGTACTCGTCGCCGGTTCCGTACCCCGGACTGTTTTGAGTGGAGACGATAAAAATAGTCGTAAAAATCAATGTGAAACCCGGTCTCACGTCGTCGAACAACACGAGGAAAAGTCCGCCGAGTATAGCGAAGGTCATTATTCCTATCAAATCGAGCGCGAAAATATGAAAAATAAACGCCGTCAGACAAACTATATAAATATATTGCGGCATGCACAACAATTCTTCGGTTTTTCCGCGCATATTTAATACTGCTTCTTTCATAAGCATAACATTCCTTAAAAATAATCGAAAACGCTCAAAAGACCGACGAGGTCAGTCTATTGAACCCCCGTCGGTCATAACACAATTACTTTCCCTGATTACCGTCGCCGTCCGTTGCGCCTTGGTCGGTATACGCGTTGTAGTAGTAATAGTACCGCCTGTTCTTCTCGACCGAGCAGAAATTAAGCACCGTTCCTATCACGTTCGCGTCGCAGGATCTGAGTTCCTTGAAAGTCGCGGCGAGTTCTCTCGAAGATATCCTGTCGCAACCCACGACCACAAGCGTTGCGTCCGCAAGCGGCGAAATGTTTATGTAGTCCGAAGTGACTTTTACGGGCGCGGCGTCGAGAAGAATGAAATCGTACTTCTCTTTCGCCTCTTCCAGAAGAGCCTTAAATTTACTCGAAGTGAAGAATATCGTGTGATTTACTATTCGGTCTCCGCAAGTAATCAAATCGACGTTTTCTTTTCCCGTATGTTTGACTATTTCGTCAAAAGTCTTTTCGCCTTTGAAGTAATCGGTTATGCCGAGTTCTCTGTGAAGTTTGAATATTTTGTGTACTGACGGCTTTAAGAAATCGCAGTCGATAATGAGCGTTTTTCTCTGACTGCCGCCGAGAGCGATCGCAAGGTTCGTCGCAACCGAGGTTTTGCCCTCGCCCGAAAGCGTGGACTGTATCTGATAGACTTTATTGTTGCCGTCGTTCATATAAATGAACGTATCCGACAGTTTTCTCAAATCAAGGTCGACGGCAATATTCTGTACGGGGGCTTTTTTGCCTATTCCCTGATACTTTTCGCGACTTATCGCCATGAGGTTTCTCACGCCGCTCACGTTTTCGACGCTCTCCGAAGTGGACACCTTGTCGATTACGAGATACATAAAGAGAGCGTATAAGAACGCAATTACGATACTCGCCACGCCGCCTATAACCGCTATTTTCCGCTTGTTGGAAACGACTTTTACGGACGGTTCGCCGTCGTAGCCGTCGTAACGCACTATCGTAACGTCCGCGTTGAAAAGAATGTTTTTGTCGTTATCGTCCTTTTCTTCGCAAGCCTCTTTCACTACGTTTATAACGGCGACAAGTCTTTCTTTCGCGGCTTTTTCGTCCGCTCCTTTGCACGAAACGGTCATTTTTAAAGTTTCTTCGTTCGTCGTAACGGAAATATCCGAGGCTTTAATATCAAAACCCTTGACTTTTACTCTCGACAACGTACCGTCGGAGGTAAACATATCGCTTATCGTCGCCATATATCTCTCGGCGAGCGTAGTGTTGTTATACTGTTGTTCTTTTCCGCCGATATCCGCTTTGATAATTACGTCCGACTTCGCCACGTAGTAATTTTTCGTAAAGAATTTCGCATAAACAACTCCCGCGAGCGTTATAACGAGAATAATCGCAAGTTCTACGATCCAATTCTTCTTTATAACGTAAAAAAGTTCGCCGAGACTGATGCCCTTCTCGCTCGACTTTTTGTTCGTTGTCTGCCTGTTAACGTTATCGTTACCCATGTTTCTTCCTTGTTCGCATCGTCCTCGCAACGCAAAAAAACGCTTCTACGACGATTATATAATAAACTCTTTTAGCATTGTACCACAAACGGGGGAAGGTTGTCAACGCAATTCAAGGCAAAACGCCGTAAAACTAAGTAAAACTCAAAAAGCAGTTCGCGAACTCTTCGCAAACTGCCTTTTGAAAAATATATGATAAGGGGGAAAATGATGAGCGTATTATCAGTCAATCGCTATCCTCTTCAAGGTTTCGCTCTCCGCGCTTACTTGCAAGCCCTTCGTCGATTGACGCTCATATAATACTCCCTTATAACACAAAAGTAAATTATTTTCAAGCCCTTTTTTGATATATGTCTTATTTTATAACTTGTGTGTCTTTTTATGGTGATACGTGTCGCATAATGGAGGTTTGAGGCGTTTATTCGGACTTTTTTTGGCTCTCGGCACTTAGTTTTCTAAATATTAAACAATTTACTTAAAAAACTAAGTATACTATCGGTAATATGTCGAAAGTATTTTGCGAAAGGCTTAAAGAACTGAGAGCCGACAAAAAAATATCGATGAAGGACCTTGCGAAAGCGGTAGGAGCGACGGACGGGGCGATATCGAATTGGGAAAACGGAGTAAACGAACCGAAACTCACGTTTATCGTTCGGCTCGCATTGTTTTTCGGAGTAAGTTCTGACTATCTTTTAGGATTAGAAGACGAAACCGGCGAAAAAACGCGGAAAGATACGGACGAAGGACCGAAGATATAGGCGGCAAAATAAAAAGTAACAAAAAAATAATACCGAACGTATTATAAAACGGTTGACAAGCGAACGTTAATATGATAAAATGAAACGGCTTTAACAGAGAAAAGCGAAGTTAAGGCGCTATAGCCAAGTGGTAAGGCCAAGGTCTGCAAAACCTTTATGCCCCGGTTCAAATCCGGGTGGCGCCTCCAAAAAAAGAGCATTGTTGCGGCAATGCTCTTTTTTAGTGAATTTTAAAAGGGGCTGCAAAAAACAACTATCGGGACGTCGAGGGCGCCGTCCCCTACGGCAAAACTCGATAAAGCACTAAATTAAAAAAATACTATATCGTCTTTATGTTATCTGCCAATTTGTCATTACCTAACAAAAAAATAAAATAATCAACTTATAAAGCGTCTTATGTAAAATAATCGTAGGGGCGATGCCCTCGCTAAACTCTTAAAAATGCTTGCAATTTTAAGAATAGAGCGCCCCGTAAAAAAAAATAATCAACTTATAAGGCATATTATTTTGAATAATCGTAGGGGACGGCGCCCTCGACGTCCCGTAAATAGTAATTTAACGAAAAAGCATATAAAAATAGGACACATGACATAATTATTAAGACGTCATATTTCTTTACAGCCCCTTTTATCGGCTATTCTTTTTTCTTTACTTTTTCGCCGATTTATGCTATTATTTACTCGCAGAAAAAATTATACTCGCTTAAAAGGAGGTAAAATTGTGAATATATCAAACAATATTAAATATATAGGCGTTTTCGATACCGAAACCGATCTCTTCGAAGGACAGTATAAAATTCCCGACGGAATTTCTTACAACTCTTACGTTATTATCGACGAGAAAATTGCCGTTTTAGACACCGTAGACAAAAATTTCGGCGACGAATGGCTGAACAACCTCTCCGCAGTTCTCGGAGATAAAAAACCCGACTATCTCGTCGTACACCACATGGAACCCGACCACAGCGCGAATATCGCGCGCTTTATGGACGTTTACCCCGAAGCGACGATAGTATCGTCCGCCGCCGCGTTCAGAATGATGCAAAACTTTTTCGGCACGGCGTTCGAAAACAGGAGACTTCTCGTAGGCGAAAACGACGAACTGCCGCTCGGCAAACACACCTTAAAATTTATCGCCGCGCCCATGGTACATTGGCCCGAAGTCATTATGTCCTACGAAGTATCGGAAAAAATACTGTTTTCCGCAGACGGTTTCGGAAGATTCGGTTCGACCGACGAAAAGGGCGATTGGGCTGATGAGGCTCGCAGATATTATATAGGAATAGTCGGCAAATACGGCGTTCAGGTACAGGCGGTACTCAAAAAAGCCGCCGCCCTCGAAATTGCGAAAATCTGTCCTCTGCACGGACCCGCTCTGACGAAAAATATCGGCGAATACGTTAAATTGTACGATATATGGTCCTCTTACTCCGCGGAAACGGACGGAACGGTCATAGCCTACGCTTCCGTGTACGGCAACACCGAAAAGGCGGCGAAACTGCTTGCCGAAAAACTTGAAAGCAAGGGCGAAAAAGTCGAAATATACGACCTTGCGAGAACGGACGTATCGGAGGCTGTCGCGGCGGCGTTCAGATACGGAAAACTCGTACTTGCTTCGATAACGTACAATACGGACGTATTCCCGTATATGAAAGATTTTATAAACCACCTTACCGAACGCGAATTTAAAAACAGAATGGTAGCGTTTATAGAAAACGGTTCGTGGGCTCCGACGGCGGCAAAGACGATGAGAACGATGCTTGAAAAGTGTAAAAATCTCGTATTTGCCGAAACGACGGTAAAGATTACGTCGGCATTAAACGAATCAAGCGAAACGCAGATAGAAAAACTTGCGGACGAACTCGTAACGAAATAAAAGACACCGCCTGCCCTCGATTTTCTCTCGGGGGCGGTTTTTTTCGTTGAAATTGAAATTAGCACAAAGCGTTAAAAACACCGCGCCACGCAAAACATTCTAACCACTCTTGCTTTCCCCTCTGGGGTAGATTTCCCCGATGAAACGGGGAAAATGTCGCAGAGCGACAAAGGGGAAAGCAAGAATAAAACTTTTTACTTTAAACTTCTTTTTCAAGCCTTTTTTTCAATCTTTTTTATTTAATTTCCAAATTGTCAACTTTATTTAATTTCCGAGTTGTCAACGTTTTTATCGTCCGTATCGTCTGTACAGTTTGTATCGTCATTTTCGCTTTCGCCACCCTCTATCGGAATAACAAGTCTCGAACAATACCGCGAAGCGTCCATCTCTTTACCCGTGTACGGCGCAACTATACCTAACGCCCTCGGATATCCCGCAGGTTTTAAATTTCTTGCCCTCAATTCTTTCCCGAGTTTTAACCAATTTTCGTCCGAATGTCCGTAATCTCCGTAATATAACACCGAAAGAACCCGACACGCCGCCAAACGCTCCACGCCTTTAATCGTCCTGTCTTTAACGGGAACGCATACCGAGAACGCGTATGGCTCCGTACCTATTCGTCCTTCCATAAAGTCGGTACGCTCCTGAATGGCGAACAACGGCTCGTCCGAAAGTTCGTAACCGTTTTTGACGCATTCGCCGTAAAACGCGAACATTTCGTTGTATTTATCCTGAATCGTAAGCCCCGTACAACGTTTTACCATACAATATACTTCGGGTAAAATCATTTCGCTCACGATCTCGCCGCCGCCCTCGGAAGAACGCAGACGAAACTCCTCCACGCCTCTTTGAAGGTCGGAAAGCCGAGCCTCGAGCGACGGCAGAATGTCCGAGACCTTCCCGCCGTCCGAATAATATTTGATTATTTCATCGTTCGTAAGCCCCATAGACCGCAGTTTTCCTATCTGCAAAATGTGGGCTACGCTGAAATTGTCATAATATCGTCTGCCGCTGTCGGGCGAAACGTAAGTCGGTTTTAAAAGCCCCCTTTCTTCCATACGCATAATCGTACTTCTCGATATGCCGCAAGCCTTGGACACTTCGGAAATCTGAAATAAATTTTTTTCCATTTTTTTAATGAAACTTCCTTAAAACCCTTGATTCGTTCATAGGTGAACGGGGTACACTCCTATTGTACAACGATATTTTCTCGTTGTCAATATCTAATTGGAGGAATTTAAAAAATGAAAAAACGAAAATATTGGATTTTTTGCCTGTCGTTTATTCTATGCGCATTGATCGGCGCGCTCTTTTTTTCACTGAAACCGAATAAAGCCGAAGCGGCGGCGAACACCGTATACGACGAGAAAGTCACAGTCGGCGGTCTTACAAACGGCGGACCTTCGGTGGTGTACAGATACGCTCGATCCGGAAAAGATATTGAAACGTTGGCATACGGAACGACAACGCCGACAGGAATTACAGGCAATTACTCCACGTCGAGTATCGATAACGGCAGAAAGTATATCATAGAGATACCTTCTAATCAAAATTCCGAATTGTACTTCATGATGATACCCGTTACTGTAAGAGTTCCCGAAAATACCACGTATAACGTAACATATTCTTTTAATTACAGCGCGACGAGAACGGCGAACAAAAGAGCGGAGGCTGCCTCCTGCGTTCAGATTTTGCGCTTCGACGATTTGAAAGGAAAAACGACAAAAGAGGTAACCGAATACCTTAATAATTGTACTTTTTACCCCGCAACGCAAAAAATAGATTTCGGCGGAATAAAGGATAATAACGGCAACGCCCTCAAAACCGAGATTGCAAGCGGCAAAACGCAAGGAAAAAACTCGTCTTCGGAAGAAACTCAGATTATGAGCGGAAGCGGCGAAACAAGCGTAATGTACCATAACAACACAGATAAAGATACGGAAATAACCGACTATTTCGGCTTTTGGGTTGAAAAACAATACGGAAGCAAATACGAAAATAAAATAGTGGCGAACTGTGAGATTTCCGTAAAAAATATAACGACTTCGCTCAGGGTGTTTTTTAAAGAAGACGGCGAAATTACTACCAAATACTATTACGGCACTTCTCTTTATTTTCGTAAAGAAAACAGCGCCGAAGGGACTCAGATAACCTCGGGACGCGACGACGGTTCTTGGGCTTACGGATACGGCAGACACGTTTTTAATACCCACTCTGATTTTGACCTGTTAAGCGGGCTTGGAAAATACAACTACGTTGTTTTTAGCAAAAGTAGAAACGCCACAGAGCAAGAACGAACACAGTTGGGAGTAATCGAAACCAAAAAAGGAATCAGTTCCGTTACGGTAAACTATTACAGTCTGACTTACTCTGACGATTCAACCACGAAACTCCCCGAAAAAACTTTTTACTTCACGGGTACGTCTGTCACAATTTCGAGCGTAAAGCCGTCGAAAACAGGTTATACCTTTACGGGGTATAAATCGTCGAGCGACGGAAAAATGTATCAACCGGGGCAATCAATCGCAATAACCAAACAAACCACTCTCACGGCTCAATACACGGCAAACACATACAAGGTTACTCTTAACGGAAACGGCGGGAGCGGTACAAATATCACTTCGTACACTTACGGAACGGCGAAAACCCTTCCGACAAATTGGAAAAAACAATGTTCCGCATTCCAAGGGTGGTATAACGCAAGCGGGAAAAAAGTAACGCAAATTTCCGCAACCGAAACGGGAGACAAGGTATTCACCGCGAAATGGAGCGACGCTCACACCGTTGTGACCGACCCCGCAATAGCCGCGACTTGTACTACGGCAGGAAAAACCGCAGGCTCTCATTGTTCGGTTTGCAATAAAGTCATTACCGCTCAGACGACCGTTGCCGCAAAAGGACATACGAAAGTTACGATACCTGCGGTAGCCGCAACCTGTACGACAACAGGCTTGACGGCAGGCGTTAAATGCTCGGTATGTAATACGGTATTAACTAAACAAGAAACGGTTGCCGCAAAAGGACATACGGAAGTTATAGACGAAGAAGTCGCCGCGACCTGTACTACGGCAGGAAAAACCGAAGGTTCTCACTGTAAGGTATGTAATACAGTTATTATCGCTCAAACGACCATTCCTGCAACAGGACATACGGAAGTTATAGACGAAGCGGTCGCTCCGACTTGTACGGCAACGGGTTTAACCGAGGGTAAACACTGCTCGGTATGTAATACGGTATTAACCGAACAAAATTCGATTCCCGCTACGGGACATAAAGAAATTACCGTAATCGACACACTGCCCGCATTTGAAGAAGAGGGCGTAAAACGCACTACGTGCGAAGTTTGTAAGGAAGATTTAGGAGAAACAACTATCCCCGCTCTCACGTTCCAAACGTTAGGGTTAAGGCACAACTGCTCGTTCGGCAACGACCTATCTATGCTCTATGCGATACCCGTCGAAAGTCTCAGAAATTGCTATGATATCAGTCTTATAGTAACGAAAGACTACGTTCTGCAAGACGGAACGGTTGAACAGAGAGAAAAAACGCTTACGCCCGTCGAATATACGATAGACGGAACGACGTATTACAGATTCGACTATAAGGAAGTGAGCGCGAAAGAAATAGGCGATACGCTTATCGCTTATCTCGATTTTACGAAAGGCGAACAGAATTATAACGACAAAGTTGACGAATACAGTCTTAAACAGTATGCCGAAGAAAGACTTGCGGCTTCCTCGAACGATTCGTTCAAGAGACTGCTTGTAGACCTTTTAAACTACGGGGCGGCGGCTCAAACTTACTTCGAATATAAAACGGACAAACCCGTAAACGCCGAACTGACCGAAGAACAAAAGGCTCTTTCCACGGGTAAATACAAGGAAATTACGAAAGTGGTTTCCGACGAAGATACGGGCGTATACGAGGCGGAAATTACGCGTAAGAACATTAAATTCGGCAACAGAATCGAACTTCTCGTAGCGACGAGTTTCGAAAAGGACAGCGACCTCAACGGAGTGAAGTTGAAAGTAGTTTACACTACCGCAAGCGGCGAAGAAGGGGTCGAAACGATTGACGGCGCGGACTTCGTATACAGGACGGACGTCAACTCCTTCGCAGCGTATTTCAACGGGCTTAAAGCCTCGGAATTTCGAAGCGTACTCTTCCTTACCCTTGTAAGGGGCGACGAAGCGATAAGCGCGACGGTCAAATACAGTCTCGACACTTACGCCTTAAACAGGCTCGAAGCGAGTACGAACGATAACTACAAGGAATTATTAAAAAAGACCTTGATATATTCTGACAGCGCAAAGAACTATTTTGAAGAAGTATAAAGAGTGATTAAAGGAGAGTTTAAAAGTATGAAAGAGAAATGGAATAAACCCTTGTTAATAATTATCCCTGTTGCAGTCGAAGATATAATAACGGCGTCTGGCGGCAGCAGCAATTCGTTCGACGAAAACATAGGCGAATGGGACTAAATCTCAGGAATAGAAATGATTTTTAACAGTTATAGCGGTATTTTGTAAAGCGTTCTATAACGGAAAATTACAATTGAGAATTTATAAGAGAAACCCCGCGGTTCGGCCTTTTCAAGGCAGAGCCGCGGGGTTATCGTTTAATTGTGTTAAAAACAATAATTAAGGCGCGTTTTCAAAATAATATGACTGCTTTAAATTTTCGGGACGTCGGGGGCGCCGTCCCCTACGAATTTGCTTCGATAAGTCGCCAAAAATATTCAAATAAAAAAGGTACCCGCTTTACGCAAATACCTTGTTTTTTAGTCGTTTATTTGAAATTTGTCTCGTTTACGAACTTATAGCCCGACTTTTTTAATTTGATGCCGAGTTTTGAAGTCCCTTTTTAAACCTCTTATTTCCTGCCCGTCGAACCGAAACCGCCTTCGCCTCTTACCGTCTCCGAAAGTTCTTCCGCTTCCTCGTATTCCGCGGTAAGATATGGCACGATTACCATTTGCGCTATTCTCTCGCCTTTCTCTATCGTCCTTGCTTCCGTTCCGTGATTGTGTATGGCAACTTTTATTTCGCCGCGATAGTCGCTGTCTATTACTCCGACTTTATTCGCGGGAGCCAAATCTCTCTTGCACGCAAGACCGCTCCTCGCAAAAACAAGCCCCACATACCCCTCGGGTATTTCGGTCGCTATGCCCGTGCCTATGAATTTCGTTTCGTTCGGGTTTACGGTTACGTCTTCCTTTTCCGCGGAATATAAGTCCGCTCCTGCGGCAAAAGGACTTCCTATCGTCGGAAGAACCGCTTCTTTACACAGTTTTTTGACCTTGATTTTCATATTTTACAGTTCCTTTAAAACCACTTTGTTTTGCAATAAGGTGGGCTTTAAGTCGATTATCCGCTGATTTTCCGATCCTCGGAATTTAAGCGAGATGTTCTTTTTCGACTTATCGAAACGCCCGTCTACAAGTACGTCGCATACGCTCAATATCTCGTTTGCCGTTTCGCCCGAAGCCCTCGAACCGCTTATAAGTTCCTCGTATGTAAAACCCGAAAATATCCATATAGTTTTATTCGGAAACTCTTTTCTTACCCTCTTCACGAGTTTTAAAACTTCGGGTTGATTTTCCTTTTCAAACGGTTCGCCGCCGAGTACGGTGAGACCTGCGATATAATCGGGTTTCAGACTTTCAACGATTGCATTTTCGGTCTCTTCCGTAAAAGGTTTACCGAAATCGAACGCCCACGTCTCCCTGTTGAAGCAGTCCTCGCAACGATTTCTGCAACCCGAGACAAAAAGCGAAGTTCTGACCCCCGGACCGTTTGCTATGTCGTAATATTTTATCTCTCCGTAATTCATACGTTAAACCCTTTTCGGCTCGGCGAACGCCGAGCCAAGAATTTTTTTACAAGAATTTTTTATAAATGCAACACTCTTTCTTTTATCTCTTCCGTTCTGCCCTGATTCCAGAACTGCGTGCCTATATATCCGCACGTTCTTCTCGCAACGTTCATCTTCGACTGGTCTCTGTTGTGGCAGTTCGGACACTCCCATACAAGTTTACCGTCGGGATCTTTGACTATCTTGATTTCACCGTCGTAACCGCAGACCTGACAATAGTCGCTCTTCGTATTGAGTTCGGCGTACATTATGTTCTCGTAAATATACTTCATAAGCGCGAGAACGGCGTCGATATTGTTCTGCATATTAGGAACTTCGACGTAGCTTATAGCGCCGCCCGGAGACAGTTGCTGAAATTCGCTCTCGAATTTCAGTTTCGTGAACGCGTCGATTTTTTCGGTAACGTGAACGTGATAACTGTTGGTTATATAACTCTTGTCCGTAACCCCCGGTATAACTCCGAAACGCTTCTGCAAGCACTTTGCGAATTTATAAGTCGTGCTTTCGAGCGGCGTGCCGTAAAGCGAGAAGTCGATATTTTCCTTCGCCTTCCAACCCTTGCATTTATCGTTCATATACTGCATTACTTTGAGGGCGAACGGCTTAGCCGCTTCGTCGGTGTGCGACTTGCCCGTCATATACTTCACGCATTCGTAAAGCCCCGCATAGCCGAGCGAAATGGTCGAGTAACCGCCGTAAAGCAACTTATCGATAGTCTCGCCCTTTTTCAGCCTCGCAAGCGCGCCGTACTGCCACAAAATGGGCGCGGCGTCCGACAAAGTTCCTTTAAGTCTGTTGTGACGGCACATCAAAGCGCGGTAACACAGTTCGAGTCTGCTGTCGAAAATCTCCCAGAACTTAGCCTCGTCTCCGCCCGAACTCAAAGCGACGTCTACGAGGTTAATCGTAACAACGCCCTGATTGAATCTGCCGTAATACTTCGGCTTTCCGTTTTCGTCGACGTAAGGCGTTAAGAAACTTCTGCAACCCATACAGGTATAGCAATGCCCCTCGCCGTTTTTATCGACTTTATACTCGAGCATCTTCTTTTCGGATATATAATCGGGAACCATTCTCTTCGCCGTGCATTTCGCCGCGAGTACGGTGAGATACCAATACGGCGTTCCCTCTTCGATGTTGTCGGGTTCCAGAACGTAAATGAGTTTGGGGAACGCGGGGGTGATATACACTCCAGATTCGTTCTTCACACCCTGCATACGCTGCAAAAGCGTCTCCTCTATAATCATTGCGAGATCGGCTTTTTCGCGTTCGTTTCTCGCCTCGTTAAGGTACATAAACACGGTGATAAAGGGCGCCTGACCGTTGGTTGTGAGCAAGGTTACGACCTGATATTGTATAGTCTGAATACCCCTTTTAACCTCGTCTCTGAGCCTCTTTTCGGTAAATTCGGCGATTTTCGCTTCGTCTTTTATACCGAGTTCGTCGAGTTCTTCGGTCACTTGTCTCTTGATTTTCTGTCTGCTTATATCGACGAACGGCGCGAGGTGAGTGAGCGAAATAGACTGCCCGCCGTACTGGTTGGAAGCGACCTGCGCGATAATCTGCGTAGCGATATTGCACGCAGTCGAAAAACTATGCGGTTTCTCGATTAAAGTACCGCTTATGACCGTGCCGTTTTGCAACATATCCTCTAAGTTCACGAGGTCGCAGTTATGCATGTGCTGAGCGAAATAGTCCGCGTCGTGGAAGTGGATAATCCCCGCTTCGTGAGCGTCAACCACGTCTTTCGGAAGCAAAATACGCTTGGTAATGTCCTTGCTTACCTCGCCCGCCATATAGTCCCTCTGAACGCTGTTCACCGTCGGGTTTTTGTTGGAATTTTCCTGTTTAACCTCTTCGTTGTTGCATTCTATCAAGGACATAATCTGATCGTCGGTCGTATTAGACTTTCTGACGAGTTGGCGCGTATAACGATAGGTAATGTACTTTCTCGCGACTTCGAACGCTTTCAAGTCCATTATCTCGTTTTCTACTATATCCTGTATTTCCTCGACGTTGAGCGCGCGCTTTCTGTTCGCCGCGATTTCCGCCACGTTGTCGCCGATTTGCTCGATTTGCTTTTTGGTAAGCCTCTTGCTCTGACTTACCGATTCGTTTGCTTTCGTTACCGCGGCGGTTATCTTCGCGCGGTCGAACACCGCTTCCGCGCCGCTTCTCTTGATTATCTTCATTTCTCTTCACCCTTTTTTGATGTCGGGTTTGATTATATCATATCTTTACCGCGGCTGCGTGTTGCAACCGCAACAATTTAAGAAAAAATTTTTCCGAAAACCACAACATATAGTATTTATGCAAATATTCAATCTCAAAATGTAGTTTATGCAATTAGGAGAAAAACAGGTCGGAATTGCCGTTGAACCGCAATTTAAAAGTGAAAAAATCCCACAAAAAAATAATTGCGTTTTTTAAGTAAAAAATAGAAATAATTTTGCCCGAAATGCTTGACAGAAAGGTAAAGGTATGCTAACATTATCCCCATTCAATATGGCAGAGATTAAAAAAGAAATTTTCGGAGTAATACATTCTTATGAAACGCTGGGCGCGGCGGACGGTCCGGGACTCAGATTCGTACTTTTCACGCAAGGGTGCAATCTGAGGTGCAAATATTGCCACAATCCCGATTCGTGGCAGAAATGCCCCGTCGAAAAAGCGGCGGACAAGGGTTTCAGGGTCGTATCCGCTTCCGAAATCGCCCGAGAGGCGTTAAAGTACAAAAATTACTACGGCAAAAGAGGCGGCATTACCGTGAGCGGAGGCGAACCTCTGCTTCAGGCTGAGTTCGTGACCGAATTGTTTAAAATAATGAAAGAAAACAGCGTGAACACGGCAATCGACACTTCCGGTCTGGAATATTCGGAGGACGACGAGAAGTTCGACGAACTTCTGCGGTTTACCGACCTTGTGCTTTTGGACGTCAAGCATATCGACAGCGATAAATGCAAGGCTTTGACGGGAAGAGGCAACGAAAATTTCTTCAAATTCGCGAGACGGCTCGAATCGGAAAAAATACCCGTATGGATAAGGCAGGTTCTCGTTCCCGATTACACGGACGACGAAAAAGACCTCATAAAAACCCGCGAATTTATACAAACTTTAAGTAACGTGGAAAAAGTCGAAATACTGCCCTATCACACTTTGGGGAAATCGAAATACGAAAAACTCGGGATACCATATTCTCTCGAAGGCGTAAAATCGCCGACCGCGGAAGAGGTGGCAAGGGCAAAAAAACTATTAGGAATTATATAATATGAAAATGTTTGAACAATGGAAGGGCTTTGTCAGCGGCAAATGGCGCGACGAAGAAATCAACGTAAGAGACTTCATTCAAAGAAACTACACTCCCTACGAGGGCGACGAAGAATTTCTCGCAGGACCCACAGAAGCGACCGAAACGCTCTGGAAGGAAATAACCGAACTCTCCGAAAAGGAAAGACTTGCGGGCGGCGTGTTAAAAGCCGACACCGCGATAGTGTCGGGCGTAAACAGCCACGAAGCGGGCTATATCGACAAGACTCTCGAGAAAATCGTAGGGCTTCAGACGGACGAACCGTTCAAAAGACCTCTGCACGTTTCGGGCGGACTTCGTATGGCGGAACAGTCTCTTGAAATGTACGGCTACAAAATGGACGAAACGCTCAGCAATTTTTACCACAAGTACCGTAAGACCCATAACGACGGCGTTTTCGACGCCTACACTCCCGAAATGCGCAGGGCGCGTACCGCTCATATCCTGACGGGACTTCCCGACGCTTACGGAAGAGGCAGAATCGTCGGAGATTACAGAAGGGTCGCCCTTTACGGAATAGACTATCTGATTTCCGAAAAAGAGGCTGATAAACGACTTATAGACGGGGATATGACCCCTGATAAGGTACAACTCCGCGAGGAATTATCCGAACAAATCAAGGCTCTTAACGAATTGAAAGCGATGGCTTTGAAATACGGATACGACATATCGAAACCCGCGGCGAACGCGAAAGAAGCGGTACAATGGCTGTACTTCGGATACCTCGGCGCGGTCAAAGACCAGAACGGCGCGGCGATGAGTATCGGAAGAAACACCACTTTCCTCGATATATATATCGAAAGAGACCTTAAAAACGGCGTTCTTACAGAAACCGAAGCGCAGGAACTAATCGACCATTTCGTAATGAAACTGCGTATCGTCAAGTTTATGCGTACCAAAGAATACAACGAACTCTTCTCGGGCGATCCGACTTGGGTTACCGAGTCTATCGGCGGTATGGGTACGGACGGCAGAACGCTCGTATCTAAAACTTCTTTCAGAATGTTGCACACCCTCGAAAACTTGGGACCCGCCCCCGAACCGAATCTCACGGTACTCTGGAGCGAACACCTGCCCGAAAACTTCAAGAAATACTGCGCGAAACTTTCGCTTAAAACCTCGGCTATTCAATACGAAAGCGACGATCTTATGCGTCCCGATATGGGCGACGATTACTGTATCGCATGCTGCGTGAGCAGTATGAGAGAAGGTAAGGATATGCAATTCTTCGGAGCGAGGGCGAATATAGCGAAATGTCTCCTCTACGCGATAAACGGTGGAAGAGACGAACTTACGTTAGATAAAAAAACGGGTGAACCGTTGCAGGTTTCGCCAGAATTCGCGGCAATCGAAGGCGACGGAAAACTCGATTATAACGAAGTTATCGAAAAATTCGAGACTATGATGGACTGGCTTGCGAGAGTTTACGTCAACACGCTCAATCTCATACACGTTATGCACGACAAGTACTCTTACGAAGCGCTCGAAATGGGTCTGCACGACACGAAAGTCCGCAGATTTTTCGCAACGGGTATCGCGGGATTTTCCTGCGCGGTCGATTCGCTGTCGGCAATCAAATACGCCGAAGTATACCCCGTTCGTAACGAAAAAGGTCTCGTAGTGGACTATCGCACGGTAGGCGATTTCCCGAAATACGGCAACAACGACGAAAGAGTCGACGAAATCGCCGTATGGCTCGTAGAGACGTTTATGAGAAAAATCGAAGGACAGTACACATACAGAAATTCAGTTCCGACGATGTCGATACTCACGATTACTTCAAACGTAGTATACGGCAAAAAGACGGGAAACACTCCCGACGGCAGAAGAGCGGGAGAACCGCTTGCCCCGGGCGCAAACCCGATGCACGGCAGAGACACTCACGGCGCGCTTGCGTCGCTCGCCTCGGTTGCGAAACTGCCCTACGAATACGCGAGGGACGGAATATCCAACACGTTCAGCGCGACCCACGGTTCGCTCGGAACGAACAACGCGGAAAGGGTCGATAATCTCGTGGATATGATAGACGGATACGTCAAGTCGGGCGGATACCACCTCAACATCAACGTATTTGAGAGAGAAATGCTGTTAGACGCGCAAAAACACCCCGAGAAATATCCGCAACTCACGATAAGAGTCAGCGGTTACGCCGTCAATTTCAACAAACTCACGAAAGAGCAACAAGACGAGGTTATTTCGAGAACCATTCACGAAACAATGTAAAATTGCGAATTTAACGTAACGCAAGCAAAAATTTCGCGAACAGACGAACGTTAGATAAGCATAAGAATAAAGAATACAAAAAGCAACACAAGCCGACTGCCTTTTCAAGGCAGTCGGCTTGCTATTACGGTTCTTAGGGACGTCGAGGGCGCTGTCCCCTACGGTTGTCGGAATAAAATACCGTATAGAACCAAGAAAACTATCTATCTTTCTTGCTTTCCTCTTTTTCCACATTCACAACAAACGAACTCGCCCGACACATAGGCGAAGATAATAATCGAAAACCCATCCTTCCTTGCTTTCCCCTCTGGGGTATGCAAGTTAATCAGATTTTAAAGGAAAACGGGAACGCTTTACAAAAGTCGCCGTATAAGTTGATTATTTATAGTTTTGAATACGATTTCGCTAAAAGATATTTCCCGTAAACAAGGAATTTAAAGCCCGAAAAACATCTTATAAACAACGTAACAAAAAGCGAGTTGCATTTTTGAAATGCAACTCGCTTGTTTTTATTTATATTAACTTTTTTCTCAAATCGCGTTTTAACGCTTTCTTCCGCAACAATTCTTGAATTTAAGCCCCGAACCGCACGGACACGGGTCGTTTCTGCCGACCGTTTTCGCTTTTACTATCGGTTCGTTGGAACTTTCTTTACTGCCGCCGTTTTCTACGAGGTCTTTTTTCTCCTCTTTCTGCGGCACCTTCTTGATTTCCGATTTCAAGAGAATCGCAACGACTTCTTCCTGAATGCTCGCCGTCATTTCCTCGAACATTTCAAGCCCTTCTTTCTTATACGCGATAACGGGGTCCTCGTTGGCGTAACCTCTGAGGGATATTCCTCTCTTGAGCCTATCCATCGCGTCGATATGGTCTATCCACTTATTATCGACTACTTTAAGGAAAATAAACCTCTCGAACTCGTTATAATCTATACCCTCTTCCCTATACGCGGCTATTTTTTCTTCGTAGCGATTGATAACTTCGTCTATAGTCTGATTTACGATATAGTTGTAGTCCCAATTATTGACGATATCCTCGGTTATAAATCCGCTGTCTCTCGGCAATGCCTTGTCCTCGAGCGCCTTGTTGAGTTTTTCAATATCCCAAGTGGACGGATCCTGACCTTTATTTACGTTCGATGTAATAATTTCGGTAACAAAGTCGGGAATAAGGTTCAGAACGTCCTGATGAACGTCCTCGCCTTTAAGAACTTTCATTCTTTCGCCGTACATAACCGTTCTCTGAATGTTCATTACATCGTCGTACTGAATGATATGCTTTCTTATTCCGAAGTTTCTGCCCTCGATAGTCCTCTGAGCGTTCTCTATCGAACGCGACAAGAGTTTGGATTGAAGGGGTGTATCTTCCTCGACCTTAAACGCGTTGTAAATTCCCTTGAGCCTTTCGCCGCCGAATCTCTTCGCAAGATCGTCCTCGAGCGAAATGAAGAACAGCGAGCAACCGGGGTCGCCCTGACGACCGCTTCGTCCGCGCAACTGGTTGTCGATACGCCTCGACTCGTGCCTTTCCGTACCGAGAATGAACAGACCGCCGAGAGCGATAACTTCTTCTTTCTCCTTATCGGTCTCTTCCTTGTGTTCGGCTAAAAGTTCGTTATACTTTTCTCTTACCTGTTTAACCTCGTCGGAAACGTCCTGAACAAAGGAAGTCGCGAGTTCGATAACGTCGTCCGCAATTCCCTCTTTTATAAGGTCTTGCTTCGCCATAAATTCGGGGTTGCCGCCGAGAAGAATATCCGTACCACGTCCCGCCATGTTGGTCGCGATCGTAACCGCGCCTTTTTTACCTGCCTGAGCGATTATTTCCGCTTCTTTTCTGTGGTTTTTAGCATTTAAGATATTGTGTTTGACCTTGTTTTTCAAAAGCCATCTCGATATTTCTTCCGATTTCTCGACCGTAACCGTACCTACAAGCACGGGCTGTCCTTTTTCGTGACAGTCGATTATCGTGTTGATTATCGCCTTTATTTTGCCTTTTTCCGTCGAATAAATGACGTCGGGCATATCTATTCTCTGTATGGGCTTGTTGGTCGGAATTTCGAGGACGTCGAGTCCGTAAATCGTCCTGAACTCTTCCTCTTCGGTCTTAGCCGTACCCGTCATACCCGAGAGTTTGTGGTAAAGCCTGAAATAGTTCTGGAAAGTAATGGTCGCGTAGGTCTTGTTCTCGTTCCTTATCGTGACGTTTTCCTTCGCCTCGATAGCCTGATGGAGACCTTCGGAGTACCTTCTGCCTATCATTAAACGCCCCGTGAACTCGTCTACGATAATAATTTCGCCGTCAGATACGAGGTAGTCGGAATCTCTCTTGAAAATAAAGTGCGCCTTTAACGCCTGCTGAATGTGGTGGTTAAGGTCGCCGTTTTCTATATCCGCAAGGTTTTCGATACCGAAAAATCTCTCGGCTTTTTCCGCGCCCTGCTCGGTAATCTGCACCGTTTTGTCCTGTACGTCAACGGTATAATCTTCGTCGGCTTTCAAGGTCTTGACGAATCTGTTGCACTCGACGTACAAATCGGACGATTTCTCGCCTCTGCCCGAAATGATAAGCGGAGTTCTCGCCTCGTCGATTAAAATCGAGTCCACCTCGTCGACGATTGCAAAATTCAGTCCCCTTTGCACCATATCCGAAAGTTTGACTTTGAGGTTATCTCTCAGATAGTCGAAACCGAATTCGTTGTTCGTACCATAGGTAATATCACAGGCGTAAGCGGCTCTTTTCTGGTCGTCGTTCATATCGTGGACGTTCACGCCGACGGTAAGTCCCAAGAACCTGTAAACCTTGCCCATCCACTCCGCGTCACGCTTAGCGAGGTAGTCGTTTACCGTGACGATATGGACGCCTTTTTCGGAAAGAGCGTTAAGGTATGCGGGAAGGGTCGCCATAAGGGTTTTACCTTCGCCCGTTTTAAGTTCCGCAACTCTGCCCTGATGAACGCAGATACCGCCCATAAGCTGGACTTTGTAGTGACGCATGTGAAGAACTCTGTACGCCGCCTCTCTTACGACCGCGAACGCGTCGTACATAATGTCTTCGAGCGTTTCGCCGTTTTTAAGTCTGCCTTTTAAAACGGTGGTCTGGTCTTTGAGTTCCGAATCGGTCATCGCCTCGTACTTTGGCGAAAGAGCAAGAATCTTGTCAGCCTGTTTGTCGATCTTCTTCAAACTTATTCTGGAATCGGTATTCAGAATATATCTGATTAGTCCCATAAAATCTCCGTATACATATCATCTTAACGCATTTATTTCATGGCGTTTGAACATTTCCCCCATATACATGCGTATAGATATAAAATTATATTATTTATCTCGTATATTGTACTATATTGTTTGTAAAAATTCAATTATTTTTTGTGATATTTTGTTAAAAAAACAAAAATCGGTTCAAAACGCTGTTTTTACGACAAATTTCAAAAAGTCCGAACGCCGAAAAAGCGCTTCTGACAGAAATTTCATAGTTATATTTCCTTACGGAAGTTGTATTTTACCCGCCAAAGTTATATTGCTACCGCAGTTATATTTGCCTGTCGGCAAGTTTTTTTGCAGTCGTATGGGACGGCGCTCCGACGTCCCGAATATACAACGTTCGTAGGGGACGGCGCCCCGACGTCCCGAATATACAACGTTCGTAGGGGACGGCGCCCCGACGTCCCTAAAATACATTATTCGTAGGGGACGGCGCCCCGACGTCCCCAAAATACAGTATTCGTAGGGGACGGCGACCCGACGTTCCAAATATACAACATTCGTAGGGGACGACGCCCCGACGTCCCTAAAATACAATATTCGTAGGGGACGGCGCCCCCGACGTCCCGAAATAACAATGAGAAACGCTCCCGAGACGGAAGCGTTTTACACGTTGTTTTATTTTCGTCTTGTAACTCAGATGAGTTCCTTGATATAGTCGTAAATAATAGCCGCAGCCTTAGTCGTCCCTATGCGAGTATTCACTACTATATCGTAGTTATCGACTTTGCCCCATTCTTCGTAAGCGTATTTTTTATAGTACGCCGCCCTCGCCTTATCGTTCTTTTTGATGATTTTCTGCGCCTCGGCAGGCGTAATTCCATACCCTTTGGACACTCTCGCCCGTCTCTGCTCCATAGGCGCGCAGATAAACACCCTTATTACGTTCGGCATATCTTTTAAAACGTAATCGGCGCAACGCCCTACGAAAACGCACGAACCTTTCGCCGCGAGCGACTTGATAACGTTCGACTGCCCTATGAAAATTTTATCGTACAGCGAGAGCGACTCTCCGCCCAGAAAACTCGAATACCAGAACGTGTTCGTCGCTTTATCCTGCGAGGAGAGAACGATGTGTTTATCGAGGCCCGTAACGACGGCGGTCATTTCGGCGATAGTCTTGTCGTAGCATTTGACGCCCAACTTCGCCGCGAGTTTAGACGCGGTTTCGGCGCCGCCCGAGCCGAACTGTCTGCTTATAACCACATAGAAGTTATTGTTATCGTTCAAAGGTTTGTTATTATCAGTCATAAAAAATGTCCTCGATATCTTTATCTTCGCATATATTTTACACCCGCCCGCTCCACTTGTCAATAGCGAAAATAAAATTTCTCGTAATTTTAATCAAAAAATATTTCCTGTCGTTAAATTATTCTCGCAAATTTAAAATATTGCGCTCTTATAATATTTAGGTTTAGACTTCGGGACGTCGGGGGCGCCGTCCCCTACGAAAAAAAATCGCGAGGCGTATAATATTTTACGTTTAGACCTCTCTTGTCGCTTCGCCGCCGAGGCGAAGTGGCGGCGAAGCCGCCGATAGAGGTCTAACGAAACAACAAAATTTCTTATAGCCAAAATTTTTTTCCCACTTCCGCGAAAGAGCGTACTTCATTCAGAGACAGAAAAATATTACCCCGCATATTTTCATTTTTTCAATAATAAACTATACCGTAAATACCAGACAAGAATAATACGAACCTTGGTCTAACGACGTATTTTTGACTAATACTTCGTTCTGCTCGCGGCTTATACGTTTAGTATTAACCCGTTCGCACGCCTTGTCTTAGCCTAAAAATACGCCGTTAGACTTGCCCGCAACCAAAACGCCGATATTTTCGATGATTTTTGGTAAAGGCGAGTGCAGATGTACTGAACGTACTTCAAAGGAGCATTTGCCGAAAAGCACGGAAATAGCGACGTTTTGGCAAGGTTTATATTATTCTTGTCTGGTAATGCAAGGAGTTTTTATGGAAAAATACGACATTTATAACGATATCGGTAAAAGAACGGGCGGCGATATTTACGTCGGAGTCGTCGGCCCCGTCAGAGTCGGTAAATCCACGTTCGTCAAAAGATTTGCCGAACTTCTTATGATGCCTAACATTACCGGCAAAAACAAGAAGAAAATCGCTACCGACGAATTGCCGCAGTCGGGCGCGGGCAAAACCGTCACCACTACTGAGCCGAAATTTATTCCGAGCGAAGCCGTAAAGGTCACTTTCGGCGGTAAAACGACCGCTAAAATGCGGCTTATCGACTGCGTGGGCTTTATGGTAGACGGGGCGATAGGTCACGAGGAAAACGGCGAACCCCGTATGGTTCAGACGCCGTGGAACGATTCCCCCGTACCCTTTGAAACCGCCGCCGAAATAGGGACGGATAAGGTTATCACCGAGCACTCCACTATCGGCGTAGTCGTGACTACCGACGGCACGGTCACGGAAATTCCGAGAGAGAATTACGAAAAAGCCGAGGAACTCACCGTAAAAAAACTACAAAAAATCGGCAAGCCGTTCGTGATATGTCTCAACACCAAAAACCCGACCTCCAAGGAAACTGTAAATCTTAAAAATTCGCTCGAAGAGAAATACGGCGTGTCCGTCGTTCCCATCGACGTTTTAAACGCAAACGAGGACGGCTTTACCGAGGTAATGGAAAAGGCTCTCGGAGAATTCCCCGTCAAGTCGGCGGACGTCACTCTCCCCGACTGGCTTCGAGCCTTGCCGCCCGACAGCAGAGTCGTTTCGGAAATTATCTCCGCGGTTAAAGAGACTTCGGGCAAACTTCAGAAAATGAAAGACGGCAAAAATCTTGAAAACGCCGTCCTTGCGGTAGACAAAATTATTCCCGTGGATTTCAAAGCCGACGCGGGCGAAGGTAAACTATATCTCCGCTTAGAAGCCGATAAAAGCCTGTTTTACGAGGTCATCAGCGAGACTTGCGGCGAGACAATCGACGGCGAATATAAACTTATGAGTTTCGTCCGCGACCTGTCGAAAGCAAAATGGGAATACGACAGAATACGTTCGGGTCTCGAGGACGCGGACGAGAAAGGTTACGGAATAGTTCTGCCGTCAGAAAAGGAAGTTTCGATAAACGAACCCGAACTCGTAAAACAAGGCAACAGATATAACGTAAAAATCAAAGCCGAAACGGAGAGTTTACACGTCGTAAAAGTAGGCGTAAAGGCAACCGTAAATCCTATTTCGGGAACTAAAAAACAATGCGAGGACTTTATCGACTTCATTTCGGGCGAAACGAAAGAAGGTCGGGTCTCGGAAGTCAAGGTATTCGGGAGACCGCTCGGCGAACTCGTATTAGACGAAATAAATATGAAATCTGGAGCGATGCCCGAAGAAACGAGGCTTAAACTTAAAAAAGCCGTCACCAAAATGGTCAACGACAACAAATATAAAGTTCTATATTTCGTTTACTGAAATAAAAGGAATATCCAACTATATAAAATGAAATACCAACTTTTCAGATAACAAAACTTGCGTTATTTGCGGGACGTCGAGGCGCCGTCCCCTACGGCAGGACTGTATAAATCTTTAAAATTGAAAAAAGACAGCGTTATTCTTTTTATTTCTGATTTATTCAATTTCTGACAAATGACTGAAATAATCAACCCATACGGCACTTTATTTCAACAATCGTAGGGGACGGCGCCCTCGCAGAACTCTTAAAAATGCTTGCATTTTTAAGAATATGGCGTCCCGTTTCGTTTTACAATCGCTGTCTTTCACACAATTCTTAGTTAAAAAATCGGCGTATGGGATGATAAAACACGCGTTTATCAACCTATACGCCGACTTTTATGTTTTAATCGCCTTACCGAAATGCTACCTCTATACTGTTTCAAACAATGTATTCAGATAGTAAACGGGCAACGCCGACCAACCGTGGCATAGACTTCCCGCACCGCCGAAATCTTCCCAGCCGAGTTCCGTTTCCCAAAAAGTAGTCGCTCCCGCTTCGAGCATTTTTCCGTATTTCGCCTTTATATCGCCAAGTACGAAATCCTTATATGACTTGTCGATTTTCAAAAGCGCGTCGTAGAAAAAACCGTTCATAGACAGACTTACCCTCGTAAGACCGTCTCCCGCCGCAGTCGTTTTCGCCGTCTCTTTAAGCAGATTTTCATCCGCAACACCCGCAAGTATCGCCATCGAATTTCCGAGTTGCGAGTATTTCGCTTCTCCGAGCGTACACAGTTTAAAGGACTTTTTCTCCGCATTATAGAAGGTTTTCATAACGCTTTTCGCGGTTTTTTCGGTATTTACCCTTTCGCCCGTTATTCTCTCGTAATATCCGCACGCGACGATATAAAAGCAATTTAGTATCAAATCGTACTTTTTCTCGCAATAATCGTCCCTTTTACGGGACAAATCGGGTTCGTTATCGCTGCCGTCCGTCCACTCGTAAAAGTTCCAGTACGGGTACTCGAAGTCGGCGATAAGTCCGCATTCTTCCATTCTCGCCGAAAACGTTTTCATTATCGTCCGAACGGCATTTTCTACCTCTTTCAGAACGGAATAATCGCCCGTATGCTCTATATATTCCCAAACCTGCATAACGTAAGCAAGCGAGAAAAAGGGAATCGGATAATCGTTACCGGCAGGGAAACACAGGCTTAAAAGCCCGTCCTTTCTGAGTCCTCTGCTTATCAAAACAAGGTTCGACCTCTGATATTCCGTACCCTTGAACGCGTAATATCCGCACAACATCTGATTGCGACTGTCCAAAACGTACAACGCCTGCTCTCTCCAAGGGCAGTCCTCGTAATGCTCGTGCATACAGCATTTAAGCGTATAAATGCAAGTATCGTAGATTTTTTGCAGTAAATCGTCTTTAAAATTCCTTTTTACCGCGATTAACGGATATTCGACGGGGCGAACGCCTATATATTCGATTTCTATGGGACTTTCGACCTCGACAAAAATATATCTGCCCGCTATTCTTCTGAACGTATTGATATAGGAATTTTCGCCGACTGCGGCGGTATACCCGAAACTGAAATCGCGCCCTCCGAGAGCAGCCTCGACTTTGCCGTCCGTCAGGTGTTCGGCGTAAGAAACTTTGATTTTTTGTTTTACTTCGCTTTTAAACTGCAAATCAGCGAAACCGACGGTTTCCTTGCCCAAATCGACTAAGTATCCGCCGTCCGAAACTTTGACCGAGGTTTTAACCCTGCGTTTCAGCCTGCATTGCTTTTGTTTCCTCAGATAGGCAACCCCCTCGCCGTAAGTTTCGCTTTCGGAATATTCCCCGTCCGTCGCGGTAGCGTCGTAAGCGAACCCGAGACCCATTTGCGGACTCATTACTTTGCAATACCCGTTTTTATAATGGCAATTTATTGCGGACAAAACGGTTTTATCGCTTTTTGCAACGGTTTTATTGCCCTGAACGATATCGAAAAGCAAAAAAGCGTCGGCGTTTATATAAGTCTGACTGTTTTCGCCGTAATGCCACACGGTAATTTTGATTTCGTTTTTACAGTCGGTTTTACAGAACTTCGTAACCTCGATTTTGTCGTAATTTCTATACTCGGGATAATCGGAACAAGAGGCGAAGCCCGCGAGCATATCGTTTATCCACACGGAATAATTGCTGTCGCAGGAAATACGCAAAAAGACCTTTTCGTTATTGTCCGCAACTTTGAAATCGCGTTTAAAATCGACGTATAAGTCCTTAGCCTTTACGTTGCCCTTCCATATTTTCGTACCTTTTAAAATATTTTTCATACCGTAATCTCTCTTTTGTGATACATTATAACAAAGAAAACCGTTTTTTTCAATCTTTTTAAAACGTATGCCGAATAAAAATAAATCGCAATTCTACCAAAAAACGGTAAAAACAATTAGTTTTCCCGTATCGGGCTTTTTTATTTCTTCTAATCGTTGCGTTTACCGAAAAAATATTGTATAATCTTAGCGTAAAAAACGCTTCGTTCCGATGCCGGACAAGAATAATTTATAAGGTATATGGAAAAATTCAAATTTAAAAATCCCGCCGTTAAATCTATTGCGGTCTCAATAATTTTCGGGCTTATAAACGCCCTCAACTGTTGGCTTTTCATCATTCCCAACGACTACGTTTCGTCGGGAGTGGAAGGCATTTCAATTATGATTCAACGAGTTACGAGAGACAATCTGAAACTCAATCTGAGTTATATACAACTCGCGATAAACATTCCGCTTTGTATATTCGCGTTTTTCCGCGTAAGCAAAACTTTCGCCGTAAACACCGCGATTTATTCGCTGTCGTACTCCGTATTCTATAAAGTATTCGAGACCTTAGGAATGGAACAATTCCGCTATTTCGCAGGTAACGTGGATACGATTTATCCCGTTGCGATTGCGGGAATTATCTCGGGTTTTGCCTATGGAATACTTTTCAGAGACAACAGCTCCTCGGGCGGCGTGGATATTATTTCAAAGTATGTGAACAAGAAAAATCCGAAGTTCAATTTCTTTTACGTCACGTTTACGATTAACGCGGCTATCGCGATTTTGTCCTATTTCGTCTTCGCGGAAAACGTAGACGGCGTACTCACGTACAGTTACAGACCCGTCTGCATGTGCGTTTTATGCGATTTCATAAGCAATTTTATAGGCGATAAAATAATCAGGGGCGGCGAGGCGGCATACAAGTTTTTTGTCGTTGCCGACGACGTACGCCCGATAGAAAAGGACATTGCGGAAAATCTCGTCCATACTTCCACGAGGTTCGATTGTTTCGGCTCATACACGAATACGGGCAAACAATCGCTTATGTGTCTTGTCACAAAAAACGAGATAGTTGAATTTGAAAATATTTTAAAAAGGCACCCCGACTGTTTCGCATTCGTCGAACCCGTCAACAAAGTCATAGGTTATTTCGATAAATAAGCGAAAAATCTAAACAGGGTTCGGACTCTCATAAAATTCCGATTTATTTATCCCATTACTTAAAATAATTTCAACGTTTCGTCGGGTCAACGGTGAATCTTCGGTTAGCAATTCCAAAAGCAAACCCTGCACCCAAATGAATAAAAAACCGAATTGACCCACTCTGTCGGTTCAACTCGGTCCATTTTGGAGCTGCTAACCGGAATTGTAAGAAGCAAAACGACAACCACACTCATTAACAATATCAACTTCGTTTCGTTTTGCGACGGAATAGCGATTGTTCGGACACGCAAACTCGGTTTTTTCCGACAGCAAAAGTCCGCAATCGCGTCACCGTGACGCGGCGTATAATAAAATCATTTTTACAAACAAAAATACGCCGCGTCAACGGTGAATCTCCGGTCAGCAACTCCAAAAGCAAACCTAAGCTCAAATGAATAAAAAAAACCGAATTGCCCAACTCCGTCGGTTCAATTCGGTTTGCTTTTGGAGCTGCTAACCGGAATTGAACCGGTGACCTCGTCCTTACCAAGGACGCGCTCTACCGACTGAGCCATAGCAGCATTTTTTCGTCTTTATTCTCAACGCCATACTATTCTACCATATCCCTTTAAAAAAAACAACTTTTTTTCGCCCGTTTTTCTCTTTTTTTTGTTTTTTATTTACTCCCCGCTCTCTATCGCCGCATAACGCCTCGATTTTTTGCCTTTCTACCCTTATTTTCCTCTATTTCCATTGACATATTATATATTTAAGTGTTATAATATAGTAAAATAACATTTGTTATTTATCAATTTTCAACGGAGAAATTATGCTTAAAATCGAAAACTTAACTGTAAAATACGGCGAAAAAGTAGCCGTAAACAATCTGTCTCTGCATATTTCCCAAGGCGAAATATACGGATTTATCGGTCATAACGGCGCGGGTAAGACCACGACCATAAAAGCCGCGACGGGTATTCTCGCTTTCAACGAGGGAAATATTTACATAAACGGCGTTTCCGTAAAGGACGACCCCGTGACTTGCAAAAAGTCGCTCGCGTACATACCCGACAACCCCGATTTGTACGAATTTATGACGGGCATTCAGTACCTCGACTTCATAGCGGACATCTTCGGAATTTCCTCGAAAACGAGAGTCGAACGCATAAACAAGTACGCGGATATTTTCGAACTCAGAAACGACCTCGGCTCGACGATTTCCTCGTATTCGCACGGAATGAAACAAAAGCTCGCAATTATTTCCGCGCTTATCCACAATCCGAAACTTATTATTATGGACGAACCGTTCGTCGGACTCGACCCCAAAGCCTCGCATTTCTTAAAACAGATTATGCGCGAGCATTGCGACAACGGCGGGGCGATTTTCTTCTCCACCCACGTTCTCGACACCGCCGAAAAACTCTGCGATAAAGTCGCGATTATAAAGGGCGGACAACTCATTAAAACGGGAACTATGGAAGAAGTCAAAGGCGACGAATCGCTCGAAAGCGTATTCCTCGAACTCGAAGGCGAAAAAACGGGCGGAACCGTCAAAGAAACTCAGACTGACGAAAAAATTCAGACCACGGACGGAACGGAAAGCAAATGAAAAAGAACTTGGTTTTTATATTGCTTAAAAAGCAACTTTACGAAATAAATCGTTCGCTTTTCGTAGACCAAAAGACGAACAAGCGGCGTTCCACGGGCGCGATAATATTCTTCGTGGCGATGATGGCGGTTATACCGATTTTTTTTGCGGCGTTGTTCCTCGCCCTTGCGCTAATGATTTGCGAGCCGTTCGCATCCGTCGGTCTCGGCTGGTTTTATTTTACCATAATGAGCGGCGCGGCTATTCTTTTAGGAGTGTTCGGAAGCGTGTTCAACACGTTCGCTTCTATGTACCTCGCGAAAGACAACGACCTGCTTTTATCCCTGCCCATACCCGTCAAAGACGTGCTTATAGCGCGACTTCTCGGCGTTTTGGCAATGAGTTTTTACTACTCCGCCCCCGCGACGATTACTTCCGCTATCGTATATATGGTACTCGGTTCGCCGTCGGCTCTCGGAGTGATAGGAAGTCTGTTGCTCGTTCCGTTCGTCACTCTCATAGTATTTATGCTGTCCTGCGGACTCGGCTTTATCGTAGCGAAATTGTCTCAGAAACTCAAAAACAAAGGGTTTCTGTCCGCGCTCATTATGCTCGCGTTTTTCGGGTTGTACTACCTGTTTTATTTTAAGGCGAGCGAGGTTATTCAGCAAATAGTCGCGAACGGCGAAGCGGTCGCCTCGGGCGTAAAAATATACGCTTACCCGTTCTATGCAATGGGAAAAGTCGGCGAAGGCAACCCGATAGCAATCGTGTGCTTTACCGCGGCGGTTTTAGTACTTCTCGGTCTTGTCTGGTGGCTTTTGTCAAAGAGTTTCTTAAAAATAATCACGAACGGCGGCAAGTCGAAAAAGGTAATGTTCGACGGCAAGATTTCCAAACAATGCTCGCCCGAAAAGGCGTTCTTCAAAAAGGAACTGAGAAAATATCTGTCGAGCGCGAACTATATGTTAAACACTTCGATAGGCTCGATATTTATGTTGCTCGTATCGGTCGCGATTATCATATACGCTCCGACGATAAGAGAAATAATCGCTCCGTCTGCGGAGGGAAACGGGATAAACTTGCCGAGAATTATGTCCGTAATGTCTCTCGGCATAGCGATGCTTTTGTCTGCGAATAATTTCATATCCGCGCCCTCGATTTCGCTCGAAGGAAAGACCCTCTGGCTTCTCAAATCCCTGCCTATAAGACCGAAAACGGCGTTTTCAGCCAAGTCTGCGTTGCACTTTGCAATCACCGCGCCGTTTACGCTTCTTGCTTCGATAGTGTTATCGGTAGTACTTCGCCTGTCGCCTTTATCCGCAATAATATGCGTCTTAGCGGCTCTCGCGTTCGTACTTCTCTGCGGCAGAAGCGGAGTAATAATCAACCTTGCGTTCCCGAACGTAAAATGGACTAACGAAACGATAGCGGTAAAGCAAGGCTTATCGGTACTGTTCTCTATGCTCGGCGGAATATTATATTCGATTATACTGTGCGTACCCTATATCTTTATAGCGAAATTTGTTTTACCCGAGATATACTTAGCGATAGTACTTGCGATAAACGTACTGCTCGCGATACTGAGCGGGCGTTATTTATCGACGAAGGCCGAAGCGGTACTGAACAAACTGTAAAAACGTCGTTAATCGACTTATAGAGTGCTTTATAGACATTTATTACAACGAAAAACGTCGGGCAACCGCCCGACGTTTTATTTAAAAAATTCAGTTTCCGATAAATAAATTCAGTATTTTCTTTAATGCTTTTACCTTTTTAACGTCTGACCTTTTATTCTGTTTACCGTTTTGCTTGAAACATTTTCTATAACATTTCGTCATTATCGATACAAACTGTCAATTCTGCATTCCCGTCCGTATCCGCATTTCTAAGTTACATATCGTTTTTGATCCAATCAAGCACGTTTTTTATACCCGAATCATAGTCGAGATAGACCGTCTCTTCGTCGCTTATACTAAGTATATGGCACAAACCGCCGTCCCACATTATACAAGGACAAAAGGTTATCCTATACGACTTATTCTCGTCGCTATATATAAAGTCATTTTCGTTTAAAATATCTTTATTTTTCGGCACGATAATGCAATAATAACTTTTATACGGATTCTTGTCGGGCGTCAGACACTCTATATTTTCTAACAACAAAATAATGTTGCCTTCGCCGTCTTCGCTTACTTGTGAAATACTACACTCGACTTCTATAAAATTCTTGCTATCCTTATATACTTTTAAAGCCCGTTCTTTATCCGAAAAAAAACACGAAGACAATAAAAGAACCGCTAGAAAAAGCGAAAACGACAATGCGATTTTTTCTTTCATTCTACCCATCACCTACCTTACCGCTACTTTCTATATATATCCAACAAATTTTCAATACCATCTTCAATCTCCAAATACACAATATCGTCTTCGTCACAACTTATGCCGACAATGTAAGAAGGCCACCCGTCGCTAAACATTCTATTCGTAAAAGTTACTTGGTATATTTTATCGTCTGCTTTAAACTCAAACCCGTTCTCAACTAACTTGTTTTCACTTTTTAGTGGTATCACGCAACAATATCTGTCGTACGAGGGGAGTTTTTCGCCATTGTAAGAAGTAATATCATCGATTATAAATGAGTATGGAGATATATTACCTCCACTTACAGAATCGCTAAAATCTCTGAACGAGAGTTTACAGTTTATGGTGTAATATGTATCTCTATCACTATACGCCTCTAAAACTTCTTCCCTCAAATTACAGGAAGCGAGAAAACAAACCAAGCAAATCAATACAAATAAAACTATTCTTTTTCTCATATCAAATTTTTTCCCTCTTATCAGTAAATTCATTTCCAACCGTTTGCTTTCTTAAATTCCGTCAATTCGACTTGATAGTTATACAAGTCGGACGGAACAAGGAAATTTATATTTTTAATCGAATTATTTTCCTTTTCGGCAAGACCGATAAAATAAACCCCGTTATTTTCACCTTTATTTATATACCCGTACATTATAAATTTTGAATCGTCCGAATTACCCGTTAAATAATTCATAAACAGCGAATATTGACTGCCGTTAAGATTAAATTCGTCGATTATCCGCTTTTCTATTTCTTTTTCAAAAGGACGTCCGCTTTATTTTTCGTTATGCTTTTTCCGACGCATTTATCGTAATTAAATTCCTTATTCCAATCGTTGAGCGACTTTAAATACTCCTTTTCTTCATCGCTAAACTTTTCGAGATTTTGCGAATTATTGACCTGCTTTTTTACGATATAGTTTACGTCCTCGTAATAAAACGCTTCTTTGCCGTTTGAATACTGACAAACAATCAACGCGGAAAACGACGCGTCAGAACCGCTGTAATGTTTTTCGTAATAAGTAAACATTGTTCTGCCGTACTATCTTCGTCAATTTTTTCTATTTGCGGGTCGCACTCGAAATCCGCTCCCCACGAATAACCGTTGAGCCACAGCACGCTGTTTACGGCTACGGTATACAAGTCAGAATAACCGCCCGAATATCCGTTATAAGAACACGAGTTCAAAAACAGCAAAAATAATACGGATAGTAGCGACAATATTTTTTTCATTTCCCGTCCCTTAATTCTGATTTATAGTAATTATAACATACGACTTTGCCGTTGTAAAGACCTTTTAAAAAAACAGTCGTTTTTTTTACAATCGATGACAAGAAAAGAAAACTCTTTCAAAGTTCCGTAAAAGTCTCTGTTTTTCGCATTGTAGCCCTCTCTCGTCGGCTTCGCCGTCACTCTCCCCATAGGGGAGCAAGGTTATCTGTTTACTGAAATTTTATCTCAATAAAGCATACAGAAAAAAAAGAGCAAACGAATTGTTTTAGAAATTCCGTAACGGTTACGCAATCTGACCTTTTCTTGCTTTCCCCTTTGGGGAGAGTGATGGCGAAGCCGACGAGAGAGGTTAAAAACAGACTGAATTCCTGCTACGAATCACCATTATTATTCTGTTAAAAACATAGTTAATCGACTTATAGACCTCTTTATAGAGATTTGTTACAACGAAAAACGTCGGGCAACCGCCCGACGTTTCTTTATGTTTGCACATTGTCCGATATCGCTTTCTTTATTCGTCTTTTTTACGCCTGATTATTATTATCGCCGCTACCGCAAGCGTCCCCAAAGCCGCGACTCCGCTGTAAACGTTCAAACCGCAACCGCCGTTTCCCGAACCCGAGTTTGAATTCTCTCCGCTTACCGACTCGCCGCCTTTGCTTTCCGAGCCGACAGATTCGCCGTCTCCGCTATCGCCGCTTCCCGACTCGCTGCCGTCGGAACTTTCCGAAGTCGGTTCGTTGTATTCGGGGTCTTTCGCCCCACATTCCTCGCATACGCCGTCCTTATAAACGTGCTTGCCCGTCTCGGGAATAATCTCTCTGTCCTTAACCGCTCCGCAGTACTCGCAAACGCTCTGTTTCATTCCGCTTTTGCCGCAAGTCGGGACTTTCAGAACTTCCTCTTTGAAATTATGACCTTCTGAATTACCCGCAAGCGTTTTAACGTTAAATTCGCCTTTGCAGACCTTGCAGACGTCTTTGTCAACGCCGTCTACGCAGGTTGCGGCGATATGAACGTGTTCAAAATCGTGAGCGAGAGTCGCGGTCTTTTCAAGATAAACGGTTTTCCCGCAGTCCTTACAGGTAAAGACTTTACCGCCGTGTTTCGTACAGGTCGCCTCTACGACCATAATATCTTCCGCAGAAGGGGTCGCGTGAGTATGCGAGGAAACGGTTATCTTCTTGAACGCAACGTATTTTTCGGACGAGAATTTAATTCTGACGGAAGCTACGCCGTCGGGAAGTTCGATAAAGCCGTTCTCGTCCGCAAATACCTCGTCGTCGCCCGCTATCGCCGAAATCGTCAGATCTTTGACTTTGCCGTTATAGCAGGTAAAACCGACGAAAAGCGTTTTCTTATCTACCGTAATTTCTTTACTTATCGCCGAAGCGGCGTTTCCTTTCGTTCCGTCGAGGCAGATTTTCCAATCGGGTTTAGTATCGGTCGGAACGTTCGCCTCGTATCTCGTATCGAAAATAAGTCCTTTAACGCCCGCGTTACCTTTAAAAGTCCAACCGTCCGCAACGTATTCCGTATTGCCGTCGAACGTTCCGTTGTCGAGAACGTTTTCGCCGTAAACGGGTTCGGGTTTTACGAGATCGACGTTGGAATTGTACTGATTATCCCCCGACGTCACCTTTATATTTCTGTAATACGTTACCCAGAAGTAATAGGAAGGTCCGTAGAACATGAAGTAATCGCTTCCCGTCGCCGTAAATTCGTAGGTCGCGTTATTCCAGCCGTCGGGAACTTCCTGATTTATAATGTTCTTTATTTCCGAGCCGCCGTGGAAGACGAGTACGCTGTTCACCCAACTCGCCCCCGCAAAGCGGTATTCGTAACTAAGGGTATATTTTTGTCCGACAGTCAAGCCGACGGGAGCGTATCTCACGAACCCTCTCTGTCCGAACAAGCCGTCGTAGACTCCGTTGCCCGTAGCGAAAACGCCCGTTCCGTCCGGCTGCTTCGCAACGTTCGCGTTCGCGTCCAAAGTATAGCCGTCGGTATACCCGCCCGAAAACGAACCGTTCGCGATATATTGCATAGA
The DNA here is from genome assembly GCA_934249325.1 of uncultured Clostridia bacterium. Taxonomy (GTDB): domain Bacteria; phylum Bacillota; class Clostridia; order Christensenellales; family Borkfalkiaceae; genus UBA10281. The sequence continues at coordinate 114,000 of CAKQKW010000005.1, forward strand.
ATCGTTTTCGTCAAGGCAGACGATGGACAACTCGTCGATGAGATACCTCGCGGACGCGGTTATAGATAACCCCTGAGTGGCGAACGCCTCCACTCCCTTGAAATCGAGACTGCAAGTAAGCCATTCGGTCGCAGACCCGTTGATAACGTCCACGTACCACCTTCTTTCTCCTGCCGTCGTACAGTAATTCATACGAATGCTCAAAGCGTTATTGCTGCCTATTTTAATATGTTTATACTTGAAAGACAATCTGTAAGTCTTATTCTGAGACAAAGCCGAGAAATTCGTTTTGAAAACCTCGCCGTCGTTAAGCATCAGCGAAGCCCCGTCGCCGTCGGACGAATCGGACGAAATATTTTCGGAAGTCATAGCCGACATACCTTTAAGAGCGGGTTTACCGTCTTTTTCGTCGGCGTTGCTCAACTCGTCGTTTGCCCCGTCCGAGACTTTGCCCACGCTCTGCAATTTATAAGAAATCGTATTCGACGAAACCGTAGCGGTTCTGACGGACATATCGTCGAGGTAGAAGTCTCCCTTGCCTTTGAATTCTATTTTAGGAACTATTTTGGAAGCGTTTGCCGAAGTAACGAAAGTAAATTCGACCTTTTTCCACTCGGACACCGCCCCTTTAACGGCGGCGTGGACGGCAAACTCGTCGTTCCCTTCCGTCTTCGCCCCGTTTTCGTCCAACTCTTTAATCATAAACGAAATCGAGTTTTCGTCGCTCTGTTCGCAAACGTTTTTAACGTACGCGGTCAGAATATAATTCCGATTTGCTTCCACATCCGAGGCGTAAGGATAAGCGGTGAGCGAACCCGATTGAGTTGTCTTTTCAACCCATACGGCGTTGCCCGTCCTGCCGTTTTCGGTCGCCTTGAAACGCACGTTTTTATCCTCGTAGAGGGCGTCACCGCGAAGATTGCCGTCCTCGTCGAGCGTGTTCGATATGTAATATTGCCAATGATTCAAGGCCTCGTTCGTCGCCGAAACGTCAATCGTTATCGGGTCGTTAAATCCTTTCGGAGCGACGATGTCCGTGTTTGCCGCGAACGCTCCGACAGCCGAGCCGAGAGATATAATCGCGATAAAACTTGCGACTAATATCCCTATTTTGCGTAATTTTTTCATACTTCCTCCTGATAGTCGATAAAAAACCTCTTCGTCCGTATTATCGTTTTTTCGATTTCAGACACAATTATTATACACCCCGAAAAAGCCTTTGTCTTGCTTTATTATAGAGAAAAAGTGCTGTTTTATACAATTATTCGCAAAAACGCCGCCATTTCGCAAGACTTTTCTACTCTTTAAGAAAATATTTCCGAACGAACCGTTCCGAGAATTTCGCTTGATAAAAAAGGACGATTTCTATAAAAAAGCACTTTTTTTGTCAAATAAAGCAAGACTATCGATCGTTTTAGTTGTATAATATCCATATAATGCAATCTGGTCGGTTTGCCCGCAAGGCTGACTGCCGAAAAGGAGAGAAAATGAAAAAAACGATAGGCATAATTGCTTTTTTGCTGTCGGTATTACTGCTTTTTTCATCGTGTCTCGGGGGCGGCGACGGCTCCTCCGCAAGCGATAAGCCGAGTTCCGAAAACAGCGAGTCGATTTCGGACGACGGAAATTCCGAAAGCGACGAACCGACTTCCGAGAGCGAAGAAAGGTCGGAAAGCGAGGAAGATTCCGAAAAACCCGACGATTATTCCGACATACTTAAAGATTACGAAAAATCCTCGGCGGTCACCCAATTTCCGTCCGAAGACTTGGCGAAGGTGAACGTAAAACCGACGTTCGATATATCGGACTGCGTTTACGACGCCGAAGGCATTATCGTTCCGTATCAACTTTTCGGAGACGGAATGATTCTGCAAAGAGACGCGGTGAACAAAATTTGGGGAACGATAGAAAATCTCGAAGGCAACAAACACATTGCGGCGACTTTCCGCGGCAGAACCTATTACGGCGAAGTAAAAGACGATAAATGGGAAATCTATTTCCCGAAAATGACCGCCGGCGGCCCGTTTGAAATTACGCTTATCTGCGATTGGGGAACCAAGACGATTAAAGACGTTTACGTCGGCGAAGTCTATCTTTTAAGCGGTCAGAGCAACATGGAATGGAAAACGGGTTGGAGCGAGGACGTACTCGCAGATTTGTATTCCGACGAAAACGCTTGCCGCAACGACAAAATAAGGCTTCTGTCTCTCGGGGGAAAATTCCGCGACCAACCGACGAAAACGCTGACCACTCCCCCTATATGGGAAGGCGCGAACTCGTCGTCGATACCGAATTTCTCGGCTGTGGGATATATTTTCGGTAAAAAATTACAGGAAACGCTCGACTGCCCCGTAGGACTCGTATGTACGGCAATAGGCGGTTCGATAATCGAATCGTGGATGGACGAAGAGACTTACGACGAGTATAAAAAGAATAACGAAACCGCCTGCGACGATTCGGCTATATGGAAAATGCCCAATCAGGGCTTCAACGGAATGATTTATCCCCTCGAAGGCTTCAATTTCAGAGGCGTATGTTGGTATCAGGGCTGTTCCAACGTATACGGAACGGAAGGACATCACGACAACGCGTTAAGGTCGCTCATCTCCTGTTGGAGAAAATTCTTCAAAAATCCCGAACTCACGTTTAGCATTTCGGAACTTGCGAGATTTCACGAGAACACGATAGCGTACAGTACGATCAACGAAAAAATAGGAATCGTGGCGAGAGAGGACAAATTTGTCTGCAACGCGATAAACCTCGATCAGGGCGAATGGGGAGATATTCACCCGAGAGACAAACGGACGATAGGAACGAGACTTTCAAGCGAAACGCTCAGAAACTTCTTCGGATGCAACGAGAACGCCGCGCCCGAAGTCATCGCTCACAGAGTTATTTCCGACAAGGAAGTAAGGCTCGTAATGAGCGAAGCGGTCGTTTTAAAAAACGGGGCGAACGGTTTTGAGGTTTTAACCGAATCGGGATATTCCTCGCAATGCAACGTTACTCTTAACGGAAACGCGATAACGGTTACTTCGAGCGTTCCGTTCACGGCAGTAAGATACGGATACAACTTTGCAAAAACCGCGGAAATCGTTGAAGATTTCACAAAAACCATAACGATATACGACGAGGAAGGACTCCCCTGCGATATGTTCCTTATAAACCTCAAATAAAAAACAGGTTTAGAAATAAACCGTAAAAGGCGGGATATCCGCCGTTATCGGCAATTCTATGCGTTCTGGCGGCAATATCGTTGACTCTCCTTTGCGGTATGAGCGGAGTAATAATCAATCTTGCGTTTCCGAACGTAAAATGGACGAACGAAACGATAGCGGTAAAGCAAGGCTTATCGGTACTGTTTTCTATGCTCGGCGGTATATTATATTCGTTAATACTTTGCGTACCGTATATCTTCATAGCGAAGTTTATTTTGCCCGAGATATACTTAGCGATAGTACTTGCGATAAACGTACTGCTCGCGATACTGAGCGGACGTTATTTATCGACGGAAGCCGCGGCGGTACTGAATAAACTATAATCATATTCCGAATAAGCCCCCTCTCGCAGGCGATGCTTGCGAGAGGGGGCTTATTCGGATTAATTTTCCGCCAAAAATACCGTCGTTATTTTATAAAAACCGCACTTAATCGGCTTATAGACCGCTTTATCGATATTTTTTTATTTAAAATCAGGTTATAAAAAGGGACGTCGCCTTAGAGTCGCCGTCCTTTTTTTCTTTACAGTCCCTTTATGCCGAAACCGCTATTTTTGATTATAATATTTTAAAAGTCCTTTCAGCACCTGAATTTGTTTATCCATAGCCTTTCCGTCGTCGGTTTCTTTAACGAGTATACGCTTGTCGTATTTTTTAAGCAACCTGTTGGAACTTTTGAGGTCGGAATTGCCTTGAAATACGCCGTCTACCGAAAAACCCGATTCGTGACTTACGAGATACAACCCTTCCGAATTGCTTATAAGCGTATAACCGCCTATCCCCGTTTTTAAACTGTACGCCTTGGACAGCCCTCCGTCTATCGTTATATGCCGACAATTTCCGCTTTCGGGCATTTCGCCGTCTTTTACGCGAACGGGTTTATGCCCGTTTACTATTACCGCGTACTTTCCGTTAGCCCCGAATTCGTTTAAAACTTTAAGGCAAAATTCTTCCGTCTTTACGAAGTTATAATACGGATCTTCTTTTTCTCGCAACGAGCCGCCGAAATATTTTTCGTAGGTACGCATTTTATCCCGCCCGAAAAGCGGCGATTTCTTTCCGCACCACAAATACCAGGTATAATCCACGGCGTATTTATCGCCGCGCGAGGCGTTTTTAACAACGACGTTAAGTTTATCGTATAGTTTTTTACCCGAGTATTTTTCGTCGCCCACGGGAACAAGCGAAAATTCCCCGTTTTCTTCCGTCGGCACGCAACCGTGCATAATTAAATTTCCGTTGAAAACCTTGTACATACTCCCCTTTTTCAAGAGAAAATCTATATGCTCCGACAGCCGTTTGCTTGACGAAAACTCACCTATAAGATAATTAACGAGTTCTTTTTCCTTGTCCGTCAGTCCGTCGCTTTCTAAGAGAATCCTGTCGTCCATCCCGAATTCGCGATGATTTCTTATAAGTTCGTTTTCGAGTTTTAATTGTAAAACGGTAACCGCTTTGGTAATCTTACGCAAAACGGCGTTGCGTTCGAGTTCGCTTTCTATGCCGTAAAGGTCGGATATGACGAATTTCTCGCAATCGTCGTCGGCGTATTCTTCCAAAGCAAAACTCATTAAAGGTCTCAGATTTATTCCGTAGTTTTCAATAACCTGCAAATTGCGGTAAAGGCAATTTATACGCAGCAGATTACATATCAGAGCCGCGTTACCGAAAAACGCGCCCATCCAGAGTATATCGTGATTGCCCCACTGTATATCCAGCGAATGATAATCGGCAAGTTTATCTATAATTTTCGGCGCGCCGTTGCCGCGGTCGTATATATCCCCTACAACGTGCAACCTGTCTATCGCCAGTCGCTGAATTAAATAACTCATACGAATTATAAAGTTTTCCGCGTTGCCGAGTTCGATAATTTCGCGAATGATACCGTTATAATATTTCGCCTTGGATATGCTGTGATAGGGCATATTTATAAGTTCGTCGATTATATAACGATATTCCGTCGGAATGGCTTTTCGCACTTTCGAACGGGTATATTTTGCCGTGGTAAGTTTTATGACTTCGATTAAACGCCTTAAAATTTCCGCATAAAACGCAGACGTCTTTTCCTTATCGGGGGTACGCGACAAATACTCTTCGGGATAATATATAAGCGCGGCAAGTTTGTTTTTTTCGTCCTCGGACACGCTTTTACCGAGCGCAAGGTCTATCTTCGTGCGGATAACGCCCGAAGCGTTCCTTAATATATGTAAAAATATTTCCGATTCGCCGTGTAAATCGCTTAAAAAATGTTCCGTCCCCTTCGGCAGTCCCTGAATGGCTTTTAAATTGATAATTTCCGTCATGACCGCTTGCGGCGTCGCAAATTGCTTTGATAAGAGTTCGAACTCGCCTTGTTTCATTTACTTCTTTCAACAATCTCCGATTTTACTTTATATGAATTATACAGTAAAACGCCGCTTATGTCAACTTAGATGTTATAATATATAAAATTTTTAAAATATTGTATAAATTTGCAAACAACTCTCCTCGTCGATTGTTCGCTCCGTTCAGCCAATAAAAAAGACTGCATATCCATTAGAGATTTACAGTCTTTATTTTTGTTTTTTCTACAGCCAGACGGATTGTTAAAGGATTATTTTTCGACCCATTCCGCTCGTATAAATGTTCATAACTCCTCTTTCGCGCATAAGATCGCGGGTATGCAACGAATCAAGATTCGCGGTGTTGAACCCCGAACCGTTATCGTTGTTGTATATCCAGTTTACGGCAGGATAAAGGCAAACCTTAATATCTTTTATCGAGTTATAAAAGGCGTCGCTCGTTCCGTGCTGTCCGTGGTGGGCCATTTGTATGATCGTGCAACTTTCGATTTCCTTTTTAGTCCATTCGTCGTTGAGATATACGTCGCCGCGATTTCCCATATCGCCCGTAAACAACACCGATTCGCCGGGCGTTTCCATTTTAAACATTATGCCGGAATTGTTTCCGTAGTTGTCGTCCTTTTCGGTATACCAAGCGTCGTTCAGAACTTTCATGGTAACGTATTCGCCCAACTTATACTCGTCTTTATAGTGCGGCGTTACTACGTTTTTAACCTTTTGAGGATTGTTTTTGACTAAGTTTTCAAATTTATCGCAAAACGGATAATCGCTGTCGCCGCTCAGATTTTTTACCGTCTGAGAGTTCGGGAAATCGTAATACAAATTCTCTATCACGATATCCTCGTTCTCGATCAACTGCGCCGGAACGGTGGTATGGTCGGTATGAAAATGCGTTAAAAACCAATAATCGACTTTATGCGTAAACGTTCTGAGCAATTTAAGCATAATTTGCGTATCTTCCGCATAGTAGCCGCCGTCGATTACGATAACTTTATTGTCGGGCGTAATCACGACGTAGCCCATAGCGAGAGTGACGCTTTCGAGCGAGATGAGTTGAACGCCGCCGAGAAGGGGTTTGTCCGCTTCGCTTGCGGTTACTTTCAAGTCGGATATATACGCCGTTTTATTTGTAGCGTAGTCCAACTTTATTTTAACGAAATTCTCGCCGTTTTCGGTGTAGACCATCGTTTTGAACCGAACCCTGTTCCAGACGTTCGCAGGATAGCCATAGTCGACGAGATCTCCTTCCGCTTTATAAACCTTGAGGGTGTCATTATACCCCGACCCGTCGTATTTCAGGCGAAATTCAACCGTAACCGTATCAAACGTTTTCAAAGCGTTTATTTCGTCGTTTTTTATGCGTAAAACCGAAGATTTTCCGTTAAAAGTCATTTTTACCGCTTCCGCGTCGTTGTAACCCTTATCGGATTCCGTCAACGTTCCGCCGCTTACGGTAAGGTTGCTTTTTAAACTTCCTTCAGCCGAAACTTTCGTCGTTCCGCCCGTAAAAACCGCGCCCATAGACAAACAAACTCCCAACGCGAATACCAGAATTTTATTTAAGATTTTCATTTACGACGTTTCCTCCCTATTGCTATCGAAGCGGCAACTGCCGCAACCGACAAAACCGAAACGGAGGCAACGCTGCCGCCGCAACCGCCCGAAGAAGGCTTTTCCGAGCCTGACGACGCAGCCGAATTCACGGAATCCGTCGACTCGACGATACTTTCGGATTCGGAAGAACTTTCGTCGGGTTCGGTTGCTTTTTCTTCGTAAATCGGATAAAATACGCTGTCCGTAATTATGCCCGTCGGACTTTCGTTCCAGCATTTAAAAGTATAACCCTCTTTTTCGGGCGCAACCGGCGCGGTCGCCGTTCCGTACCCCGAAACTTTCTGACTGCTTAAAATCTCGCCGTTTTCAGCAACGAAACGAACGTTACACAACCAACTATTCTGAATATACGCATTTCCAAGAAGGGATTTTTCTCCGCTTAAAGCGTTTGTGGCAAGTATTTTCATTCTGCCGTCTTTTATAGTATTACGCCTCGAAAACGCATTTTTAACGTATTCGTACTTTCCGCTGTTGTTAGTTATAACGAGATTGTCTATAACCGCCGTCGCCGATTTTTCGTCCTTTGTATAGCACGCAAGCCCGACGGTGTCCGACGACGTGAAAGAGTTAGCGACCGTTAAAACGTTCGCAAAAGAGTCCGCGCTTTCGCAAATACCCTTTTTGTCAACCGTCCACGCGCCGTTTTTCGCGTCGAACTTAACGCGGTAAGTATATCCCGCCTCGAATACGTCTGTATTTACGTCTAAAGTTTTGCTTGAAATAACTTTATCGCCGAAAAGCATATAATCGGTCATTTCTGAAAGTTTGCCGAGTTTCTTCGAATCTCCCGCCACGACTCCGAAATATCCGTCCGCGCTTCTCCACTGCAAATCAAACGTAACCGTTGCGTTCCCGTCGCCTATCTGCGTGTAATATTCGGTCAGACATTCGGCGCCCGTAGCGACGATATAAGCGTTATAATCGTCCTCTTTCGCAGTTGCCGCGCTTGCCTTCGTTCCGCCGAACGCCGAAACAATCAACGCGGACACAAACGCCGCTAAAATAAGTGTCTTTTTCATATCGTTTCCTTTAAATGTTTTTGCCGGTAAACAGGCTTATCGCCAAAATAAGCCTGTTTATTTCAATTCGGATTATTCTGAAAATACTATATCCGCGATATAACCGCGAGTAACAACGCCGCCGCTGGTGTCGGCAGCCAAACAATATATATACTGATCTTTCGTAAAATCAATTCCCTCGTCGGTCAAACTGACGGTGTGTTCATAATTTCCCGCTTCGTTTTTGACGCAGTAACTACTGATCGCTCCGCTTACGTAGTCCGAAATATATCCGCCGCCCGCTTTACAGGGGTACAATCTCGACGCGGTGTTGATAAAATTACCCGTATCCGTATTTGCGCTACCCTCAAGGTTATTCGCGTAGACGATAGTCATCTTCGTATACCCTGCGGCAATCTTTTCCTGTATGACCGAACCCGAAATAAGACACCAGAATTCACCTGAACCGTTTGCCGGACTCATTACCCAGCCTTTACCGTCGATGTATCGTACGGCTCCGTTATCGCCTGCGCTACCGATTATCCAGCCGGACTTATCTTCCTGTACTACGGGTTCGCCTTTTTCAAATACTATATCGGCAATGTAACCGCGAGTAACAACGCCGCCGCTGGTGTCGACAGCCAAGCAATATATATACTGATCTTTCGTAAAATCAATTCCCTTTTCGGTCAAACTGACGGTGTGTTCATAATTTCCCGCTTCGTTTTTGACGCAGTAACTACTGATCGCTCCGCTTACGTAGTCCGAAATATATCCGCCGCCCGCTTTACAGGGGTACAATCTCGACGCGGTGTTGATAAAATTACCCGTATCCGTATTTGCGCTACCCTCAAGGTTATTCGCGTAGACGATAGTCATCTTCGTATACCCTGCGGCAATCTTTTCCTGTATGACCGAACCCGAAATAAGACACCAGAATTCACCTGAACCGTTTGCCGGACTCATTACCCAGCCTTTTCCTTCGATATATCGCACGGCTCCGTTATCGCTTGCGCTACCGATTATCCAGCCGGATTTATCTTCCTGTACTACGGGTTCGCCCTTTTGGAAAGAAATATCGGAAATATAAGCGCGAGTAACGGCTTTTGCGTCGGCATCCTTATTTTCGAAGTAAAAGTAATTATCCTTCGTGAAATCGTGAGTCGTATCCGTCAGATCGACCGTGAACATATATCCGCCGTTCCCTTCGGGGAGAGCGTTGATGAGATGCGTATAAGCGTCCTGATACTTCCAGTCGTTACCACCCGTCGCGTTAAGGGGAATCAATCTCGAATGGGTTTTTACAAAATTGCCCTCATCGGTATTCGCATCGCCCTCAAGGTTATTCGCGTAGGTTATAACCATTCTCGTGCAACCCTGATCAATATAATGTTTCATTATCTTGCCCGAAATTTGGCAATACCATCCGCCTGTTCCCTTATTCTTTATCACCCAGCCTTTGCCTTCGAAATAGGTTACTTCTCCGTTGTCGTCCGCGGAAGCAAACAACCATTCGCTTCTGTCTTCATAATCGATTTTAATAAATTCGGAAACAACGATTTCCAAAGGATAAACGTCCGCATGCTCGGTGTAGATATAAATATCTCTGCCGGCATACTCGTTTAAATCGATTTTAAACTCAACCTGTCTGTTTGCGTCCCAGAACTCTTGCCAACCATAGAACGCTATCGCAGTTTCCTCTGTCCAAAGATTTGCGGTGTTATCTGCGGCAACTTTTATCGGTTTGACCTTATTGGAATTATCGGCAGGCCACGGAGCGGGATTGGTAGCGGTGAACGAAAGTTCGGTGTAACCCAACTTCTTCAATTCAGTGAGAATATCTCCGGAAATTACCGCGTAAACGGAACCGGGTTGAGTACTCGATATAGAATAAAACCCTTTTTTAGCAGTTGCGGTAACGGTAGCGGTATCCGTTTGCGGCGTAATGAAAAATTCTTTTACGTCCTTGTGGCAGTTCGTGCAAACGCCGTCGTCGCCGAAGGAATGTTCGGTAGCGAGTTTTTCGGTTTCCTTATCGCCGCATACGCTACAAATTCTTTCTCTTAAACCTTCTTCGGTGCAGGTCGGCTCTTTAACGGTAACCCATTCCCCGAAATTATGCGCCGTAGTAGCCTTTTCGACGTGACCGCAATCTTCAACGGTACACGTTCTGTCGTGGCAAGTAAATTTGTCCGCATAAGTGTGACCCTTAGCCGGCAGGTCGACGGTTTCCGTCTCTCCGCAGTCGTCGCATTCGCGCATTTTCACGCCTTTTTCAACGCAACTCGGCTCGCGAACGATAACCCATTCTCCCCAAGAATGTTCGGTAGTAGCCTTTTCAACCTGTCCGCAATCCGCGCAGGTTCTGTCGTGACAAGTGAACTCGTCCTTGAACTTATGCGCCGTCGTGGCCTTTACAACCTCTCCGCAATCCGCGCAAGTTCTGTCGTGACAAGTAAACTCGTCCGCTAACTTATGCGCCGTCGTAGCCCTTTCGACGTGTCCGCAACTTTCAACGGTGCAGGTTCTGTCGTGGCAGGTATACGGGTCTGCATACTTGTGTTCGTGAACACTTCCGTCGCCTTCGAGTCCGCAACCGGTAACTACCCCGGTTGTTATCAAAGCGACGACGATCGTAATTAAAAGAACTAAAATCTTTTTCATTTTTCCTTTCCTTTTTTTCTGATCTTTATTTTTTATCGGCAATAAACCGTATAAAACTTGTTTTACCGCGCGAGGACGATTATTTCCCCATTCCCTCGCCTGAGGGTAAGCGGTTTTTAATATCCGAAAGAAACGTTCATTTCTGCCGTTGTATTCTACGCGAAACAACAAATCGCGAAGATAAAACCGAAAATAGACAAAAATTTTTGAATTTTGTGTTTAACACGCAAATTCATTTCATTACGAACCTTTCGTCGATATTATTTTATCACAAATAAAAAAATTTTCAATATCCTGCTTTTATTAAATAATTCTCTCTGTTTGGTTTTTTAACAGATTTTCAAAAAAAAGGAAATATACGATTAAGTCCGACCTATTTATAAACAGTATTCAAGTGAGGCTGAGAAAAATTTAAAAAACCGTAAAAATGAAAAGAAAACCGAATATGAAATTTAACGAATAACTCTATCTTATAAATATTTCAAGGTAAAATCTTTGCAAACAAGTTTTTAACCTGCAATATTGACGGCAAGAATTTGCCGAAGCAAATTGACGGCAAGAATTTGCTGCGCTAAACAGACGCTCGACGGCGATATATCGCCGCATAACGGGTTTCCTTAAAGGCAACACCACAAAAAGAGGCAGGCTTTCAACCTACCCCTACTCATAATACAAAATTACTTGCGCCATAAGGAATTTTGCCGTTTCCCTAAGGGAACCCTATTCTACGATTAACGCGTTTACGTTGAACAATAGTTCTGCAATTTCTCGCAAGCGAAAAATTGCAATCGTCTTATGAATATCGCAGGTTAAAACCCCTTGCAAGCAAGTTTTTAACCTACAATATTGACGGCAAGAATTTGCCGAGGCAAATTGACGCTCGTCGGCAACAAGTTGCCGCGTAACGAGTTTCCTTAAAGGTAGCACCACACACAACCTTATTCGAATATTTTTCGAGTAAGGTTGTTTCTTTTTGTAAAAAATTCTTACATTATTATATAAATATATATAATCACATATACCCTCCGAATTTTTTGGCTTTTAGTCGATGGATCGTAGCACAGAGAAAAACGAAAGTCAACGGGAAAAATTAGCGCTTAAAATTTAAAATAAAAAATTAACAGGGTTTTACTCGATTATAATCGGGTTTAACTCTGTTTTTCTTTTACTTAAAAATACAACAATACCTATTCCCCTGTTATATGCGTTAATTTGTTCCTTTTTCGTTGACTTACGTTTTGCTTATACAAATCAATATATTTCAAATTTTTCTCGGTGCTACTTCACCGTTCGCCTAAAAGGCGAAAAAGTCGGAGGTATTTAAATATGAAAAAAGTAGTTTTCTCTATCACTAACGTAAGAAGTAAATCGGATAAAAAATTGTCCGGTTTCGGTTACCTTGCAGAAGGTAATTTACTCTGCCCTTGTATTTCTAAAAACAACAAGCCGTTTATACGTATTTTCGAGGACGTTGAAAAACGTTGCCGTCCCGTAAACGGTAAAAAAGATGAATTCCAAGGCTATATCACTATGTATTTTACGGAAGTTCCCGTATACAGAGAAAAAGACGGTTCTTACGATATGCTCGATTTAGAAGTCGAATACAAAGTTTGGTATAAAACCGTGGAGGAAAATTAAAATGCCTGAATACGATTATTTTAACGGTGAAAATTTTATAACGTTCGATTTAATTGAAATCGATGATGAAAAACGCGAAGTGACTGTCGCCGTAAGTAACACGGGAAGAATAAGCGTAAAAACCTTTGACCTGTTATTCGAAGACAATCGCCGCTACTTTGAATATGGTTGTTTATACACAAAAATTTACATAGACGAATTTACGGAGGAAGACTAAAATGTTAGGAAATATCAATATTGTTATCGGTTCTTGGGGTTCATACAACGAATGCAACGAAAGAGCGTTAGGCTCGAAATGGCTTGACCTTTCGGATTATAACGAATGGGACGAAATCGTAGAAGAACTTAAAAAAGAAGGTTTTGAACTCGACGGTATCGACGAAGAACTGTTCATACAGGACATTGAAGGTATCGAAGACCGTTCAATAAATTGGGATTACGTAAACCCCGAAACGCTGTTTAATACGCTGAAAGAATCCGGCGTATTAGATAACGAATACAAGTATAAAGTCTTTTGTGCGTTCCTCGAAGTCCGTTGCTTTTACGATTTTGAGGAAAAAGTTAAATCACGCGGCGATCGTTGGGATGATGATATCAATCTTTGGAGCGGTTATTCTTGGGAAGATTACGGTAAAGAAATAGTCGAATGCTGCGGCTATAAAATACCTGAATCGCTCGAAGATTTTATTGATTACGAACGCTACGGAAAATATTGCGGAGATTATACTGTACAAGAATACAGCGACGGACTTATAGAAATTTTATAAAGGAGTTTTACTAATGAATAAAAAAATGAAAATATCATCAGATAAACTTTACCATCTTTGCAATAAATATCAATGGTTTACAGGCGGCGATTGCAGTCAATACGAGAAACTGTTTGAGAAAAACAGACAAGGAGCGAGCCTTGAAACGCTTGCAACGATTATTTGGCTTTGCTCGTCCTCTTACGAAGAAAAACAAATATTAGAAATACTCAAAAAGGAGTGTAACGACAATGATTAAACTTAATTTAAACGCTAATACACCTGCGGAACAGAAAATTTTGGAATACTTGGAAAATAATGCGAGTGAAACCTTAGCGGATAAAATAAATAACGGCACGCCGTTTGAAAAAGACGGTAAGCCGTTAATCAATAAGAAAACTCTTGCGGGCTTTATGAAATATGC
>CAKQKW010000006.1:0-88785 GCA_934249325.1 uncultured Clostridia bacterium
TCCTGAAAACAACATTGGAGTTTAATACGCCGAGCGGTGCAAGCGATTTTATTCTCGGCGGTTCAACAAACGGTTGGGTTGAATGGAAAAATAAAGACGGAAAGACGTTGGATGAGATTTTCAGGAAAAATTTATTTTAAGAAGATAGGAGCGACATATGGAGCAAATAGATAAAAAAAGTCTATCCGAAATGGATATACGAACAAAATTCATTACGCCTGCAATCGTTTCAGCCGGTTGGAACTCGTTTTCTCAAATGAGAGAAGAATATAAAGTTACGAACGGTCGAATTATCGCCCGTGGTAAGTCGTGTAAGCGTGAAGCTCCACTGAAGGCTGATTATGTGCTTTTTTACAAACCCAACAAACCAATTGCTATTGTTGAAGCAAAAGATAATAAGCACACAATGTCGGACGGTATGCAACAGGCGTTACAGTATGCAAAAATGATGGACGTTCCGTTTGTGTTTTCTTCAAACGGTGACGGCTTTGTGTTCCATAATAAATTCATTACAGAAGGTCCCGCAGAAGTAACGCTTGCTTTAGACAAATTTCCATCTCCCGAAGCTTTATGGAATATGTATCATGAGCAAAACCATGTCAGCCAAGCGCAAGACGTTGTAATTGATGAACCGTACTATTCCGACAATCCTGACAAACAACCTCGTTATTATCAGATGAATGCCGTAAATAAAACTGTAGAAGCAATTGCAAACGGACAGAATAGGATTCTTCTTGTTATGGCTACAGGAACAGGTAAAACATATACTGCGTTCCAAATTATTTGGCGTTTATGGAAAGCGGGCATCAAAAAGCGTATTCTGTTCCTTGCGGACAGAACTGCGTTGATTTCACAGACATTTACAAACGACTTTGCTCCGTTTAAGGATAAAATGACCTGGGTCACAAAGCAGAATTTCGATACTGCTCATGAAATATATCTCGCTCTATATCAAGGCTTAACAGGTGAAGACGAAGATGCCAACAGTCTGTTCAAACAGTTCAGTCCCGGATTCTTTGACCTAATTGTAGTTGACGAATGCCATAGAGGCAGCGCGAAAGCAGACAGTCAATGGAGAGAGGTGTTGGAGTATTTCAGTTCTGCAACTCAAATCGGCCTTACGGCAACTCCCAAAGAAACCAACTCTGTATCTAATATTGATTACTTTGGCGATCCCATATATACATATTCGTTGAAGCAAGGTATAGACGACGGCTTTCTTGCACCTTATCGCGTTATTCGTGTGTTCTTTGACAAAGACATTGAAGGCTTCGTTCCTTACGACGGTCAACTTGACGATAATGGTGAGGTTATTGATAACCGAGTTTATAATACAACGGATTTTGATAAAAACATCGTTCTTGCTAAGCGCACAAAACTCGTTGCCAAAACGGTATCTGATTATCTCAAAAAACACAACTGCCGTATGGATAAAACCATCTTCTTCTGCGTTGACCAAGAGCACGCAGACCGTATGCGGCAGGCTCTTGTCAACGAAAATGCAGATATGTGTGCAGTCGACGACAGATATGTTATGCGCATTACCGCAAATGATGAAGCAGGTGTAAAGCAACTTGATAATTTTCGCAATGTGGAAAGTAACTATCCCGTTCTTGTAACGACGTCAAAACTTTTGTCCACGGGAGTGGATGTTCAAACAGTCAAGTATATTGTGCTGGACTCTAATATCCGCTCTATGACCGAGTTCAAACAGATTATCGGCAGAGGAACTCGTGTTCGTGAAGATTTAGGTAAACTTTATTTCACGATTTTCGATTTCCGTGATGTGACCCGTCTTTTCCACGATCCTGATTTTGATGGACCGATTGAACAGCAAGACGATTTCCACCCTCAGGAACCAGGCCCGGGTCCTGATGAGCCGCCAACAGTCACGCCGCCGGACGGGGATAGAAAAAAGAAATACATGCTCGGTGATACAAGTGTTTCCGTAACGCAAAAGCACGTGCAGTATCTTGATAAAAACGGCAACCTCATTACCGAAAGTCTTATTGACTATACGAAACATAATGTCCGCAATAAATATGCGTCAATGGACGATTTTCTCAATGCTTGGAGCGATACGGACCGTAAACAGACAATCGTTGATGAACTTGAGAAGCATGGCGTATTCTTTGATGACCTTTGCGACGAGGTTGGAAAAGATCTTGACCCGTTTGATCTGATTTTGCACATCGTCTTTGATCAACCGCCGCTGACAAGGAAAGAACGCGCGGAGAATGTACGCAAACGCAATTATTTTACCAAATACGGCAAGCAAGCGGCAGAGATTTTGGACGCCCTCTTGACAAAATATGCGGATAGCGGCCTTGCCGATCTTGAGAATGTTGATGTGCTCAAAGTCGATCCTATCAAACAATATGGAACACAGGTATATATCGTTAATACGATTTTCGGCGGTATTGCAAAATTCAGGCAAGCAATAAAAGAATTGGAAGCGGCAATTTATGCTGCATAAGGAGTAAACACTATGGCAATGTCCACAATGATAAAATCACTGGAAGACATTATGCGTAAGGACGCAGGTTTGAACGGTGATGCGCAGTATATTGAACAGATTACTTGGCTTTTGTTCTTAAAGGCATTTGATGCCAAAGAAATGGAATGGGAGTTTCGTCCCGACTATAAGGGGGTAATTCCGCAGGGCTACCGTTGGAGAGATTGGGCGGCGGACAAAGAAGGTATTACCGGTGACGCATTAATCAAGTTTATCGACGAACTTTTTGACAAACTCAAAAAGTTGGATACGTCCGACGGCGATATGCGCAAATTTGTTGTTCGAAATGTGTTTGAGGACATCAACAACTACATGAAGTCCGGTATTTATCTCCGTCAGCTTGTTAACCGTATCAATGAGAAAGTTGATTTTATTGATGCAACGCAAAAGCATACTTTTAACGAGCTTTACGAAGGTATGCTCAAGGATTTGCAGAGTGCAGGTCGTGCAGGAGAGTTCTATACACCCCGCCCTGTAACCAACTTTATTGTGGAAAAAGCTGATCCGAAACTCGGTGAAATTGTTCTTGACCCCGCTTGCGGCACCGGCGGATTCCTAACAAGTACCATTGCACATATCGGCAGCGCAAAAACAGTTGAAGAATTTGAAACTCTGCAAACATCTATCAACGGTTGGGAGAAAAAGCCGCTTCCGTATCTGCTTGCTATGACCAATTTGATTCTGCATGATATTGAAATCCCGAAGATTAAACATATCAATTCGCTCAACCGTCCTCTTTCCGACTATTCTGCAAAAGATCGTGTAGATGTAATTGTGGCAAATCCTCCTTTCGGCGGAGCGGAGGATGCGGCGGTAAAGCAGAATTTCCCGAGCGAATTTCAGACAAGCGAAACAGCCGACCTTTTTATGGCGCTGATCATGAATCTGCTGAAAGACGGAGGCAGAGCCGGTGTTGTTCTACCCGATGGATTTATGTTCGGAGATGGTGTGAAAAATACGATCAAAGAGAAGCTTTTGAAAGAATACGGATTACATACGATTATCCGTTTGCCGCAGGTATTCAAACCGTATGCGAGCGTCAATACCAATCTTTTGTTCTTCAAAAAAGGCGTTGTCAGTCGTGGCGTATGGTTCTATCGTCTTGACTATCCGGAAGGCGTTAAGAGCTTCTCCAAGACTAAGCCGATGCAGGACAAGCATTTTGATCCCGTTCGTGAATGGTGGGAGAACAAAGAAGCCATTGTAGTCGATGGTTTTGACAAGGCACGCTTCTATACACCCGAAGAATTGGAAGCGTTGAACTACGATTTTGATAAATGCTGTCCGTTTCCTCATGTGGAAGAAGAAATTCTTGAGCCGAAGGACTTGATTGCCAAGTATGAAGCGGAACGCACCGAACTGAATGCCTCTATTGATCGTATCTTGGCAAGTATCACCGCAAAAATGGAGGAAAATAAATGACGGCACAAGAATTAAAAAACTCCATTTTGCAGTTGGCGGTTCAAGGGAAACTTGTACCACAATATAAAGAGGATGAACCGGCATCGGAATTGTTGAAGCGAATTGAACAAGAAAAATCCACACTCATTAAGGCAGGCATAATCAAAAAATATAAGGAACTTTCAACTCTCTCTGCAGATGATTGCCCATTTGATATCCCGGAATCGTGGATTTGGATGAAGCTCGGAGATATGTGTCAACTTCTTGACGGTGTAAAAAGAAGGGGAGAAAAACATCCATATCTTGAAGCGAAATATCTTCGTGGTAAAGTTGATGCAACTATACTGAATGAAGGAAAATTTGTAGAAAAAGGCACTCGATTAATTTTAGTTGATGGTGAAAATTCAGGCGAGGTATTTAACTCAACCCAAGACGGATATATGGGTAGCACTTTTAAGGTGCTGTTTTTTCCCCAAGTTCTGTCTGAGGAATATGTATTGTATTTTCTACTTTTCAAAAGAACGGCTTTCCGCAACAATAAGACTGGAGCCGCCATTCCTCATTTGAACAAAGAGCTGTTTTTTAATATGCCGTTCCCTATTCCCCCTCTTGCCGAACAAAAGCGCATTGTGGCAAAAATCGAAGAATTGATGCCTTTGATTGAGGAATACGGCAAGGCAGAAGAACAGTTAACCAAATTGAATGCCGAATTCCCGGACAAGCTCCGCAAATCCATTTTGCAACAAGCCGTTCAAGGTAAGCTTACCGAACGTGATCCTGCCGACGAACCCGCCTCTGAACTTCTCAAACGCATTAAGAAGGAAAAAGAAGCTCTCATGAAATCCGGCAAAATCAAAAAAGAAAAGCCTCTGCCGGAAATTACAGAGGACGAAAAGCCTTTCGATATTCCGGATACTTGGGAGTGGGTAAGATTATCTGATATTTGCAATATATCAGACGGCACACATCAAACTCCGACTTATGTTGAACATGGTATCCCATTTATTTCGGCACAAAATGTAAAACCATATCGTTTTCTTCCCGAAAATCATAGGGATGTATCGTATGAGGATTACTTAGAATACAACAAAAACATATCCCCTGAAAAAGGAGATATTCTGATGGCTCGTGTTGGAGCCGGGATAGGAGAAGCAGCAATAATTGATCAGGATTTTGAGTTTTCTATCTATGTAAGTTTGACATTAATTAAATGCTATTCAAAAGAATTTGATATGATGTATCTTCTTCATGTGTTAAATTCTCCTATCGGTAGGAAACTTGCAGAAAAGAAAACATTGGGTAAAGGTGCATCACAAGGTAATTTGAATTTGATATTTATTAGAGAATTTGTATTGCCTATCCCACCACTCGCTGAACAAAAACGAATTGTCAAACGCGTTGAAGAACTTCTCGCCTTGTGCGATGAATTGAAATGAGGTGAATATAATGATTGGTCTTGATAAAACCGCACAGGATGCACTGAGAAATATTTATGCACAATTGGAGAACAATAGCGAGATATCCGTCTCGTCTCCGGGCTATAAAAAAACGACCATTGATTATTTAGTTAGTCAAGGGTTGCTTGAAAAAATTGATGCAAGTACACTAAGTGGGTGGGCATACATCATTAGACCAACTCATGGTGGAGAAGTAGTGTTTGCTGAGTTATCAGCGTTACCCTTATCAAAAGTTGACACTTTTATCAAACAAGGCGAAACCATTATGAAAGAGGAATATCATCATGTAACAGACCCCGGATTAGTAATACCTGATTATATCAGCGGACCAAAATCAGATCAATGGTTTAACGAAATTAGCATATTTAACAGCCGAATATTAATTAATCATCCGTTACATGACCAGATTGCAGAGGTATGTAAAAATCACAAACGGTCATTATCTGCTCACAAAGATATGATGGGATACTTGAAAGCACTCGCTTCAGATAGTGACTTTTGGAGAGAACCTGAACCAAAGGAGAACCCAATGAAAGTAAGCAGTAAAAGAACAATTGATCAGATGCTGGCAGATGGCATTGAACGTTGTGAGGAATATCTCAATCAGCCAAGCGACGAGACATACGGAAAAAAGCTATACATTGAAATTACAAGTAGATATGATAGTATTATTAGTGGATTTGGAAATGGTTTATATAATTATTATGCTGACCAACACTTTTACGATCCCGAGATATGTGGCGATTCCCTATTACATAATCTGCGTGTATTACATGGAAAGATGGTTGCTTATCAAGCTAAAAAAAATTCGCCTGTTGCAACAGTAAACAATTCACTCAAACATTCAGAAAGTGATGTCAAAGACAATAAAAAGGTCTTTGTTGTACATGGACATGATAATGAAGCAAAGCAAGAATTAGCTCGAGTCCTCGAAAAATCTGATTTTGAGGCAATTATTTTACATGAACAGCCCAATGCCGGAAAAACGATCATTGAAAAAATTGAGCGCTTTTCAGATGTGGGTTATGCAATTGTCCTCTATACTGAATGTGATAAAGGGCGTGACAAGAATGTACCGATAGAACAAGAAAAAAGCAGAGCGAGACAGAATGTTGTTTTTGAGCATGGTTACTTAATTGCAAAGCTCGGCAGAGATCATGTATGTGCATTAGTCAAAGGGGATGTTGAAACTCCTGGAGATATTAGCGGAGTTGTCTATGTCCCTATGGATGAGAATGGCGCATGGAAAATACAGTTGGCAAAGGATATGCAAGATGTGGGATTGCCTGTTGATATGAATAAGTTTTGCAGGTAAGGGCTTAATAGGAGGTTCGTATGGATTTTTGTTTTGATGCAGTTATTATCGATACATCAGCATTGGAAAATTTTCAATTTGATTTCTGTGGATGGACGACAAAAACATTACCGTCGTTTTTTGATTTCCTTAAAGAACAAAATATCCATCTTTTGAACCATCCAGTATTAGACGGAGAAATAAAGAAACATATTGTTCATTCTCAATTGCTCGAAAAAATCAATGGTTTGCAACAAAATATTCAACGCAATAAAGAGTTTTATAAGCTTATCGGCGTTTCGCCTGAAGATGCCATAAAACGATTATCTGAACTTGACATAGAAAAAATGTTGTTATCTGAGTACAACAATATTTTTTGCGATGCTACTATGCTCTCTTTTTCATCACCAGAAATAATTTTTGAAAAATACTTTAGTTCGTGTCCTCCTTTTTCAGAAAGCGGTAATAAAAAGAATGAATTTCCAGACGCCTTTATTATTGAAAGTGTAAAAGATTATTTGAGAAAGAATAGATTTCACAATGTTCTTGTCGTGAGCAAAGATTTTGATTGGAAAAAGGCTTTTGAAAAAGTGGAGAGAACATCTTTTTGCGACTCAATCGATGATGCTTTGAAAATGGTTCAAAGCACTGAAAAAATTGATTATATAGTATCAGACTGTAAAATAGAAATATTAGAAGCTATACAATTTCAGGCAGAATGCGAATGCTATAGCCTATCTGATTTCGAGATGCCTGCAAATGCAGATGTCGAAATTATGTCGGTCAAAGTTGGTGATATAAATGATATTATTCCTTTGAGGATTACTTCTTCTACGATACTATTTAAATGTTCCGCACACCTTTTTGTAGCTGGCTCAACACGTATTATCAATGAAGATCGTTCTTTCTGGGATCATGAAGAAAGAGAATACCTAATTATTTCGTATTCAGATATTTCATTTAAAAATGGGCAGGCAAATGTTGAATGTGAGATTACAATAGACTACTCTCCTGAAATCGACGATTATACCGCTCAGGTGTCTGATGCAAGAATAATTGAAAAATATGCTATTGATATAGATCTGAATGGCGCTGATATCGATGAAGAAGAATGCTCAGATGACCAATTGGCATATGAAGCTCTATTGGACGACCACAGATAATCATGGAAAATTATTTTATTTTTACCGACGAAGCCGGTGCTTATCAAAAGCGTCCAAGTGATGCTCATATCAGAAGTCATCCGTTTTACATAAGAGCAAATGTTTGTATGTCAATTGATGATTATCGACAGTATCAAATTGAAATGCAACGTGTAAACGGCGAATATGAAATCCCCTTCGACGAGGAAATTAAATGGTCGGATTTATGGAGCAAAGAGAGAAAGAAACCGCGGAATGATCGGATTTCACAAATGTCTTCTGACCGTTTGAAGGGTTACTATTGTAAAGTTTTTGAGCTTGCCACAGCAAAAAAATCAACAATGTTTTTATTCACTGTAACAGACATAGTCGGACGAACATGTGGATGGAGAATCGAACCATTATATAAAGCGCATTTACAAGACGCATTTGAGAGAATTCAGATGGATTTGAATAACACAGATGATTTTGCAACGTTTGTAATGGATGAATTAAACATAGAAACAATTAAAGAAATAAAGTCCGCTTGCCATGAGTTTACTATTCACGGAGATTTCGTTAAGTATAAAAACCTGTATCAGGGAGTATTAACTGAAAACAGCTTATATAGCCCTGGAATTCAACTTGCTGATTATGCAGCAGGTGTGATGAATGGATATCTGCGTGGAAAAATTGTTTCACCAGGCAACTATCAATTTGCAACGAATCTATTTTCTGATTATATTATTTCCCGAATCAGATCACATTCCAACGGCACAATCGTTGGTTACGGAGTTATTGATGTACCGAAAAAAACACCTTTTAGAAAAAAACTTGAAACTGTGTTCTAATATAAAAGGAGAATTGGGTTATGAAAAATAAATTGGTGTCTTTAATAGATATGGTTAAACTTTCCCATAATCCTGAGCTTTCCAAAGCGTACATACGCTATTTGTGTGGCCTTAACGACGAGAAACAATATCGTCATCAAGAAATCAAAGATATAAAGTCGTTGCTGTCATATATTCCTCTTCCCGAGACAAAACTTTCAGGATTTATTTATGGATATGATGTGCCTCAGTTAAATCGCGAATTCGATTTACTTAAGATTACCGAAACTTGTTGTCTAAATATCGAGTTAAAAAGCGTTGATATCGCAGAAGAAAAAATCAGGAAGCAACTTCTTCAAAATCGTCATTATCTGAAACTGCTGGATAAGGAATTGTTTTTGTTTACATATATATCATCGTCAAACGTTGTATATTCATTAAACGATTGTGGAGAACTCATACAGGTTGATCTTTCATCACTTTTAGATACTTGGCGTACAATTAAGGATGAAGCAGTTCTTGTTGATTTGGATCAAGTGTTTGCTCCCAAAAACACGCTTGTTTCACCGCTTAATGCAACAGAAAAATTTTTGAATGGCGATTATATTCTCACAGAAAATCAAGAAAATATCAAAAAAAAGATTCTTTCATATATTACTTCAAATTCAGCTGACAGATTCGTAGGGTTAACAGGTGGCCCCGGGACGGGTAAAACACTCGTTATTTATGATCTTGCGAAAGAACTGTCTGTTTCTTGCAGCATCCTAATTGTACATAGTGGAATTTTGTGCGCTGGACACGAAGAATTAAATAATAAACTTCAAAATGTAAAAATCATTTCCGCGAAAGAACTACGGTACAGAGAAATCAATAACGTTGATATTGTTATAGTAGATGAGGCTCATAGACTCTATACTGAATCTCTCGAAAAAATTGAAAGATGGGTTAAGCGAACAAAAACAATTTGTATTTTTTCGTATGATGCAGGGCAAATGCTTTCGCGAAGAGAAAAATTCAGAGATACTACAAAAAAGATTAATGTAATTTGTACAAATCATATTTTTAAACTTACAAACAAGATTCGTACAAACAAAGAATTGGCATTGTTTATCACCTGCCTTTTTGATCTATCGAAGTATAGGGATGATTACTCTTTCCCAAATGCCAAAATTATTTTTGAACCTGATAGAGTAAAAGCTAAAGTATCCATAGAAGCCTTAAAGCAAGCTGGCTACACTTTTATTTCCTATACGCCATCTGTTTTTCGCTCGTATCTTGACGATCAGGCTGATGAATTTAATACGCACAATGTTATCGGACAAGAGTTTGATGGAGTGTGTATGATGCTGGATAATCATTTTTCCTATAATTCCTCAGGAAAATTAGAAGCCACCGAGCACCCAAATCCCGATTATCTTTTCACGCAGTTGCTTTACCAAGGGTTAACGAGAGTTAGAAGTAAAATTGCAATTGTGGTAACATCAGAAACAATATTACAAAATCTTTTACCTCTAATGAAAAATAATTAATATCAATAAAGATTCATTAAAAAGGAAGTCTAATTCGAATTAGACTTCCTTTTTGTATGCGGCTGTTAAAAAATTATAGGTAACTTTTTTCTTAAAAACCTTGTAAAACTCATCGTAAAATGTCCCTTTATTATAAAGGGGCATTTTTCTTTTTGCGGTGAATTATACTATTAAGTGCAACACCTAAGCGAAAAAAAAGAAGTTCATATAAATCTATGGTATAATGGTTTTAAGCACAAAACAAAAACACCAGGGAGAAATATATGAACTATAAACATTTTACCATAGAAGAACGTTGTTGTCTACGAGAATATTACATAAAAGGAAAAAGTTATAGAGAAATAGCAAGGTTACTCGGTAGAAACGTAAGTTCGGTTTCAAGAGAGTTGCGAAGAAATTGCACGTTTTACAGAGATATTCCGAGATATTACCCATATACTGCTCAACGCAAAAGTAATTTAAGAAACAGTTATCGCCATCGAGGAATGTTTTGGAGTAAAGAAGTAATCGACTACATCGACGAAAAATTATCGCTGACTTGGTCGCCCGAACAAATAGCAAATACTCCATGCGAATTAAAAATACCTTCATTTAAGACGATTTATAGGTGGATAGACGAAGGATATTTGCGTTCAACGTTAAAAAATTTACGAAGAAAAGGCAAAACACGAAAAAGATTAGGAAACGGCGGAAGATTTACCACAGGTAAATCTATACGAAAGAGAGATAAAAGCGTATATACAAGAAAAGAATTCGGACATTGGGAAGCAGATACAGTTGTAAGCGGCAAAGGAAAAGCAAAAGCGTGTTTTGCAACGCTGGCGGAAAGAAAAACGAGATTTTACATAGCAGTGAAAATACCTGATAGAAACGGCGAAACAATGGCAAACGCAATCATAAAAGCGTTGTCGATACTTCCGAAAGGAGCGGTGAAAACGATCACTTGCGACAGAGGAAGCGAATTCGCGGGTTGGAAAAAAATAGAAGAAGAACTGCATTGTAGCATGTATTTTGCCGACCCGTATTGCGCGTGGCAAAAAGGTACGAATGAAAACCTGAACGGATTGCTTCGCGAATTCTATCCCAAAGGTCACAATCTCGAAAGAGTATCCGAAAAAACACTAAAAAAGAATCTGGCGTTAATTAACGCCAGACCCAAGAAAGTTTTACACTACCAAAAACCGGTAGATTTATTTAACTTTTTTCTCACTAAGTGTTGCACTTAGTTTGACAATTCACTCTGTTTATCTGAATTTTCGCTTACTTATTCTTTAAATTGTTTATTGTCTTTTTGACCGTTTCGACTACGTTTTCAACGGTGAAACCGAATTTTTCGAGAAGGGCGGAGTAGGGGGCGGACGCTCCGAACGTGTCCATTCCGATAACGTCTCCGTCTAATCCGACGTATTTGTACCAAGGCGATTTTGCGCCTGCTTCGATTGCGATTCTCGCTCTTATCGACGGGTTTAAAACGCTGTTTTTATACGTTTGCTTCTGTTTATCGAAAAGTTCCATACAGGGCATCGATACGACCGTTACGTCTATTCCTTCGAGCCTTAACGCGTCTCTCGCCTTCATCGCGAGTTCGACCTCCGACCCCGAAGCCATCAGTATTGCGTCCGAACGGTTTTTCGCCGAACGGGAAAGAACGTAAGCGCCCTTTAACGCATTGCCGTTCGATTCTTCGTATTGCGGAAGATTTTGTCTCGATAAAACTATACAGGTCGGTCCCTCTTCTTCGAGGGCGGTTATCCACGCGCAGACCGTCTCTTTTCCGTCCGCGGGACGGAATACTTTCATATTCGGTATCGCGCGAAGTCCCGCAAGTTGTTCGACGGGTTGATGCGTTGGTCCGTCCTCGCCGACGCCTATAGAGTCGTGAGTGAGAATATACGTTACGTTTCTGTTCATTAAGGCGGACAAACGCATTGCGTTTTTCATATAGTCCGAGAAAATGAAGAAGGTCGCGCAGTAAGGTCTCAAACCGCCGTGAAGCGAAATGCCGTTGCAAATCGCCGCCATAGCGTGTTCTCTTATTCCGAAGTGGAAATTCGTTCCGCTTCTGTTTTCGGCAGAGTAGTAGGTTCTGTTTTTCATTACCGACTTGTTCGACGGACCCAAATCCGCGCTGCCGCCGACGAGGTTAGGTATAAGATCGGCGAGGATATTGAGAACTTTCGAACTTGTGTTTCGCGTCGCGTCGGGCTTCGGAAAATCGTAAAGTTGCTTTTCTTTAAAGAAATTCGGGAGTTTTCCCTTCATATAGTCGGAATATTTCTGAGCGAGTTCGGGGTATGCCGCCTGATACGCTTTAAACGTTCTCTTCCATATTCTTTGAATTCGTATTCCCTTCGTGGTATATCTGTGGTGATATTTCTTTACTTCTTCGGGAACGGTGAACGGCGGATAGTCGTAACCGAGGTTTTCTCTGAGTCCCTTGATGCCGTCCGCTCCGAGCGGCGCTCCGTGAGTGTCTGCGGAACCCGCTTTCGGCGAGCCGTAACCTATTACCGTTCTGACGATTATGAGCGACGGTTTTTCTTTTTCCGCTTTCGCTTTCGCTATTGCTTTCGCAATCGCCTTCACGTCGTTGCCGTCTTTGACGTTTATGACTTGCCAGCCCTGAGCCGCGTGGCGTTTTCCCACGTCCTCTGTGAACGCGCCGTCGGTATCGCCTTCTATCGTAATATTATTTTTGTCGTATAAAACTATCAACTTGCCGAGTTTTAAAGTGCCTGCGAGAGAAGCCGCCTCGTACTCGATGCCTTCCATCATACAACCGTCTCCGCAGAGCGCGTAAGTGTAGTGGTCAACCACGTCGTAATCGGGTTTGTTGAAAGTTGCCGCTAAAATCGTTTCGGCTATCGCCATACCGACCGCATTCGCTATGCCTTGACCCAAAGGTCCGGTAGTCGTTTCTACGCCGGGGGTAACTCCGTATTCGGGATGACCGGGTGTTTTCGAGCCTAATTGCCGAAAATTCTTTATGTCCTCCATAGATACGTCGTATCCGAACAAATGAAGAAGAGAGTAGTAGAGCATAGAGCCGTGACCTGCCGACAAAACAAATCTGTCTCTGTCTGCGAAGTCGGGATCTTTCGGATTGAATTTAAGGTGTTTTGCAAAAAGCGCGTAAGCGATCGGCGCACTTCCGAGCGGAAGCCCGGGGTGACCCGATTTCGCTTTTTCGATTGCCTCTGCGGAAAGAACCCTCAGCGTGTTTACGGAAAGTTGACTTATATCCATTAGTAAATCTCCTGTGTGCGTCGTAAGAAACGTACTTAAACCCATTATACATTTTTTTTTCGCCATTTACAAGCAAAAAGGGGTTGTTTTCAGCCCGACTTTAAATTTTTCATTTTATACTCCCGACAGTCGGGGAAAATACGCCGCATAATTTTTAATTTCATCAAAAAACCATTATATCGCTTTACTTTTTTCAATTTATTTTATATAATGATTATTATCTATAATTGTAATCGGAGATTAAAAATGCTTGTAAGAAACTTACTCGGCGCAAGATATAAAGAAACGCCCAAGGACTGTACGATCGCAAGTCACGCTCTTATGATGAAGGGCGGATACATCAAATATATGAGCAACGGAAGTTACTCGTTGTTCAACCCCGCGAAAAGGATAACTTCAAAAATCGAAAAAATCATTCGCGAAGAAATGGATAAAATCGGCGGACAAGAAGTGCTTTTCCCCGTCGTAATGCCCGCTTCTCTTTGGGAAGAATCGGGAAGATATACGAGTATCGGCAGCGAAATGGCTCGTTTTACCGACAGAAACAATATGAAAATGGTACTCGGAATGACCCACGAAGAAGCAGCCGTTCATCTTGCGAGAGACGTTGCCGCTTCCTATACCGATTACCCGTTTATGATTTATCAGATTCAGACCAAATTCAGAGACGAACCGAGAGCGAGAGGCGGTCTTATAAGGGTAAGGGAATTTACGATGAAAGACGCGTATTCTTTCCATACCTCGCAAGCCGATCTCGAGGAGTATTACGAAAAGTGTTACGAGGCTTACGTCCGCATATTTAAAAGAACGGGAGCGAAAAACGTTATTGCGGTAAAAAGCGACAGCGGAATGATGGGCGGCAACGTTTCCCACGAGTTTATGCTTCTGACGGATATAGGCGAGGACACCTTGGCAATCTGCTCGAACGAGGGTTGCGATTATAAGGCGAACGTAGAAGTTGCCGATTGCATAACTCACGAAATAGAAAGCGAAAAGAGAGACCTTGAAAAAGTCGAAACGCCTAACGTTAAAACGATAGAAGGTCTTAAACATAAACTTGGCGTAGAAACCACGCTTATGTGCAAGGCGGTCGTGTATCAGGAAAATCTTACGGACGAATACGTCGTAGTATTCATAAGGGGAGACTTAGAGGTAAACGAAACCAAACTGAGAAACTATCTCAAAGCCGAAGTACACCCCGCTACGGGCGTGAATGAGGAAAGCGGAATAGTCGCAGGCTTTATAGGCCCCGTCGGCTTTAACGCTAAGGCAAAAGTGGTGTTTGACCGTTCGCTTAAAGGTATAGAGAGTTTCGTATGCGGAGCGAACGAGAAAGATTATCATTACGTCGGAATGAATATCGAAAGAGACGTAGGAAAGGTCGAATACGTCGACGTCGCGAAGGCGTATAACGGCGGCATTTGTCCGATATGCGGAAAGCCGACGATAACCTTGAAAAGAGGAATAGAAGTCGGAAACATATTCCAACTCGGACAGAAGTATACTAAGTCTATGAATATGACCTACGTGGATAAAGACGGCGAGAGGAAGAACCCGATTATGGGTTGTTACGGTATAGGAGTCGGCAGACTCTGCGCCTCTATCTGCGAGGAACAGCACGACGCTTACGGCCCCGTTTGGCCTATGCCTATCGCTCCGTGGCAGGTGGAGATCTGCTGTTTGCAGTCTGAGGACGAAAAGGTCAAAGCGGTTTCCGACGAACTTTACAAAACCCTTTCGGACGCAGGCATAGAGGTTCTTTACGACGACAGAGACGTAAGGGCGGGGTCTATGTTTGCCGACGCCGATCTTTTTGGAATTCCGATAAGGGCGGTCGTAAGTCAGAAAACGTGCGACAGAGGGGTCGTTGAAATTTCTTACAGAGACAAGTCGTATAAAGGCGACGTTACCATGGGCAAAGCCGCCGAGGAAATCGAAAGAAGAGTTAAAGAATTACTCGATAAATACAAGGCTTAATTATTATGGCGGGCAAAGCGAAAAAAAGAGACAATTTTTCATATAACCCCAACAGGTTCAACGCTCTCGACGGCGGAATATGTTATCTCGTTATTCTCACCGTATTTTTCTGCTTGCCGTACGTTGTAAAATATACCTGTCGGGATCTTCTTCTTTCCGCGTACAATTACGATACTTACTTGTATCTTCTATTGAATTTGCTTATTTCGCAATCGGCGATATTTTTGGTTGCGTATATATTTTCTGCGGTGAGAAAAGTCAATCCTTTCAGGGGCGGCGGCTACGAGGCGAAGAAAGACGGCGTTCAGATTTTAATGTCGGTATTGCTGATTATGGGCGTAATGCTCACGTTCTATTACGTTCACATGCAGTTCTCGGACGACGCCGAATTTATTTTCGGTTCGTCTTCGGGTATCGAACAACGTTTTTCACCTCTTACAGGTTTATATGCTTTCGTGTACGTCGTTGCAATTTCCGTTCTTCCCGCTATTTGCGAAGAAATGCTTTTCAGAGGAGTGGTGATGCGAGGTCTCGAACAGTTCGGGGGAGTTACCGCCGTAATCGTATCGTCCCTTGCGTTTTCGCTTATGCACGGCAATTTTTCGCAACTGCTTCTTCAATTTATAGGCGGCGTGGCGATTGCTTCGGCGGTTTCCGTAACCCGTAACTATTTAGTCGGTTCGGTAATGCACTTTACCAACAATTTGTTTGCGGTGATTTACGGAATTCTGATATACGACGACGGTTCGGCGGGAATATTATTCGCGACCGTGAATAAAGCCGTGGACGGTATGCTTATTCTTATAGGCGTTTCGTTCCTTGTCGTCAGTATCGTTTATTTTATGAAACTTGCGTTCGATAATCAGAAAAAGAGTATCTCGGGCGAAGAAAAAGTCAATAAATACGAAAAACGCGAGTTTTACCGCGTAAAAGAAAACGGCAGAGAGTACTTGCTCGACTGCCATGTCAAAGCCGAATTGAAGCCGAGGGGAGAGAACGACGGAAAATTGTTCTATATCGGCGGAAAATACAGAAAATTAAACGCGAAATCGCCATTTATAATATCGGTAGTTGTTTTTTCGGCGGCGTTTTTGTTCGCGATAATTCAGTTATTTTTGTAGGAGTGTTATGATATATTCGATTTTAACTATTATTTATTATTTCTTTTCGGTTATTAAATCTACGTTATGCGATATGTGGAATCAGCAGATTAAAGAAGGCGTGGACTATGGCATAACGTCTGATCCGTCCAACCTTGTTCTGTCGTCGAGCGGCGTATTTACCTATCTCTGGATGATTTTGGGGATAATATTCGGCGTGTACGTCATATATTATCTTTTCAGATCTTTCGGTTTATACAAGATGGCTAAAAACAGAGGCTTAAAAAATCCGAAGTTGTGCTTCGTTCCTTTTTACGCTTTGTTTATGGCAAACAGTCTTCGTTCCGATTGTAACGCGCTTAAAAATCATAAACCGTATCCAATAGTTGCGGTATCTGCGATAGGTCTTTATATTTTATTATCCGCTATCACCGATTTGGCTTTTTCCATCGGTATTTTATCGGATATAGCCGCGCAGGGAAAAATCACGGCGGATATGTTCAGCGGATCGATTAAAACTGCGGACGTAATTTCGAATATAATGAGGATTGCAAAAATCGTTTATATCGTATTTATCGCTATGATATTTTTCGATATTTTCAGAACTTACAGTCCGTTCAGGGCAAACACTCACCTTGTTTTGTCGATAATTTTTCACATCGTTCTCGGAACTCCTTTACTGTACGGAATATTCGTATTCTCTCTGAGAAACGCCAACGCCGTAAACTATGACGAAGTTCTCGAAAAACGCAGAATTTATTACGGCTACGGCGGTGGATATAACCCTTACGGGAACAATAACGGCGGCAACGACAACGCGAGAACGAACGATAAAGCGGGCGACCCGTTCGACGATTTTAGCGATAAAAGCGGAACGAACGGAACAGGCGGTTCTTCATCCGACGACCCGTTCGCAGACTTTGGTTCGGATAGTTCGGCTTCGTCCTATAACAACGGTAAAAAAGACGATAACGGCGGCAACGACGACGATTCCGATTCGTTGTTTTAAGATATGAAAAGCGATACCATTGCGGCGATTTCCACCGCCCCCGGAGTGGGCGGGGTCGCCATAATAAGAATAAGCGGAAGCGACTCTCTCGCTATCGCCGAAAAAGCGTTCAGACCGCTCGGAAAAACGGCGGTTAAAGACTTCGAGCCGTATAAAATGTACGTCGGAGAAATCGACGGCGGCAGTTTTACAGACTTCGGAATGTGCGTTTTTTTCAAAGGTCCCAAAAGTTACACGGGCGAAGATATGGTCGAGTTGCACTGTCACGGCGGCTACGCGATTACGAGAGGAATTTTAAAACGAGTGTTCGAACTCGGCGCGACCCCCGCGACGAGAGGCGAATATACGAAAAGGGCGTTTTTAAACGGCAAAATGAGCCTTTCCTCGTGCGAGGGCTTAATCGATATAATTAACAGCGAAAGCGTGGGCGAGGTCAAAGCGGGTTATTACCTTTACAGGGAAAAACTCAACGCTAAAATAAAGGAAATGCAAGGCGAACTTACATACGCGTTGGCTTTTATAGAGGCGGGCATAGATTATCCCGAAGAGGGAGTAACCGAAGATAATTTCGATACGGTAAAAGCGACTTTGGAAAAGGTCAGAGACGAGACCGCCGAAATTATTTCAAAATACGGAACGGGCAAAAAGATAAAAAACGGCGTAAAAGTCGCAATCGTCGGCAAACCGAACACGGGCAAAAGTTCAATTTTAAACGAACTTCTGAACTGCGATAAAGCGATCGTTTCGTCCGTCGCGGGTACGACGAGAGACGTCGTAGAAGGCGATATAGATATAGACGGCGTGAGATTTTGTCTCAGCGATACCGCGGGAATAAGAGAAAGCGGCGACGAAATCGAGACGGCGGGCATTGTAAAATCGAAAAACATACTGAACGCCGCAGATTTGATTATGGTCGTACTCGATAATTCTTCGGCTTTACAGGAAGACGACGAAGAAGTTTTGAAAGCGACCGAGGGTAAAGAGAGAATTATCGTCGGAAATAAATCGGATATATCGGCGAAGACCGATATAAAAGCGGACGTTTACGTTTCGGCGAAAACGGGCGAGGGTATAGACAAATTAAAAGAAACGATGACGGACAAGGCGTTCGGCGGCAAAATAAACTACGACGGCGATTTTCTGACCGAAGAAAGGCATTTAAACGCATTGAAAAACGCATATAATTCAATATGCGAAGCGATAAACGGTTTTGAACTGAACACGGCGGACTTAACGACCATAGATATTAAAGACGCGTGGGACAGTTTGGGAGAAGTGAGCGGAGAGACGGCAAACGAGAGGATAATAGACGAAATTTTCAGTAAATTTTGCGTCGGCAAATGAGAAACGGAGGAGTGACAAATGGTAGATCTTGACCTTTACAGAGTATTTTACACCGTGGCGAAATGCGGTAGTTTAACGAAAGCGGCGGAGGAGTTGTACATATCGCAACCAGCCGTTTCGCAGGCTATAAAGCAACTCGAAACGCAACTCGGCGGAAAACTTTTCAACAGGGTAAGTCGCGGAATGGAACTGACCGAAACGGGCGGGGTACAAATGCTTTCGATTGTGGAACAAGCCCTTAAAATGCTCGACGGAGCGGAGGATAAGTTCAAAGAAATAAGGAACATCGCGACGGGAACGTTGAGAATAAGCGCGTCCGACATAAACATTACGCATTTCTTAATGAGATATATCAAGAAATATCACGAACTCTATCCGAACGTTACCATTACGCTTAAAGACAGTACCTCGAAAGAGACTATCGAACTGATTAAGGCTCACAAAGCGGACGTAGGTCTTATAAATCTGCCCGTATACGACAAGGATATTCTTTTGACGGGTCAGACGGGTGAAATTGAGGATATTTTCGTCGCATCGGACAAATACGCCGACCTTTTCGACAAGACTATCGAACTTAAAGATATGCCGAATTATCCCGTATTGATGCTCGATAACAGCACCACGACTTCAAAAGAGATTTACAACTTCTTAGAGTCTCTGAATATAACGATTGTTCCCGAGTTTGAAGTGGGGAGCGTCGAACTTCTCGTCGAAATGGCTAAAAACGGACTCGGAATAGCATGCATACCGAGGAGATATATTCTCGACGAATTGAAAAACAACGAACTTCACGAAATAAACGTAACGCCGAAACTTCCGCTCAGAATGACGGGGGTAGTGGTAAGCAAAGAGGGAGCGGAACACTCGTTTGTATTAAAAGAATTTATCAGAGTACTCGACGACGATCAATACAAATAAGATAAAAAAATAACAGAAAGTAAAAAAACTGCGAATCGACATAAAAGCCGCACGCAGTTTTTTATTGTTGTTTTTATTATTTAAGCCGTCTTAAATCTTCGCCGTTGATTTCTATACGAACGCCCGTTTTTTTGTCGTTTAATCTCGATAAAATTCTGTCGCCGTACCTGTCTAAAAGTTGATTTTGGTCGAGGTTGGTAGTTACTATGTATGGCATACCTTTCGCGTTTCTCTCGGAAAGGAGCGTTAAAAGATATTCTTCGGTCACGTTTTTATAGAACGGCTCGGTTCCGAGGTCGTCTATAACGAGCATATCGCAACCCGTAAGAATGCTCAGATAGAACGATTTTTCATATACGGGCGAAACGTGGTATTTGAGAAAAATAACATCGAGTTCGGAAGCCGTGATAAAAATAACGTTAAAGTCTTTCTTTTTAAGATCGTTTGCTATGCAGCCCGACAGAAAACTTTTTCCCGTTCCCACGCTTCCCGAAATTACGATATTTTTCGAATTTTTGCCGAATTTGTCGCAGTAGGCGGCGAATTTTTCGTATATTTTTTTAAGCCCGTTCTTTTCCTCGTATTTCGTTTGCGAAAAGTCGGGCAGGGGTTTTTCTTCAATTCCGAGTTCGTTTAAAATAATCTGAGTTGCAACCTGATTGAAGCACTTGCATCTTTTTCCGTCTGCGGTGTATCCGCTGTCGTTGCAGCAAGGGCAGAGGTATTTCGGCGTAAGTTTATCATCGGTAACGCCGAGTTGTTTTTTTCTTGCGGTCATTTTCTTTTTTGATTCTGCAAGTTCTTGTTCTGCCTCTTTTAAAAGTTGTCGGTCGCCCGAATAGTTTGCTTTGCTT
Organism: uncultured Clostridia bacterium; assembly: GCA_934249325.1. Taxonomy (GTDB): domain Bacteria; phylum Bacillota; class Clostridia; order Christensenellales; family Borkfalkiaceae; genus UBA10281. The sequence continues at coordinate 20,596 of CAKQKW010000006.1, forward strand.
TTTTTAAGTCTTGCCGAATTAAACTCGTTCAACGCATTCAAATATTTTTCGTCGTTTTCTAAGATTTCCTCGTAATAAGAGACGGACTCCTCGGCATTTTTTCTGCGGTTATCGTATTCCGAACGAATTTCTTTGAGCAGAGAATCGCTGTAAATCATCTTTAAAACTCGACGTCGTCAATGTTGTCGATGAGAGCGTCGAACTCCTCCTTTGTGTAGTTTCTTGTCTTTATCGCCGAGCCGCCGTTTCTGCGTTCCGTCCGAGGGGCTGCAGGTATTTTATCGGGCGTAAATATTCCGTCCGATTTCCATCCCGAAAGGACGGCGTTTACGTAAGCCATCGGGTTGGATTTGCCCGAGGCGATTTTGCACGCTTCGGCAATCATTTCGTCCGAGAAGTTCCACCCTCTCCAAGTCTTTAAATTCTGTCTGTCCCATTCGGTCGGTCTTCTCGAAAGTCCGCAAACGGAGAGCAGAGAACGGATGAACTCGTCGTCTAACGAGATAGCCTTTAAGTATTCCGTTATGGATTTCAGGGTTATCAAGCCGTTTTTATAGAGTTTCTCGATTATTTCGTTCATTTCTTCTAACGAACGCCTGTTCTTTTTGAAACAGTACGTCGCAATAAATACGAGAGTTTCCTCGTCGTAACCCATATTGAGCCACGGCGTTACGTAGTTTTCGGATACGGGATCGATAACCTCCGTGTAAACGGAAAGCGCTCTGTTTACGGCAAACGCTATTTCGTTCGTCTTGTTTTTCGATTTGTAGTAGTCTGCAATTTCGCTTTCCGAAAATTTCTTGTTGGCGTAGAGGAATTCTATTTCCCTATCGAGTTTTTCAACGCTTTTAATTTTCGCGGTTTTTGCGATAAACGCTATTACGTCGATATCGTAGAGCAGTTTTTTGTTCCATTTTTCGAAGAGTTTCAAATCTTCGATTTGCGGCTTTCTGTTCGGGCAAACGACGCTCATAAGCGAAGCGAATTCTCCCGAACGCATAGAGTAGTCGGATAATTCCTTTTCGATTTTAGAGGTTGTCGTAATGCCTCTTGCTATAAAGTCGCCCGCAACTTTCAATATGTACTTACAGCCTATCGCGCCGCCCTTTAAGTCCACGCAGTACTTGACAATCATCAAAAGAGCCTCGGGTTTGACCGAGTTTTCTTCCATCAGGGAGAAGTACGAAGAGTATTCGTTCGTCGTTATCATTCTCTCGGGTATAAGAACTTGCAAAGCCTTGTTGAACTCGCCGTATTTTTCGGCGTTGTATTTTTTCGGTCTCGCCGAGGTTACGGGAAGGTATCTTACAATAAAAGGTTCTTCGGAAATAACGTTCACGACCCCTAATTCTTCCCAAAATTTAAAGCAGTCGCAAACTTCCTCTTTTTCGAGTTTTACGTTTTCGCAGAACTTGTCGAAAGTAATATCTTCGTCGCTCGATTGACAGACGAAAAGCCCGTAAAGGTAAACCTTGACGGAGTCTCCGTTCGCTTCGGGCAGGTATGAAGCGATAAATTTATTGTCGATAATCGTAGAAGCGTTCGCTACCGATTCCTTTGTAAATGAACAAAAAGACATTGTTTCTCCGTGGCGAATAAGTTTTGTCGTTTTGCTTTTCGCCGCATAATACGCTCGTATATTTTATTACTTTATTTTGTAAAAATCAAGTTTTTTTCCAAACGCCGAAAAAAAACGCAACATTTAGTGTAAACAATTAAAAAGGGACACAATACGAATTTTCGTAAAATTTTGTTACGTCAATCGTAAAACATCGGATATTTCCCGATATTTACGAAGATTTTGAGAGTTATTACGAAACGGAAGCCGACAAGGGCGTAATTTCCCGATTAACGATTATATTGCGGAGATTGACAAAATTATGAAAAATTTTTATAAAATGTCAAAAAAACGCTTAATATTTGTCGCAAAATTTAAAAAAATGTTGTATAATCATAGAAGTAAATATTATATATAAAGTCGAACATATCGGAGACACAATGATTCATACGTCTGCATTTTTAACGCCCGTTTCCCTTTGGGAGGGCTTTGACGCAACACAGCCGACAAAGGCTAATATGCTCAGTGAAATACGCTACGACAGCGTAATTCACAGGGAGTATTTTTTCTCGGGCAGAACCGTGGGGAACGAGCGCGTCAGAATATTCGGAACGTATTTCACGCCCGACGACGGAAAAAGTCACGACAGCGTTTTGTACATTCCCGACGTTACGGCGAAAATGAATTACGAGCAAGTCTTGGACTACGTTAAATGTGGCTTCAACGTACTCATGGTCGATATGTACGGCAAACGCGACGGCGCGGATAATTACACGGTTTACCCCGAGTCCGTATCTTACGCAAACTACGAGACGAGGGGCAGAAGTATGGACTTCGTTGACAGAAGCGCGAGAGAGACTTGCTGGTACGAGTGGGTTGCGGTAGCGAGGTATGCCGTAACCTTTCTGAAAGAACTTTCTCCGTCCGCTTCAAAGATCGGGCTTATCGGCGTCAAGAACGGCGCGAATATAGGCTGGCAGACCGCCGCCGTGGACGATCGTATCGGCTGTGCCGTGTTTATGTTCGGCGCGGGTTGGTCGGCTTACAGGGGTATGCCCAAGTTCTCCGAAAGAGATTTCGAGATGAACGAAGAGAGAAGAAAATTCATAGCGGCGGTAGACGCGCACGCTTACGCGCAGTACGTCAGTTGCCCCGTGTTGTTTTTGACTTCCACTAACAGCGAAAACTTTGATTTCGACAGGTCGCTCGATACCCTTTCGAGACTCGGAACGGACGTGAAATATTCTTTTAATTTCGCGCCGAGTTTCAACGAGTATCTCGACGAGTATTGTAAGAGAGATTCCGAACTGTTTTTGCTGAAAGAATTCGGCAAATCGAACGTTGTGTTCCCGACTACGCCGGAAGTGGCGATAGAAAAGGACGGAAACTACCTTTCCATAAAATTGAAATATTCTACCGAGGCGAAAGTCGAGGACGCGAAAGTTTATATCAACGAGGGAGTTATGAATTCGGCTCTTCGGAACTGGAACTTCTGCAACTTCGTCGGAGACGCGGCGGAGGGTGAAAAGGACTTCGAGTACGTTGTTAGCGGCAGCACTCAGAACGTATTTGCATTCGCGGTAGTGAGGTATAAAAACGGAGTTACCGTTTCGTCGAAACTCGCGTACAAAAAGACGGACGGGAAGTCGTCGAAAAAATCGAATCTCGTATATTCGAGCAGAGACGGTCTCGACGGTATAACTTTTTACGATAAAAACGCCGAGGGCGTAAAGGGAATTTTCGTAGACGAGGGCAGGTTTATAGAACTCGTCAAGGGAGCGAACGGCATAAGCGGAGCGTATAGTCATTGCGGACTTATCAGTTATAAATTCAGCGAGCCGTCCTGTAAGGTTGACGAAAACTCCATACTGAAAATGGACTTTTACAGTTCGGAATTCTGCGTGGTAAGGCTCGTGTTTATGGTGAATACTTCGGCGGGCGTAAAAGAGTTTCTTTACTCGTTCGATCTTAAAAGCGGAGGGTTCTGGCAGAACGTGACCGTTAAAACGGGCGATTTCAAATCGATCGAAGGTATGAGCATACGCGACTTCGGAAGCATTTTCGCGCTTCGTATAGAGTCGGATGGTAAGTATGCGGTCAACAATATTCTGATAATTTAAAATGGAAAACGGCGAAATACAAAATATGCGCAAGGCGTTATCACCGAGGCTTTTAGGTCGGGAAAAATACGAGAAAACAAGCGTTTTCGACGTCGTACTCCTTGTACTTGCGATTCTGATGCTTTTCTATTCGTTTGTTCAGGCGTTCTGGCTGTCGCCCGTCAATATCGTGGGAGATTCTATGAATTACACGATTTACAACGACGACTGGCTTATGATGGACAAACTCGCGAAGCCCGAAAGGGGAGACGTGGTAATTATAAAAATCAATGCGAAGAAAAATTACATCAAGAGAATAATCGGGATGCCCGGCGATACTCTGAAAATAAAAAGCGGCAAGGTTTATCTGAAAAAGGCGGGCGAAGAAAACTTCACGCTTTTGGACGAGCCTTACGTTGATGTTAGTCTAAGAGATAACGACGACTTCCGCGGCGGTGCGGAAATAACTCTCGGCGAAAACGAAATATTTTTTATGGGCGACAACAGAAGCAACAGCCACGACAGCAGAAAACAGGACGTGGACCGCGAGTTGAAGGGTATAACGCTTGACGACGTGGTCGGGGTTATTCCCGAGTGGTCGATAAAAAATCGGGAAAGAATAAAAAAATACTACGTTTTCTGGTCCGACCTCAGTCTGAAAGCCCGCTCTTTTGTCGGTCTTAAATAAAAAAATACTAATGAATCACGGAGAACAATAATATGAAAAAAATACTGATTTCCTCAGACACTACCTGCGATTTGCCGCAAAGCATAATCGACGAAAACGAAATTTCGCTTTGTCCGATAACTATTTTACTCGGTACGGAAGAACACAGAGACACGATAGATATAGACGCGAACGGGGTTTTGGAGTACGTTGAAAAAACGAACGTTCTTCCGAAAACTGCCGCGACGGGTATTTACGCATACAAGGAGTATTTCGAAAAACTTCTCGAAAATAACGAGCAGGTAATTCACTTCTGCATATCGTCTAAGGCGTCTTCGTGTTATTCGAACGCGGTGAAAGCGGCAGAGGAACTTAAAAACGTATTCGTCGTCGATTCCTATTCGCTATCTTCTGGACAGGGCATACAATTACTTGAAGCCTGCGACCTTTTGAAAGAAGACAAAACCGCAGAGGAGATAATTGGTGAAATAGAGGCGAAAAGAGATAAATCTCAGATATCTTTCGTCGTTGACAGGCTCGATTTTCTTCATAAGGGCGGAAGATGTTCGTCGGTTGCGATGGTTGCTTCCAAAGTTCTTAAAATCCACCCGTCGATTGCCATAAGCGACGGCGCGCTCGGGGTAAAGAAAAAATACATGGGCAATATGGCTCGCTGTCTCACGCAGTACGTCAAAGATATTGCGGATGAAAATCCGAACTACGATCCGAAGAGGTGCTTTATAACTCACAGCCCGTCCGACAGAGAACTCGTCGACCTCGTCGCGGACAGCGTGAAGAACTTGTTTAAGTTCGACGAAGTTATAGATACGACCGCAGGCAGTACGGTTACGAGCCATTGCGGATATAATACGATAGGAGTAATTTTCTACAATAAATGACGAACGTATATACCGAAAGCGATTATGAAAACGCTTTGAAATTAAAACAAAGACTTTTCTACATTTACCTTGCGATAGTCGGCGTGGGATTAGCCGCCTGCGTAACTTTTTTCATATTCTTTCTGGAATTGCCGTATTTAAGTACCCCCGAGCTTACGGCAAAAAAGAATTTATATCTTGCTCTGGTATGCGTTATAACGGGCGTGGAAATCATATTTTCTTTCGTATATCTCGGAATACCTTACAAGAGGGCGAAATATTATTTCAGACTTTTGCAGGATATAAAGACGGGGCAGAAACTCATGAACGAGAGTACGTTTTTGCAGAACGAAGAGTATATAAACGAAGTGGGGAACGTAGATTTCCACATTATGGTCGTACTCGAATGGTCTGACAAAACGCAGGAGTATATGCGGAGACACGTTCTTGTCGATAAGGAAAAGCCTATGCCGAATTTCAAAAACGGCGACATTATCAAATACGTTACTTACGCGAACGTTCTTCTTTCTTACGGACTTAAAAGCGAAGAAGACGTTTTCGAGGAAATGCCAAATAAATAAAAAACGGAGGACAGAATTATGTCAAAAAACAGAAACGAAGTTGCGGAAAATCTCAAATGGAGACTTACCGATATTTTTAAGGATACCGCGGAATTCGACGCTCTTTTGGACAAGGTGTCGAAAATTGCGGATATGTCCGCTTACGAAGGTAAACTTTCGGATAAAAAGGTACTTTTGGAGTGCCTTAAAAAGATGGACGAGATCGATACCGACCTCGAAAAACTCGACGTTTACGCCTATATGAAAAAGGACCTCGACACGAGAGATTCCGAGTCGCAGGCTCTTTTGACGAGAGTCGAAAACGTTATTATTTCGTATAGTTCGAGCGTATCCTTTATGACTCCCGAACTCACGTCTCTTCCCGAAAGATATCTCAAGGATGTAATCGCCGATCCCGATTTTAAAGATTACGACTATAACCTTAAATGCCTTCTGAAACGCAAAAAGCACGTTCTTTCGAAAGAAAGCGAGAACGTACTCGCAATGGGAGGACAGGTGTTCGGCGGTTTTCACGATATTTTCTCTATGATAGATAACGCCGATATGCCGTTCCCGACTATCGACGTGGACGGAAAGCCCGTCAAAGTCACGCACGGAATGTACGGTTTACTTTTGCAGTCGGAGGACAGAGACGTAAGAGAGAGGGCGTTTAAAGCGTACTATAAAGCCTATATTTCGCTTATCAACACCATTTCCGCTACTTATATAGGAAACGTAAACAAGGACGTTTTCCTTTCTAAGGTAAGAAAATACGATAGTTGCCTTTCGCAGGCTCTTGAAAACGAAGACGTTTCGGCAAGAGTTTACGAAAATCTTTTGGAGTGCGTTCACGACGGTCTTCCGCTTATGCACAGGTATATCGCGGACAGAAAAAAGGCTCTCGGCTTAGACGAAATGCACATGTACGACATTTACACGCCGATTGTCAAGAACGAAGATTTAACAATGCCTTACGAAGACGCGTTCAAACTTGTAAGAAAAGGATTGGCTCCGCTCGGCGAAGATTACGGCAAACTTTTGCAGACCGCTCACGACGAAGGGTGGATAGACGTAGAAGAGACTGACGGCAAGAGAAGCGGCGCGTACAGTATCTGCGTTTACGCTCTTCCGCATCCTTACGTTCTTTTGAACTATCAGCCGACGATACACGATATTTTCACTATCGCTCACGAACTCGGACATTCTATTCACTCTTACAAATCAGACGCCGCTCAACCGAAATCGAAGTGCGATTACAAGATTTTCGTAGCGGAAGTGGCAAGTACGGTAAACGAAGTGTTGCTTTTGAAGTATCTGCTTAAAAACACCGAGAGCAAGTCGCTTAAAAAATATCTGTGTTCTTATTATATGGATATGATAAGAACGACCCTTTATCGTCAGACCATGTTCGCCGAATTCGAGTATATCGCTCACGACGCGGCGGAAAAGGGCGTTCCGCTCACGAAAGATTTCCTTAACGGTAAGTACCTCGAACTTAACAAGAAATATTACGGTAACGATATAGTATCCGACGACGAGATCGCTTACGAGTGGGCGAGAATTCCGCATTTCTATACTTCTTTCTACGTTTATAAATACGCGACGGGAATAATAAGCGCGATTTCTATCGCCGAGAGAATTTACAAAGAGGGCGATAAGGCTGTCGAGGATTATTTCAGATTCTTGTCTTCGGGCGGTTCGGACAGCCCCGTCGAACTTCTGAAACTCGCAGGCGTAGATTTGAACGAAAAAGACGCTTTCAAAGCGGCTATGAAGTCGTTTGAAGATACTTTGGAAGAATTTGAAAATATTTAACAGAGGATAATTTTATGCCGCAACAGGTAAAACCAAATTCGATGCCGTATAGTCTCGAAGCCGAACAGTCGATACTCGGGTCTATACTCATCGATATGGAATTGCAATTCGAGATAATGACGAAACTGAAAGAAAGCGATTTTTATCTCGAATCGCACAAATTGATATTTTCGGGAATGCAGAGCGTATTCGCCTCGAACGTACCCGTAGACCTCGTAACCCTTTCGGACGCATTGGAAAAATCGGCTACTTTGGACAAGGCGGGCGGGATAGACTATCTTACGAGCCTTGCGAGAATGACTCCGTCGGCGGCGAATTACGCCTATTACCTTGAAATAGTCAAGAGAGACGGAACTCTTCGCAAACTCATAAGGAGCGCGGATAAAATTTCCGAAGACGCGAGAAACTCGTCCGATCATATCAAATCGGTGGCGTTCGCCGAAAAATGCGTTTACGACATATCCGAAGAACTCGATACGAGTACGCTCGCGAACATAAACACGACTTTTACGGGCATACTCGAAAAATTCGAGAATATTCAGAAAGACAAAAACTACTTCCAAGGTTTAAAGACGGGCTTTACGGGTCTCGACAAACTTACGAACGGACTTCACGCAGGTAACCTTATTATCCTTGCGGCGAGACCGTCCATAGGTAAAACCACGTTCGCAATGAACATCGTCGAAAACATAGCGATAAGAGAGAAAGCGGTATGCGCGGTGTTCGCTCTCGAAATGACGCAGGCTGAACTCGGGCAGAGAATGATGTGTTCGGTTGCGAACGTATCGAACAAAAAGGCTCTTTCGGGCGAACTCGACGACGACGACTGGCAGAGACTGTGGAACTCGAAGAAAGTTCTTGCGGACACAAAGATATTCGTAGACGATACGTCTATGACGACCTGTCCCGAAATTCTGTCGAAGTGCAGAAGACTTAAAAGCCGCGAGGGCAGACTCGACCTTATCGTAGTCGACCATATCCAACTTATGAACGCTCAGACGAAGAGCGACAGCCGTCAGCAGGAAATTACAGAAATATCGAGAGGACTTAAAATGATAGCGAAGGAACTCGATATTCCCGTAATAGCCCTTTCGCAGTTGTCTCGTCAGGTTACGAGCAGAAAGGGACAGGAACCCGTGCTTTCCGATTTGAGAGAGTCGGGAGCAATCGAGCAGGACGCGGACATAGTTATGTTCATACACAGACCCGACCTTGTAGCCGAAGAAAAAGAGTTGGAGCAGAATAAGGTCAAGAGGAACGTCGCCCAGATAATACTTGCGAAAAACAGAGCGGGAGAGTGTAACAGATTCAGCCTTCTCTTCAAGGGCGAAAATTCCAAGTTCGTAAATCCTCCCGTAGGCTTTGCGGACGATATCGACGTTCCGCCCGAAAGACCGCAGAGAACCCCGCACGAGTTCAGAAATATAGACGACAACGTAGGCGGCGAAGAGGCGGGAGAAGTACCTTACGAAGGCGGTGATGAAACGAATGACGTCTTCTGATAACGATAAAAACGAATTTACGTATAACACAAAAGTTCTCAAAATTGACGATAATTCCTTGAAATCTGCGAAAGATTACATTTTGAACGGGGAAATAGTCGGCTTTCCTACGGAGACCGTTTACGGACTCGGCGCGATAGCCTACAGCGACGAAGCGGTGAAGAAAATATTCGAGGCTAAGGGCAGACCCTCGGACAATCCTTTAATCGTTCACGTTCATAAAGATTACGACGTTGACAAACTCGTAACCGTAGAACACGATTACGTTTACGCGCTCAGAAAAGCGTTCCTGCCCGGTCCGCTCACTATGGTGTATAAGAGCAAGGGGATGATAAGCCCCGTCGCGACCTGCGGTCTCGACACGGTGGGAATAAGAATACCGTCCGACGAGGGCGCGCAGGCTTTTTTGAGGGCGGTTGACGTTCCGATAGCCGCGCCTTCGGCAAACGCGTCGAAGCATACAAGCCCCGTAACCGCAATGCACGTTTACGAGGATTTAAAAGGCAAAATACCGCTGGTATTAGACGGCGGAAAGTGTAAAGGCGGCATAGAAAGCACGGTTTTAGACGTTACGACCGATACGCCTATAATACTTCGGAGCGGGCTTGTCACCGCCGAAATGATAAGAAACGTCGTCGGAAAATGCGAGTATTCTCAGAATAAACCGACAGATAAAATAAGAGCGCCGGGTATGAAATACAGACATTACTGCCCGAAGTGCGAAACGGCTTTGTTTAAAAGAGACGATTATAAGAAGGCTCAGGCTCTTTACGACGAGTACGAAAGCAAGGGGTTAAGACCTTATTTTATGTGCGACGAAGCCGCTGCGAAGAATGTAAAAGGCAACGTTTTGTCGCTCGGAAAAACCGCCGAGGAAATCGCGTTCAACCTCTACGACAAACTTCACGAATGCGAAGAGATAGCGGACGTTCTGATTGCTTTCGAGGTCGATACGGGAAGCGACGTTGACGTCGGAATTATGAACAGACTATCCAAAGCCTGTAAAAAATACGAGACGTAAAAGTCTTTAAAAAATACGGAGATTACTATGAAAATCGCAATAGGATGCGATCACGCGGGAATAAACTTAAAACCGACGCTGATCGAATACTTAGAGAAAAACGGATACGAATACAAGGACTTCGGAACTTACGACAAGGAGTCCTGCAACTACGCGGAATACGGTCAAAAGGTTGCGGAAGCGGTCGCTTTTGGAGGCTATGACAGAGGTATTCTTATATGCGGTACGGGAATAGGAATGAGCATTGTCGCGAATAAAGTTCCGGGAATACGATGTTCACATTGCCACGACCATTTTTCGGCTGTAGCGACCCGCAAGCACAACGACGCCAACGTAATCGCTTTCGGCGAAAGGGTTATAGGGGCGGGCGTGATGCTCGAAATAGTGGAAGCGTTTTTAACGACCGAGTTCGAGGGCGGACGGCACGTTGCCAGACTCGCCAAGATAACCGAGGTTGAAGAAAAATATTCAAATAAAAAATAGAGAGGGAACACAGATGCAAAACAAAGTCAGAAAAGCGGTAATACCCGTAGCGGGTTACGGAACGAGATTTTTACCTTTTACGAAAGCGGTGCCGAAGCCGATGCTTCCGATACTGAATAAACCCGCCTTGCAGGTCATTTCGGAAGAGGTGGTAAACAGCGGCATTACCGACATACTTTTTATAGTCGGGTATAAAAAAGAGATACTCGAAAGCCATTTCGACGCCGCCCCCGAACTTGAAAAGATGCTCGCCGAAAAAGGCAAAAACGACTTTTTGAAAGAAGTCGTATATCCCGAAAAAATGGCGAACTTCACCTATAAAATTCAGGAAGTGCAGAACGGCACGGCAAGCGCTGTCGCTCTCGCGAGAGATTTCGTAGGAGACGAACCGTTCGCGGTTCTTTTCGGCGACGACGTAATGTATAACGAGGGTCGTCCCGTAATCGGACAACTTATCGACGTATATGAAAAGTACGGAAAGACTGTACTCGGTTGCAAGAGGGTGAGTATGGACGTAATATCGAAGTACGCTTCCGTCGAATACGACAAGGTACTCGAAGACGACGTTTACAATATGGTAAAAGTTACCGAGAAACCGAAAAAGGAAGAGGCTAAAAGCGACCTCGCGCCCCTCGGAAGATACGTTTGCTCGCCCGACATATTCAAAATAATAGACGATTTAAAACCGGGAGCGAACAACGAGTATCAGTTTACCGACGCCTTAGACGAAGAGGCGCATAAAAACGGCGCTCTCGCTTACGTTTTCAAAGGAACGAGATACGATATGGGCGACAGGTTCGGATACCTAAAAGCAAATATCGAATACGGACTGAGAGACGAAGAACTTAAAGGCAAACTCAAAGACTATTTAAAGGAACTTGTAAAATAACAGATAATCAAGACAAACCATGAACGAATACAAGATGACCGAAGGCGTACTGTACGCCGTTAAAAACTCGCAGATCGTGTCGAGAAAATACAAACTCGGATATGTAGGAACGGAAGAGGTTCTCTACGGGCTTTTGTGTTTACCGAGGTGCGAGGCGTGCAAATGCCTTGCGGAATACGGCGTAAACAAAGACAACTATTTCGACCAACTTAAAAATTCGTTCAGATACGACGATAAAACGGGCGGTTTTACGCCGAAGGCGAAAGCGGTAATCAACAAAGACGCCGAAGCGATAGCCGACGCCGCGAAAGCGAGGTACATTTCGACCGAGCATCTTCTTCTTGCCATACTCAATAAAAAGGACTGCGTCGCCATGAGTTTGCTTCGCAGAATGAACGTGAACACGGTAGGACTTATCGGGCTTTTAGAAAAGAAGATTTACGCATGGCGTGAAAAAGAGGAGACGCAAGACGAAACCGAGGAGACAGACGAAAACGTCGATACAGCCGAAAAACCGTCCGAAAGAGGGGATAATCCGCTCGAAAAATTCGGTTACGATCTTACGGAAAAGGCGAGAGACGGAAAACTCGACCCCGTTATCGGCAGGGACAGAGAGATAAACCAGATCATTCAGTCGCTTTCGAGAAGGACGAAAAACAGTCCTTTGTTAATAGGCGAACCGGGCGTTGGTAAGAGCGCGGTTATAGAGGGACTCGCTCAGGAAATCGCGAACGGCGAAGTTCCCGACGTCCTCAGAAACAAGACGATATTTTCGCTTAATATGTCGGGACTTTTAGCGGGAACGAAATACAGAGGCGAACTCGAGGAGCGTTTCAAGGACGCTATCGACTATATCGTCAAGAGAGGGGACATAATTCTCTTTATCGACGAAATCCACAACATAATGGGCGCGGGCGCGACGGGCGACAGCAGTTTCGATATAGCGGAAATGTTAAAACCGATGATGGCGAGAGGCGAACTTCAGACGATAGGTGCGACGACCATTGACGAATACCGTAAGTATATCGAACCCGACAAGGCTATGGAGAGACGTTTTCAGCCCATTACGATAGAAGCCCCGAACGTCGAAAATTCTATCCGCATATTGCAGGGACTCAAAGATAAATACGAAGCGCATCATAACGTTACGATTTCCGACGAGGCTATAAAGGCTGCCGTCGTTCTTTCAGACAGATATATAACGGATAGAAATTTACCCGATAAGGCTATCGACCTTATAGACGAAGCGGCGGCGAAGGCCAGACTGAAATATTGCTATACGCCTGAAGATTATAAGGAAAAGGGTCGTCAGATTCAAAAACTCGAAACGGAATTGGAGTACGTTACGAGTATGGGGGCGGGCTATCAGGGAGAGAGGAATAAACTTCTCGACAAAATAGCGAGGGCTAAAGACGAACTTTTCGCTATAGGCGAAAGAACGATGGAAGAGCGAAGCGGTTCCACGCCGAGAATAACGGATGAGGACATTGCCGAAATAATATCCGAATGGACGAAAATCCCGCTAACGAGGCTTACTTCGGACGAAAGCGAAAGGCTTTCCAACATCGAAAACGACCTGCACGAAAGAGTGATTGGTCAGGACGAGGCGGTGAACGCCGTCGCGAGGGCTATAAAGAGGGCGAGAACGTGTATAAAAGACCCCAACAGACCTATCGGCTCGTTTATTTTCGTAGGACCTACGGGGGTAGGTAAAACCGAACTGTCGAAAGCATTGGCAGACATTGTGTTCGGCGACAGGAACGCCCTTATCAAGTTGGATATGAGCGAATATATGGAAAAAAATTCCGTGTCCAAACTCATAGGCGCGCCGCCCGGTTACGTCGGTTACGAAGAGGCGGGTATTCTTACCGACAAGGTAAGGCGTAAACCTTATTCGGTAGTACTTTTCGACGAAATCGAAAAAGCCGATTCGGAGGTGTTCAACCTCATGCTTCAGATTCTCGACGAAGGCAGGCTTACGGACAGCAAGGGCAGAACGGTCAACTTTAAAAATACGATAATAATACTGACTTCAAACGTGGGAGCGTCTATCGTTTCGGCTAAACCGTCGTTCGGCTTCAATAACGATTACAGCCGAGAAAACGAAATGAAAGACAGAATTTCCGAAGCGTTGAAGAGAAAATTCAGTCCCGAGTTTTTGAACAGACTCGACGATATAATAATATTCCACAGTCTAAGCAGAGAAGACTGCGGAAAAATTACCGATATATTATTCGATTCGCTTATAAAAAGGCTTGCCGAAAACAATATACGGCTAAAAATCGCGGGAAGCGCGGCTGACCTCGTTATAGATTCGGGGTACAGCGAAACCTACGGCGCGAGACCGCTTCGCAGGGCTATTACCACGCACATAGAGGATATGCTCGCTTCGGCTATTCTCGATAAACAAATTCAGCCCGGAGACGAGGTTCTCGTATTTGCCGAAAACGGCAAGGCGTCGTTCGTCAAATCGAGGTAGTTATGGCGATAGGCGTTTCGACTGCAAGTTTATTTTTAAGACAATACAACGAGGACTCGATAGTAACGTTAAACGAATTAGACGCGAGAGTCTGCGAAGTTTTTCTGGAAAGTTTTTCCGAGTACGAACCCGAATACGGGAAGTTGCTGCTCGAAAGAAAAGGAAACCTCGACGTACATTCGTTGCACGTCGTCACGATGAATTTCGAGACCGAATTGTTTTCCGTAAATCCGAGAGCCTTCAAAGACGCCGCGGTATGGTTTGAAAAGGTCCTTACGGTCGGCAAAACGCTCGGAGCGAAGTGTTACACCATGCACGGCAGAGCGAGAATAAAACCGAACGGCAATTACGACGACTATAAAGCGGCGGGCGAGAGGTTTGAAATTCTCTGCAAAATCGCCGAGAAATACGGTATAAGCGTATGTCTCGAAAACGTTTCGTGGGCGTTTTGCAACTATCCCGATTTTTTCAGAAACGTGAAGAAATACTCTGAGGACTTAAAAGCGACCCTCGATATAAAACAGGCTCGCCTTTCGGGGTACGATTACAGGGAATATATAGACGCGTTCGGCGAAAATATAAAGACCGTTCATCTGTCGGACATAGGAGACGACGGCAGAATAAGGTTGCCGGGGAAAGGCAACTTCGATTTCGAGGAATTATTCAAAAGGTTAAAAGACGTCGGCTATAAAAGCGATATGCTTATAGAGGCGTATAAAAACGATTACGACGAGATAAGCGAGATTAAAGAAAGTCTCGACTATCTCAGAGAAATCGAATATAAAGTTTTTTAAAAGGAGTATAAACAATGGCTAAAAGGTATCTAAGCAAGGAATGGAAAGAATCAATGGCGTTAAGGCTCGACTACAACAATATGATGAGCGAGTTTGTAGGGGAAGAGCAGGGTTATACGAAAAAGGACATAGATAAACTGAAACCCATGGCGGCGGCGGCTTTAAAGAAACTCGCCGACGAAAGAGGTAAGGGCTGGCTCGGTTGGATGGACTTGCCGTTCAATCAGAAAGAGGTCGTTGCGGAAATTAACAAAACGGCTAAGGAAATCCGCAAGACGGCGAAGAATTTCGTAGTTTTGGGAATAGGCGGCAGTGCGCTCGGACCGATAGCGGTTTTTCAGGCTCTTTGCCACCTTCACTACAACGATCTTTCCCCGAAACTCAGAAAAGGTCCGAAGTTTTACGTCGAGGACAACGTCGATCCCGAGAGAATGGCTGCCCTTTTAGACGTTATCGAACCCGAAAAGACGGTGTTCAACGTTATCACGAAGAGCGGTTCGACCTCTGAAACGATGACGCAGTACCTCATTATATACAATATACTTAAAGAGAAACTCGGAGACAAGGCGAAAGATCACATAATAGCGACCACCTCGTCTAACGCGGGCAATCTTATCAAACTTGCGAAAGCGGAAGGCTTTAAGACTTTCTACATTCCCGACGGAGTGGGCGGCAGATTTTCCGAACTTTGCCCCGTAGGACTTCTTCCCGCGGCGGTACTCGGCATAGATATAGCCGAAATGCTTGCGGGCGCGGCATATCAGGATAAAGTCGCGAGAAACAAGAACGTATACGCAAATCCCGCGTTGATGAACGCGATTTTGCAATACCTCGCAATGAAAGACGGCAAGAATATTTCCGTAATGATGCCTTACGCCGACGGACTTAAATATTTCGCCGACTGGTATTGTCAGATTTGGGCGGAATCGCTCGGAAAAGAAGTCGATAACGACGGAAAAGTCGTGAGAGAAGGGCAGACCCCCGTTAAATCTCTCGGCGTTACCGATCAGCATAGTCAGGTACAACTTTACGCGGAAGGTCCTTTCGATAAAGTCGTTACTTTCCTTGCGGTGGATAAATACAGAACGGAAGTTAAAATTCCCGAGGGTTGCGAAAATATACCCGACGTGCATTTCCTTTGCGGTCACACTATGAACGAACTCATTTCCGCGGAGAAAAAAGCGACCGAATACGCGTTGACTGTAAAAAATAAGGTCAACCATACGATAAATCTTCCCGAAATCAACGCTTTCACAATAGGCGAATTGCTTTACTATTTTGAAATGGAGACTGCTTTCGAGGGCGAATTTTTGAACGTAAACACTTATAATCAACCGGGCGTAGAAAACGGTAAAAACGCGACTTACGCGATGCTCGGCAGAAAGGGCTACGAGGCGAAAAAGCAGGAACTCGATTCCGCGCCCGCCAAAAAGGACGACTATATAATAGGTTAATAAAGACAAGGAGCAAAAGATGAGGAAGAAAGACGAACAGACAAAATATCTTTTTCATCAGGGAACGAATTACCGTTCGTATAACTATCTCGGCTCGCATTTTGCGAAAAAGGGAAAGGATAGCGGCGTTATATTCCGCGTATGGGCGCCGAATGCCGAAAGCGTTTCGGTCGTAGGAGATTTCAACGGCTGGGATAAAACGGCGAACGTTATGAAAAAAGACGGCGGAATATTCGAACTTTTCGTTAAAGGACTTAAACAATACGATAATTACAAGTATTGCGTGAAGTCTCAAAAATCCGAAGTTCTGAAAGCCGATCCTTACGCATTTCACGCCGAGACGACGCCTGAAACCGCCTCGAAAATTTATGACCTCGACGGGTATAAATGGAGAGACGGCGAGTATATGGAAAATCTCGGCGGGCAGGCTCATCATAAACCGATGAATATTTACGAGGTAAATCTCCTGTCTTTTATGAGAAAGGAAAACGGGGATTATTACTCGTATAGGGAACTCGAAAAAGTACTTGTTCCATACGTTAAAAAACACGGGTATAACTACGTCGAGATGATGCCCGTCACGGAATATCCGTTCGACGGTTCGTGGGGATATCAGGTTACGGGGTATTTCGCCGTGACTTCGAGGCTCGGGACGCCGAAAGATTTTATGTCGCTCGTGGACGCTTTCCATAGGGAGAATATAGGCGTGATTTTGGACTGGGTTCCCGCTCATTTCCCGAAAGACGAATTCGGTTTGTACGAGTTCGACGGCGCGCCCCTCTACGAAAATCACGGTTGGGACAGAATAGAGCATAAAAGTTGGGGAACGAGACGGTTCGATTACGGCAGGACGGAAGTACAGTCGTTTCTTATATCGAGCGCGTTTATCTTCTTCGATAAATACCATATCGACGGAATAAGGGTAGACGCCGTGGCTTCGATGCTGTATCTCGATTACGACAAAAAACCCGGAGAATGGCTGCCAAATCAATACGGCGACAACAAGAACATCGAGGCGATTGAGTTTATCAAAAAACTCAACAAGTCGGTTCACGAGGCATACCCTTACGCTATTATGATTGCGGAAGAATCGACTGCGTACCCATACGTTACGAAGCCTGTGGACGAAGGGGGACTCGGTTTCGATTACAAATGGAATATGGGCTGGATGAACGACGTATTGTCTTACGTTGCGGTCGACCCGTTATTCAGAAAATACGACCACAACAAACTGAACTTTTCGATGATGTACGCTTTTTCCGAACATTACATTCTGCCGATTTCTCACGACGAAGTGGTACACGGTAAGAAGTCTCTTTTAGATAAACAGTTCGGAAGTTACGAAGATAAGTTTGCGGGCGTAAGGGCGTTTATGGGATATATGATCGCTCACCCGGGGAAAAAACTTATGTTTATGGGTTCGGAGTTCGGTCAGTTCAAAGAGTGGAATTACAAAGAGGGCTTGGAGTTTTTCCTCAAAGACTACGAAAAGCACAACAAACTCGACAGATTTTTCACGGAATTGAACAGGTTTTATCTCGCGAACGAGGCGTTATACGGCGACGACGACGGATGGGACGGATTCGAGTGGATAGCAGCCGACGACGCAGACAAAAACTCGCTCGCTTTCATAAGGAAGTGCGGTAAAAGCGAAATTATCGCCGCGATAAATTTCAGCGGGGCGGATATTAAGTACAGGATAGGCGTCGAAAAAGGCGGTTATAAGGTCGTGTTCGATTCCGACAAACAGATTTACGGCGGCGACGGAAAAAGTCGCAAAAGAATATATAACGCGGAAGCGATAAGTTCGAACGGCAAGGATTATTCTATTGAAATAGATATGCCGAAACTGTCGTTCAAGTACCTCGTTCCCGTGAAAAAGGATGCCGGAGTATAAAAATTGAATTAAGGCCTTACGGAAACAACCGTTTGGCTAAGGAGGGAAAAAATGATAAACAAAAAGGAATGCGTGGCAATGCTTCTTGCCGGCGGACAGGGTAGCAGGCTGTTTGCTTTGACGAACAAGATAGCAAAGCCCGCGGTAACTTACGGCGGAAAGTACAGGATAATCGATTTTCCGCTTTCAAACTGCGTCAACTCGGGTATAGACACAGTCGGCGTATTGACTCAATATCAACCGCTTGTGTTGAACGATTATATCGGTAACGGCGAGCCGTGGGATCTCGACCGCTCTTACGGCGGCGTACATATTCTTTCGCCCTATCAGGCGAAACACGGATCGGAGTGGTTCAAGGGTACGGCGAACGCCATATATCAGAACATTCCGTTCATAAAGAGGTATAACCCCGATTACGTTCTCATTTTGTCGGGCGACCATATTTATAAAATGGACTATGCGGATATGCTTCTCCGCCATAAATCGAGCGGGGCGGACTGCACGATTGCGGCGATAAAAGTTCCGCTTTCCGAGGCTTCGAGATTCGGCATACTGAACGTTGACGACGACGGGGTGATATACGAATTCGAGGAGAAACCGAAAAAACCGAAGAGCGATCTCGCTTCTATGGGAATATATATTTTCTCGGCTCAGAAACTTTACAAGTATCTCGAAGAGGACGAAGCGGACGAAAAGAGTTCCAACGATTTCGGCAAAAACGTTCTTCCGAGAATGCTTAATGCAGGCGAAAAAATGGTCGCGTATACTTTTAACGGCTATTGGAGAGACGTAGGCACCATAAATTCCCTTTACGAGTCGAATATGGATTTGCTCGGCGGAGAACCCGAATTTGACATATCCGATCCGTCCTGGAGAATAAGATCGAGAAATCCCATCGCTCCGCCGCAATATCTTGGCGACGAATCGAGAGTCGTGAACTCGATAATAGTATCGGGTTGCGATATAGAAGGTACGGTCGAAAACAGTATTTTGTCGCACGACGTCACGATAGGAAAGGGGGCTGTCGTTCGCAATTCGGTTATATACGCAGGAGTTACAATCGGTGAAAATTCAACGGTTGACCACGCTATAATCGACGAAAACGTCCGAGTAGGCAAAGGCGTTAAGGTCGGAGTCAAACAGGCGAGCGACGATAAAAAAATTACTGTTTTAGGCAGAGATATAGCCGTTTCGGATAATAAAACAATCGAAATCGGCGCAATTATCGATGAAAACGTGTAAGGGAGGAAAGATAAATGAGCGTACTCGGACTAATATTTTCAAATATTCACGATAACAACGTTCCCGAACTTACCGCGAAAAGAACGGTAGCATCGATACCGTTTTGCGGAAGATACAGACTGATAGACTTCGCTCTTTCTAATATGGTTAATTCCGATATTACCAAGGTCGGAATAATCACAAAGAGCAATTTTCAGTCTTTGATGGATCACATCGGCAGCGGTAAAGATTGGGATCTTGCGAGACATTACGGCGGATTGTATATTCTTCCGCCATTCGGCGTAACCGAAAGCAGTATGCTTTATTCGACGAGGTTGGAGGCTTTGAAGAGCGTAACGGGCTTTTTGACAAAATCTCACGAAGAATACGTCGTAATGAGCGATTCGGATATGGTTTGCGCCATCGACTTTAAACCGATAATCGCCGAACACGTTGCAAACGGAGCGGATATGACTCTCGTTTACGTTAAAAAAGACGGCTATGCGAGCGGTAAAGACAACGTTATTTTAAACGTTGGGCAAGGCGGAGTCGTTACGGGAGTCTCTTACGGCGAGACTGTCGGCGAGGCTGATTTGTTTACGAATATCGTAGTTATATCGAGAACTCTTTTATTGAGTTTGCTGTCGGAAGCGTTCGCGCACGGTTGTAATTCTTTCGTAAAAGACATAATCGCGACGCACGTTCCTTTCGGCAAGGTTTACGCGTACAGACACGTCGGATACTACGAGGAAATTACTTCGATGCAGAAGTATTACGAAGAAAATCTCAACTTTTTAAACAGAAATTTAAGAGACGAAATTTTCAGAAAAACGAACGTTTATACTAAAGTCAAGGATTCGACCCCGACGAGATACGGCGGCAATTCTATATGTCATAACTCACTCGTTGCAGACGGTTGCAACATCGAGGGCGAAGTATATAACAGTATAATATTCAGAGGCGTTACCGTCGGCAGAGGGGCGGTAGTTAAAAACTGCGTGCTTATGCAGAATACAATAATAGGAGCAAACGCCTCTATGAATTGCATAATTACCGATAAAAACGTTATCATTAAAGATAGAAGGGTTTTATCGGGTAGCGAAAATCACCCGTTCTATATATCCAAGGGAACGGTAATCTGATATTAAAAGGAGTATTTTATGGCAAATAAAAAGGCTGAAACGGTTAAAGAAGAAGTAAAAACTGATACCATAAAAGAAAAATCGACCGCTAAAACGAAAAAGCCCGCAACGGCAAAGGTCGCGACGGCAAAAGCAGCGACGGTAAAAGAGGCGGCGGTGAAAAAAACCGCGGTAAAAACTGAAGAGAAAAAAACCGCAACCCCCAAAACGACGAAAAAGACGGAAGCCCCTAAAGTCGCCGCTAAGAAGCCGACGGCGAAAAAGACGGAGAAGGTCGCGGAGAAAGAGACTAAGGTAATACCCGAGGCGACGGCTGAAAGCGTAAAGATGACGGTAACTCCCGTGAACTCGGTATTGTTCGTCGCAAGCGAGTCCAACCCCTTTGCCGGAACGGGCGGACTTGCAGACGTAATCGCATCGCTTCCTAAAACGCTTGCGGAAAACGGTAAATACGATATAAAGGTCGTTATGCCGTTGTACGGAGATATTCAGAGCTCTTATAGGGAGCAAATGAGGTTTTTGATGAATTTCAACGTTCCGCTTGCGTGGAGAAATCAGTATTGCGGAGTGTTCAGTCTCAAAAAAGACGGCGTAACGTTTTTCTTTATAGATAACGAATATTACTTCAAGAGAAACGGATTATACGGCTTCTACGACGACGGAGAGAGGTTTGCGTTCTTCTCGAAAGCGGTACTCGAAATGATGAGACACCTTGATTATTACCCCGAGATCTTGCATTGTCACGACTGGCAGACGGCTCTTTCGATAATTTATCTTAAAACGTTGTTCGCCAATCAGTACGGTTACGACCACATAAAAACCCTTTTTACCATTCATAACATAGAATATCAGGGGAAATTCGGCTACGAGTGTTTAGGCGATTTGTTCGGGCTGCCCGATTACGCAAAAGAAATTCTCGACTACGACGGTTGTTTGAACCTTATGAAAGGAGCGATTCAGTTGTCCGACAGATTTTCGACCGTAAGCAGAATGTACGCTAACGAAATCAAAAACGCGTTCTTTGCTCACGGATTGCAATACGCCGTCTGCTCGAATGAGTATAAACTCTGCGGAATTTTAAACGGTATAGATCAGACGGTATATAATCCCGAGACGGACGACAAACTTTTCAAAAATTACAACGCCGACGACCTTGCGGGCAAAAAAGTATGCAAAAGAGAACTTCAAAGAATGCTTAATCTGCCCGAAAGAGAAGACGTACCCCTTATTTCGGTTATATCGAGACTTGTGCCTGCCAAGGGGCTTGATCTCGTGAAATGCGTTTTTGAAGAACTTCTTTCCGAGGACGTTCAGGTAGTTATTCTCGGTAAAGGCGAAGCGGCGTATGAAAATTATTTCAGACAGACCGCCGAAGCGTATTCGGGTAAGTGCAGAACGCTTATCGCGTACAATAAAGATTTGGCAAGCAAGATTTATTCTGCTTCCGATATTTTCCTTATGCCCTCGAAGCAGGAACCGTGCGGACTTTCTCAGATGATCGCATGCAGATACGGCGCGGTACCGATTGTCAGAGAAACGGGTGGGTTGTATGACAGTATAATTCCTCACAACGACGGCTCGAGAACGGGCGGAAACGGTTTTACGTTTAAAAACTACAACGCGCACGAAATGCTTTACGTTATAAAGGACGCTATTTATACCTACGGAAATAAGGAAGAGTGGGCGAAAATAGTTAAAAACGCTATGACAACCGATTTCAGTTGGGAAAAATCGGGACTCGAATATGAAAAACTGTACGACGGAATGCTTTGATATTCCGTAAATAAGGAGATTTACTAATGGGAGCGACTACTGAAATTACTCCGAAAGAAATGAAAGACGTGATAAGCGGAAAACTTTCGAGATACTTCGGCGTATCTATCAAGGAAGCGACGACGGAACAGATGTATAAAGCCGTTGTTATGTCCGTAAGAGATATTCTGCTCGAAAAGAGGAACGCTTATCACTATAAGACGAAAGCGGCGAAAGCGAAAAGAGTATACTATTTATGTATGGAATTTTTGCTCGGGAGATCGCTTAAAAACAACGTTTATAACCTCGGTATAGAAGAGCAGGTCGGAAAAGTTTTAAAGACTAAGGGTCTGGCTTTGGAAGACCTGTATGAACTCGAACCCGACGCGGGACTCGGTAACGGCGGTCTCGGAAGATTAGCGGCATGTTTTATGGACGCTTTGGCAACGGGAAATTATCCGGCAATGGGCTATTCAATAAGGTACGAATACGGTCTTTTCAAACAAAAAATCGTAGACGGCTGGCAGACCGAACTTCCCGACGTGTGGCTTCCCGGCGGCGAAGTGTGGCTTACGCCTCGTTCGGATATGGCGGTAAGAGTTAAATTCGACGGTAAAATATCGGAAGAATGGACGGGTAGCGGAATGAAAATCAACCATACCGACTATATGGAAGTCGAGGCTGTTCCATACGATATGATGATTTCGGGCAAAAATTCGGAAGCGGTTTCCGTTCTGAGACTGTGGGCGGCGAAAAGCGTCAGAAATTTCGATATGAACTCGTTTTCCGAGGGCGATTACGTCAGGTGTATGCAGGAGGATAACGAAGCCGAACTTATATCCAAGGTGCTTTATCCGTCCGACAATCACTCGGAGGGTAAATCTTTAAGGCTTAAACAGCAGTATTTCCTCGTTTCGGCGACTTTGCAGAATATCGTAAACGAGCATCAGAGAAGATACGGCGATTTGCATACTCTTCCCGATATGGCGGCTATCCATATCAACGACACGCACCCCGCGCTTTGTATTCCCGAACTTATGAGAATACTCATGGACGAGCATGGTTTCGGTTGGGACGAGTCGTGGGATATAGTTAAAAGGACGGTCGCATATACCAACCATACGGTTATGAGCGAGGCTTTGGAGAAATGGAACGAAGATCTCGTCGAGAGAAGATTGCCGAGAATACATTCCATAATCAAGGAAATAAATCAAAGATTTTGCGGTCAGATGTGGGATAAGTTCCCGGGGGACTGGGATAAAATCGAAAGAATGTCGATATTGTCACACGGACAGGTCAGAATGGCTAATCTTTCGGTAGTCGCATCGCACACCGTAAACGGGGTATCGAAACTTCACAGCGAAATAATCAAGAACAGTATTTTTAAGGACTTTAATGACGCTTATCCCGAAAAGTTCACGAACGTGACGAACGGTATCGCGCACAGAAGATGGCTTTGTCAATCCAATAAAGAACTTACGGAACTTCTTTGCGAATGTATCGGCGACGGTTTCGTTTTGGACGCGAGCGAACTTCGTAAGTTTAAAAAATTCGAAAACGACGAAGGCGTTTTAACAAGACTTGCCGAGATAAAGAAGATTAAAAAGGGTCAACTCGCGTCGTACGTTTATAAAAAGAGCGGAATAACCATTTCTCCCGATTCGATTTTCGACGTTCAGGCGAAGAGGCTTCATGAGTACAAACGTCAACTT
Source organism: uncultured Clostridia bacterium (assembly GCA_934249325.1). Taxonomy (GTDB): domain Bacteria; phylum Bacillota; class Clostridia; order Christensenellales; family Borkfalkiaceae; genus UBA10281. The sequence continues at coordinate 44,519 of CAKQKW010000006.1, forward strand.
TTAAACGCAATGTATATAATCAATTTGTACAATGCGTTAAAAGAGAACCCCGATCTCGACGTAATTCCCAAGACTTTCATCTTCGGAGCGAAAGCCGCGCCGGGGTATTATATGGCGAAGAGAATAATAAAACTCCTTTGTTCTATTGCAGACGATCTGAGAAAGAACCCCGACAAACGTATAAGGGACAAACTGAGCGTAGTTTACCTCGAAGATTACAACGTTACCATGGCTGAAACGCTTATGCCCGCGACCGAAATTTCAGAGCAGATTTCCACGGCGGGAAAAGAAGCGAGCGGCACGGGTAATATGAAGTTTATGATAAACGGCGCGCTTACGATAGGAACTCTGGACGGCGCGAACGTAGAAATGAGAGAGTCTGTCGGAGACGAGAATATATTTATATTCGGTATGAACGCAAAACAGGTCGAAGACCTGTGGAAACACGGCTACGACGCGTGCGCATTCTACAATAACAACGTTGTGTTACAAAAGGTTATAAATTCGTTAAAGGCGGGTTTTGCCGGCGAGAAGTTCGACGATATAGCGAATTATCTCCTCACTAACACTCCTATCGCCGACCCGTATATGTGTATGGCTGATTTCAGTGATTTCCTCGCTATCCACGATAAAGCGGATAAGACGTACAAGGACGCGTTGAAATGGAATAAAATGTCTCTTAACAATATTGCGGGCGCGGGAATATTCTCCGCAGACAGAAGCATAAAGGAATACGCGGACAGAATCTGGGATCTTAAACAAATCAGATGACGATATATTTTAACCCCTTGTCCGAAGAATATAAAAGCGTAACGGGCGCGATTTCGGACAGGGAAGAACTGTTTCTCGCCGTTAAAATAACAGGCGGCGAGAAATGCAAACTGCATTTGTTCTCCGACGAAAACGGAGAAGAAACAGTTTTCGATATGGAAAAAAGAGACGAATTATTCGCCGTAAAACTTCCCGCATTAAAAGCAGGGCTGTACTTTTACTGTTTCGTCTCGGACGGTGTGAAAATAGGAAAGAGTTATTTCGGCTTCGGCGAAATCCAAGACGACGTTCGGAAGTTCCAACTTCTCGTTTACGACTACCGCTATTTCTACCCCGAGAACTTTTTGGGTAAAGTTATGTATCAGATTTTTCCCGACAGGTTCGCAAGAGCGGAAGGATTCGGAAACCCGGACGGCAAAAGGATCAGAAACGATTGGGGCGGCATGCCCGAGTATCTGCCCGACGAAAACGGCAAGATAAAAAACGACGATTTTTTCGGCGGCAACTTCGAGGGTATACGAAGAAAAGCGGAATACTTAAAGGAACTCGGGATAGACTACGTTTACTTAAATCCCGTATTGAAAGCCTATTCCAATCACAGGTACGATACGGGCGATTATATGCGTTTCGACGAGTTGTTGGGAAGCGAAAACGATTTTTCATCTCTCGTAAAAACTTTCAAAAAATTCGGTATTACCTTGATTTTTGACGGTGTTTTCAATCATACGGGCGACGATAGCGTATACTTTAACAAGTATGGAAATTATCCGTCTGTAGGCGCGTATCAATCGAAAGACTCTCCGTACTACGACTGGTACGTCTTTAAAAATTATCCCGACGATTACCTTTCGTGGTGGGGTATAACCGTACTTCCGACTATAAATAAAAAAGCGGTAGAGTTCGAGGACTTCATCGCGGGCGAGGGCGGCGTACTGGATAAGTACATGTCGTTAGGTTTCGGAGGCGTAAGGCTCGACGTTGTGGACGAGATTTCTGACGAGTTCGTCAGAAAGATAAGAGAGAGAATAAAGAGTTACGGCGACGATAAAGTCTTAATCGGCGAAGTGTGGGAAGACGCTACGAATAAAATAGCCTACGATAAGCGGCGTAAGTATTTTCAGGGCGGCGAACTCGACTCAGTAATGAATTATCCGCTTAAAGACGCGATAATCGAGTACGTTATAAACGGCGACGCTCTTACTCTTTTTAAAGTTGTAAGGGAGCAGACGGACAATTATCCTTATTTTGCTTTAAACTCGCTTATGAACATACTCGGAACGCACGATACGCCGAGAATACTCACCGTACTCGGCAAAAGAGGAGTATTGAAGCAAACGCGAGCCGAAATGGCAGACGAAAAACTCACGGATGCCGAACTGAAAGAGGGGAAGCGGATGCTTAAATGCGCGTCGCTTTTGCAGTTTACTTTGTACGGCGTTCCGTGTATTTACTACGGCGACGAACAGGAAATGCAGGGAAATAAAGACCCGTTCAACAGAAAGTGCTTCGTCGAAAGCGACGATAAAGAACTGTTCGTGTGGTACTCCGATTTGTCGAAATTGAGACGCTCGTTCTCGTGTTTTGCGGCGGGAAGAACCGAAGACGTCGTGGTTGACAAAGGCTTCTTTTCCTTTTCGAGAAACGACGGAAAGACAAAAGTTTACGTCGCGGTAAATTGCGGGATAAACCCCGTGGATTTAAAGTTCGACGGCGATATATACGAAGTTACGAGAAACGTAAAACTTTCAAAAATTCGTTTAAACACCTACGATTTTGCAGTGTTTTACAAAACGGGGAAACAGAAGCGGTGAAAAACGTTTACGAAGAGACGATCGACAAACTGAAATCGTGTGCCGACGAGAAATACAAGAAGTTCAACGACAGGATTCTGATGACGAAAAGCGTTACTCTCGGCGTGAGGATTCCGATCGTAAGGCAAATAGCGAAAGGCATACCTATTGATAAAATCGAGGAATATTTGTCGCTATGCGAGTTTCGGTATTACGAAGATACGCTTGTATACGGTTTTCTTTTATGCCGACTTACATTCGAGGAGACGCTTTCGAGAAAGGACGGGTATCTCGCTCGCTGCGATTGCTGGGCGAGTATAGATACGTTCGTTCCGATGATGAAGGTCGATAAGAAAGACAGGGAGAGGTTTTTCGATTTCGTCAAAGAAAATATAAAAGGCTCGGAAGGGTTTTACCTGCGGTTTTATCTCGTATCGCTTATGGACTTTTATTTGGACGAAGACCATATCGACGAGGTTTTGAAAATAGCGGAAGAGTACGACGGAAAGGGGTACTATAACGACATGGCTATCGCATGGCTCGTTTCGGTCGCGTTCGTGAAATTCAGGGATAAGACCATGGAATTTTTAAAAGACAATAAACTTTCGGCGTTCACGCAGAATAAGTCCATATCGAAAATAAGCGATTCATTCAGAGCGACGAAAGAAGACAAAGAATATCTGAAACAAAATTTGAGGAAGAAATAATGGATATTTTAAAGCAGATTACAGAAGAATTCAAATTGAGAGACGAACACGTCAAGAACATCGTTTCGCTTCTCGACGAGGGAAATACGATACCGTTTATTGCCCGTTACAGAAAGGAGATGACGGGACATATCGACGATCAGGTATTAAGAGAGTTTGCCGACAGGCTTACTTATCTCAGAAATATCGAGAAACGTAAAGACGAAGTTACGAAGTCGATAGAAGAGCAGGGAAAAATGACGGAAGAAATAGCCGCCGCTCTTTCCGCAGCCGAAACTCTGACCGAGGTCGAAGACATTTACAGGCCGTACAAGCAGAAGAGAAAGACGAGGGCGACGGTCGCCATCGCGAAAGGCTTGGAACCCCTTGCGGATATTCTTTTAAAACAGGACGTAAAAAACGGAACCGCGGAAGAACTCGCAAAGCCGTTCGTAAACGAGGAACTCGGAGTCAAAACGGCGAAAGAGGCTTTGGCGGGAGCGGAAGATATTATCGCGGAAAGAATATCGGACGACGCGGAACTCAGAAAGAAACTACGCAGAATTTATCTTAAAAACGGCGAAATTTCCACGAAAATACAGAAAGCCGAAGAAGACGGAGCGAAGACTTACGAAATGTACGCCGACTACTCGGAACCCGTTTCCGAGATTAAATCGCACAGGGTACTTGCCATAAACAGGGGCGAGGAGGAAGGATATCTCAAAGTCAAGGTCGCAATCGACGAGCAGTTTGCAATAAGGGTTTGCGAGATAGGTTTCGTAAAGGAAGGCAGCGTTACCACCGATTGCGTTAAAGACGCCGTTGCGGACGCGTACAAAAGACTTATTCAGCCGTCGATTGAAAGGGAGATAAGAAATTACCTCACCGAAAACGCTCAGGAACAGGCGATAAAAATGTTCGACGTAAATCTGAGACCTCTTTTAATGCAACCGCCCGTTAAGGATAAAGTCACCATGGGCTTCGACCCCGCGTACAGAACGGGCTGTAAAATCGCGGTCGTGGACGGCACGGGCAAAGTACTCGACACTACGGTCGTTTACCCCACGCCGCCGCAGAGCAAAACGGAAGAAGCGAAAGCGGCGTTGAAAAAACTCATAGACAAATATTCCGTCGACGTTATCTCGATAGGTAACGGCACGGCTTCAAAGGAGTCCGAGATTTTTGTTTCCGATATGGTCAAAGATTACGGCGGAAAAGTCGGGTACGTCGTCGTAAACGAAGCGGGAGCGTCCGTTTATTCGGGTTCGCCGCTTGCGGCTAAGGAATTTCCGCAGTACGACTTAACTCTTCGTTCGGCGATTTCTATCGCGAGGAGACTGCAAGACCCCCTTGCGGAACTTATAAAAATCGACCCAAAGGCGATAGGCGTGGGACAGTATCAGCACGATATGCCGCCCGCAAGGCTCGACGAGGTGTTGGACGGCGTTTTGGAAGATTGCGTAAACAGCGTAGGCGTGGATTTAAACACGGCAAGCCCGTCGCTCCTTTCCCACGTTGCGGGACTCAATTCGGGAATTGCGGCGAACATAATTGCGTACAGAGAAGAGAACGGCAAGTTCAGCGCGAGAAAGCAACTTCTTAAAGTTCCCAAACTCGGCGCGAAGGCTTACGAGCAGTGCGCGGGCTTTTTGAGAATAAGGGACGGCAAAAATATACTCGACAATACGGCGGTACACCCCGAATCTTACGAAGCGACCGAAAAACTCCTCGCTCTTTTCGGATATACCGATAAAGACGTCGAAATGAGAAAACTCGACAAACTTCCCGAACAGATAAAAAAATACGGCGAAGCGAAAGCGGCGGAAGAGTGCGGACTCGGCGTTCTGACTATGAAAGATATAGTTTCGGAACTTTTAAAGCCGGGCAGAGACGTGAGAGACAGTCTGCCGAAGCCCGAACTTCGTTCGGATATAATGGACATCAACGACCTTGTCGTAGGAATGGAATTAAGCGGAACGGTAAGAAACGTTATCGATTTCGGAGCGTTCGTAGATATCGGCGTTCATCAGGACGGACTTGTGCATATATCCGAAATATCGGACAATTACGTTAAACACCCGTCGGACGTTTTGAAAGTCGGTCAAAGCGTAAAGGTCAGAGTAATATCCGTAGACGTCAAGAAAAACAGAATAGGTCTTTCGATGCGTAAGTCACCCGAAAAAAAGAATTCGTGAATTTTCTTGACAAATCTTTCAAAAGTTGATATAATCGCATCGTTAAAGCAGAATTGTTTTTTCGTAAACATAAAACGGAGGAAACGTAGTAATGGATACAATGGAAAAAGTTGTTACGCTTTTAAGCGAACAATTAGGAGTAGATAAAGATACGATAAACGCAGGCAGCGATGTGGTAAAAGACCTCGGCGCGGACTCTATCGACGTCGTTCAGTTGCTTATGGCGATGGAAGACGAGTTCGGCGTTACCGTTACGGAGGACGACGCGAGCAATCTTAAAACGGTAGAAGATATCGTCTCGCTTATCGATAATCGCAAATAAAATTTCATAAATTTTCGCTCGGCGTGAAAGTCGGGCGAATTTTTTATTTTATAAATAAAATACGCTTGAAAATCATGCCGCTATATGTTATAATAAGAACATAGAAATAAGCGTACGGGCGAGGTGAGTGGAAATGTCGAAAAAAAGCGAAAAAACCGAGAAAATCGAAAAAAAAGAAAGTTCTTTTATCAATAAGGAACTGTGGGGAATGGTTCTTATCGCTTCGTCGGCGTTTCTTTTTTTATGCCTCGTAACGGGAGATAATCTCTTTTCGCCCGTAGGAAAATGGTTGCAGGGTTTCCTCTTGGGGTTTTCGGGCTTTTTTTCGTTTCCTTTGCTTCTGTTCGTGTTTTTTTGCGGCTTCATGATCGTAATAGGCAGAAAGGTTCAAAACGGCAAGGGCAAACTCAACGCAGTTATGATTTCAATTTGTTTGGTTTGCGGTTTTGCGATTACTCACCTTGCTGTATCGCCCGTTGGCGGAAGTTCCGTAAGCGATTACTCGGCGTCGTGTTATAACGTCGGGTTCGGCGGTTTCGCCGTTTCGACCATAGGCGGAGTCCTTTTCGGGTTTATCGACGTTCTTCTCGTCAAATCGGTTTCCGCCGTCGGCACATACGTTATATGGTGTATAATCGCGACGATAGCGGCGTTTATCGCGCTCAGGGACGTTATCCTTCCGGGAAAACGCAACGAGGCGAAGAGGGCGAACGTTAAAGATAACGAAAATATTTCCGAGACGGGAGAAAGCGTTTCTTCTTTCGCTTCCTCTTCGGACGGTAACGAAAAACAAACCGAACGCAAGGAAAACGATTTTATCAAATCGCCTTCGGAGGTTCGTAAACGGACGCTTATAGTCGGAGGCGATTCCGATTTTGAAATGAAAAAGGAAGAACCCGCATACGCGGAAAAGAAAAGGTCGGACGAATATACCGATATTGCGAAAACTAAAAAGAAGCCGACCTATTACAGCGACGAATTCGATTCCGATTACGAGAGTAAAACGAGAAACGTTAAATCTTCGGGTTACGTTTCTTACGGCAAGAAAGACGAAGTACGTTACGATTCCAAAAAGAAAAGAGGAACCGCTTACGATATTCCGAGCGGCGGCGAGGACGACGGTATAAACGAAGACATTTATATGCCTAATTCTTTCAAAGCGGCGGTCTCCCGTCACGCTCAGAAAAAATCTTCCGCATATTCGAGCGATATAGAAGAGCAGATGGAAGAGGTCAACAGCAAGGTCGGCGACGACGTAGTTACCGACAGTAAAGTGAGCCTTGACGAACCGCTTAACGGAACCGACGATTTCGGGAGTAAAAACGTTTACGAAGATATTCCCAAACGCAGAACCGAGGCAGTAAAAGCCGAAAGCGAGCGAAACGATTATAAACAAAGCGGGTTTTCCAAGGCGGACGCTACGACAAGAAGCAGCGAAAAACCGACTTCCGAAAAGGGCGAAGAAGAGGAAGTAAACCCGTACGACGAGATGCCCTTGAATTTCAGATACAACGCTCCGCCGATTGATCTTCTGAAAACTTATTCGCGTGAAGAGAACTACGGCGAAGTCGAAATGTTCAAACACGAAAAAGCGGCTAAGATTATCAACACGCTTAAAGTTCTCGGCGGCGTAGAGGTGACGCTTGCGAAAACCGTTCACGGACCTACGGTTACGAGATTCGATTTTGCGATTCCCGACAACGTGTCCATTAAAACCGTTTTGAAATACGCGGACGACCTTAAATTAAGGCTCGAAACGAAAAACGAGATAAGAATTATCGCTATCCCCGGCGAATCGCTCATAGGTATAGAGGTCGCGAACGACAAGCGTTCGATGGTGGGACTTAAAGACGTTATCGAAAGCGACGCTTTCAGAAACACGAAAAAGACTTCGCTCACTTTCGCAATCGGCAAAGACATAGTAGGAAACCCCGTCGTCGCGGATATTACGAAAACGTTGCATCTGCTTATAGCGGGAGCGTCGGGAACGGGTAAAAGCGTAGGACTTAACACCTTGCTTATAAGTTGGTTCTATAAATACAGCCCCGCCGATTTGAGACTTATCATAGTCGACCCGAAACTCGTCGAGTTCAAAGTGTTCGAGGGTATTCCGCATTTGCTTTTCGGAGACATTATCACAGACGCGAAAACGGCTGTCGCAATGCTCAACTGGGCGGTTAAGGAAATGGAAGCGAGATATGCGAAAATGGCTAATCTCGTCGTCCATAACATAGAGGAATACAACGATTTAATCGATCCGAGAAAGGACAGAAAACTTCCGAAAATAGTGATCATAATCGATGAGTTCGCCGATCTTATGAGTACGGATAAGAAGAGTATCGAAGAGAAAATCGGCAGACTTGCTCAGAAAGCGAGAGCGGCGGGAATGTACCTTATACTCGCGACCCAAAGACCGTCGGTAAACATTATCGAAGGTTCTATCAAGACTAACTTTATTTCGCGTATGGCGTTTAAGATGTCCAACGGCACGGACTCTACGACTATTTTGGGCGAGGGCGGCGCGGAGAAACTTCTCGGCAACGGCGATCTTCTTTACAAAATGGGTTATATGACGAACTGCGAAAGAGCGCAGGGAGCGTATATCGATATGTCCGAGATAAAAGCGGTCGTAAACTATATCAAAGAAAACAATAAATGCTACTTTAATGAAGCGGCGATGAAGGAGATATCGGGCGAAGCGAATCCTCAAATCGAAGACGTAAACGGAAAAGAGTCGGGCGGTGACGCGAAAGACGTACCCGATTACTACATTAAAGCGTTGAAAATAGCGGTGGAACTCAGATACGTTTCCATATCGCTTATTCAGAGGAAACTCGATTCCTGCGGCTTCCCGAAAGCGGCGAAAATATTTGATTGGATGGTAAAACAGGGCTACGTTTTGAACAGTCAGACGGACAAACAAAAGCAGGTAACGCTTACGAAAGAGGAGTTCGACGAACTTTACGGAGATTATGACGTTTAATAAATTCAAGGAAAAAACCATCGGAGTTATCTCGCTCGGTTGCGACAAAAACAGAGTAGACACCGAAAAGATGCTCTCGATATTAGGATCGGACAAAATTACAAACGACTTAGCCGAGGCTCAGATTGTAATAATCAACTCGTGCGCGTTTCTCGAAAGTTCGAGAAAAGAGGCGATTGATAACGTTTTTGAAGTCGACGAAATGCGTAAAAACGGCAAACTCGAAAAAATCGTTCTTACGGGCTGCATGCCGCAGAAATTCGTCGCCGAAATGTTCGACGAGTTCAAGGAAGTGGACGTGTTTTTGGGAACGGGCGACTATGAGTATCTCCCCGAGGCTATCGAAGTCGCTTACCGCGGCGAAAGGGTAAATTACGTAGGCAAGGGCAAACTTTTCAAAACCGAAAAGAGGGTTCTGACAACCCCTTTGCATTACGCTTATCTGAGGATAGCCGACGGTTGCAACAACCATTGCACCTACTGTCTGATACCCTCGATAAGAGGTAAATACCGTTCGGAAAAAGAGGAAGATTTAATTAAAGAAGCGGAGGGTCTCGGCGAAATCGCCGAACTCATAATCGTGGCTCAGGACATTACCTGTTACGGCACGGACTTATACGGCGATTATAAACTCGTAGAACTCCTGCGTAAACTTTCCGAACTCGAAAACGTAGGTTCGATAAGGCTTTTGTACTGTTATCCCGACAAACTTTCCGACGAACTTATCGCGGAAATCAAAAACAACGATAAGATTATCAAGTATCTCGATATTCCGCTTCAACATGCGGACAACGCAGTCTTAAAGAGAATGAATAGAAAGGGGACGGGCGAGGAGTATTTGCGGCTGATTGAAAAACTCAGAAGTGAAATTCCCGAAATCGCTATTCGTTCGACCTTTATCGCGGGTTTCCCCGGCGAAACGGAAGAAGAATTTAAAAATTTGCTTTTGTTTATCAAAAAGGCGAAACTTACAAACGCGGGTTTCTTCGCTTATTCGAGAGAAGAGGGAACGCCGTCATATAAAATGGCGGGGCAACTTGACGAAAAGACGAAAGAGGAACGAGTTAAAAAACTCTACGCCGAGCAGAGAAAAATATCGAGGAAAAACAACGAAAATCTTGTCGGAAAGACGGTAAAAGTTCTTTGCGACGGCGTTGACTACGATAAGCAGTCTTTTTACGGCAGAGCGTATTTTTCCGCTCCCGATATAGACGGAAAGGTATACTTTACCTCAGATAAAGATATTTCTCAGGGCGAATATTACGACGTTCTGATAGAAAAATGCGACGACTACGACCTGTACGGAGGTGTTATAAATGAATCTGCCGAATAAACTTACTTTAACGCGAATTATTCTTATTCCGTTCTTTATAGTTGCCTTTTACGGGCTTTACTTTACGGGACATTACTTTATATCTCTCGGAATTTTCGCGATCGCTTCGATTACCGACTTTTTCGACGGCTATATAGCGAGAAAATATAATATGGTAACCGACCTCGGAAAATTTCTCGACCCCATAGCGGACAAGGTTCTTGTTTTAACGGGACTTATCGTGCTTCTTGCCGACCCGAACTCCACGAACGTATTTACGCAAATCGGATCGTGGGGGCTTATCCTCGGCGGCGTTGGCGTTTCCGTTATTATGGCGAGAGAAATGACCGTTTCGTCTCTCCGTATGATGGCGGCGAAAAAAGGTATCGTTTTAGCGGCTGAAAAAATAGGCAAGGTTAAAACGTTTTTTACGGACGTAACTATTATAGTATTGCTGTTTACGGGCGATATGCTCGTACTTGCTCCGTCCGTCGGTAAAATTCTCGACTACGTCGGACTCGTCTGCTTCGGTATATCGGTAATTCTTACGGTAATATCGGGCGTTTCGTATCTCGTAAAGAACAAGGAAGTATTTGCCGAATGATAAACGAAAAGGGCGAACTTTCGCCCGAAGTAACGCTCGTAGAACTTCTGAAACGGGAAAACGCGAAAATATCCGTCGCCGAGTCCTTTACGGGCGGCAACGTTTCCGCTCGCATAGTTTCGGTTTCGGGGGCAAGCAAAGTGTTTTACGAAGGTATCGTCGCCTACGATTCGGACGCGAAAGAAAAAAGACTTAACGTTTCCCGTTCGGCAATCGAAAACGATAAACCCGTTTCCGCAAGAGTTGCGGAAGAAATGGCGAAAGGGCTTATCGGAACGGGAACGGTAGATTACGCCGTGTCTACGACGGGCATTGCGGGACCGAATTCCGACGATTCCGATTTTCCCGTCGGACTGTGTTATATAGGTGTGGCGACTAAGAATAGCGTTACGGCTTACAAGTATAATTTCAGCGGCAACAGAGAGGAAGTAATAAGAAAAGGAACCGAAGAGGCTCTTTTACTCGCGATAAAAACTATAAAAAAATTGTAATATAAGGAGATAATATGTTAGAAGAAAAGCAAAAAGCGCTCGACCTCGTCTTGAAAGAGATTGAGAAACAATACGGCAAGGGCGCTATCATGAAACTCGGGCAGAGTTCGGCGGACATTAAAATAGACGTTATTCCCACGGGTTGTCTCACGCTTGATTTGGCTCTCGGAATCGGCGGCGTACCTCGCGGAAGAATTATCGAAATTTTCGGACCGGAGTCTTCGGGTAAAACGACGGTTGCGCTTCACGTTATCGCTCAGACTCAAAAGATGGGCGGCGTTGCGGCGTTTATCGACGCGGAACACGCTTTGGACCCCGTTTACGCAGGCAAACTCGGCGTAAACCTCGACGACCTTTACGTTTCGCAACCCGATACGGGCGAACAGGCTCTCGACATAACCGAACATCTCGTAAGAAGCGGCGCGGTTGACGTCGTAGTCGTAGACTCGGTTGCCGCGCTTACCCCAAAGGCTGAAATCGAGGGGGATATGGGCGATAGTCACGTCGGTTTGCAGGCGAGACTTATGTCTCAGGCTTTAAGAAAACTCACGGGTATTACCAACAAATCGAAAACCTGCGTAATATTTATCAACCAGTTAAGAGAAAAAGTCGGCGTTATGTTCGGCAACCCCGAAGTAACCCCCGGCGGCAAGGCGTTGAAATTCTATTCGTCTATAAGAATAGACGTAAGAAAAGCCGACGCTTTAAAGGATAGCGACGGAATGTTTGGTAACAGGACGAAAGCGAAGATTGTCAAAAACAAACTTGCTCCCCCGTTCAAAACGGCGGAATTCGATATTATTTACGGCGAAGGAATTTCTCAGACGGGCTGTCTCGTCGACCTCGGCGTAGAATACGGAATTCTCGAAAAGAGCGGCTCGTGGTTCTCGTATAACGGCGAGAAAATCGCTCAGGGCAGAGATAAAGCGAAAGATTATCTTGCCGCGAACCCCGAAATCGCAAAAGAAATCGAAGAAAAAATCAGAGCGGCTGTCGCCGAGGCTCAGTCTAAAAAAGATAACTGAACAGATTAAAATACTAAAATACGCCTTTTCCCGAGAGGGAAAAGGCGTAAAAGTAAAAATTTAAAATTCTATAACCGAAAGTTTCGTACAAAGGGTCGCGTCGGCGAGTTTTTCGCATTTGCCGTCGGCGTTGATTAAAACGATATGTTTTCCGTTGGTGTAGATTATCCGACCGCCGCTTAAAATTCGGTAGTCGATAACTCCGTTTTTAACGGGCGTAACGTTGCCGTTTCGGTCTCGTTTTACGAGTTGCCATGACCACGGAGCGATGCCTGCGAAATTGTCTTTGTGTCTCAGGTTTTTCTTGTATTCTTCGTTCGCGTTTATGAGATTGTCCTCTATGACTATCTCCCTCGGCGATTTATCCATCGTTTTAGCGGGGTTGTTCGATTTTTCTGAAAAACCCTTGCCCGTAAACATAGTGGTGAAGAGTTCAAAGAAATAGAAAATCGCTTTAAAGAGTTTCCACGGAATAAGCAAAACGTCCAGAAGCGTTCCGAAAACGCTGCGTTTGTTCTCTTTTTCGGGGCGAATTATGTAATACAAATTGCCGTCCGTATCGTCTTTGGGTTTTACGAGCGACTTTTTTTCGTCCGATAAAATCTCTTCGACGTCGCCGCCGAATAAATCGTAGGTATAAACGGACGACGGCGAATATCTGACAAATTCCCCTCGGCTGTTTCTGCCCGCTCCTTTGGAAGCGAAATAGACGAGAGAATCGTTACGAGCGGAGAATACCGCGTCGAAATCGGCGCTGTCGCCGTCGGTGACGGTCATATAGTCGCTCGAATCTATATCGTAAACCGCAAGGTGTGAATTGACGAAATTGTCTTTTACGCAGGTTACGAGTCTTTTTCCGGTTTTGTCGGGAAACGCCCCGTTAAAGACGAGTTCGCGGGAGTGAATTATATGCCCCTCGTTGTCTTTTTCGCTCGTAAGGTCTTTCGTAATTATTCCCGAGAGTTGGTCTACGGTTATAGAATATACGATTTTGTCGGGAGAATTTAAAAAATCTACCGAGTTGAAATACGAAATATCGCCGCTTGCTTCGTCCGTATCGTAAACGTCGCCTACGCCCATAAAACGGGCTCCCGCTCCTTTCGTTTTCCATTCGGAATCTCTCGCGGCTTTTCTTGCGGCTTCCGCGTAATTCGAGTGAAATTCGGATTCGTAACTTTTTGCGACGCCGTTCTCGACCGTTTTCAGCGTAAGTCCGTCGTTAAACACTATCTTATACATATAGAAAATTATATCACAATAGGTGAAATTATGTCAAGAGGAGATAAAGCATTTGAATATTTTAATAACGGATATAACTGTTCGCAAGCGATTATTCTTGCGTTTGCCGATTTATTTCCCGATAAAGCCGACGATTTGGTCAAGACAATGTCGTCGTTCGGCGGTGGCTTCGGACGGCTTCGCGAAGTGTGCGGAGCGTTTTCGGGTATCTGCGCCGTAGCGGGGCTTTTAGTCGGTTTCGACGGCAAAAACGGAGTATCGAAAGCCGAACATTACGCTTTTATCAGAAGTCTTGCGGACGAATTTAAAAAAGAAAACGGCTCGCTTATTTGCCGCGAACTTTTGGGCGGTACGATAAAATTATCGTCCGACGACCCTTCTATAAGAACGGAAGAATACAGAAAGAAAAGACCTTGTCCCGAGATATGTAAAATCGCCGCGGATATACTCGAAAGAAACCTGAAAGAAAGATATGGAATCTCTTAAAACACTTTACAAAATAGGCAGAGGGCCGTCGAGTTCTCATACCATGGGACCTGAAAAAGCCTGTAAGATATTCAAAGCCGAATACGGCGACGCCGACAAATACGTCGTAACCCTTTACGGCTCGTTGTCGGCTACGGGCAAAGGACATCTTACAGATAAAGTCGTGGAAGAAACGCTCGGAAATGATAAAACCGAAGTGATTTTCGGCGAAACCGAGGGTAGTTTTTTTCATCCCAATACTATGAAAATACGCGCCGAGAAAAACGGCGAAACCGTAGCCGAAAAGACTTTTTACAGTATCGGTGGCGGCGAAATAAAAATAGAGGGCGAAACGTACGATAAAGCGAAAGATTTATATCCGCATAATTCTTTTGCCGAAATTAAGGAGTTTTGTAAACAAAATAACCTTAAATTATGGCAGTACGTCGAGGTGTTTGACGAACCCGACTTGTTTGATTATCTGTCAAAAGTATGGAACGCGATGCAGAAATGCGTGAGAGACGGTCTTTCCGCATCGGGCGTTTTACCCGGCGGTCTTAACACCGAGAGAAAGGCGAAAACTCTTTTCGAGCAGTACGCCTTGAACGAATCGCCCGTTGCGAGACAAAACAGGATTGTTTGCGCCTACGCGTTCGCGTGTTCGGAAAACAACGCGGGCGGAGGCGAGGTTGTAACCGCTCCGACTTGCGGTTCGTGCGGCGTTTTGCCGGCGGTACTGAAATATCTGAAAGATAAAAACGACGTTCCCGAAAAGGAAATTCTTAAAGCGTTGGCTGTTGCTGGCGTTATAGGTAATATCGTCAGGACAAATGCGTCTATAAGCGGCGCGGAGTGCGGCTGTCAGGCTGAAGTCGGCGTGGCGTGCGCTATGTCGTCTGCGGCGGTCGCGAGCCTTTACGGAATGGATATCGACCAGATAGAATACGCTTCCGAAATTGCCATAGAGCATCATTTAGGTCTAACCTGCGACCCGATTTGCGGACTTGTTCAGATTCCGTGTATCGAAAGAAACGCAGTCGCCGCTTTAAGAGCGTTAAACGAAGTTACGCTCGCTACTTTCCTTACGGGAAGCAGGAAAATAACCTTCGACGAGGCTGTCGCTACAATGTACGAGACGGGCAGAGACCTCGGCAACAAATACAGAGAGACTTCCAAAGGCGGTCTCGCAAAATTGCGTAAATAAGAAAACAAAATGTATACCGTATATCTAAAAAGAAACGAAGAGAAAAAAATTTTAAACGGCTACCCTTGGATATTTGCGAACGAAGTCTATAAAATCGAAGGAAAAGGATTGCAAGGTTCGGTCGCGGAAGTAAGAGGTTTCGACGGCAGATTTATAGGTTTTGGTACGATAAATCATCACTCGAAAATTATCGTAAGAATACTTACGTTAAAAAACGAAACAATCGACAGAGACTTTTATCTCGCAAGGGTAAAAGAAGCGGTAAAAGCGAGAGAAGAACTCGGCTATTTAGATAATTACAGAGCGGTATTCGCCGAGTCGGATTTTCTTCCCGGACTTATCGTCGATAAATACGGCGAATATCTTTCGGTACAGTTTTTGTCTCTCGGTATGGAGACGATAAGAGAACTTATTATCGGAATACTCGTAGAAGTATTTGCGTCGAAGGGAATATACGAAAGAAGCGACGTTCCCGTAAGAGAAAAGGAAGGGCTTGAAAAGCGAAAAGGCGTTATTTACGGCGATTTTATTCCTAAGGTTACGATAGCCGAAAACGGTCTGAAAATGGTCGTAGACCTCGAAAACGGACAAAAAACGGGATATTTTCTTGATCAGAAAGAGAACAGAGACAATCTGAAATACTACGTTAAAGGCAAAAACGTACTCGATTGTTTTTGTAATGAAGGCGGTTTTTCGCTTTGCGCGGCTAAATACGGAGCAAAGGAAGTGACGGCGGTAGATATAAGCGAGAAGGCAATCGAACTCGTAAAGGAAAACGCCGCTTTAAACTCTCTTACGATACAAACCGAAGTTGCGGACGTGTTCGAGAAACTCAGGGAGTACAAGAAGGATAGAAGGAAGTTCGGAGTAGTCGTTCTCGATCCGCCGGCGTTTACGAAATCCACCGATACGGTGAAGGAAGGGTATAAGGGCTACAAGGACGTGAACGTAAACGGACTTAAAATCGTCGAAAAAGGCGGCTATCTCGTCACTTGCAGTTGTTCTCAGCATTTAACGCTTAATCTTTTTTTGCAAATGATTAAAGAAAGCGTAATCGAGAGCGGAGTGAGGGCAAAACTCGTCGAACTCAGAATGCAAAGCAAAGACCATGCGTGCGTTATAGGCTACGACGAGAGTTTGTATTTGAAAGTTGCGGTTGTAAAGGTGTTATAAATGGACGCGAAAGAATATAAGAAATCTAATAAGAGAAAAGCGCAAAAAAAGAGGTTTTCAAAAAATAAATATTACTACATATTTGTCGTTGCGATTATAATTATCGTCGTCGCCGTTTTGTTTATATCAAACGGATTCAGTTTCGACTTTTCGGATAAAAAAGATAAGAACAACGTAGGCGTAGAGACAAGCGTCGATAAGTTGCAGAATTTGACGATAAAATTTTTAGACGTAGGGCAGGGCGATTGTATATTTATTACCTTCCCCGACGGCAAGAATATGCTTATCGATGCGGGCGAGCATAAAGAAAATCGGGACGTAATCGATAAATATCTGACAAATGGCGGCAAGAAAGTAACTTTAGATTATTGCGTTGCAACTCACCCCGACTCCGACCACATAGACAATATGCCTTACGTTTACGAACAATACGACGTTTTAAGATCTTATCGTCCCTATCTGAAATCGACTTCGGACAGAGTTTCGAGTCTTACGGAAGAATTTAACAAGGGCGTTATAATAGACAAAAAAAGCGAAACGAAAATCTACGCCGATTATCTCAACTCGGTATACAACGAGAAGTGCGAGTGGGAATTTTTCTGCGATAGTTCGGACTTTACAAACAGCGTTAAGGTCAAGGACGGCGGCGAATATAAATATACGGTTGACTTTATGATGCCGTATATCGAAGAGTTAAACAGTTTCAACGATTTAAGACAGGCGAACAATTTATCCGCTATTATAATGATTGAATACGGCGGTAAGAAAGTTCTGCTTACGGGCGACGCTGAAAAGAAAGTCGAGAAATTGTTCGTTGAAAAAGCGGACGCTAAACTT
Organism: uncultured Clostridia bacterium; assembly: GCA_934249325.1. Classification (GTDB taxonomy): domain Bacteria; phylum Bacillota; class Clostridia; order Christensenellales; family Borkfalkiaceae; genus UBA10281. The sequence goes on from CAKQKW010000006.1 coordinate 61,616, forward strand.
GCCGATTGCGACGTGTTGAAGTTAGGACATCACGGCAGTAAAACTTCGTCTACGATTGATTTTCTTAATTTTGTTAAGCCCGAAAACGTAGTTATTTCGTGCGGCGTGTCGAATAAACATCATCACCCGAACAAAGAAACGATAGATAACGTCATAAGTTGTAAGTCGGATGTTTACAGGACTGACATTCAGGGAACTATAACGATAACTATCGATTCAAGCGGAAATATCGTTTTCAATAAAGAGTACGACGATTTCGACGATAAAATGCTTTTCTTTGACGGCGACGAGATAAAGTTGCAGGCGGAGAAAATCAACAAAGTTAAACAAAAGGCTGCGTAAAAATATAAACTAAAAGACTGTAACCGAGTGGGAGTTACAGTCTTTTTATCTTGTGCTTTGATTTAGTCTAAGGAATAAAATATCTTTTGCTTCTCCCCGAAGGAGGAGGCGAGCGGCAAAACGGTATTCAATTTGATAACAAAATTAAATCCTTTCGCTTTTAATGAGTTTGCCGTAATATTTCGGCTTCCTCATAAACGTTACGCCGTGTTTTTTCAGTATCGCGTATACGATAAAGAAAATTGCTATAACGCCTATAATAGACGGGATCAAAATCAACAGCCATACGGGAATATCTCCAACTTTAACGTCGCTCCACATCTTATTCAGATCTTTCAATTCGCCTTTCGACAGAGTAGTCATTATCGCGCATCTGTCAACCGTCGATTTTTCGGGATATTGCGTTGTAAGTTGTCTGCCGAGATTGTCGGTCGAAGTGTATACGATAACTTTTCCGTCCTCGGTCTTGTATTCGTCGGAAATATTAGTGAAGTAGTACGAATAATCTATGGGAACGTAGCCGAGTTCGTTCGCTTCTTCTTCGTCCGTGGTGAGTTCGTAGGTGTCGAGAAGTCTGTCGAAAACGTCGTCTCCCGCTATCGGGCTTACGTAACCTATATAGTCCATATTTGAAATGGCGCAGTCAGGCGAAGAAATAAAGTTTACGAACTTCTGAGCGAGTTCTTTGTTCGCCCCCTTAGGCATAACCCATGCGTCGAACCAAATATTACTGCCTTCCTTAGGAACAGAGTAGTAAAGAGTCGCTCCTTCCATTTCGTCCGCCGTGTCAAGCGTGTACGCGGCGTCTCCCGACCATGCGAAGTTTATCGCGATTTTGCCCGAAGCCATATCCTTTTTACCGCTGTCTACCTCGAATCCGAAAACGTTGTGTTTGAGGACTTTAAGAGTTTCACTCACTTTATCAACCGTCTTTTTATCGGAATCGGGGAATAATTTGCATACTTCCGAATACTTGTCGGGAGAAAGTTCCTTTATTTCCGCAAACTCTTCCGAAAATTTGGTATTTACGTTGTTAAATACTTTTATCAAAACCGATTGATATTCGCTTTGCGTGAGTTTTCCGCTTTCCCACATTTGACGAAGTTTTATAAGTTGTTCGCTGTACACGTTTCCTACCGCCAACGCGTATGTGTCTCTAATACTGTCTTTGATTGTTCCGAGGTTTTTGTAATACGCCTCCCACGGAAGATGCCAAGTGTTCGCTTCCAACGCTTCTTCGAGTTCTACGCCGTTCATAGAGGAAATATCTATGTTTTTGTCGGCGTTTACTTCGAGGAGTTTTTCGGGGTTATATACGAAACCCATAGTGCCCCACATATAGCAGACTGCGTATTCCGACCACTTTTTTGTCTCTTTCGTAACGTAGTCTTGTTCGTTTTTGGAGTTGAAAAGGTCTTTAATAAAGCCCGAAGCGTATTCGTTGAAGTTGTCTATTTTGTCGTAAATCACGTCGCCGTTATTGTCGAAATCTACGTCGTAAGTTTCAAGCATATCTTCGTTTATCATTCTCTGAATCATATAATCGGAAGGACAAACGAGGTCGTAGGCGTAGGTGTATTTGCCGTCTTTACCCTTTTTCTTCGTGAGTTGCAACTCGTTGTACATATTTTCGAGCGTTCCGAAAGTGGAGTAGTTGACCTTTACGTTCAATCCCTCTTTTTTCATTTTTTCCTCGAACGCTTCGATAATATCGAAGGTTTCCCATTCGCTGTTGTATTCCGAGATATACTCTTCGGCGTTGAATATATTAAGTTCGATTACTTTGTTGTCGTTCGCTTTTGCCGCGCCTCCGCAAACAAATACGGAACACGGAACAATAAAAACAAAAAGTAAGGCTATAAGTCGTTTAACGCGCTTTTTCATTCTTTTTATGCCTCCTTGAAGCAGATACGTTCTGAATTACGAGTATCAAAATCATAAGAACGAATATCAGAGTAGACAACGCTCTTAAAGCAGGTACCGAAGAGCCTTTTCCGCCTTTCGCGTAAGCGTCGAAAACGTAAGTCGAAATCGTATCGAACGTCGGCGGACGGGTAAACGTTGTGATTATATAGTCGTCGAGAGATAATGTAACGGCGAGCATAAAACCGCTGAATATACCGGGAAGTATCTCGGGAAGTATGACCTTGAACAACGCTTTCGTCGGGCTTGCTCCGAGATCCAACGCCGCTTCGTATAAGTTGCCGTCGAGTTGTTTGAGTTTCGGTATAACCGAAAGGTAAACGAACGGGAAGCAGAGAACTATATGTCCGATCAGAAGCGAAGCGTAAGTTCTGCCGAACGCGAACATAGAGCATACAAGCGCGATGGAAATCGCCGTGACTATTTCCGCGTTAATTACGGGTATCTGAGTTAAAGCGTTTAACGCGCCCTTGACTTTTCTTTTCGAGTAAAAGGTTCCTATCGCGCCGATTGTGCCGAGAATGGTCGAACATACCGAAGCGAGCAGGGCGAGAACTACGGTGTTTAAAACGGTCTGCATTATCGACTTGTCGGTAAAGAGTTGTTTGTAAAGTCCGAATCCCCATTTTTTCGACCATATTCCTATGGACGGAGAGAGGTTGAACGAATATACCGTAAGGAGAATAATCGGAGCGTAGATAAACGCTAACGCAAGTACGATATACGCTATTTTTATTATCTTTTTTACCATAATCCGCCTCCTCTCGTGTTGACTTCTTCGTCGGAAAATTTACGCGTTATAAGCATTGTTATGAATATCAGCACAAGGAGTATCATGGCGATAGCCGAACCCGCGTGCCAGTCGAACATAGTCGAGAACTGATCTTCGATTAGTTTACCGATAATCGTTACGTTGCCGTTGCCCAAGGTATCCGATACGACGTAACTCGTAGTCGTCGGTAAAAGTACCATTGTAATCGCCGAAACGATACCGGGCGCGGAAAGGGGAACAACGACTTTGAAAAAGGTCTGAACGCTGCTTGCTCCCAAGTCCTGCGACGCTTCGAGAAGGTTTTTATCCAACTTTATAAGCACGGTATACAAAGGGAGGATGGTGAACGGAAGATAGTCGTAAACCATACCTATAACCGTGTTTACCATGCTGAGTTTGCTCGACTTATATAAGCCGATTTTAAAGAGCAATTCTTTCATGGCCGCAGTTCTTAAAACGAAGTTTATCCACATGGGGAGAATAAAGAGCATAAGAACTACGTTTTTCCATTTCATTTTCGAACGCGCGAGAATGTACGCAACGGGGTACGCCACTAAAAGGCATATCACGGTTGTTATTATCGCCAAGCCGAAACTGACGTAAATCGCGCGGATATTAGCCGAACTTCCGAAGAAATAAACGAAGTTTTCAAACGAAAACGAGAAGTACGCTATATCGTTTGTCGTAGGTTCGTGAGTTTCGACGGTGAATGCGTATAAAACGATTAACAAAAGCGGAAGGACCACGAAAAACAACATAAATACGCCGTAGGGTATTCCGAGTTGTTTTCTCGAAAATTTAAGCGTTTTCATTTTATTTATTTACCGCCTTTAATTTTAATTTAATCTTATCTTTCGGGATTTTTACCGAAACTCTGTCGTTTTCGTTCCAGGTGTACTCGGTGTCGACGACGAAATCTTCTTCCTCTTTATCCGTCCTGATTATTACCTGATAGTGGTCGCCTTTGTAAACGATTTGAATTATCGTTCCGGCAGCCTCTCCGTCCTCGTCGTTATCGATTATTTCTATGTCTTTAAGTCCGACTTCGACGGTTACGTCGGTGTCCGTAAGGTCGATTTTTTCGCCGTCGGCGGTAATGAGGTATCCTTCTTCGTCAAGCGTAGAGTTTTCGTAGAGTTGAGTTACGTCGCACTCGAACTCGCCGTCCGCGAAGCATACGGTGTTCTTTTTGGTGATATATCCGTCGTATCGGTTGCAATCGAACTCTTTCGCCATTATGTGAATGTCGTCGGGACGTATAATTACCGAACATTTTTCGCCGACTTTTCTTTCAATGGTGTCCTGAACGACGATTTCCGTTTTTCCGACCATAAAAACCATTTCGTAATGAACGCCTTTGAATATGGAAGAAGTAATGACGCCGTTTACTTGTCCTTTGTTTTCGTCAACGAGAAAAACGTCCTCGGGACGAACCACGACGTCCACTTTTTCGTTCTTCGGGAAGTCGTCCACGCAGTCGAAAACTTTGTTGATGAAACGTACTTTTTTCTCGCCGACCATAGTTCCCGAGAAGATATTGCTTTCGCCTATGAAGTCTGCGACGAACGCGTTTTTCGGCTCGTTATAAATGTCTTTCGGCGTGCCGATTTGCTGAATCTGACCGTCTTTCATAACGACTATCGTGTCGCTCATGGTAAGAGCCTCTTCCTGATCGTGCGTAACGTATATAAACGTAATGCCGAGTTTGTCGTGCATCGCTTTAAGTTCGAGTTGCATGTCTTTACGCATTTTAAGGTCGAGCGCGCCGAGCGGTTCGTCGAGAAGAAGTATTTCGGGTTCGTTTACGATAGCCCTCGCGATAGCGATACGCTGTTGCTGACCGCCCGAAAGAGTAGTGACGTCTCTCTTTTCAAACTCTTCGAGGTCTACGAGTTTCAATACTTTCGAAACCTTTGCGTCGATTTCCGCTTTTGACATTTTCTGAATTTTCGTAACGGTTTTTCCGTCCGGAGTTTCATAGGTGTTTCTGAACTTTTTCAGTTTAAGTCCGAACGCGATATTGTCGTAAACGTTTAAATGCGGGAAAAGAGCGTAACGCTGAAAGACTGTGTTTATAGGTCTTTCGTAAGGCGGTAGATTGGTTATATCTTTACCGTTCAAGAGAATCTGTCCTTTTGTCGGCATCTCGAAGCCCGCAATCATTCTGAGCGTCGTCGATTTTCCGCAGCCGGACGGACCTAAAAGGGTAATGAATTCGCCTTTTCTTACGTAGAGGTTCATATTCTCCACAGCCTGCTCGCCGTCGAATATCTTTTCGACGCCGATGAGTTCGATGATTTTTTCTTCCTTTTCCATAGTCTGTCTCCGTTTAAAAAGTCGGCGGCGTGGCTACCCAAATAAATTTAGCCACCCTGTCCGTATTGTTTTCTATATAATGTTCTTTAGAGGCGGAGTAGTAAAAACTTTCGCCTTTATTAGCCTTGTATTTTTTCGCGCCCAAGTGAATTATAACCGTTCCGCTTAAAACGAATCCGAATTCCTCGCCCTCGTGCGGAACGTCGGGTTCGGTGCTTTTTTTCGGCATAAGTTCGACGAAAACAGGTTCCATTTCGTTTTTTTGCGAGTTGGGTACGAGCCAGTTGAGAGTGTACTGCGGCGTCTCCTTTTCGATAAATTCCTGTTCTTTAAAGACTATTTTTTCTTCGACTTCGTCGCCGAAAAAGTCTTTAAGGTTAGTCCCGAGAGCGGACAGAATGTCGCAAAGAGTCGCAATCGACGGGCTTGTCAACTCGTTTTCGAGTTGGCTTATATAGCCTTTCGTAAGTTCGCATCTGTTCGCGAGTTCTTCCTGCGTCAAATCGCATTGCAATCGAAGTTGTTTGATTTTGTTTCCTATTTCCATTTCCACACCTTTTTTTATATGTTGCTATACTAAACAAAAAGTTTAAAAGGCTTAGCAAAATTAAACCGAAAGTTTAAAAGGGTTAGCAAATTTAAACTTAAAGTTTAGCAAAAGTAAACGCAACGTTGAACATTATACATATATCGCTATTCGTTGTCAATCGTTTTTAAGGCATTTTTCGACAATTTTTTTATTTTTGTGTTATCGGGCTTTTTTGCGGCATAAAATTAAACTGTCAAACGGGAGTATTCGCACTTTTTCGACGTTTTCTCCCGTTCGGCAGATAAATACGAGTGGTATAATCGAGGAGTAAAAGATGAGAGGGAAAAAAAAGTTTTTCTTGAGTTTGGCGGCGCTTGTCGCGGTTATCGTAATTTGCTCGATACTTTTAAGCGTAACGGGAGGATACGCTGTTTATACGGCGAATACGAATAAACGAAAACTTCCGGTTTACGGCGTGGAAAGAGACGATAATTCCGTTTCGATATCGTTCGACTGCGCGTGGGGAGCGGACTACACCGAAAAAATTCTCGATACGCTTGATTTCTACAAGGTTAAAGCAACTTTTTTCGTCGTTGAGTTCTGGACGGAGAAATATCCCGAGACGCTTAAAAAAATAGTCGATAGGGGGCATGAGGTGGGAACTCATTCGAAAACCCACCCGAAGATGTCGAAATTGTCCGTAAGTCAGATAGAGACAGAATTGAAATCTTCGGTAGAGGCGATAGAAAAAATAACCGAAAAAAAGGTTACGCTGTTTCGCCCTCCGTTCGGAGACTATGACGACGAGGTCATCGAGACCGCAGAAAAACTCGGACTGAAAACTATTCAGTGGAGCGTGGATTCGCTCGACTGGAAAGATTTATCGGCAGAACAGATTGCCGTCAGAGTTATAGGAAAAACTAAATCCGGGTCGATAATTCTGATGCATAACAACGGCTTGCACACGTTAGAGTCTCTTCCTCTTATCTTTACCGATTTACAGCGAAAAGGGTTCGTTTTTCGACCTATAGGCGAACTTATATATACCAAAGACTACGAAATCGCGCCCGACGGGACGCAAAGAAAAATCAATATTTAAAAAACGGAGAGCAAAAATGAACAACGAAGAAAAACAGAACAACAAGGTATTTATCAGAGGCGAAATCGTCACGGAAGCGAAATATTCGCATGAAGTTTACGGCGAGGGGTTTTACGAAATGGACGTCAGCGTCAAAAGACTATCGGGTCAGTCGGACGTTTTGCCCGTAACCGTCTCGGAAAGACTTATCGAAACCCATAAATTGTCCATAGGTTCGAAAATTTCGGCGATAGGACAATTCCGTAGTTACAACAAACTCGTTGACGGGAAGAGCAAACTTATGCTCACGGTATTCGTAAGAGAGATAGTTGACGGCGAGGACGCTAAAAATCCGAACAACGTAGTTCTGACGGGTTATATCTGCAAACCGCCCGTGTACAGAACGACGCCTTTTTCAAGAGAAATTGCCGACGTTCTTATCGCGGTAAACAGAGCGTACAACAAATCGGACTATATTCCGTGCATAGCGTGGGGCAGAAACGCGAGGTTTGTCAAAAATCTCGACGTCGGCGAGAAAATCGCGATTTCGGGCAGAATACAGAGCAGAGAATACGTCAAAAAGTATTCCGAGACCGAGAGCAAAACCCTCACGGCTTACGAGGTGTCCGTATCGAAACTCGCGGCGTACGAAAACGCGGAAAATTTCGATTTGGACGAAGAATTCGCTACGAACTTTATCGCCGTAGAACCTCTTGCCGACAGCGTTTGAGAATTTTAAGTAAAAGATTAAAAAAATATATGATAATTATCGGGTTTTTCGGTTTGCGACGTGATAAAAAGTTTCGTTGCGGGCGAAAAACCTGTTTTTTTGCTTTAAAACGGGAAATTGCATTTTTGTTCTTGTATTTTTTTTTATAATATGATATAATTAAGCAAAGTAATAAATTTTGATTATTCGGACGAAAATATGTTATACGATTTATTAAACGGCGGTAAGTTTATCTTCAACGGAAAATTTCATACCAACCACTTTACGATAGGTAATTTCGACATATATTTTTACGCTATCTGCATCGTTACGGGTATGATTGTCTGCTGCCTTCTGGCTGCGCCTATGTTCAAAAGAAAAGGCGAAAACCCCGATTTCATACTCGACCTGATGATCGCCATCGTCCCGTCCTGTATTATTGGCGCGAGGCTCTGGTATGTCATTTTCGATATTAAAACGTTTATAAACGCAGACAACCCGTTTCTTGCGATTATAAATATCCGCGACGGCGGACTTGCGATATACGGCGGACTTGCCGCGGGCGCGCTCGCGATATTCGTCGTGTGCAAAATAAAAAAAGTCAGTTTTCTGAAAGTCTTGGATTTAGCGGCGGCTGTCGTGCCTTTCGGTCAGATGATGGGCAGATGGGGCAACTTCTTTAATCAGGAGGTTTACGGACAGAGAATTACCGATCCGAAGTGGCAGTTTTTCCCTGCTGCGGTCGAGATAAATAAACCCGGTGAATGGTATCAGGCTTTATTCTTTTACGAGGGCTGTCTTAACTTTATTTTATTCGTTTCGATTTATATTTTCTTGTGGAAAAGCAGGAGTAAACAAAACGGTTACGCGCTCAGTTTTTACCTTATCGGTTACGGATTTATAAGAGCGGTACTCGAAACTTTCCGTCAAAGCGAATATAATTTGCCTTTGTTCGGTAAAGACACAAAAATTCCCGCTATGACCATTATTTCGATAGTAATAATTCTCGGCGGCGTAGCCATGTTATTGTGGACTATGAAAAAAGACGGTCTTATTTTTCGTAAAAAGTCGGCTACTAATTCCGCGACAACGGAAAACTCATTAAACGTTTCGGAAACGGCTGAGGTAAAGGCTGAAAACATAAAACTTCGACCGAAGTCTCTTGAATTGACTGTCGGGAACGCCGATAAAATTGCCGACGAAAATAAAAATGAAATCAATTTCGCCGCAGAAAACGATCCTGCGACGATTGAAAAAAATAATCCGGAGGAAACTCACAATGAAAAAGAATAAAAATCTCTTATTGTTCGGCGCTATCGCCGCTATCGCAGTCGTCGCGCTTTCCGTTGTCTTTTTTATACTCGGACTTACGGGAGTGTTTGATATTAACGAATTCTTACTCGGTTTTATGATTTTATCCGCAGGTATGGGACTCGTGTTTTTTGTCTACGGGATAGTTGTAAGGGGAGGTTATGAAATCGCTACGGGATATATTCTCGTGGTTGTCGGTCTTACCCTTTTATTTGTTGCTTTATGTTTTCAGTGGTATGCCATACTGTTTATTGACTTTGCGCTCCTTCTCGTCGGACTTTTAATGCTTATCGCCGTTAAGTCTAAATATATGTTGATTGAAAGAACGGACGAAAAAGAGGGCTATAAGTCGTTTTACGACGTAAAAGCGGAAAAAGACGCCGAGGAAAAGAAGAAGGAAGAGGAAAACCCCGTTCCCGAATTCAAAAGACCTTCCGACGATATTTTAGGCGATAAAAAGGACTGATAAATCGCAGTTTTCACGCGATAGTCCTACGGATATTACAGTATTACATCGATAACGAGGCTTCAAATGGAAAGAAGAAATCTTACTTTGCTTACAGATCTTTACGAACTCACGATGATGAACGGGTATTACCTCGAAGGCAAGACCGACGAAGTCGCGATTTTCGACGTATTTTTTCGCAGAAACGAACTGATTACCTATTCGCTTGCGGCAGGTCTCGAACAGGTCGTAGACTATGTTCTGAGTCTTAAATTCGGGGACGAAGAGATAGAATATCTCGATAGTCTCGGTATATTCGATAAGAATTTTCTCGAATATCTCAGAAAATTAAAATTCACGGGAGATATTTATTCGGTGCCTGAAGGAACGGTCGTTTTCCCCGGGGAACCTATTTTAACCGTGAAAGCGCCCGTTATCGAAGCGCAACTTATCGAAACGGCGATTCTGAATATGATAAACCATCAGACTTTGATCGCAACGAAGTCCGCCAAAATATGCGAGGCGGCTAAGGGCGATAACGTTATGGAATTCGGACTCAGAAGAGCGCAGGGACCCGACGCGGGGATTTACGGCGCAAGGGCGGCGATTATCGGAGGTTGTAATTCGACTTCAAACGTGCTTGCGGGGCAGATGTTCTCCATTCCCGTAGCAGGTACTCACGCCCACAGTTGGGTAATGAATTTCCCCGACGAAATAACGGCTTTCAGGGCATACGCGGAGGTTTATCCCGACGCCGCGCTTTTGCTTGTCGACACTTACGATACGCTTAAAAGCGGCGTTCCGAACGCCATTAAGGTTTTCGACGAATTGAGGGCTAAGGGGAAAAAACCGCTCGGCATCAGAATCGATTCGGGAGACCTTGCGTATCTTACGAAACAGGCGAGAAAAATGCTCGACGAAGCGGGCTATCCCGATACGATAATATGCGCTTCGGGAGATCTTGACGAGAGACTTGTTCAGAGTCTGAAATCGCAGGGCGCTCAGATAAACAGTTGGGGTATAGGTACGAAACTTATTACGAGCGCGGATATGCCGTCGCTCGGCGGCGTTTATAAACTTTCGGGCGTTGTTGAGGACGGTAAAGTTGTACCGAAAATCAAAGTTTCGGATAACTCGGCGAAGATTACCAACCCCGGATTTAAAACTTTTTACAGAATTTACGACAAGGCGACGGGCAAGGCGGAAGCCGATCTTATTGCGCTGAGGGGCGAAAAAATAGACTTTACGAAGCCGCTTACGCTTTATCATCCGATAGAGCGATGGAAAAAGATTACTTTTGAAGATTATACGGTAAAAGAATTACCCGTAACTATTATCGAAAACGGGAAACTCGTTTATCGCCTGCCTAAACTCGGCGAAATAAGAGAATACGCCGCAAAGGATAAGGATACGTTCTGGGACGAGTATAAGCGTCTGGATCAGCCGCACGTTTATAAAGTCGATTTATCGGACGGACTTTACGCTTTAAAAACAGAAATGTTGGATAAAATCAGACATGGAGAAAATTAACAAGGAGAGACTGTTATGTGGTGCGCTGTATTGTGCGTTTTATTGTTGCTTTTAGATCAGATTTCGAAAATTTACGTTGCGGGAAAGTCGGGTATTTCCGGCGCCGCGAACGGGCAAACTGTTACCGTTAAAGAACTTATAGAGGGCTTTTTGAATATTGATTACTGCGAAAACGAGGACGGAATGATGGGTATTTTCAGAAATCTGCCGAACAGCAGATTGATATTCATCATTGCTACCGTTGTTATCCTTGCAGGAATATTCGTTTACCTTTTCGTTTCAAAAAACAGGGGCAAATGGCTGAACGCCGCTCTCGCTTTAATTATATCGGGCGCGTTCGGAAACTTCATCGACAGAATATTCCTCGGCTACGTCAGAGATATGATACACGTTATCATAAATATCGGCGGTAAGGAATATTTCCCGTACATTTTCAACGTTGCGGATATGGCTTTGGTAGTCGGAGCGATTATGCTTATTCTCGATATATTGTTTATCGACAAAGACGCCCTTATCATGACGAAAAAAAGACGCGCGAGAATGGCTGAATTGAAGAAAAAAGAAGCCGAGGAAAACGATATTTTCAAAAAAAATGCAGACTAAGGTTTTCATTTCGGAAAAACCCGAACGGCTCGACGTGTTTTTAGCCGATAAATTGGCTAAAACCCGTTCTGCCATAAAGAAGATTATCGACGACGGCAACGTGACGATAAAAGGCGAAACCGTAAAAGCGGGAAAGACTTTGAAATGCAGCGAAGAAGTAACCGTAATAATACCCGAGTTAAAGCCGCTTGACGTAAAGGCGGAGAATATACCGCTCGATATCGTCTATCAGGATAGCGATATTGCCGTTATCAACAAGCCGCAAGGAATGACCGTTCACGCTGGAAACGGCGTTAAGGGTTCTACGCTTGTAAACGCCCTTTTGTATCACCTCGATTCGTTAAGCGGTATCAACGGCGTTATTCGCCCCGGTATCGTACACAGAATAGACAAAGACACGTCGGGGCTTTTGGTCGTTGCGAAAAACGATAAGGCTCATTTGTCGTTATCGGAGCAGATAAAAAACAAAACGTGCCATAGAATTTACCTCGCCTTGGTAGAGGGGGTCGTTAAAGACGACAGCGGAGTTATTGACACGTTTATAGGCAGAAGCGACAAAAATCGCACGATGATGGCGGTTAAAGACAGCGGCAGACGCGCCGTAACGCATTTTAAAGTTCTGAAACGCTACAAGGAGAACACTTTTATGGAGTTTGCCTTGGAGACGGGGAGAACGCATCAGATAAGAGTTCATTCGAAGTATATCGGACACCCGATTGTCGGCGATCCCGTATACGGTTATAAAAATCAGAAATATAATCTGAAAGGTCAGTTATTGCACGCGTATAAACTCGAACTTACGCACCCGACTACGGGCGAAAGAATGACTTTTGAAGCCCCGTTGCCCGACTATTTCAAAGAAATTTTAGATAAACTCGATAAATCATTAAAAAAATAATTTTTGGGAATAAAGTTGTTTTAAAATTTCGGGACGTCGAGGGCGCCGTCCCCTACGATATTTAAAAATGCAGATATGAAAATAAACGGGACGTCGAGGGCGACGTCCCCTACGGTTATTTAATTGAAATGCTGTACGGGTTGGAGATAACGTTTACACAATATTTTGAAATTAAAACGGCTAAAAATCGGTTATCCCTCTAAAAATTTATTAAATCTGAACGTTTATAAAAATTACGTTGTAGGGGACGGCGTCTTGACGTCCCGAAATAAAAGACCATAATACAAGAGACTATAATAAAAATACAGGCGTCTGAATAGATCAGACGCCTGTAATTTTTTATTTTTAAGTTTGATTTTTTCGGCTTAGTACATTCCGCCCATGCCGCCTGCGCCGCCTTGCGGCATCGGGGGTACGGGTTCGGGAATATCCGTAACTATGCTTTCGGTCGTGAGAAGAGTAGACGCTATCGACGCGGCGTTTTGAAGCGCCGACCTCGTAACCTTTGTCGGGTCTATAATGCCCGCTTCAACCATATCAACGTACTTGTTCTTGTACGCGTCGAAGCCGTAGTTCGGATTCTTGCATCTTACGATATTGTTGAGGATAACCGAGCCGTCGAGACCTGCGTTTTTCGCAATCTGTCTTACGGGTTCTTCAATCGCTCTCAAAATTATTTCCGCGCCCGTTCTTTCGTCTCCCGACAAAGTCTTTACGAGATTCTTAACCGAGGGAATAGCGGAGAGAAGGGCAGTTCCGCCGCCGGGAACGATACCTTCTTCGACAGCCGCTCTCGTCGCCGCCAAAGCGTCCTCGATACGGAGTTTCTTTTCTTTCATTTCGACTTCGGTAGCCGCGCCTACGTTTATAACCGCTACGCCGCCTGCGAGTTTCGCAAGTCTTTCCTGTAATTTTTCTCTGTCGTAATCGGAAGTCGTTTCGGCAATCTGAGCCTTAATGGACTGTATTCTCGCTTTGATTTCGTCTCTGTTTCCTGCTCCGTCGATAATAACGGTATTGTCTTTATCGACTTTAACCTGTCCGGCTCTGCCGAGCATATCGGGGGTTACGTCCTTAAATTCGAGACCGAGTTCAGAGGAGATGACCTTGCCGCCCGTAAGAATAGCGATATCTTCGAGCATTGCTTTTCTTCTGTCGCCGAATCCGGGGGCTTTTACCGCAACGCAGTTGAATACGCCTTTAAGTTTGTTGACTACCAAAGCGGCAAGAGCGTCTCCCTCCACGTCCTCGGCTATAATCATAAGTTTCTGCCCCTGTTGAGCGATAGGTTCGATAACGGGGAGTATTTCCTGAATGGACGAAATTTTCTTATCGGTGATAAGAATTAAAGGATTGTCGTAAACCGCAACCATCTTATCGGTATCCGTTACCATATACGCCGAAGCGTAGCCTCTGTCGAACGACATACCGTCAACCGTGGTGAGTTCGGTTTTCATAGTTTTACTTTCCTGAATGGTGATTACGCCGTCTTTACCGACCTTTTCCATAGCCTCGGAAATAAGTTCGCCGATATTTTCGTCGCCTGCCGAAATAGACGCTACCTGAGCGATAGAGTTTTTCGATTCGACGGGCTTGCTGATAGATTTGAGTTCGTCCACGACTACGTCTACGGCTTTCTGAATACCTTTTTTAAGTACTATGGGGTTTGCTCCCGCGGCAAGGTTTTTAAGTCCTTCGCCTATCATAGCCTGAGCGAGTACGACTGCCGTCGTAGTTCCGTCGCCCGCTACGTCATTGGTCTTAGTCGAAACTTCTTTGACGAGTTGGGCTCCCATATTTTCAAACGGGTCTTTGAGTTCGATTTCTTTCGCGATCGTCACGCCGTCGTTAGTAATGAGCGGGGCTCCGTATTTTTTATCGAGAACTACGTTTCTGCCCTTAGGTCCGAGCGTGATTTTTACAGTATCCGCAAGGGTGTTTACGCCCGCTTCGAGCGCCTTTCTCGCTTCTTCTCCGTGTTTAATCTGTTTAGCCATAATTATCTGCCTCCTTATTCGATAACAGCCAAAGCGTCAGATTGACGAATGAGAGTATATTCCTCTCCGCCCACTTTGACTTTAATACCCGAATTTACAGGGTATAAAACGGTATCTCCGACTTTAACCTGCATTTCAACCTTGCCTCCGAACGCTTCCGTTCCGATTCCCGCGGCGACAACCTTAGCGGTCGTATATTTATCCGCGGAAGCAGAGGGAAGAATAAATCCGCTCTTCGTGGTTTCCTGCTTTTCTTTGTCATCGACTACTATATAGTCGAACAACGGTTTTATTTTCATTTCGTATACCTCCGAAATTTTTTGTGTTTAGCACTCGCTTTCCGAGACTGCTAATATTATTATAGCCAAAACTTTTGCTTTGTCAATAGTTTTGAGCGGTATTTGTAAAAAATTTTTTTCTTTTTCATAAAGATTATTGCAAGTTTCGTTATTATATGATAAAATATTGTAGACGAACGTGATATAATGTCGGAAATAAACGTTTTGAGGGTATATTTTATGGATAAATGGGATAAAAGATTCGTGGAACTTGCAGAACTTGTCGCGAGTTGGTCGAGTTGCTTTCAGGAAAACAGACAGGTGGGCGCGGTTATCGTAAAAGAAAAACGTATTTTAACTACGGGCTACAACGGCGCGCCGAGCGGTATAGAAAGTTGCAAATCGAGAGGTTCGTGTTTAAGACGTGAACTCGATATTCCGAGCGGAACGAAACTTGAAACCTGTTACGCGGTTCACGCAGAGCAAAATGCAATCGCGCAGGCGGCGAGGCTCGGCGTGTCCGTCGAGGGCGGCACACTCTATTGTACTCATCAGCCGTGCGTTATATGCTGTAAAATGATTATTAACGCCGGTATAAAAAGGGTGGTATACAAATACGGCTATCCCGACGAATTTTCCATGAGATTATTCGACGAAGCGGGCATAACGATAGAACAATTCAAAGGAGACGAATAGAAATAATGAACAACAATCCCATAGTAACTTTCAATATGAAAGGCGGAGACGTTTTTTACGTCGAACTTTATCCCGACGTCGCCCCTAACACCGTAAACAACTTCATTTCGCTCGTAAACAAAGGCTTTTATAACGGTCTGTGTTTTCATAGGGTGATAGAGGGTTTTATGATTCAGGGCGGCGACCCGAAAGGTAACGGAACGGGCGGTCCGGGATATTCCATAAGAGGCGAATTTACGAAAAACGGCTTCAAAAACAATCTCAAACATAAAAGAGGTGTTATATCCATGGCTCGTTCGATGATGCCGAACAGCGCGGGGTCTCAATTCTTTATCATGCACGCCGACGCGCCGCACCTCGACGGGCAGTACGCCGCTTTCGGGCAGGTAATCGACGGTATGGACGTGATAGATAAAATTGCGGCTGTCAACGTGGACTACAACGATAAACCGCTCAGAGATCAGATTATCGAAAGCGTAACGGTCGATACCGACGGCGAAGAATACGACGAACCCGAAAAATATTAAACTTGTAAAATTAAACTTTTTCCCCTTGCCGAAATATAATGGCAGGGGGTATTTTATGATTTCCGATTTTCATACCGATATATTGACCGAAACGACGGGCGATTTGCCGCAATTTTACCATGACAATAGTATAATAACCGCTGTTTTCAGAGGCGACAGGTCGTTTTCCGAGGCGATGAAAATTGCCGAAAGGGGCAGGCTTATCGCCTTTGAAGACGTCGGTTACGACGATTTCGATATCGATAAACTTGCCCCTTTTAACCCGATTTACGTAGGAATTACATGGAACGGCGAAAACAGATTCGGCTTCGGCTGCAATTATACCGAGGGGTTGAAACCCGAGGGAAATAGGCTTATCGGGCTTCTTAACGAAAGAAATATCGCGGTTGATACCGCCCATATATCGAAAGGCGGCTTTAAAGATATTATCGACAACTCGAAAATCGTAGTAAATTCGCATACATGTTTTTCGGGCGTTTACGAGCATAAAAGAAATATCGACGACTTTCAGATAAAGGAAATCGTGGAAAGAGGCGGAGTTATCGGCGTTACTTTCGTCGGATATTTTATGACGGGCGATAAAAAATGCGAAATTTCCGACCTCATAAGACAAATCGATTATTTCTGTCAGAAATTCGGAGCGGATAACCTTGCGATAGGTTCCGATTTTTACGGCACGGACTTTCTGCCCGAAGGCTTGGAGACTTATGAGGGGTATGGTAAAGTGAAAGAGTATCTGAGCGTAAATCTCGGCTATAAAAACGACGATATAGACAAAATTCTCTATAAAAATCTCGCAGATTTCACAAAACGGATAAAAAGACTTAATAACGCGGTTGACAATATCGTGTAACGGTGGTATAATCTTGTCGTAATAAAACAAGAGGGTACATATATGGAATATCGTATTTATTGTTTGCAGAAATTAGACGCCGAGAAGAAAGAAAGGGTCGTAAGGGTAAACGTGTTCGCCGACTGCATCGCCGAGGCTTTGAATAAGGCGAAAGAACTTTTCGGGAAAAAAATGAAGAAAAATTCATACAATATATTTATGTATGAAACGCAGGCAAGCAGATAATTATATCTATCGGATAACGTTGTTTCGGGGTATATTATCGCCCCGTATCGTTGTCGCTTCGGTATTTATGCCGATTAACGAATAAGCCGTCGGGGTTTTCCGAAAAACGTTCCGACAGTATTTTAGCGTAATTTCGACGGACTTGACGTCGGTATGCCCGTCGGAAGCGTAAAAAAGAAAATAATAATTCAAAGACAGAACCGCATTAAAATGCGGTTTTTTCGTATAAAAAAATAATCTCTGCCCATAAAAAGAATATGAGAGATTATCAATTTTGGAAAAATATACGCGACAGAGAAGAGTGCGTGAAAAGAACGCCGAAAGAGAGGGTTAAGAGATGAAGAGTAAATTTTATAACGAAAAATATCTGAATTACGTTTCGACGATCGCCCCGAAAACCAACGAAAAAAGAAGTCTTTTGCACGCTTTTTGGGTTGGCGGTACGATATGCGTTATCGGACAGTTTATTCGTTTTATGCTTGAATTTTTCTGCGGACTTTACGGCGACGAACTCGCGGGTACTACTTCGGTAGTCCTTATTTTTATTGGGGCGTTGCTCACGGGACTCGGCGTGTACGATCGGATAGGGAAATACGCGGGCGGTGGGTCTATCGTTCCGATAACGGGCTTTGCGAACTCGGTCGTGTCGCCCGCAATGGAGTTTAAAACCGAGGGGTTTATTTACGGACTTGCCGCTAAAATGTTCGCTATCGCAGGTCCGATTATTGTTTTCGGCGTAATAGGGAGCGTTGTTGTAGGCGGTGTGTATTTTGTGTTGTATTTAACGGGAATTTTGGTATAAGGATTGACATGGAAACGTTCAGATGATATAATAGTGTCATTGATAAAAGAGGAGTGTTGTACATGGGCAAAATAGTTTATTCGATTGTCGTTCCCGCTTACAACGAAGAGGAATGTCTACCGCTTTTCTTTGAGAAAGTAATACCCATATTTGAGAAACTTGACGAGGACTTTGAAATAATTGTCGTAAACGACGGCTCGAAAGATAAAACCGAAGAGATAATTAAAAACGTATGCTTGAAAGATAAACGCGTTAAGGGTATCAGTTTCAGCAGAAACTTCGGTCAGCAGGCGGCGTTTTTAGCAGGACTTAAAGAGGCTCGCGGCGAAGCGGTTATAGCGATGGACGCCGACCTTCAGGATCCGCCCGAGGTTGCTCTCTTGATGATTGAGAAATGGAAAGAGGGTTACGATATAGTTCACGGCAGGCGTAAATCCCGACAAAAGGAGTCGATTTTCAAAAAATTAACGGCGAGAATGTATTATAAGTTTTTACATAGGATTTCTTACGCTAAAGTACCCGAAAACGTCGGCGATTTCAAATTGTATTCGAGAAATGCGGTGGACGCTATCGTTTCGCTTCCCGAACACGACAGGCTTTTAAGGGCTCAGGCGGCGTGGGTCGGTTTTAAACAGACTTTTATTGATTTCGACCGCCCCGCAAGAGAACTCGGCGAAACAAAATACACCTTGAAAAAGATGGTAAAACTCGCAAGCGACGGAATTATATCGAACAGCGATTATCCGTTGACGCTTTCCTTAAAATGGGGCTTGTTTTTAGGCTTTTGTTCGCTTGCGGCGTTTATAACGTTTATCGTTCTTGCCGCAAACGGGATAATTTCAGGGCTTCTCCCGTGGCTATTTCCGACGGTGACGACGTTGTTTGCGATAAATTCCGTTTTAAAAGGTCTGACGGATATTTACACTTCGAGAATTTACAACGAAGTTAAAAATCGTCCCGTATACGTCGTTAAGGAAAAATATAACTCGGAAAAATAAAATATAATCGGTGAAAATTGTCGAATTTTCCGATAATAATATAAAATGGATAGTTAATCTATATAAAATGGAAAATAAATAATTATTGAGGTGTAAACCATGAAAAAGCACGAAAATATAAAAAACAAACTTAAAATAGCCGGATTCATTTTTCTTGCCGCGGGTATCGCGCTAAGCGTGGCGGCGTTTGTAAACTTCTTTAAAACGGCTTTTAACGGCGGTGGTCAGCCGAAGTTGTTCTTCTTATTTTTTATAGGGTTTCCGCTTCTCGGACTCGGAGGGGCGATTTTAGGCTTTGCCTTCCAAAGAGAGTTTATAAACTATACAAAAAGCGAAAGTATGCCCGTTATTAAAGAGGTTATCAGGGAAACGGTCGCGACTGCGAGCGACGCGTCGGGGGGCGGTAACGTTGAAAACAATGAAAACGCCGTAACGTGCGAATGCGGTCAAGCGAACAAGTCTCAGAATAATTTCTGCTCGAAATGCGGAAAACCGCTTCGTAAAACCTGTAAATTTTGCGGAGAAGCGGTTGAGGCAAATGCGGAATTTTGTCCGAATTGCGGCAAGAAAATTAAATAAATATATAAATTACTTATTGCCCATAAATGGATAGCAATTATCCAAAATGCAATAAATATATACAAAACAACAATATAAACAAAAAAGCGTTCTTCGGAACGTTTTTTTCTTACGATATATCGTTTTTCTCTTGTAAATACTTAAATAATATGATATAATAAATTTACAAAATTGAAATCGGAGGAACGGTTATGAGTAAAGATAAAAAAACCGCAGGTCAGGAACTCGAAAAAGAATTGACGTACAAAAAACGTAACTTTTATGAAGTTTCCGATGACGAAAAGATAAAAAAGGCTTATGATTACGCCGAAAATTACAAAAAATTCATAGACGACTCGAAGACCGAGAGAGAAGCGGTCAGAACTTCCGTAAAACTTTGCGAGACGAAAGGATATAAGGAATATCGTTTCGGAGATAAACTCGAAAAGGGCGGCAAATACTATTTCAACAACAGAAACAAGAGTTTCGTCGCGTTTAAAATAGGTTCCGAAAACGTAGGCAAGGACGGAATCAGGCTTCTCGCTTCGCATATCGACTCGCCGAGACTCGATATTAAGCAGAACCCGCTTTACGAAGATTCTTCCATGGCGTTTTTGAAAACCCATTATTACGGAGGAATTAAAAAATATCAGTGGACGGCTATACCGCTCGCTCTTCACGGAACGGTAGTTCTGAAAAACGGCAAGTCGGTAGATATCGCTATAGGCGATAACGACGGCGATCCCGTGTTCTACGTAAACGATTTACTTCCTCATCTTTCGAGAGAGCAGGTGACCAAACCTCTTTCGCAGGCGATAGACGGAGAAACGCTCAATGTTTTGGTCGGCGGTCTGCCGTTTAAGGACGACGAGGTAAAAGAATCGATAAAACTTACGGTTCTGAATAAATTACGCGAAATGTACGGAATGGAAGAAAGCGACTTTTTGAGCGCGGAACTTTGCGCCGTTCCCGCTTTTAGGGCGCGCGATATAGGTTTCGACAGAGCGCTTGTGGGCGGTTACGGACACGACGACAGAGTTTGTTCTTACCCCGCGCTTACCGCTCTTTTGGACAGCGACGACGATAAACATACCGTCATGGTAGTTCTTGCCGATAAAGAAGAAATCGGCAGCGAGGGCGTTTCGGGTATGCAGTGTAAGGTTTACGAGGATATTATCGATATTATTTCCGCATATTTCGGCGTTCCCTCCGCTTTGACGAGGGCGAACAGCGTATGCCTTTCCGCGGACGTTACGGCGGGTTACGACCCGAATTTCGCAGGCGTATTCGAGAAGAAGAACTCAAGCCTCGTCTCCTACGGAACCTCGATTTGTAAATTCACGGGCGCGGGCGGGAAAAGCGGTTCGAGCGACGCAAGCGCGGAACTTTGCGGCAGAATAAGAAAAATATTCGACGATAACGACGTCGTCTGGCAGACTGCCGAACTCGGTAAAGTAGACGCGGGCGGCGGTGGAACGGTCGCTAAATACATAGCGAAACTCAATATAGACACGATTGATATAGGCGTTCCCGTAATTTCGATGCACGCTCCTTACGAAGTAATTTCCAAAGGAGATTTATATAGTACTTACGAAGCGTTTTCCGCTTTTATAAAATAAAATGAAAAAAAGCGAGATAGTCGTAGACTATTCTCTTTTCGACGAACTGTTTGCGGAAATTTGTCTCACGGAAAACTATAAAAGTTTGAAGAATAACATCGCGCACGCCGACGTAACGACTTACGATCACAGCGTAAACGTTGCGAAGGCGTGTTACGAGTATGTGATAAGACGCGGCGTGAAATGCGATTTGCGTTCGCTTACGAGGGCGGCTTTTTTGCACGATTATTACTTTTACGACTGGCATAAAATGCCTGCGTTTACCTTTCACGGGATAAAACACGCGAAAACGGCGGCGAGAAACGCGGCGAGAGATTACAATCTTACGCCGAAAGAGAGAAGAATAATCGAAAGTCACATGTATCCGCTGAACTTGTTTCACCCGCCTTTAAGCAAAGAGGCGAGAATACTTATAAAAATGGACAGACAATGTACCATCGGCGAAATGAAGTCCGCTAAAAAGAAGAAGAAAACTGTCTGACGGCAAAAGATAGATTTTTAAAATATGTAAAATTTGAAACCACTTCCGACGAAAACTCGGCGACCTGTCCGAGTACGGCGGGGCAGAGGGTTCTTTTGGAATACCTCTATAACGAGTTGTTATCGCTCGGAGCGAAAGCGAACATAGACGAAAACGGCTACGTTACGGGGCTTATTCCCGCAAACAAAGCGGGACATAAAAGAATATGTTTTATATCGCACGTCGATACTTCCCCCGCGGTAAGCGGCAAAAACGTGGACCCGACGGAGGTGTTGTACGAGGGCGGCGACGTCGTTTTAAAGAACGGCGTGACTATTTCCTTAAAGGATAACCCCGAACTCGAAAATTATAAAGGCAAAGAGTTAATCGTTACGGACGGAAACACCCTTTTGGGAGCGGACGACAAAGCGGGCGTTGCGGAAATAATGACCGCTTGCGAGATTTTGCTTAAAAACCCGAACGTTGTCCACGGCGACGTGCTTATCGCGTTCACTCCCGACGAAGAAATCGGCAGGGGAACGGACCTTTTCGACGTAAAAAAATTCGGAGCGGACTTCGGTTACACGATAGACGGCGGCGAACTCGGCGAAATAGAGTACGAAAACTTCAACGCGGCAAGCGGCAAGTTGACCGTAAACGGAGCGAGCATTCACCCCGGTAGCGCGAAGAATAAAATGAAAAACGCCATAGACCTTTTCGCGGAATTTCATTCTATGCTTCCCGAAAATATGAGACCCGTAAACACTGAGAATTACGAGGGCTTTTTCATGGCGAGCGAAATACGCGGCGGCGTGGAAAGCCTTACGGCGGACTATATAATTCGAGACCACGACAAAACGAAGTTCGAAGAGAAAAAGGCGTTTTTTGCCAAGATCTGCGACTTTTTGAACGATAAATACGGAAAAAATACTTTTGTCTGCGAAATAAAAGACAGTTATTACAACATGGCGGAAATAATCAAATCGAATTTCCACCTTATCAAAAACGCCGAAAAGGCAATGACGAAAAGCGGAATCACGCCGAAAATCGTTCCCATAAGGGGCGGCACGGACGGAGCGAGATTGTCTTACGACGGTCTTCCTTGCCCGAATTTGTCTACGGGCGGCTTGAATTTCCACGGCAGAAAGGAGTTTATACCTTCTTTCACCCTCGAAAAAATGACGGAAGTTATTCTGAAACTCGTAGAAATTTATTCCGATAAGGACGCTTTCTCCGAATGATATTAGAGACGCTGAAAACGCCCTCGGACGTAAAAAAACTATCTATAAAAGAACTCGAAACGCTATCCGAAGAAATCAGAACGAGAATAATAGAAGTCGTCAGACAAAACGGCGGGCATCTCGCTTCTAATTTAGGGGTCGTAGACCTTACGGTCGCCTTGTATTATTGTTTCGATTTTCCCGACGACAAACTCATTTTCGACGTCGGGCATCAGTGCTACGCTCACAAGATTTTAAGCGGAAGAAACGACAGGTTCGACACGATAAGGCAAGAAGGCGGAATAAGCGGCTTTCCCGACGTTTCAGAGAGCGAATACGACGCGTTCTGCGCGGGGCATGCGGGCAATTCCATATCCGCGAGTTTAGGGTATTGCACGGCAAGGGATAGTCTCGGGCAAAACTATTACGTTATAGACGTAGTGGGCGACGCGTCGCTTTTCAACGGCGAAAATTTAGAGGCGATTACCTCGTCTGAGAGAAAACCGAGGAAGTTTATCGTAATTTTGAACGACAACGGAATGTCCATATCCGCTAATAACAACGGGCTGTACAAAATAATGTCTAACGTGACGACCAAAAGGTCTTACGGCAGGTTTATGGGCTTCTTTTCGAGAACTATCGGTAATAGTTTTATAGGCAAGGGTTTAAAGCGTTTTAAACGGGCGATCAAGAGAAGTATAAACGGCTTATCCGTTATCGACTCTCTCGGCTTTAAGTATATAGGCGTATATAACGGACATAAGATGAGCGAACTCGTCAAAATTCTGAGAAAGGTAAAAAATTCGGATAAGGGCGTTCTTCTTCATATCAAGACTACGAAAGGCAAGGGCTTGGCGGACGCAGAAAACAACGCCGAAGTATACCACGGAGTCGGCAAAGACCTGAAAACGAGCGAAAACGCGTTTTCGTCGGGCGTCGGGAAAATACTTACGGACGCCGTAGAAAAAGACAAACGCATAACCGCGATATGCGCGGGAATGAGGGACGGTACGGGTCTTTCGGAATTTGCGAAAAAATATCCTCGAAATTTCTTCGATGTGGGTATTGCCGAAGAACACGCCGTGACTTTTGCCGCAGGGCAGGCTATGGGAGGTTTAAATCCCGTAGTTTGCGTTTATTCGACCTTTTTACAACGCAGTTACGATCAGATTATGCAGGACGTGTGCTTGCAGGATTTGCCCGTAATTTTTATGATTGACAGGGCGGGGGCGGTCGGTAACGACGGGGCGACTCACCAAGGGCTTTACGATTTGACCTATCTGAGGTCTTTGCCGAATATGAGCGTATTCGCCGCCAAGGACGTTGAGGAACTCGAAGATATTTTCAAATATTGTCTTTCGCTCGACGCTCCGTGCGCAATAAGGTATCCGAACGGAACGGGGGACGAGGACGAAATTCACGTTCCGATCGAAAAGTCTTTATGGGAACACGACGAAACGGTAGAGGAGAACGTCGTTCTGTGCGTGGGAATGAGAACGATTAAAATTGCGAGAAAAGCCGCCGAAATTTCGGGAAAACCGGTTTCGATAGTTAATTGCAGAAGCGTGAAACCGCTCGATAAAGAATATTTATCGAAACTTGCGGGGAAAAACGTCATAACTATGGAGGAGAACGTGGTAAGCGGCGGCTTCGGCAGCGCTGTTGCGGAATTCTTTGCGAAAAACAACGTTAAATGCGACTTGAAAATATTTGCGTTTCCCGATAAATTCGTGAGACATTCGAGCGTGGACAGACAGATAGAAACGGCAGGTATCACCGCTGAAAACGTTGCGAAAGCGTTAAAATAACAAAATTTATAGCGGCATGTATAAAAAATATTTTATATATGCCGTATTTTTTCGGAAAAAGATTGACTTATTATAAATAATACTTTATAATATAATAAGTATAATGCTTGAAAATGCGTCAGTATTTTTTAGTTTTACTCGGCGTGAGAAAATTACGCTTAATAATATCGGGAGGTAGATATGGTAAACTACGTCAACTCCCTGCTTTTGATGAACGACGCGGTAAGGATAGGCATTGCCGCCGCATGCGTCGTAGTATTTACGGTCGTTGGATTTATTATCGGAAGAGTAATCTCCGACAGAATGAGAAATGCAAAGGTCGGAACGGTTGAAACCGTCGTAGCCAAGATGAAAGAAGAAGCCGAGCAAGAATGTAAGGCAATCAAGAAAGAGGCTATTTTAGAAGCAAAAGAGCAGGAAATCAAACTTCGTAACGATTTTGAACGCGATACGAGGGAGAAAAAGGCTGAATTACAAAAAGCCGAACAGAGAATCAATCAGAAAGAAGAGTTGCTCAACAAAAGAGACAGTAACCTTTTGAAACAAAAAGAGGAACTCGAACAGCAGAAGAAAGATCTCGACAGGAGAGTTTCGTCCATTCAGGCGAAACAAGAGAAAATCGACCAACAGTACGAAATGGTGGTCGCTAAACTCGAAGAAATCTCGGGTCTTTCGAAAGAAGAGGCAAAAAAGCAACTTTCCGAAGCGATACTCGACGACGCGAGAAAGGACGTCGCGATGCAGGTTCGCAGTATGGAGCAGGAAGCGAAAGACGAAGCGGACAAAAAGGCGAAGGACATCATAAGTCTTGCTATTCAGAAGTGTTGCACCGATCACGCGTCTGAAATAACCGTGTCCGTCGTACCCCTTCCGAGCGAAGATATGAAGGCGAGGATAATCGGAAGAGAAGGCAGAAACATAAGGGCGATCGAAAATGCTACGGGCATAGAACTTATTATCGACGATACGCCCGAAGTCGTCATTCTTTCGGGCTTTGATCCCGTCAGAAGAGAAGTCGCGAGACTTTCGCTTGAAAAACTTATCGCCGACGGCAGAATACACCCCGCTCGCATAGAAGAGACGGTCGAAAAGGTAAAAAAAGAACTCGACGTTCAAATAAAAGAAGCGGGCGAAGCCGCGATGTTCGAGGTTGGTCTTTTCGGTATTCATCCCGAACTTATCAAACTTCTCGGCAGACTTAAATTCAGAACGAGTTACGGTCAGAACGTGTTACAGCACTCGCTCGAAGTCGCGCATCTTGCGGGACTTATGGCAGCCGAACTCGGCGTGGACGTAAACCTTGCCAAGAGGGGCGGTCTTTTGCACGATATAGGTAAAGCCGTTGACTTCGAGGTCGAGGGAACGCATATTCAGATCGGCGTAGACCTTGCGAAGAAGTACAAGGAGAGCAAGAACGTTATCAACTGTATTCAGGCTCACCACGGCGACGTAGAACCGAAATGTATCGAGGCTGTACTCGTTCAGGCGGCAGACGCAATTTCGGGCGCAAGACCCGGCGCGAGACGCGAGACAAGCGCGAACTACGTCAAGAGGCTCGAACAACTCGAAACAATTTCCGCGGGCTTTAAAGGTGTTGAAAAGGCTTACGCCATTCAGGCGGGAAGAGAAGTCAGAGTTATGGTTAAACCCGAGCAAATCGACGACAATCAGGCGATGTTCCTTGCGAAAGATATTGCGAAGAAAATCGAGAGCGAACTCGAATATCCGGGGCAAATCAAAGTCAACGTTATCAGAGAATGGCGTTGCGTAGAATACGCGAAATAAGTTTTAATCTGCCGACGGGGCAAGTCTCCGTCGGCAAGTTTATATGATATGAAAAAAAATTTATACGGAATAGAAGCGGAAATAACAAAAAAAAGAGTGAAAAACGTCAGCATACGGGTAAACGCAACGGGCGACGTTTTTTTAACCGTACCTTACGGAATTTCCGAAGAAAAAGCGTGTGAATTTTTCAAATCCAAAATCGAATGGATAAAAAGGGCGGTAGAAAAAACCGAAAACTACCGCAAAACGGATTTTTCGGACGGCGGCGAATTGTTCGTATTCGGTCAGAAAAGGCAATTAGAGGTCGTTAAGGGTAGCAGAGAACAAGTTATTTGCGGCGACGATATTATGACCGTAGTCGTCAAAAACGAAGAAAGGTCGAAAGCGGCTACAATAAAATATCTTGAAAAATCGCTTGAAGAGGTATTGGTCGGATATTTCAAAAAATGGGAAGAGATAACGGGGCTTAAATCGAGCGAAGTAAAAATCCGCAAAATGAAGTCGCTATGGGGTAGTTGTACGCCTAAAACGAGGGCGATAAGAATATCTTTCTATCTTGTATCGATGCCTGCCCGCTGTATAGAATACGTCGTACTTCACGAATTGATACATATACGTTATCCGAATCACCAACAAGGGTTTAAGGGGATGTTGAGCAAATATATGCCCGACTGGAAAACGCGGAGGAAGTATTTAAAAGAGAACGGCGTTAAAATGCGAATAAACTTATAAAAAAGGGCGTTAAAACAGTTGCGAAAAGAAAACAAATGTAGTATAATTATGAACGCTACAAAGAGAAAGGAAGTAGCGACGAGGTGTAGCGCAGTTTGGTAGCGCGCTTGGTTCGGGACCAAGAGGTCGTGGGTTCAAGTCCCGTCACCTCGACCA
>CAKQKW010000007.1:0-81451 GCA_934249325.1 uncultured Clostridia bacterium
ACAAGCCACGGAAAGAACAATGAATTAAGCGTAAGATACGCCTGAAAATCGGGTTCAGTTGAGGTTTTTATCGGCTAAAGGAGAAATAAAATGTACGATATTGAGACGAAAAATCTTGTAAAAAAGTACGGCGAATCGACCGCCGTGAATAACGTTAATCTTTTAGTCGAAGAAAAATCGCTTTTCGGACTTTTAGGCGTAAACGGAGCGGGCAAAACCACCCTTATAAAAATGCTCACATGTTTAAGTGTTCCGACGAGCGGAAAGGCGTTTGTCGGCGGCTTCGAGATAAGCGAAAGCCCCGACAAAATAAAAGAAATTACCGACGTATCGCCGCAGGAAACGGCTGTCGCGCCGAATTTAACGGTAGAAGAAAATCTTAGATTTTTTGCGGAAATATACGGGATTACCGATGAAAAGCACATAAATAATATAGTAAAGTCGTTCGACTTGGACGAAGTTCTTCGTCAAAAGGCGAAAACCCTTTCGGGCGGTTGGAAAAGGCGACTTTCAATCGCGATAGGACTTATATCGAAGCCGCAAATACTTTTTCTCGACGAGCCGACCTTAGGGCTTGACGTTATCGCAAGGCGAGAATTATGGAAAATTATACGCTCGCTGAAAGGGAAAATCACCATTATACTGACCACGCATTACCTCGAAGAGGCAGAGGCGTTATGCGATAAAGTAGCGATAATGGCGAAAGGAAACGTGATGGCCGCGGGAACTTGCGAAGAATTGAAACATATTGCAAAAACTGACGATTTCGAGGACGCTTTCATTAAAATTGCGGAGGGTGAAATATGAAAAAATATACGACTTTTGCAAAAAGGAATATAAAAGAAATCGCGAGAGACCCTGTTGCATATATTTTTTGTCTTGCATTTCCAGTCGTTATGCTCGCGTTGTTTTCTATAATCAATTATTTTTCGGGCGCAGCGACAGCGACTTTCGATTTTCCGTCTCTGATACCCGGGATAACGACTTTTTCACTGTCGTTTATTATGCTTTGCGAGTGTCTGCTCGTCTCGAAAGATAAGACCACCTCTCTGCTCAAAAGACTTTACGTTTCGCCTATGAAAAAATGCGATTTCGTAATAGGTTATGCTCTGCCGTCGTTTGTGTGCGGAGTTATTCAGATAATTATATGCATCTTTTCGGGATATATATTGTCGCTTATATGCTCCGCTCCTTATATTTCGTTTGCAAACTGCCTTTTATTACTTCTCGAATCGTTACCGATGCTTTTAATAAACGTTTTTGCCGGAATAATCGTAGGCTGTCTTTTAAACGATAAGTCCGCGCCGGCTATAATCTCGGTATTCATTTCGGCATCGGGAATACTCGGCGGAACGTGGATGCCGCTCGATATTATGGGTAAATTCGAGACTTTTTGCCTGTTTTTACCGTTCTATCCGTCCGTTTATCTCGGCAGAATAATAACGGGCGCGACTCATACGCCGACGGAAACGGCGTTGGTACCGAGCAAGTACGTTTTCGACGCTTCGGGAATTATCTCGGTTATAGCGCTTGCGGTCTACCTTGTCGCGACGGCGATTTTATCGATAATAATCTTCGGAAAGACAATGAAAAAAGACGGCTGAAAGTTTGTTCGGGACGTCGAGGGCGCCGTCCCCTACAGCTGTACTCGATAAATGCAAAACTTTTTATTCTTAAATTATTTTAAGGATATTACGAGCCACCCCAACTACAATTTTTCGGGACGTGGGAGGCTTTGTTCCCTTTGCGTTTTCGTTTTTTACAACAACCCTTTTGTCTCGACAAGTCGAGACATCTCCCCTTGCTCAGGGGAGACTTTACGATATTTAAAACTTAGTATGCGGGACGTCGAGGGCGCCGTCCAGACAGTTTTAAAGTATAGTTATGTTACATAAACAAAAAAGACTTCTTTGTTATCGTTAAGACGACAAAAAAGTCTTTTTTCATACTCTGTTTAACTTATTATTTCATACCGTAAACTGAATGTTTCGCAATCGTCTATTACTATTTTTATAACGCCCGTATACGATAATGTTACCATTGTTTCGTATTTCCCGTTTGTTTCTTTCACATCGCAAGAAATCTCATAGTCCGAGTATATCCAAATATCCTTCCTGCTTTTCGTCTCTATAATAATTTTTACCTTTTTAGCTTTTTTCAAACACAGATAAAACATTCCTTGTTCGCCGCCGCTATATGCGACGCTTATTCCGTCTTCTGATTTATCGGGTCTACATTGACCAACTTTTAGTTTGCCCGAATATACAAGTTCGCATTTGTTGAATATAATCGGCATTCTGTCGGCGGGTCTTATTGCTACAAATTTTTCAGACAATTTCTTTTGACTTATGTATATAGAAGTATCGCTTACTATTCCGTCTCCATAATTAAAACCGATAAATTCTCCGCTCGCTTCGTCAAAGGAACTAAATTCAAAACCGCAGCGATAACCGTCCGAGGTTTTATACGTTACTACCGCATTGCCGTTTTTGATACTTCTTTCAAATTCAAAGTATTTATCGGGGAACTTGAAGCCATACTCCTCGCCGCTTCCGTAATCGGCATATACAAGTCCTTCGTCTTCGTAACATAAATAGCCGTTATCGCCGAAAGTCAGATTTTCCGTTTCTTCGCTACTGAAAAATACGAAATCGTAAATGCGGATATACGTTGCCTCATTCAACTTCAAACAAACAGACTTATCAAAAAATCTGTACGCTTCTACCCTTATATCTGCGACTCCGTTATCAGGCGAATATTTGTTGTTCGATAATTCATAATCGCCAACGCCGTCGCTCTCCGCTTTAAACTTAAAATGAGTACAACCTTTGTCTTTCAGTATCGAGAAAAATTCCGCGGTAAACTCCGCTTCGTCCGCTTTGATCGCGAGTTCTTCCACCGCGCCGCTCACTATATCGAGAACGGTTTCATCATCTTCGACCGCTTTGCCGCCTTCGGAAGAGTCTCCGCTATCCGACAATTCGTCGTAGCCGGTTTCCCCTTCACCGCTTTCGGAAGAATCTCCCCACGAATCGTTGGTCTCTGGTTCGGCATCAGTTTGCGTTTCGGAAGTTGATTCCGATTGAGATTCGGAAATAGTTTCGCTGTCGGTCTCTTCCGAGGAAGAACTTTCAACGCTGTCCGAAACGCTTTCTGAACTACTTTCTGAAATACTTTCGGAATTGCTTTCCGAACTGCTTTCGGGCTTACTTTCGCTTACGCTTTCCGAACTCTCTTCGCTCGTCGCAGTCGATTCGGAAGGTTTGGGGGATTCCGTCGATTCCGAAGGTTTCGATTCTTCGCTCGAATCTGAACTTTCGGGTATTTCGGTTGTGTCGCTTGTCTCGGTTGTCTCGGTTGTTTCGGAAGTTTTACCGCCTTCGGATTTCCCCGTCGATTCTTCCGAGGAAATATTCTCGGAAAAACTTGTCTCTTCGCTCGCCTTTACGCTTTCCGTCGTATCGGCGGTATCGCTCGACTTTACCGATTCGCTTGTCTTTGTTTCGTTCGATTCGATTGTTTCGACGCTGTCCTCGTAGTCGCTAAGGGCGCTCGTCCCTGCGTTCTTCTTTTTACACGACGCGCCGACGGCAAGACAAACTATTGCCATCGTAAATAAGATAACCGCAAAAAATAGTTTCTTCATAAGTTTATGCCTCACATTTCAGGGCTTTCCGTCCCAAAAATATAATAAAACGTTATAATTTACCGTTTGACTTTAATAGCGGTATTAAGTATAATATAAATATGAAATACGAAACGATGATTAAAATTCTCTTCTTGCTTTTGTCAAGAAAAAAGGTGACCACTTCGTACATTGCAAAAAGGTTCGATATATCGACGAGAACGGCGCTCAGGTACCTTACCGCGATAAGTCTTGCGGATATTCCTTTGATTTCCGAACCCGGAAGGTACGGCGGATACTACATAGCCGACTCCTTTAAACTTCCCGCATGCTTTATGTCCGAAAAGGAGTTCGAGGCGGTTATTTCCACTTTGGAGTCGTGCAACGAACAACTCGGCAACAAGGAAATAGACTCGGCTACCGAAAAACTCAAATCGCTTAAACGTTCCGATCTGTCGAAAAACTCGCTTTCCTCTTCTCATTTCATAATCGACGGTTCGAGTTGGAACGGGAACGACGATATCAAAAACGTAGTTTCCACAATCGAAAACGCCATCGAAAACAAAAAGACGGTAAATATAAAATACCGCGACAAGTCGGGCGAGGAAACTTTGAGGGAAATAGAACCCGAACTCATAATTCTTAAACAAGGGCTTTGGTACGTTTACGCCTACTGCAAACTCAGAAAAGATCTGAGAATTTTCAAGGTCACGAGAATTATCTACGCCGACGCCACGAACAACGATTTCGTTCCTCGGGCGAACGTTAAAAACAATCTCGACCTCGGCGAATGGTTTAAAAATCTGCCGAGGGAAAACGTAGAGTTGGAACTTAGCGATATTTGCCGCTCGGATATAGAAGAATGGCTCGGTATGAACTCGGTTTACACCGCTCAGAACGGGAAACTCAGAGCGTCGGTGGAATTGCCGATCGACGGCTGGCTTATTACAAAACTCTTAGGTTTCGGGAGCGGCGTTAAGGTGCTTTCGCCCGAGAGATTGAAGAAAAACGTTATACTTGCCGCTAAATCTGTTATAGAGTTATATAATGATTAGTCACAGGTGACTGTCAAATGCGGCGAGGTCGTCGATTTTCGACAACCTCGCCGCGTTTTTACGTTTTATGAAAAATTATTATTCGGTAATGAGGTCTTTATATACCTTTTTAAAATGCTTTACGTACTTGTTATCCGTTCCGTCTTCGGGAATATAACTCTTTATTATCGTGTTAGCAGCCTTAGAAACGTAAGTGCTTTCGATCAAGGCGATGTTCGCTTCCTTGAAGTTATAAGCAACGCTGCCTTTTACCGCAAGGTCAGCCTTGAAAGCGCCCTTATCGGCGTACATTCCGTAATCTTTGGCAGTTTCGGTACACATAAGAACGTGAAGTCCGTAAGACTCGGACATAAACATTACGACCGAACCCGCGCCGCCTTCAACCGCAGTCCTACAAGCCGTTACGAACTCGGGAACGTAATTATTGGCAGCCGTAAGAGGCGAATACAAATATCCGAGATATTTATTGAAGTTGCCCGTATCGGTGCTGAACGCGAATTTTATATCCTCGAAGTTGTTGGTTACAGCCTTTCTGCCTTCCGCGTTAAGGGTCTTATAATCCGCTCCGTCCGCGTTTTTCGCCTGTACCGCGGTATCCATATCGACGGTTATTCCGCCGAGATATTCGCCGAGAATGCCTTTGAAATAATCAACGTTTTTGTTACCTGCGGTAACTTTTCCGAAGTTGAAGTGAACTTCCTCTTTGTCGTCGACTTCTTCGGTATAGTAAGTAACTTCGCTTATATTTCCTTGGTAAGTTGCAAGCGAGCCGCTCGTGTTATAAACGTACTTTTTGCCGAACTTAAAGTTCGTTCCGTCGTAAGTACCGTAACCCGATTTAACCCAACTGTCTCTCAGATCTTTTACGACTATGTCGTTTTGGAGACCGTCTACGACCGCCTTAACGCTCTCGTTCGTGGCGTCGTCTTTACCCTTTGCCTCGGTGATTTTCGCTTTCTGTTCTTCGGTGTACTCTATAACGAGGTGAGAAACGTAGCCGTAACCGATACTCGAATTATACACGACGAAACTACTCGACGATACGTTGCCGAGAGCCGTTTCCAAAGCGGATATATCGCCCGTATATTCGGACTCCTGTTTCGCTTTGAGTTGTTCGTACTGAGACCAGAGTTCGTCCTCGGTCGCGGTCTTTTCGTCTCTCAATTTCTTCTCGTATTTATCTACGAGTTTGCTGTCGATTGCCGACCTTACGGAATCTTTGAAGTAGCCGAGTTGCATCACGGACATAACCGTCGCGTTGTTCTTGTCGTTACCTTCGTAATAATTCTCTCCGTCGGTTACAAGACCGAGTTCGACAAGTTTTTTATAGCCTTTGCCGAGCGCTTTAAGTCTGTCGCCCGTGACCTTTGCGTTCAATCCTTTCGTATCGTTCTTGATAACGTTCATGCAAGCGTCAACGTCAACCTTCTCTTCTTCCTTTTCCATCGTGGGAACGGTTCTCGTCGTGTACGAAATATGTTCGTGATCGTGGTCGTCGTCCTCTTTGTCGCTGTCCATAAACGAGTCGATAAACGAATTTACGTTATTCACCGTGTCGGATACCGCCTTTAAAACGTCCTCTTTTTCAACGAATCTGAACGACGCGTCCTTAGAAGTCGTCTTAGCCGACGTGTAAACGGAAGCGACGTAATCGTTAAGTCCCTTTGTATAACCGTCCGTTCCCGCCGATTTTTTACCGTTTTCGTACTTCTCCACGTCTTTGTCGGAAGCAAGAAGAGATAAAACGTTTTCGAGTCCGTAAGAATTTACGTCCTCGACGGAAAGAGCGTCAGAGCCTGCGAGGGCGTTTTTGCCGCTTGCAATGATAACTTCGTTGTTTACGAGGTTGTCCAAAACGAGTTGGTACGCCTTAGAGGTCGTATAGCCGTATTGCTGAACGTAGTAATAACCGTAAGACATATAGCCCGCGAGCATATCTCTTTTGTAGATCTTGACTTCGCTGTCGGCATTACCGTCGATATTGACCGTCGCGGCAACCTGATCCATGTCTCTGCCCGCATTCACCTCGAAAAGATTGCAACCGGCAAGTCCGCCGAATACAATCGCTATGAGAGATACGAGCGCCGCGAGTTTGAAAAATAATTTTTTCATACACCTACTCCTGTACAATTCCGACCGCCTCGACTTTCCGTTACACGGAATCGCATAGCGACGGAGTTTAGATACTTTACATTATACTAAAAATTTCCTGCGATTGCAAGGTATTTTGACCTCTTTACAATGAAAATGTTAAAAAAATTACGTTTTAATTGTATCAAGTCGGTATTCTCTCGAAAATAATTGCGTTTTTCGGGACGTCGAAGGCGCCGTCCCCTACGGCTGTACCCAAACTTGCCGCAGGCAAATATAACTGCGACGACAATATAACTTTGCAAAGCAAAATACAACCGTCTCGCTTCCTCCTTTATCTCGCTTCCTCCTTCGGGGGAAGTGGGTTGACGGAATGAAATGGAAGTCAAGCCGATAGGGGATAAATAAAAGAGCGTTTGAACTGTCCCCTATCGTCAAAATTTCGCTTACGCTCTATTTTGCCACTTCCAACCTCTTTTGTCGCTTTGCGACATTTCCTCCGCTTCAACGGAGGAATTTACCCCCGAAGGAGGAAGCGAATTTTGCAATACTCCCACCGCTTCAACGGAAAAAATTTATTCCCTAAGAAGGAAGCGTTCGCTGCGGTCTGAAATTTTCATTGAAGGAAATCAAGCATATATTCGGCAGTCGCCCGCGTGTCCGTCGACGCGTAAAAATCTATGACGGGGTTATCCGTAAACGAGAGTTTCACGTCCTCTTTCTCGGCGTTTATACGATCTAAAAGTCCGCCGCTTTTCAAACTGTCGAGACCGTTCAAAACGACGTAAGCCCTCGACTTATTAAGTCCGACTTTTACCGCTCCTTTCCGTCTTGCGGCGTTCTTCAATTTTGCGATAAGTATGAGATTATCGACTTCTACGGGGACTTTTCCGTAGTTTTCTTCAAGAGACGAACGCACTCTGTTCTCGTCTTCCGCCGTCTTGATTTCGGCTATCTGCTTGTAACAGTCCATTCTCGACGGCGGCGTTGAAATGTACTCTTCGGGAATGTACGCGTCCATATTCACGTCGAGTTCGGTGTCGTAATCTTTAACCGCCTCGCCGAGACTTTCCTTTAAGAGTTTGTTGTACAATTCGTAACCGATCTTGTCCATGTGACCGTGTTGTTCTCTGCCTAAAACGTTGCCCGCGCCCCTTATTTCGAGGTCGCGAAGGGCGATTTTATATCCGCTCCCCATTTCGGTAAATTCCATTAAAGCGGAAAGCCGTTTATATGCCGTATCGGAAAGCACTTTTTCCTGCTTGAACGTGAAATAAGCGTGAGCCATTACGTTACTTCTGCCCACCCTGCCTTTAAGTTGGTACAAGGTGGAAAGTCCGAGCCTGTCGGCGTCTATTACGATTAAAGTGTTCGCTTTCGGAAGGTCGATGCCGTTTTCGATAATCGTCGTCGCTATCATAACGTTATATTTTTCGTCGTAAAAACTCATAACGCTGTCTTCCAAAGCCCGTTTATCCATTCTGCCGTGGGCTGTAATAATCTTCGCGTCGGGCAGAAGTTCTCTGACGTGTTCGCTGAATTTGTATATCGTCTCGACTCTGTTGTACAGTATAAGTACCTGTCCTTCTCTCGAAAGTTCGCGTCTTACCGCGTCAACGATTAAAGCGTCGCTCTCCTCGGTGACGTATGTCTGAACGGGTATTCTGACTTTCGGCGGCGTGGATATGGTGCTTATATCCCTTATTCCCGAAAGCGACATGTGAAGCGTTCTCGGTATGGGGGTCGCCGTCATCGTGAGCGTGTCCACGTTGTCTTTCAAAAGTTTAAGTTTTTCCTTATGCTCGACCCCGAAACGCTGTTCCTCGTCGAGTATCAGAAGCCCTAAATCTTTGAATTTTACCTCTTTGTTAAAGAGGGCGTGAGTGCCTATAACGAAGTCTATATCCCCGTCTATAAGTCCTTTAATCGTACTTTCTACTTGTTTTTGAGTTTTAAATCTGTTGAGCGAAGCGATCCTTATTCCGAAGTTTTTAAACCTCGAAAGAGCCGCCCTGTAATGCTGTTCGCAAAGTATCGTGGTAGGACAAACCAAAGCGACTTGCTTGCCGTCGGTTATCGCCTTGAACGCCGCTCTGAACGCGACCTCGGTCTTGCCGAAACCGACGTCGCCGCAAAGAAGTCTGTCCATAACCTTGTCGCTTTCCATATCCGCTTTAATCTCGGCTTCCGATTGAAGTTGGTCGTCGGTGGCTTCGAACTCGAACTGCTCGTCGAACTCGTCGGACAGCGAAGTGTCGGGCGAAAACGCAAAACCCTTTTTCTCCTTACGCAATTTGTAAAGTTGCTTTAAGTTTATCGTCATTTCGGCGATAGAGGCTTTGACTCTTTGCTTTATGCGGTCGAACTCCTTTCCGCCTATTTTGTTAAGCGTAGGCTTGTCGCCGCCGACGTACTTCGTCAGTCTGTCCATCTGGTCCACGCCGACGTACAGCATATCGCCGCCCTGATACTGAACGGCAACGTAGTCTTTGCTTCCGTCCTGAGTGGTAATTCTCTTTACTCCCGTAACGTAGCCTACGCCGTGGATTTCGTGAACGGCAAAATCCCCGACTTCGGGGGCTTGAAACAAATCGCCCCTCTTCTTTTTAATCTTCTTTTCCTCGGGTTTGTCCAAAAAGAGGTCGCCCGTGCCGATTAAAACGAGTTTTGCCTCGTGAGATATAAGACCCGTAGGCAGGAAAAAGGACGAGACCTGAACCATTCCGAAGCGAACGCCGTCGCCGTCCGAACGAAGAGCGGGTATGCCCTGTTCCGCGAACGCGTCAGCAATTTTTTCCGCTCTTGCCCCGCTTCCGCAACACACAACTATTTTGTAGCCCGTAAATTTCCAATTCTTGACGTCTCTGAATAAATCTTCGATTTTCGCCGAGTACCTCGCGACGGGCGTACTCTTTACCGCGAACGTTTTGAGCGGATTAAAGAACGAAATGGTCGTCGTCAGATTCTGAAGGGCGAGTTCCTTAAACTCCGCAAGGCGTTTTATGAGTTTATTGCTGTCCGCAAGTTGTAAAATGGTGAAATCCAACGCTCTGCCCGTTCTCGAAAGGGTCAGAACTCTTTCCGTATGCTCTTTGATTATCGACGAAAGATTGTCGGAAATCATTTTGCACTCGTCAAATATTACGACCATATCTTTTGAGAAAAAGGACAACGGGTCGTCGGTGACGGTCGGAAGCACGGGCATTAAAAACTGCAACTCGTCGCCCGTCTCGCCCTCGTCGATTTTTTCGGTAAGTTCCGAAACGATTCTTCTCGCGTCGTCTTTTACGAGCAAGGTTTTAAACTTCGACAGCGACTCTTTAAGCCTTGTTTTTATACCGTCCGCGTCTTCTTTTCTTATTATCGCGTCGGTTGCCGATATTACCGTGACTTTCGCCACCGTCTTTTTATTCTCTTTGTCGCCGCCGACGTATTCCGTCACGGTTTCGATTTCGTCGCCGAAAAAGTCTATTCTGTAAACGCTTTGCGAGCCTACGGGATAAATCTCGAAAATATCGCCTCTTAACGCAAACGAAGCCTTATCTTCGGCAAATTCACGCCTTTTATATCCGCATTTGACTAAAAACGAAGCGAGTTCGTAAGGGTCTAAGGTCTGACCTCTCTCTATCGCTATTGACGGAAGTTTTTTCGGAAATAGCTGCAAAAGGCTTTCGGTCGTTGCGACGACGTATTTCGCGCCGCTCTGAATCTTATAAATCGCCTCTAAACGCTCGTAATATCTCGTTTTATCGAAAGCGGTTTTATAAAGCAAAACGTCGTCCTTAGGCGGCAGATATACGACCTCTTCGCCGAGCATTGCGGCGAGTTCTTCTTTTACTTTCGCCCCGTAAAACCCGTCTTTTACGATATACAAAAAGGGCGTATCCAAAGCGCAGGCGATATGACACTTCTCCGCAAACGATACGCCGAAAGCCGCAGAGGGCGCGCCGCTGCGGACAAATTTTACGACCGAGGAAATCTCCCCGCCCGAATTTTCTGCTTTTAGAAATTCTTTGAGCATATTTTATTTTTTAGCAAAAAAAACGCAAAACGCCTTAAAAGGCGTTAAGGTTAAAATATTGAGCGTTTTTCCCCTATCGTCGGCTTCACCGCCACTTTTCCCGAAAGAGATAGCAAATTGTGTTACCGACGTTTTTCGTCACTCGGTATAAGAATGACCGTTGAACTTACACATTACGTCGTCGATTTTCTTGCCGCGGATAAATTCGTCGGCGGCCGAAACCGCTTCGTTTACCGAAAACTTGAATTTCGGTTCGTCGGCTTTCTTTACGTCGGATAAAACGTAGGAAAGTATTTCGTAATCGCCCTCGGGCTTCGTTCCTATTCTCACTCTCGGGAAATTTTCCGTCCCGAGCATTTTCGTCACGTTTCTCATTCCGTTATGCGTACCGGGAGATCCGCTTTTGCGAATACGAAGCGAGCCTATCGGTATATCTATATCGTCGTAAATCACGAGTATGTTTTCGGTCGGTATTTTAAAGTACGCCGCGATAGGTTGGACGCTCTCGCCGCTTAAATTCATAAAGGTCTGCGGCTTTAAAAATATGACTTTCTCGCCGCTTATATTCTTTACTCCGTACAGTCCGTTAAAGCCTTTTTTATCAAAATTCACGCCGTTTTTTTCGGCGAGAAGTTCGACCGCCATAAAACCGAGGTTATGGAGTGTTTTAAGATATTTATCACCCGGATTTCCGAGACCTACGACTAAATACATACTCTTTTCCTTTTATTTAAACTTGCTTTCTCCTATGGGGTAGATTTAACGGACGTCGAAGGCAATGAGAGCAATAGTCTCTCGTTTTTTATTCCACGCAAACGATATAAAAGGTTGTCGCCGACAAAGCGACAACCTACTTATCTTTTCTCAGTTGTTTATTTATCCTGTTTTTCGTAAATTTCGGACATCTTCGCGTCTTTGTAAACGATATTTATCGCCTGAGCGAACACCTTCGCAACCGAAAGAACTTCGATTTTCGGAAGCCTCTTCTCTTCGGGAAGCGGTATCGTGTCCAAAACTACGAGTTTGTCGATATGCGAGTCATTCAATCTCTGAATGGCGGGGCCGCTTAATACGGCGTGAGTACAGCAAGCGAATATTTTCTTCGCTCCGTTATTGTACAACGCCTCCGCGCCCTGACATATAGTACCTGCGGTATCTATCATATCGTCAACCATAAGGCAGGTCTTGCCGCTTACGTCGCCGATAATGTTCATAACTTCGACCTGATTAGCCTTCGGGCGTCTCTTGTCTACTATCGCCATGGGACAGTTGAGTTTCGCCGCGACGTTTCTCGCTCTCGATACGGAGCCTACGTCGGGAGATACGACGACGAAATCATCGTCAACGAATTTCTGGAAGTATTTGTAAAGGATAGGTCCGCCTACGAGATGGTCGACGGGTATATCGAAAAATCCCTGAATCTGGTTAGCGTGTAAATCCATGGTAAGAATTCTGTCCGCGCCTGCCGAAGTGATAATGTCCGCAACGAGTTTCGCCGTAATCGGATCTCTCGCCTTTGCTTTTCTGTCCTGACGGGCGTACCCGAAATAAGGCATAACCGCCGTAATTCTTCCTGCCGAAGCCCTCCTTGCAGCGTCAATCATTATAAGAAGTTCCATAAGGTTCTCATTTACGGGAGTACAGGTAGACTGAATAATGAATACGTCTCTTCCTCTCACCGATTCGCCGAGGTGAACGCTCGTTTCTCCGTCCGAGAAATGCCCGACTTCGCAGTCGCTCAAAGGAATTCTGAGTTCTTTTGAAATCGCCTCCGCCAAGTTCCTGTTGGAATTGCCTGCAAAAAGTTTAATCTCCGTGCTGTGTGTAATCATTGCTTCCTCCGAAATTCGTTTCTAAGCCGCAAGGCTGTTTTCATTTGTCTTATACATTATATATAATCTTCACGATTTAATCAAGTAAATCTGACTATTTGCGACGAGTTTTAAAAAAAGTTTTTAACTTTTCGGAACATTCCTCTTCCATTACGCCGCCCTCGAAGTCGGTAACATGATTAAGTCCGCTGCCCGTTAAAATGTCGAATCTGCTCACCGCGCCGCCGCCTTTCGGTTCGTACGCCCCGAAATACACTTTCTTTATGCGAGCGTTGGCAATCGCCCCCGCGCACATGGCGCAAGGCTCCAACGTAACGTAAAGTTCGCAGTCGTCAAGCCGCCAGTCGCCGAGTTTTCTGCACGCCTTTTCTATGGCGAGGGTCTCCGCGTGAGCCGTCGCAAGCCGTTTTGTCTGTCTGAGATTATGCGCCCTCGTAAAGATTTTGCCGTCTTTTACGATAACGCAGCCTATCGGCACCTCTTCTTTTTTCTCGGCTTTGTCCGCTTCTTTAAGCGCAGCTTTCATAAATTTGATTTTTTTGTCCGTCATTTATGGTATTCCGCCCCGTTTATTATCGTAAAAGCCCTGTAAATTTGCTCGGAAAGCATTACTCTCGCCAACGTATGCGGAAAAGTCATATCCGAAAAGGAAATTTTGTCCTTGCACAGGCGTTTTACCCGTTCGTCTATTCCGTAACTTCCGCCGATTATGAAGGTTATTTCGCCCTCGCCTCTGTCGATTTTTGTCTTTATAAACTCCGCAAGCCCCTCGGACGAGAGTTTCTTACCCTCTATCGCAAGGCAGACGGGCGTTCCTTTTATCGCCTTTTCTATGCGTTCGCCCTCGACGGAAAGTATTTTTTCAACGTTTGCGGCGGTCGCCTTGTCGTAATTTTCTTCTTTTACCTCGACGAGCGAAAAGTCGCAGAATCTCGAAAGCCTTTTGCCATACTCGCTCACCGCTTCCGAAAAATATTTCTCCTTTACTCTGCCGACGGCGACTATTCGTATTTTTATCATTGTACAAGCCCCGAAATCCAAATAAACACGCAGGCGAGAACGCCGATTGCGGAATACAGGAAAAACGTTTTATAGTCGTAAGGAAACCTCTCTTTTTCCTCTTTTCCCTGTTCTTCCTTTTTGCCGATTAGCAATAAAGCGACGAATAGAGCCGTAGCCGCCGTACCCAAAACGGTCGTAATTATCCCCGCTACGCCCGTAAAACCGCCGAAAGTCGGTGCGGCGTAATATAAAATTA
Source organism: uncultured Clostridia bacterium (assembly GCA_934249325.1). GTDB lineage: Bacteria > Bacillota > Clostridia > Christensenellales > Borkfalkiaceae > UBA10281. The sequence continues at coordinate 13,883 of CAKQKW010000007.1, forward strand.
CTATAATAAGGTTATTTAAAAAGTGGGCGATAACGGTAGGCAACACCGAACCCGATTTCAAAGCGAGAAGCGTATAGCAAAAGCCGAGGGCGAATTGATAGGGGGTCTGAGCGGGATTCATGTGGAAAAGCGAAAAATACAGACCGCCGATTAAACAGGCGATAACGGCATTCGCTCCCCCGAGACTCCTCGTCAAAACGCCTCTGAAAAACGCTTCTTCGGTAACGGCGGGTATCACGCATACGGTGAGTACGGTGAGAATTATATTTACCGCCGAAAAAGTTGGCAGACTCTGTTCGGGGTATTTATATCCGAATTTTTGCAGAAATTGTATAAAATATCCGTTAAGTCCCGACAGTCCGAAAAAGGTTGCAACGGTTAAAAGTATGGCGTGCAGATAGAATTTAACGCTCGTTTTGTTGACCCGACATACTTCCGTAAGGTGTTCGCCGTTCGCTTTCGTAAAGAGGACGAGCGACAATGAAATCGCCGTCGGGGTAAGAACGTAACTAAGGTATTTATACCAATTCTTATCCATGACGGAATCGCCCGAAACGCCGGAAAGAATAAACACGAACGAAAAAATCGCGCTCGCCAAAAGTATGGAAACGACCGCGACGGAAAAATACGCGCTGCCGAAACCGACCGAAGTGAATTTTGGTTTTATCTTTTTGTTGTTCATATTATTTCAGATTTTTAAGTCTCCGTAACGACCTCTATCGACTTGCCGTATGGCAAAAATATAACTTTGCGGATAAAGTATGGATGGCTACGGTTTCGCTCAACTCGGTAATGACCTCTATCGGCGGCTACGCCGCCACTTCACCTCGGCGGCGGACGCCCCCTCTCCGTCAGACTTCGTCTGCCACCTCTCCCGTTTCATCGGGAGAGCCTACCCCATAGGGAAAAGCAAGAAAATAAACTTGCCGCAAGGCAAATATAACTGCGATAGCAATATAACTTTGCGAAGCAAAATACAACTGCCGCAGACAATATCACTTGCCGTAAAGCATTCCTCCCGTTTTTCGGGACGCCGAGGCGTCGTCCCCTACAATAATTTCTATCGACTTGCCGTATGGCAAATATAACTTTGCGAAGCAAAATATAACTTGATATACTATTCGCTCCTGAGCGCCTTCACGGGGTCTTGCTTGCTCGCCATAAGCGAGGGGATAAAGCCCGCCGCTATAGTTATGAATACCGAAATCCCTATCAGAACAAGTATGTGCCACCAGTTTAAAAACACAAGCGAACCTATCCCCGTCACCGATTTCAGTATCGCGTTCAGCGGAATTTCCGCGATAAACGTTACTAAAAGCCCCATTACGCCCGAAAGCAGTCCTATTATGCCCGTTTCGGTCACGAAAAGCCGTACTATGTCCTTTTTCCGCGCTCCGACCGCCCGAAGCACGCCTATCTCCTTTACTCTCTCTATTACAGAAACGTAGGTGATTATTCCTATCATTATAGCCGAAACGACGAGCGAAACAGCCGTAAGAGCAATCAATACCCCGCTCACGCCGCCTAAAACAAGCCTTACGAGCGACATTATCGAACTTACGTTGTCAACGTACCTTATCTGCTCGGAAAGGTCTTTTTTCGTGCCGTCCGCTTTTAAGTTGTATTTGTCGAGTACTTCTATAAGATAGTCGTTATCCTCTATCTTGTTCGGGTAAAACTTGATTTTCGTCGGCAATTCCGCGTAACCTTGCGTTCCGAGAGTCGCCTTTAAATTCGTAAACGCGTTCTGCGTTTTAGTCTTACTGCCGTCGGAATTATACGAATACCGATAGGTTACGTTCGTACTTCCGCTGTTTTTCTGCGCGGTCACGACTTCCGATACCGCCGAATTTTCTATTATGTAGTCGTTGAGTTTTTCCGTATAACATATCGGCGTAGACAACATTCCGTACTGAACGTCCTCTTTCAGTTTCAATATGCAAGTGACTTTCAGTTCGGTAGATTTGATATTCGACTCGGACTTGCCGATATTTCTTTCGTCTAAGGCGTTATATAGTCTCAGCGACCCCGCGAGACTTTCGCCGACGTAATCTTTTAACGCCTTTTCGCCCCATTCCGCGTACCAAGCGTTCATTTTCTTGTCGTATTCTTCCGACTCCCACGGCTTGCCCAACTCTATCTTGTTGCACAATTTATTGAGGTACTCTTTGAAATTTATCGACTTCTCTATAAATTCGTTTTCGCCGTTTTTAACGTAATAATCGTCGTTTAAAACAAGGTTGAACTTGCCGTATTTATTAAAAATATCCCCGTAAGAGTATCCTTCCGTCACGTTTTTGTCGTCATCCGAACGGGTCGAAGCCTCTACGTCTATGAAAAACGCAACCATCATCGCGTCGGTTATCGACGAGTTCTTATCGACTACCAGAGCGAGTTCGTTGTAATTTTCGGGATATTTACCCGCGACCACTTCGTACTGCTCCTCTACCACGTTACCGCTCGGCAAACAAGTCCATTGATCCGCAGTATTTACAAGAAAATTATAATACTTCTTCACGGGTTCGCCGTCAATCGAAATGTTTTTATACGGCAATTCCACGGACTTGTACACCTTTTTCGAGACCTGCCGTTCCATAACGACCGAAACCCTCGCGGGGTCGATATTGCCCGTTATATAGTCTACGTAGTCCTTATCTATCGCTTTTTTCGTCGCGCTCGCGTTCTCGGTCGCCTCTTTCAGCGTTCTGTTTAAAAGAACGCTCCCCTTTTTGTTGCCCTTATTCGTTCCGACGGCTACGCTCCCAGAAGTTATCGAGGACGAAGTAATGCCGCCGTTTTCATAGGAGCCTATAAATTGATTTATGTATACCGAAAAGTCGTTTAAATAATTGTTGCTAACCGTGACGGGAAAACTGCTCATAGAGTCTTTCTGAACTTTGCTCACGAAAGTATTTAAGCCGTTCGTACACGCCACGACGAGCGAAATTCCGAGTACGGCGATAGCCGCCGCCGCGGAAGTCAGTATCGTTCTGACTTTCTTGTTTACGAGATTTTTAAAACTGAGTTTGGCGGCAAGTCCGTAGGACATAAACGAGCGTTCTCTCTTCGTTTTAACCCTTTCGCCGCTCGCATTTTCCTTAACCGACTTTCCGTCGTAAGGATCAGAGTCTGATTCTATCTCGCCGTCACGCATTTTTATCGTTCGCGTGGCGTATTTTTTAGCGAGTTCGTCGTTGTGCGTAACCGTTATAACGAGCCTGTCCTTTGAAATTTCTTTCAGAAGGTTCATTATAATTTCGCTGTTTTTGCTGTCAAGAGCCCCCGTAGGCTCGTCCGCGAGTATCGTTTCGGGGTCGTTTACTATCGCCCTCGCTATCGCTACTCTTTGCATTTCGCCGCCCGAAAGTTGCGACGGTTTTTTCCTTAAATGCTCGGAAAGTCCGACTTTGACAAGAGCGTCTATCGCCCGTTTTCTGCGTTCTTCCCTGCCTACGCCGCTTATCGTCAACGCCGTTTCTACGTTTTCTATGACCGTCTGATGAGGTATTAAATTATAACTCTGAAAGACGAAACCGACCTTACGGCTCCTATATGTATCCCATTCTTCGTCCGTAAAGTCTTTGGTCGATTTTCCGTCAACCGACAAATCGCCCGAAGTATATCTGTCAAGACCGCCTATGATATTTAAAAGAGTCGTTTTTCCGCAACCCGAATGACCGAGTACGCAGACGAATTCCGACTGTCTCATACAGACGGTAATTCCTTTCAGCACCTCGGTTTTTCTCTCTTCGGTAACGTATACTTTCGTGATTTTGTCAAGTTTAATCATCTTTCGCCTAATCGCCTTATATTCTTTCGCTGAATTCTGTATAATACGCCGCGGCTTCTTCAATCGTCGGCTCTCTTTCGGTCAAAACGCATACGGAAAGATAGGACTTGAAAAAGAATATCTCGTCGCCGCTTATAATCGGTTTTCCGCAATTTTTCGCAAGCGTAATAACTTCCGTCTCGCCGCCGCGAGATACGTTTACAACCGCCGAAACCTTTTCCATGGTCTCGCCCGTAACCGCGGTTTTCGCGTCGATTTCGCCGTCCGACGCGTCGATTATGAAATCGTAAATCGCCTCTTTCGGAACTTCGTCGAGCAAAACGATTTCGTCCATTTTCTTTTTCAAATCCGTTTCCGCTTTCTTGTTTTCGCCGATTATTTCGACTTTCGCTTTCGCGTCGTAAAAAGCCGCCGCCGCGTTCTTACCCGAACTGCCCGAGCCTATGACGAGAACGCTTTTGCCCGAAACCTCGTACCCCTCGTTTTTAAGCGAATATACGAGAGCCTCGCCCTCGGTCGAACAGCCCGCGACTCCGTGAACTACGTTGACCGCTTTCGTCACCCTCGCCGTACCCTGATATTTGATTATTTTCTTGGAAACGTCCGCGGAATATTCTTCCGATACGGAATATCCGTCGCAATCTTTGAGTTCGGAAATCGCCTTTTTAACGCCCCGTTCTTTCGCCGACTTGGTGAAAAAAACATAGTTCGCGATTTTGATTTTGTCTAAAATAAACGCATTGACTATCGACGCGTAATCGCTCGGCTTTTCGTCCATATAAGCGAACGTCGCGTATCTGAAAGTCTTTAAAAAATCGGGATATTCGCCGTTTACCGCCGCTTCGTCCTCGAAGTCTCCGCCCTCTTCCGAAGCCGAGAGCCCGACGACCGCCGCCATGCCGATTTTGCCGTTTTCGCTCGCTTTTACGCTGCCGCCGCGGTATTTTTTTACGCCTTTTATCGCTATTCCGCCGTCAAATCTTCTGCAATTACCGCCGAGAGAATTGATAAGTTCGGCTATTTCGTCGAAATATTCCTTGTCCGCGATTCTTTGAGCCTCGGACTCCGCGATTATGCTTTCGCCGTCCGCCATACCCATAAGGCACGCGAGAGCGGGAAGTTCCGCCGCCGCTTTGTACGACTCTTCTTCCGTCACCAAAGTGGCTTTAAGTTGGCTTTTCTCGGCGACTATGTCCGCTATTCTCTCACCGCAAAGCAATCTGCCGTCGGAAACTTTAATCTTCGCGCCCATTCTGCGAAGTATTTCAAACACGCCCGTTCTCGTCGGGTTTACGCCCGTATTCAGACATTCTACCCTGCCCGAAAGAAGTCCGAGGGTAAGAAAATACATCGCCTGCGTGAAATCTCCGCAAACGTATATTTTTTTGCCCTTTATCTCGCCGCCGCGAAGGGTCACGCTCGACTCTTCTTTATTGAAAGTAACGTCCGCGCCCATTTCTTTCATAAGAATTTCCATGTGGTTTCTCGACGGTATTTCTTCGGTGACTTTCGCCGAAACTCCGCCCGCCAACGCGCACAAAAGCAAGGAGGATTTTACCTGCGAACTGCCTATCGGCATAACGTAGTCGATCGGTCTTACCGTCTCGCCCTCGACGAGAATCGGAGGCACGGTATAGTTTTTGAGAGCGACCGTCGCGCCCATCGCTTCGAGCGGTTCTTTAACGTTTCGCATCGAACGCTGACAAAGCCATTTGTCTCCCGTAAGTTCTGCTCTTACTCCGCTGCCCGCGACAAGTCCGCATAAAAACCTCATCAAGGTTTCGCTCGAACCGCAATCGAATCTCAGTCCGCTCTCTATCTTTTTCGTCGGTTTTACTTCTATTACGCCCTTTTTGATTTTGACTTTCGCACCCGCTTTTTTGATGCACGATATTACCGTGGAAGTCTCTTCGTTCATACTCGGGTTGATGACGTAAGTTTTACCTTTCGCTATACAGCCGAGCAGAAGCGCCCTGTGGGTTATACTCTGGTCGGACGGAACGTTGAACCGTCCGTATATGTTCTCTTTCGGATTTATTCTCATATTTTTATTTCGCAACCTGTTATTGCTTTATCGTTTTAAGTACTTCGTCCATTCTCTTTTTCGCTTCTTTGTAACCTATCTCGTACATATCGTCGAGTCTCCTTACGTCCGCGCTCGAAAACCCGTCGAGCGGCGGCGCGATTACAAGGTCGGAATACTCGTAGCATTGCCTGCTTCTGTTCTGCAATCTCACGCCGTTTTCGGGGTACATTTCGTCCAAAGTTCTCTTTATCTGCTGATTTGTGTCGCTGCCCATTCCGAGATTTACGCTTATAACCTTTTCCGCGCCGAGCGTTTTCGTCACGTCTGCGGGAACGTAGTTTACGAACGCTCCGTCGACGAGTCGTCTGCCGTCTCTTACGACGGGTCTGAAAGCAGGGGGAATCGCGCTCGAAGCCGCTATCGCCGTCGACACTTCGCCGTAGCCTATCACGACTTCTTCGCCGCTGTCGAGGTCGGTCGCGACAGCCCGAAAGGGTTTAACAAGGTCGTCGAAATACGCTCCGCCCGTTATTTTACGCATTATTCCCGTAAGCCCCGTACCGCCGAGGTACAACATCAGAAGGTTTTGCGGGTCCTCTATTCGTATACTGTCTTTGAGCCGAGACATATCGCCCACGGTGTAACCCTTGGCGTACAACGCTCCGACGACGCTGCCGATACTCGTTCCCGCCACGACGTCGAATTCTATATTTTTTTCCTCGAACGCTTTTAATACGCCCAGAAGAGCCGCGCCTTTCGCGCCGCCGCTCCCGAGAGCGAGTCCGAGTTTCGGTTTTCTGTTTCCCATATTTATTAGTATATTTCGTTTGGTTCGTAATAGTCGCCGATAAGGCGTATTTCTTCTTTGCTTCTTCCATAGGGGGAAATAAAATATTGCTCCCGTTTTGCGGGACGCCGTGGGCGTCGTCCCCTACGGCTGCAAAATCAACTTGCCGCAAGGCAAATATAACTGCCGATAGGCAATATCACTTTGCAAGGCAAACATAACTGCCGATAGGCTTATAGTTCGCCGCAAAGACCCGTCACTATTTCCGCGCACTTTTCGCTCGCCATCGATACCATTTTCAGATATTCTTCCGCGCCGCCTTTGCCGTCCGATACGCCCTTAATTATTAAACACGGCACGTTTGAATTTCTCGCGGTTATAAGTACGCCCGCGCTTTCCATTTCGCAGATTTCCGCATTAAAATCTTCTCTTAACCTCTTCTTTTCGCCCTCGTCGGCGACGAATTTATCGCCCGAGGCGCATATCGTTATCGGAGTTTTGCCCCCGAGAATTTTTCTTGCTTTCTCGGCGAGATTTTTATCCGTATACATAATCACGTCATCTTCGCCCGTATACTGTCCGACTTTCGTTCCGTCAATCGCCGACGTGTCGAACAGGTAATACGCAACGCCGCCTACAATCGCGATTTCCTTCGTGTCGAAATTGTCCGTAAGACTTCCGCAAACGCCGAAATTCACGATTATTTCAGGCGAATATTTCGTTATCAGATACTGCGTCGCCGCAGCGGCGAACACCTCGCCCACACCCGACTTCACGCATACCGTTCTTTTGCCGTTTATTTCGCAAGAGTAGGTCTCGAACGGAAAATCGGATAATTTTTCGACTTTCCCCGACTGTCTTTCCAAAAACGGCATTATCTCTTTCGTCATCGCGACGACAAGTCCTATCGTCTTCATCTTTCACCTTTTTTTAGTTTGTTTTAATACTATATTACTATGAAAATCTTAGTCGCTTCCGAACGCCCGCCGAAAACCTATCTGAAAGCGCTCGAAAAAGTCGGTCTCCCGTATGAAACATCCTTGTCTCCGTCCTCGCTTTCCGCTTACGGCGGTCTGCTTTTAATCGGCGGCGGAGACGTTTTTCCGCCGTACTACAACGGGAAAATACCCCCTAAAAACATAAATTTCATAAGGGATAAACTCGAATTTTCCCTTCTCGAATACTTCGTCCGCTTCGACGTTCCCGTACTCGGTATCTGCCGAGGTCTGCAAGTTATCAACGTGTTTTTCGGCGGCACCTTAAAAAACGTGAAAAACGTCGGTATTCACCGCAAAAAAAGTTGCGACGCTTATCATTCCGTTTCGGGGAAAGGCGACGTTTTCGGCTCGTTTACGGTCGTCAATTCCGCCCACAGGCAGGCGGTCGATAAAGTTCCGTCGTTCGCCTCGGAAGCGTTGACTTCTTCCGACAACGTCACCGAAGCGGTATTTTACGGCGATAACGTTTCAGGCGTTCAGTTTCACCCCGAAAGGCTGTCCGATTTCGCCGTCCGCAAAGTATTCGGTTGGTTTAAGGATCGGGTTATGAAACGCCGATAACTTCTTATCTCGAAGTCAGTTTTATAAACACGGGCGATTTTTTGACAAACTCCGCGTTGTTCTCGCATTTCGACATGGCTTCGAGTATGTTTTCGCTCGCGTTTCTGTCCTCGGCTAAGAATCTGCGAAGAAGATACGCGCATTCGAGTTCGGGCTTTTCGAGCAGAAGTTCGTCCTTTCTCGTACCCGATTTATAGAAGTCTATCGCAGGGAAAATTCTCCGCTCGGAAAGTTGACGGGAAAGGTGAAGTTCCATATTGCCCGTGCCTTTGAACTCTTCGTAAATAACGTCGTCCATTCTGCTGCCCGTCTCGACGAGAACGGTAGCGATTATCGTAAGACTGCCGCCGTTTTCGATATTTCTCGCCGCGCCGAAAAATTTCTTCGGGGGCTGCAACGCCGTCGGGTCGATACCGCCCGACAGGGTTTTGCCCGACGACGGGAGCGACGAGTTGTACGCCCTCGCGAGTTTCGTGAGCGAGTCGAGCAAAATCACTACGTCTTTGCCCGATTCGACGAGCCTTTTAGCCCTTTGCATAACGAGTTCGGCAACCCTTATATGATGCTCGGAGGTCTCGTCGAAAGTCGAGTACACGACTTCGCCCGTAACGCTTTCCTTTATATCCGTAACCTCTTCGGGTCTCTCGTCGATAAGCAGGGTTATAAGGTGCGTTTCGGGGTAGTTTTTTCCGAGCGAGTTCGCTATTTTCTTCAAAAGCGTGGTTTTGCCCGCTTTCGGCGGAGCGACGATAAGCCCTCTCTGCCCCTTTCCGATAGGACAGAATATATCCATACTCCTTATCGCAAGGTCGTCCTCGGCGTCCTTTCTTTCGAGTACGAATTTTTCGTCGGGATATCTCGCCGTCAGATCGTCGAATTGCGGTCGCACGGTTTTGCCGACGTCCATTATGTTTTCGCCGTTTATCGAATAGACGAATTTCAACGCCGCCGCGCCCGTATCCCGCATTTTCGCGCAGGTGCCGACGACGTAATCGCCCTTTCTCAGTCCGTACTGTTTGACGAGCGGTCTCGCCACGAATACGTCTTTACTCGTACACTCGTAATTTTCCGCTCTTAAAAAGCCGTAGCCGTCGGGGCATAGCTCGAATACGCCTTCCGCTTCGCCGATCGCCCCGTCGGACGCCTTCGTCACGTCGGAAAGCACCATATTCGGGTCAAGCGGAGCGGGTACAGCCGTTTCCGCTAAGCCGCCGACGGATTCGCCGCCGTTGCAAACGGTCTCATAGTCGGGAGACTTCGATTCAAGCGGCTTTCTGCCTCTCGAACTCCTTTTCGGTACTATTTTATTGTCTTGTATGGAAATAATCGTGCCTATGATTTTCTCCTTTCCGTCCCCACCCGGAACGCCGCCGAGACTACGCAAAATTCTGCGCAGGTCGTAAATACTCTTGCCTTGTAACGTTTCGTAAGTATACATATTTATTCTCCGAAATAATATACGCTCGGTTCGTCGGGGAGCGTTTCCCGTTTAAGTTCGATTGTTTTGCCGACATTTTCCACCATCGGCATACGTTTTAAAAAGTTTTCGACGCCGTCTATATCTATGTTGCAGTTTTTCGTTTTATAGTGCATCGGAACGGTTATCTTCGCGTTTATTGCCTTTGCGAATTTTATCGCTTCCATATAATCTATCGTGTAGGTTCCCCCTACGGGAATAAACAAAACGTCCGTTTCCCCTATCTCCTCCGCGAGCGACTGCGAAAAACATTCGCCGAGGTCGCCTAAGTGACAGAAAGTCACGCCGTCTACCGAAAACTTGAATATGCGATTGTTGCCGCGAAGTCTGCCGAGCATTCCGTCGTGATACGAGTCGATGGCGATAAACCCGTTTTCAGAGCGTTTTATAACCCTCGCCGCGTCCAAGCCGAGATAATTGTTATGGTCGTAGTGTTCGTGAGAAATCGTACAATAGTCGCACGATACCCTTTTTAAATCGTAACCGATTTCCGCAAACGGGTCGGTAACGACGCTTTTTTCTTCGCCTTGAATGTAAAAACAAGAATGACCTAAATATTCGATTATCATAATTGAAAAAATTTTAAAAAAAGTTAAAAAAATTGCCGCAGAACATTCGTCTGTGGCTATATTATAATATATATTATTTTAAAAGTAAAGGCAAAACAAGCGGCAACCGAATTTTTCACAAAAAAACCGCGAAAAGAGGCAATAAAAACGACAAAAAACGCAATATAAAAAGTTTCGTTAAAGCGGGACGTCGAGGCGCCGTCCCGTACAATTACTATAATAAGGTGCTGCACGTTTAGGGACGTCGAGGCTCCGTCCCCTACGATTTCGCATCTGAAACAGTTAACGGAAATAAAAAAATCATTTACAAAAGAGATAAAAACGCAAAGGTAAAAATCTACCGAATTTTACTCAAAGAGCAAACTTCTGTCGTCACCCTCGGGGAAGGCGCCTCGCGGCAAATTGTTTTACGCCCATAGGGGACGGCGCCCCGACGTCCCGATATTCCCGAAAATATTTACATTTTAAGAACAAGCCGTCCCGAGAAAACGTTTCTTGTGAAAACAGCAAAACTTGTCTGTCAATTAAATTCGTTTATTTCGAGAATTTTTCCGCTATCGCCGTCGCCGTCTTTATACCGTCTACCGCCGCGCTCATTATGCCTCCCGCATATCCGCAACCTTCGCCGCAAGGGTATAAATTCTCTACGCCTACGCTCGCATAGTTTTCGTTACGAAGTATTCTGACAGGACTTGACGAACGGGTCTCGAAACCCGTCAATATCGCCTCGTCCGCCGCAAAGCCTTTAAGCCTGTTACCCATATCTTTTACACCGATTTTTAGACACTCGCTCATAAACTTCGGCATCGCATTATTGAGATTTGTAAGCGTATATCCGCGGCTATAAGTCGGTAAAACGCTCAAAACCCTATCCGAACGCCTGTCAGAAAAGAAGTCTTTCAAGGTCTGAACGGGGGCGTAATAATCGCCGCCGCCGAGCGTAAAAGTCGCCCTTTCGAGCGTCCTTTGAAGTTCTACGCCGCCGAGTATTCCGTCGTAAAAATCCTGCGGATAAATCTCGCAAAGAACCGCGCTGTTAGAGTTCTCGCCGTCTCTCGCGTACAAACTCATACCGTTCGTGACCACGCCGCCGTTTTCCGAAGCCGACGGGATAACGTATCCCCCGGGACACATACAAAACGTAAACACGCCCCTCGCCGCTTTATGGCTCGCAAGTCTGTAATCTGCGGCGGGCAGAAGCGACGCAAATTTTTCGCCGTACTGAGCGACGTCGATTTTTCGCCTTGAATGTTCTATTCTGACGCCCATGGCGAACGCCTTTCTCTCCATGGGTACTCCCGACCCCAAAAGCGTTTTAAACGTGTCTCTCGAACTGTGACCTATGGCGAGAACCAACGCGTCGGTGGGAATTTCCTCGCCGTTCACCGTCGCCGAAACAATTTTTCCGTCGGCGATTTTCACCCCGTCGAGTTTATGCGAAAAGAGAACCTTGCCGCCGAGGCGTTCTATCTCTTCCCTTATGCTTTTAACAACCGACGGAAGCCTATCGCTTCCTATATGCGGTTTCGCGAGATATTCTATTTCCTCGGGAGCCCCGTGTCTTACAAAATCTCTTAAAACGGTCTTTATAAGCGGGTGCGAAACGCCCGTATTCAACTTGCCGTCCGAGAAAGTTCCCGCCCCGCCTTCGCCGAACTGAACGTTGCTGTTTTCGTCTAATAAACCGTCGTTTATGAACTTATTGACCGACTTTTGCCTTTCGTCGACGCTTTTTCCCCGTTCTATTACGACCGGTTTATAACCCGCTCTCGCAAGGTATAAAGCGGCGAACATTCCCGCAGGTCCGAAGCCTGCGATTACTATATTTTTAGCGAAGCGGCAAGGCTTTACCGAGTATTCAGTCTCTGCTTCTTCGCCCGTAATCACTTCCGCCGAATAAACGTACTTCACATCGTTTTTATCTCTCGCGTCGAGCGACTTTTTCAGGAGTTTTACCCTCGCGTTTTTCGGGGCTTTCGCCTTTTTTCTTATCAGGGCGAACGTTTCGTCCGCGGTTAAAGTCACGGGCGTTTTTATATTGTCTATTCTCATAATCACTTCAAGTCCGCAAGTATTTTATCCGTAGCGACCATAGCCGAGGAATAAGCCCACTGAAGATTGTAACCTCCGCAATCGCCGTCGACGTCCAACGCCTCGCCGATAACGAACAGCCCTTTCGCCTTTTTACACTCGAACCCTTCGCAAAGTTCCGAGAAAGGGACGCCGCCCCTCGTCACCTGCGAATAGTCGAAACCGAGCGTTCCCGAAACCTTCAAATCAAACCGCTTCATAGTCGATACGATTTTTTTAATCGAGTTTTCGTCGAGCGTTTTCGCTCCGCTTCTCTTTACGACCGCTCTGCCTATCTGCTTATTCATTACGCCCGTTAAAATATTGTCCGTATCGGCGTAACAGAGCCGCTTCGCCTTTTCCGTCAGAAACTCCGTCAACTCCCTTTCGCCGTACTCTTTCGCAAACTCTATTCTTATAATAGGTTTATCGAGTTCGCTAAGATAGGACGACAAAAAGAACGCCGCGTTGCCGCTCACGCCGTAGTCGGTAAAAAGCACGTCGCCCGTAAAGTCCTTGATTTCTCTATTGCCGTCGAGAGCGATAAGTCTCGCCTTTTCTTTGAGTCCTTTAAGCCCCTTTATATATTCGGTATCGGTTTTTATCTGAACTATCTGCGGCGTGAGTTCCGTGACGGTAATTCCGAGGTCTTTTAAAAGTCCGAACGCCGTTCCGTCCGTGCCGTACTGCTTGCCCGACTTGCCGCCGAACGCCGCTATTACCTTTTTCGCGTAAAATTCGCCGCCGTCGGTAATTATTTTAAAGCCGCCGTTTCTCTTTTCGATTTTTTTACAGGTCGTACCCGTATATATTTCGGTTCTGAGATTTTCGAGGCGAAAACGCATCATATCCAAAACCGCCGAAGCCTGAAAACCGAGAGGGTACAGTTTGCCGTCTTCTTCGGTAACAAGCAGTCCTAATCCGTTAAAGAAGTCAATAATCGACTTATAGCCGTATTTTTCGAGCGTGTTCGCGACCTCCGCTCCCGCCGCCGAGTGATAATGCGACGGGGATAAATCGAAGTTGGAGATATTGCCCCTGCCGTTGCCGGTAGCAAGAAGTTTCTTGCCCACCCTGTCGTTTTTTTCAATTACCGCGACCTTTTCGCCGCCGAGCCGCTCGGACAAAACTATCGCCGAGACGAGACCCGAAAAGCCGCCGCCTATAATTACCGCAGAATATTCTTTCATACCACCGAATTATACCATATCTTGCGATTTTTTTCAAAATATTTTAACAGTATTTCGTATATTTTCATTTTTTAGTTGACTTGCGGGAATTTTTACTATAAAATATATTCAGACACATATTATAGTAGGGGTGTTTTATGGCAAATTTAACGACTTCTCTTTTAAGCGGCGGTTTTATGGACTCTGTGCAAAGCGCTCTCGAAACTTTCAAAAAGAACGTTTCGGATCTTTTGGGGTTCACCGTCGAATTATGGCAGATGGCTATCGTAGCCGTTCTCGCCGTCGCTCTTATCGCCTGTCTGATCGTCGCAATCGTCAATCCGTCCAAAAGACGGAAAAAACGTTTGAAACGGTATTTTGAAAACCGCGAACAGGCTGAAAGAATTACCGAACAAATCAAGCAGAAAGACGAAGAAATCTCCGAACTTCAAAAAGTAATCGCGGAAGCGGAAAAAGAAGCGGAAGAAAAGAAAGCGGCGATTATCGAAGACAACAAAACGGCTTCCGATAAAGACGAGTTGTACAACTCCCTCGCCAACGAGAAAATCGTGTCTTTAAGCGCGAAACAGAGAAAACTGTCCGAAAAACTGACCAAACAGCAGACGGGCATTTTCAGAGGTCTCAAAAAGGGCAAGGCTCGCAACACGAAACTCGCGATAAACGCAATCGCGGAAGAACAGAAACTTCGTTCTTTGGAAATCTCGAAGAGAAATTCCGACAGGGCGAAGAGAGACTCGCAGATGAAGTCTGCGCTCAGCGACGTGAACGTCGAACTCAACTCTACCCGTTCGGAATGTCTCGCGAAAATTTCCGAGAAAGAACTCGAAAGGAAACTCCTTTTAGAGGAACTCGAAAGAATTAACTCGCAGGAAGTCAAACTCAGTTCCAAAGACGCGGGGGCGATTTTAAAACAGTACGAAAAAGACGAGAAAATCGAAAAGAAAACTCAACTTCAAAAGGCTGTCGACGATCTCGAAAAAGCGAAAGCGGAATACAGAAACGCTCAGGCTTTGAGAGCGAAATACGAAAAGGAAAGAGAGGAAGCCCTCGCCGCCCTCAGAGACGACGCAAAAGTAAAAGCGGTCGCCGAAAAGAAAGAAGCGAAGAAAAAGGTGAGATACGCTCCCCCGAAAACTTCGATCGCGACGAAGAAAGAAGCGGCGGAAGTCAACAACGCGTTGGGCGGTCTCCCCGTTTCCCAAAGCGAACAACCCGCTCCCGTCAAACCCGCCCAAGAAGAACCGTTCTTCGACGAGAACGCTCCCGTAAACGCCGCCGACGACGAAGTCGTAATCACCGACCTTACCTACGAAAACGACCCCGTATCTTCGATTATTGAAGAGGGCGAAAAAGAAGTAGCCGTCACCGAAGCGACGGAAGATAATAAGGAAGTCGAGGGCGAAAAGGTCGAGGACGAGAAAGCCGAACCCGAAAAAGACGAGTTCGACGACATATCGGACGAAACCGCGGAAGCGGCGACCGAACCCGCGAAGCCCGAAGAAGAACCCGCTACTCCCCGTACCGAAACTCAGAAGATAGTTTCCGAAAAAATCGAAGAGGAAATGAGACGAGAACTCAGCAATCTCGCCCGTATTTCCGAAAAAGCGAACGAGGAAACCGAAGAGACAGAAGAAGTCGAAGAGGTTACGGAAACCGAGGGTACGACGGAAGAGACCGCAAACGCGGAAGCAGAAACGACTGCGGAACAGACCGAGGTCGCGGCTACGGAAACTACCGTAATTACCGACGAAACAGCGGAAACCGCAGACGAAAACGAGCAAAACGGCGATACCGCCAAAGAAACGCACGAAGCCGATAATAAAGAAAACGAAATTGCTGCTACGGAAGTCGTAGAAGAAACGACCGAAGCAGAGACCGAGGAAATTTCCGAAGCGAAAACGGAAGAAGCCGCCAAAGAAGCAACCGACGAGACCGAAAGTACCGAAGAAGTCGCTACGGAAGAGACGAAAGAAACGGAAGAGACAGTCGAACCGAACGAAACGACGGAAGCGGAAAAAACAGTAGAGGCAGAAGACGAGAACGGCTACTCCGCCGCCGAAAACGAACCGACCGCGGAAGAGGTTACGGAAACGAAAGTCGTAGCCGAAAACGAGGAAACGCACGAAACCGAGGCAACCGAGACAACGGAAGAAAAGGAACCCGATACTGCCGAGACCTCGGAAGAAAAGGAAGCCGATACTGTCGAGACAACGGAAGAAAAGGAAGCCGAGGCGATCGACGAAACGGCTGACGAAGTCGTAAGCGAAACAGCCGCTACGGAAATTACGGAAGAAACGGAAAAAGCGGAAAACGAGCCGACTATCGAATACGAAGAACCCGTAGTTTACGACGAACCCGTCAATATTATCGACGCGGACGAAAGTACGGTTGAAGCAAAGCCCGTCAAAACTCCGTTTATGTACAACGACGGCATTCCCGCGACGCCCATTCATAAAAAGAGTAAGTTCTCAAAGCCGATAACGAAAATCGTAACGAAAAAGCGCGTCGAAGAACCCGAGGTTAAAACGGACGAAGTTGCGGCAACGGAAACCAGGAAGAACGCTTACAACGGCAAGTGGAAAGTCGAAAAGACGGACGACGATAAAGTATTCGCTACCCTTACCGCGTCCAACGGCGGCTCGCTGCTCTCCACGCAGGGATACTCGAATATCAACGGTTTAAAAACCGCTATCTCGAATATAAAGAAAAACCTCGCGGACGGAAACGTATCCGTGAACGCCGACAAAAACGGAAAGTTCGTGTTCAAGATTTTCACCCCGTCGGGCAGAACGATTGTGACGAGCGGCGTATACGGCTCAAAGTTCCAATGCGAAAAGGCGTTGGAATCGACCAAACGTTTCGCAGAGACGGCGGTTATAGTAGAATAACGGTCGTTTAAGTAAAAATT
This sequence comes from uncultured Clostridia bacterium, assembly GCA_934249325.1. GTDB lineage: Bacteria > Bacillota > Clostridia > Christensenellales > Borkfalkiaceae > UBA10281. Next base: position 30,259 of record CAKQKW010000007.1, read on the forward strand.
TAACGGCGGAAGTCTTACCCCATCGGGTTTGACTTCCGCCGTTTCTTAATTTTTATAGTCGCTCAGCGATTGCCTTTCAGATACTCTATCAGATTTTTAAACGACCGCTCTATTTCCGATTGATTTCTCACGTCGTAGATAAAGGGCTGAAACGTCGAAAACTCGGGCGCGGCAAAATTCACGCTTTCGATATACTCGTCCCAATGTTCGAGTTTCCATTTATCCCTGTCGGAATTGCGGTGTTTCATATTCCTGTAACACGCGTTTCGATCGGACATTATCCATACGATAACAAGTTCCGCTCCGACGGTCTCGAACCGTTTCTTCAAGTCGGTTATATATTCCTCGTTCCTTATTTCGGTTGTAAACGGCGCGTTCAGAATAACTCTGTCGTTATACTTAATCGCATCGAAAGCGACGGACAAAATCGCCTCGTACTCGTAGTCTCTTATCTCCCTTTTAAAGAACGCGGAACTGCGATTATACGGCTTTTTAGCCACTTTAAATATTCTTTTCGACAACGGGATAAGGCTGTCTTTATCGAGATATACCGCCCCGTAGAACTCCGTTGCAACCCGCCTTGAAAGTCTCGTTTTACCGCAAGCGGGCGGCGAAGCAATCAATATCAACTGTTTTTTCAAATCCACTCCGAAAGTATGCCGACAATCGGCTTCACGGGCTTTTTAGCCCCGTCTTACCGAGGTCTGCCGTCGGTTTTGCAGACCGCTTATCGTCGGTTTTACCGACTTTTTTTATATTCTAACACTTAACCGCAAACAATGTCAAGAAAAAATATAAAAACTCTGAAATCAACGGCGGTCAATATACGATAACGAATATCTTACGGCACGAAAAGAGCCCGCAGGCGGAACGTCTGCGGGCTTCGATAACGATTTTAAAGCAAAGATTTGTACAACTTCTCGATATCTTCTACCGAAGTTTCTCTCGGATTGCCCGGACGGCAAGCGTCTGCGTAAGCCGATTTGGCAAGTTCGGGAATATCCTCTTCTTTCACTATTCCTTTAAGGGTAGTCGGAATTCCGACGTCCTCGGAAAGTTTTCTTACAGCGTCTACGGCGGCTTTTCTGTACTCCGCCTGAGTCATATTCTCAACACCTTTAACGCCCATGGCGACCGCTATATCGCGGTATTTTTCGCCCGTGTATTCCGCATTGTACGCCATGACCGTGGGAAGAAGTATGGCGCAAGCCTTGCCGTGCGGCGTATCGTAGTAAGCCGAAAGGGTGTGAGCCATTGAATGGTCTACGCCTAAGCCGACGTTCGAGAAGCCCATTCCCGCAACGTACTGACCGAGAGCCATTCCCTCTCTGCCCGCTTTCTCGTTTTTTACAGCCGAGCGAAGCGAACGGGATATAATCTCTATCGCCTTGATGTGGAACATATCCGAAAGTTCCCACGCGCCTTTGGTTATATAGCCCTCTATCGCGTGAGTGAGCGCGTCCATACCCGTCGCCGCGGTAAGACCAGCCGGCATCGAACTCATCATATCCGAATCGACGATTGCGACGATAGGAATATCCTTGGGGTCCACGCAAACGAATTTACGCTTTTTCTCTTCGTCGGTTATAACGTAGTTTATTGTTACTTCGGCAGCCGTACCCGCGGTAGTCGGTATCGCGATAATCGGCGCGCATTTATTCTTGGTCGGCGAAACGCCTTCGAGCGAACGAACGTCCGCAAATTCGGGGTTGGTAGCGATTATTCCTATCGCCTTGGCGGTATCCATAGACGAGCCGCCGCCTATCGCGACTATTACGTCCGCTCCGCTCTTTCTGAAAGCCTCGACGCCGTGTTTTACGTTTCCTATCGTAGGATTAGGCTTGATTTCGCTGTATATCTCGTATACGATGCCGTTTTCGTCGAGAACGTCCGTTGCCTTTTTAGTTACGCCGAACTTGATCAAGTCGGGATCGGAACATACGAATGCTTTCTTGAAATTTCTGTTTTTAATCTCGGTCGCAAGTTCTTTTATAGCGCCTGCGCCGTGATAACTCGTTTCGTTTAAGATAAATCTGTTTACCATAATTACACTCCTTTACCGATAAGATATTTACTTTTTAAAGGGTTTTTAAACCTTTTTCGCTTATATTTTACACCCGTCAAAACGCAATGTCAATATCTGACAGAAAAAATCTCATAATTTTCACTTTTTCGCTTCCGATCCCTATTCCGAGCATTTTTGAATCAAGATTCTTATTTTTGACTAAATTTCGATAAATACCACTCTATAAGTCGATTATTCGAACTTTTTAATTATGAATAACCACAATCTGCAAAAGAACGAAGTTTTAGGAAGCGGGACGCCTTATTCTTAAAAATGCAAGTATTTTTATGAGTTCTATCAGACGGGACGCCTTATTCTTAAAAATGCAAGCATTTTTAAGAGTTCTATAGGGCGCCGTCCCCTACGATTGTAAAACAACTTGCCGATAGGCAAATTTCACCGAAGTTATCGATTTCACTTATCGAATGATAAATTTCACTTTGCATAGCAAAATATCACTTGTATGCTGCCGTCCCCTACAACTATAAAACAAAATATCCGACGGGACGTCGAGGCGCCGTCCCCTACGACTGTAAAACAACTTGCCGCAATTCTAACCGCTCTTGCCTTCCCCTTTGGGGAAGGGGGACCGCTTGCGGTGGAAGAGGTCTGACGTAAAATAAAAATCACTCTGGTTTTGCGGGACGTCGAGGACGCCGTCCCCTACGAGTATAAAACATAGTATCCGACGGGACGTCGAGGGCGCCGTCCCCTACGACTGTAAAACAACTTGCCGCAACTCTAACCGCTCTTGCCTTCCCCTTTGGGGAAAGGGGACCGCTTACGGTGGAAGAGGTCTGACGTAAAATAAAAATCACTCTGGTTTTTCGGGACGTCGAGGGCGCCGTCCCCTACGACTATAAACCAATCCGATAAGACGTCGAGGCGCCGTCCGATACGAATATAAGATTTGCGAGATAAAAAACGAGACTTGCCGCTCTCGCAGAAGTCTCGTTCAGTCCTTTTAACTATAAATCCTATTCTTCTTCGCTCTCGCGCGCGCTTACTCCTATCGTCTGAGAGGGTCTTTCGCATAGTTTTACTAAAATCGTATCGTCGCCTATTCTCTCTACGCACCTGAAATTGATTATCAGTTCTCCCGAAAAAAATATGCCGCTCTTTTTCCCCGGCACGATTATGCCCTTAACTTTTCCTTCGGGATAAGTTATCACTACGTCCGTAATCTTGCCGAGATCTTTGCCGTCCGCCACGTTTATCACGCGTTTTTTCTTTAAGTCATTAAGATTATATTCCATACTGCCATTCCTCTGTATATTCTACGGGAAAACTTGTCGGAATATGTCACATTTTGGACTTTATGCTTTTGAGGGCGTTTTTTTCGAGCCTCGAAACCTGCGCTTGCGACAACCCTATTTCGTCGGAAATTTCCGTCTGCGTTTTACCCTCGTAATACCTTAAATACAGTATCTTCTTTTCCCTTTCGTTAAGCCTCGACAACGCCCCTTCGAGCGCGACTTTCTCCGTCCACCTCTCGTCGGTGTTCTTTTCGTCTCCTATCTGATCCATGACGAGAAGGGCGTCGCCGTTTTTGTTGTACACGGGGTCGTAAAGGGATATGGGGTCGGATATGGCGTCCAAAGCGTACACCACTTCCCTCTCGGGAATATCGAGGGTCTCGGCAATCTCAGCCATACTCGCCACGTCGTCTTTTTCGGCTTCGATTTTACTTCTTGCCTGTAAAACTTTGTACGCCGTATCTCTTATGCTCCTTGCAACCCTGAGTCCGTTGTTGCACCTCATTACTCTTTTTACTTCACCTATAATCATCGGAATAGGTTTCGGATGTTGAAAAGTGTTTTTTACGGCAGTAAATTGGCAATTTTATCGTTTTTAACCAACTTTTTTACTATATAATACGCTATCGCCGCCGAAACGCCGCCGACGAGTAATCCGCCCAATATATCCGTAGCGTAATGAACGACGAAGTAAACCCGCGTAAAGCCCATAAGAACGGGTATAAGCAAAAACGCCCACGAATAACGTTTATTCAAAGCGATAAACAGCGAAACGCCGAACGCCGTCGCCGCAGTCGTATGCCCCGACGGGAAGGAATAACCGCTCTCTTTCAGACTTCCCGCCGCCTTCCACAGCGAATAAAATTCCGAGGTCATATCGGAAAACGGTCGGGGTCTCGCCACCGCGTGTTTCAGTATTACGTTAGTAAAAAGCATTCCGAAAAGAAGGGCTACAAGCGAACAAACTCCTATTTTTCTCGTCCGTCTGAAAAACAACATTGCAATTCCCGCAACGATAAATATAAGTCCGAAATTGCCGCTCAGAGTAACGACCTTGAAAAACGGCGTTAAAAGCCCGCCGCAGGCATCGCGCAAGCAACCTGCCGCCCTCGCGACGGACAGATCAATCGATTGTATAAATTTCAACATACTACTTTTAAACGATTTTTAACAAATCGTTTCATTTTATAATTTACCTATATTGTATCAAAAATATTTTTTCTTGACAATAATTTTTTACACTTTAAAAATTATGAGAAAAATATTTACTTTTTCAAAAAACGGGGATATAATATAACCAAAATATTATTTCGGAGGTAAAATTTATGAAAAAAGTACTCGTAGCATATTTTTCCGCAAGCGGCGTAACCGCAAAAACGGCTCGCCTTATCGCTTTAGCGACTGACGCGGACTTGTTCGAAATAAAGCCCGTAACCCCTTATACGGACAAAGACCTCGACTGGACGGATAAAAAAAGTCGTTCAACGTAAGAGATGAACGACCCGTCGGCTCGTCCCGAAATAGCCGAAAAACTCGACAATATCGATGATTACGACGTAGTTTTCGTGGGATTCCCCGTATGGTGGTACGTCGAACCGAGAATAATAGACACATTCCTCGAAAGTTACGACTTTACGGGTAAGACCGTTATCCCGTTTGCAACGAGCGGCGGCAGCAACTTAGGAAAAACCGCTGAAAATTTCCGCAAAATACTCGGAAAAGACGTAACGGTTAAAGAAGGCAAGGTGTTAAATCGCGGCGAAGCGGAAATCAAATCGTGGATAGCCGCTCTATAAACTAAAACGAAATAGTAAAAAAATATCTTTGAATTTTTTAAAATTTGCTGAAGCAAATTGACGCTCGTCGGCAACAAGTTGCCGCGTAACGAGTTCTCATAAGAACCCACCATAAAGAGGGCAGGTCAAGCGTTTCGCTTGCCTCACAAACGCACCTCTCTATACGGGGTGATAAGAGATTTTGCCGCATCCCGCAAGCGGGAGTCCCACGGCAAGAATTTGCTGAAGCAAATTGACGCTCGTCGGCAACAAGTTGCCGCGTAACGAGTTCTCATAAAAACCCACCATAAAGAAAGCAGGTCAAGCGTTTCGCTTGACCTGCTTTCTTTATGGTGGGTGATAAGAGACTCGAACTCCCGACTTCTTCCATGTGACGGAAACACTCTACCAACTGAGTTAATCACCCTTATTAAATTATTATTGCTCGCCCTCTTTCAATACTTTATATAAATATTATCGTATTTTTCCCTTTTCTTAGGCGACGGGAAGCCGACGTTCGTCGGAATTTTACTTCGTAAAATGCGTTCAGAAAATCGCAGGCGATTTTTGCTCTCATCCCCTGAGGAGTCCGCTCCACTTGTCCCGCCTCAACGTTCGTTGAGGCGGGACAAGTGGAGCGGGCGACGGGAATCGGACCCGCAACCTAGGCTTGGGAAGCCCATATTTTACCACTAAACTACGCCCGCGTTTCTTGTTGCTTTCTTATGTATTCTACTACTTTCTCGCATTTTTTGCAAGCAGTTTATAGCCTTATTTTAAAATTTCTTGCCGTTTGTATTCTCTCCTTCGCTATTCTTCCTCTCTTTTCTGCCTGCCGAGTTGAATTTACCTATTACCTCGCTCACGGTTCCCACGTAAGCGAAAGTCTCGGGATATCGACTAATTATCTCTTGGAATTTCGCCGTCTGTCTCGGCTTTATTACGCATATCAAAAGCACTTTGTTCTTATGCTCGAACATTCCTTCCGCAGGCGTTACCGTCACCGCGTGTCCGAGTTTCTCGATTATCTCTTTCGATATTTCTTCCGCATGTTCCGTTATTACCTCGAATTTAAGAGCGCTCTTCGCTCCGTACATTATAAAGTCGCAGGTCTTTGTCGCCGTGTACGTATATATAAGGGATAAGAAAACGGGGATAAGATTTTCTTTGTAAACAATTATCGATACGGCAAATATTACTCCGTTTACGGCGAATATCATCGACGCAACGCTTCTGTGCGGATTCTTCTTTTGTATCATCGCCCCGACTATATCCGCTCCGCCCGTCGACGCGTTAGTTTTTAACGCGCACGCAAGCGACACCCCGCAAACCGCCCCGCCGACAAACGACGAGAGCAATCTCGTTCCCATATCCGAAACCTTTGCCGTCAAACTTATGGAGAACTTCGTAAAGTCCTTATCAATCACGTTGTCGAACAGAAAAGATATGACAGCGATAAGCACCGCGACGATAGCCGTTTTAATGACAAATTCCTTGTTTAACAACTTATAGGCGGGGATAAGGAGCGGTATATTGCAAAGTATGAACAAGAACGAACTGTATTTTTGAAGTATCTGACTAGACGCCGAGGCAGTCCCCAAAGCGTGCTGAACCATAGCGACGATACCGCCTATTCCGCCCGGAGCAAAAGAACAGGGGGTGACGAAATAATGAAACCCCGCCGCATAGAAAAACGCCGCCAGAAAAACGTATATCGCCGAAGATAAATACTTCGTCTTTTTGTTTGTCGGCATCACCCAGTAATCTTTTGTCACGGAATATTTAACTATTTCTTTTTCGGGGAAATAGGTATACGCCCCTTCCGAGGCTTCGCCGTTTTCGCTTTTCGTATTCTCTTTATTTTCAGTATCGTTTACCATACTCATTCCTGCATATTTTTTATCGCTCGATAATAATATCACAACGCGAAAAAAAAGTCTACGCTTTTTCTCAACTCTTTAAAAAAGATGCAAAAATATATTTTTATTGAAAAACGCCCCTAAAAAAGTGGAAAAAGTTTTCGGTTTGTGCTAAAATGCAGGAGTATATACGTTCGTTTAAGGAGACTTTATTTATGGATATGAAATCCGTCGAAGCCAAATGGCAACAAAAATGGGAAAAGGAAAAGCTCTATGCGTTCGACAAGAAGAACATAGACAAGAAGTTTTACTGTCTCGAAATGTTTTCCTACCCGTCGGCTTCCAAATTGCACTTGGGACATTGGTATAATTACGGCTTAACGGACAGTTTTGCGCGTTACAAAAAGATGAAGGGCTACGAAGTATTCGAACCGATGGGATTCGACGCGTTCGGTCTGCCTGCCGAGAATTACGCGATAAAAACGGGCGTTCACCCCGAAATTTCCACTCTTGCCAACATAGAAACGATGGAAGGGCAACTCAAAAAAATGGGCGCGATGTTCGATTGGAACGCCGAAATCAAAACCTGTATGCCCGACTACTACAAATGGACTCAGTGGCTCTTCCTTAAACTTTACGAAAACGGTCTCGCTTACAGAAAAGAAGCCCCTGTAAATTGGTGTCCGAGTTGCAACACCGTTCTCGCAAACGAACAAGTCGTAGACGGACACTGCGAAAGGTGCGGAACCCAGGTCGTAAAGAGAGACCTCACGCAATGGTTCTTCAAAATCACGGACTACGCCGAGGAACTGCTCGATAAACTCGACGGTCTCGATTGGCCCGAAAAGACAAAGGCGATGCAGAAAAACTGGATCGGCAAGTCTACGGGCGGCGAAATAGTTTTCAAAGCCGAAAGCGGCGACGAATTTAAAGTATTCACCACGAGGGCAGATACTCTCTTTGGCGTTTCCTACGTAGTACTCGCCCCCGAACACCCGCTCGTCAAAAAACTCATGACGAAAAAAGCCAAACCCGCGGTTTTAAAATATATCGAGGACACTTCAAAAACGGACGAAATCGAAAGACTTTCGACTACCCGCGAAAAGACGGGCGTATTTATCGGAGCGTATGCGATTAACCCCGTAAACGGCAAAAAAGTTCCCATTTACGCCGCGGACTACGTTCTCTATTCCTACGGCACGGGGGCGGTTATGGGCGTTCCCGCTCACGACGCGAGAGACTACGCTTTCGCGAAAAAATACGACCTGCCCGTTCAGGTCGTCGTTCACAATCCGAAGGGCGACACCGTTCTCCCCTACGTAGAAGACGGCGTTTTGGTCAACAGTCTCGAATACGACGGACTCACTTCCGAAGAGGCGAGAAAGGCTATTTTAAACAGACTTTACGCCGAGTCGAAAGGTCAGCATAAAGTAAATTACAGGCTCCGCGATTGGCTCGTTTCCCGTCAGAGATATTGGGGGGCTCCCATTCCTATCGTTTACTGCGAAAAATGCGGAACGGTTCCCGTTCCTTATAAAGATTTGCCCGTTCTTCTGCCGAAAGACGTCGAGTTCAAGCCCGACGGCAAGTCTCCGCTTGCGAAATGCGAGTCGTTTATGAATACGACCTGCCCGAAATGCGGCGGCAAGGCGACGAGAGACCCCGACACGCTCGATACGTTCGTGTGTTCGAGTTGGTACTATCTCAGATACCCCGACAGCAAAAACGCGGATATGCCGTTCAACCCCGAAATAATTAACAAGATGCTCCCCGTAGACAAATACGTCGGCGGACCCGAGCATGCTTGCATGCACCTTCTCTACGCTCGTTTCATAACGAAAGCCCTCAGAGATATGGGTTATCTTAAATTCGACGAACCGTTCAAATCACTTACCCATCAGGGTATAATTTTAGGACCCGACGGAATGAGAATGAGTAAGTCGAGAGGTAACGTCGTTTCCCCCGACTCGTATATAGATACTTACGGTTCGGACGTTTTCAGAATGTACCTTATGTTCGGCTTCGACTACACCGCAGGCGGTCCGTGGGACGACAACGGCATAAAGTCGATAGCGAAATTTATCGAGCGAATCGAACGCATCGTAACGAAAACAAGCGGCTATAAGTCGATTAAAGAGGAATATTCGACAAAAGACGACAAAGAACTTCTCTATGCGGAAGCCTACTGCGTGAAGTCGGTTGACAAGGATATGAACTCGTTTTCGTTCAATACGGCTGTCGCAAGACTTATGGAATTCGTCACGGCAATTTACAAATACGATTCGCTTCCGAACAGAAAGGACGGACTTTTAAGAAAAGTTACCGATACGCTTATACTCCTTCTCGCTCCCGCTTGCCCGCACTTTGCGGAAGAGTTATGGTCGCAAAGAGGCAATAGTAAATCGGTATTCCTCGAAAGTTATCCGACCTGCGACGAAGCGGCTCTCGTTAAAGACGAAATCGAACTCGCAGTTCAGATAAACAGCAAAGTCAAGAGTAAAATCGTCGTTTCAAAAGAAGCGACCGACGAAGAAATAAAGAAAATCGCCCTTGAAAACGAGACGATAGCGAAAATTGTCGACGGAAAACAAATCGTAAAGGCGATAGTCGTCAAAGGCAGACTTGTGAATTTCATAGTTAAATAAACATTTATTTTTACCTGAAATTTCTCTTACAAAGGAAAACAATAATAAAAAGATACCCGAATAAATGAAAAACGCCCAAGAAGTTTTATTTAATGGAACTTCTTTAAAGCGCATTTCGTAAATTCGAGTATCTTTTTTGCGTTTTTGGGATAAGTTATCGTTTTTCGGGACGTCGAGGGCGCCGTCCCCTACGATTACTATAATAAAGTGTTGTACGTTTAGGAACGTCGAGGGAGCCGTTCCCTACGATTACTATAATAAAGCGTTGTACGTTTAGGGACGTCTAGGACGCCGTCCCCTACGATTACTATAATAAAGTGTTTTACGTTTAGGAATGTCGAGGGCGCCGTCCCCTACGATTACTATAATAAAGTGTTGTACGTTTAGGAATGTCGAGGGCGCAGTTCCCTACGATTACTATAATAAAATGCTGCGCGTTTCGGGACGTTGAGGGCGCCGTCCCCTACGATTACTATAATAAAATGCTGCGCGTTTAGGGACGTCGAGGGCGCCGTCCCGCTTTTATCTCGATCTTTTTTTATTTTTGATTATAAAATCAATAACACTCTTTCAATACCGTCAGAATATCGCTTTCGTCCATCTGCTTGTACCCGCCGCCTTTTACGGTCGTTTTCGCTATAAGCGGCAACATTTCTTCCGTCGCTCCGAGTTCTCTCAAAGTCGTGGGGATTCCCATTTCCTTTATAAATTCGGCGAGTTTGTCTATACCCTGCAACGCAACCTCTTCTTTCGTCTTTCCCGTAGTGTCTACGCCCCAGACGTTCTCCGCGTAGCGGACGAATTTGTCCAAGCCGTATTTATATATATATCTGTAATACGGTACGGAAATTACGGCAAGTCCGAGTCCGTGCGGACAATCGGTATACGCCCCTAACTGATGCTCTATCATGTGAACTTCCCAGTCCTGCGTTTTAGAAACGCCCGTAACCGTGTTAAGTCCCAAGGTCGCGCACCACATTATGTTGCTTCTCGCCTCGTAATTTCTCGGGTCTTTCTTCGCTGCCCTCGCGCTTTTAATAAGCGATTTTATTACGCCCTCTATAACGTAGTCTGTCGTGTTGTCGTCGTCGCCAGAAAAATACTGTTCCATAAGGTGCGAAAAAATATCGAAAATACCGCTAACCATCTGTCTTTCGGGTACGCTGTAAGTGTATTCGGGGTTAAGAATCGAAAACTTCGGATACACGGACGCGTCGAACACTCTGCCCGTCTTTATCTTTTCGTCCTCGTTGGTAATGACCGAACCTCCGTTCATTTCGCTCGCCGTTCCCGTCATCGTCAGTATCGCCCCGACGGGTACTAATTTATTATCGACAGGCTCGAAGTCGATCCAGTACCTCTTCCACGGGTCTCCTTTCGCGTATGCGGAAACCGAAATGGCTTTCGAACAGTCTATAACCGAACCGCCGCCTACCGCCAGAATTAAATCCACGTCGTTTTCGCGAACGAGTCTTGCGCCCTCTAAAACCTGCGAATAACGGGGATTTGCGTTGATTCCCGCAAGTTCGACTACGTTTTTGCCACATCTTTTAAGCGTTTTTATTGCTTCGTCGTACAAGCCGATTTTTTTAATCGAGTTTTTGCCGTAAACCAAAAGCACGTTTTTGCCGTAATTTTTTAGTTCGGCTTCGAGATTTTTAAGCGAAGACTTACCAAAGTAAATTTTCGTCGGATTGTAATAGGTGAAATCGTAAATCATTTTTTCTGTCTCCTTTTAGATTATTCTATGTTAGCCCGATAATATTTCGGGGTACATTTCTTTATTTCTTTAAACGTTTTGATAAAGTAACTCAAATCGTTAAAACCGCAGCCGTAGGCGATCTGCGTTATAGTAAGGTCGCTGCCGAGAAGTTTTCTGCACGCCCTCTCAACTCTGTAAGAATTCAGATACGAAACGGGAGTCTTTCCCGTCATCTCCTTGAAGAACGAACAAAAGTATTTCGTGGAAAAACCCGAGGCGTAAGCCATATCGTCGAGAGTAATTTCCTTGTCGAAATTGTTGCGAATAAACGACAGCGTGTTTTTGAGTTTCAGAACCTTTCTGTCGTCCGCCCCTTCAAGCCCCTCCGTCTCGTAAGAATATTGATTAGTACGCAAAAACTCGCCTATAAGTTCGTTAACAAGCCCTATCGTGATAAATTGATAGCCGTTTTTCTTCTCTTTTACCGTCTCGAAAAGCCTGTCCGAGATGCTCTTTATCTCCTCGCCTTCGGGAAAGGGAGATAAATGGCAGTTCTTATCCACGAGGTTATCGATAAAGGAATTTGAAAATCTGTTGCCGCTTTTCAGGTACGAAAGAGGGAAAACAAGGCATTCGTAAACGCAGTTCGACGGCGTCGCGCCGTGAACGACCTCGCTGTTTATAAATACGACGTCTCCGCTCTTTGCGGTGCGTTTTTTATTGTTCAGCGTAATTTCGAGCGAGCCGCTTTTAACCCTTATCATCTCCGCGTTCGTATGCCAGTGAAACGCCATTTCGTATTTCGGATGATTCTCGTCGATAAGATAAAGTCCGAACGGAAAATCCTCGCTGCCGTGAAGTTTTACTTCCTTAAAACTCATTTTTTGACAATCCTCTGAATTTCTGAATATTGTTATACTTTTTTATATTATAACACAAGTAATCGATTTATTTCAAGTATATAATTGTGTTGAAGTGAAAAAAATTAAATTCGGAGGAATTTTTAAAATGGCAAAATCAAGACTTATAGGCGATTATCCCGTTATCGGCATAAGACCCACTATCGACGGCAGACGCGGAAAAATCAAGGTCAGAGAGTCGCTCGAAGACCAGACGATGAATATGGCGAAGTCAGCCGCTAAACTTATCGAAGAAAACGTATTTTACTCCAACGGCGAACACGTCAAGGTAATTATCGCGGATACGACTATCGGAAGAGTTGCCGAGGCTGCGGCTTGCGCGGATAAATTCAAAAAAGCGGGCGTAGACGTAACGCTTACCGTTACTCCCTGCTGGTGTTACGGCGCGGAAACGATGGATATGGACCCCATGACTATAAAGGCCGTATGGGGCTTCAACGGCACGGAGCGTCCCGGCGCGGTTTATCTCGCGTCGGTTCTTGCAACCCACAATCAGAAAGGACTTCCCGCATTCGGCATTTACGGACACGAAGTTCAGGAAGCGGACGACACCTCTATTCCTTCGGACGTTCAGGAGAAAATTCTCCGTTTCGCGAGAGCGGCGGTTGCGGTAGCGACTATGAGAGGTAAATCGTACCTTCAGATCGGCTCGGTTACGATGGGTATCGGCGGCTCGATTATAAGCCCCGAGTTTTTCGAGGAATATCTCGGAATGAGAGTCGAATCGGTTGACGAAGTGGAAATCATCCGCAGAATGACCGAAGGTATTTACGACAGAGCCGAATATAAAAAGGCGCTTGCCTGGGTTAAAGAAAAATGCCGTCCCGACTTTGATAAAAACCCCGTCGAAATGCAGAAAACTCCCGCTCAGAAAGAGAAAGATTGGGAATTTACCGCTAAAATGGCGTGCATAATCAAAGATTTGTTCAACGGCAACAAACGCCTCCCGAAAGGCAGAGAGGAAGAAATGGTCGGTCATAACGCAATCGTCGGCGGCTTCCAGGGTCAAAGACAATGGACGGACTTCTACCCCAACTGCGACTTCCCCGAAAGTATTTTAAACTCCTCGTTCGATTGGAACGGCGCGAGGGAACCCTATATTCTCGGCACGGAAAACGACACGCTCAACGCAACTTCCATGCTCTTTATGAAACTCCTTACGGGAAGAGCGCAGATGTTCGCGGACGTAAGAACTTACTGGTCGGGCGATTCCGTAAAGAGAGTTACGGGCTACGACTTAGAAGGTCGCGCGAAAGAAGCGGACGGATTTATTCACCTTATCAACTCGGGCGCGTGCTGCGTTGACGCCTGCGGCGAGGTCAAGGACGAAAACGGTAACGCCGTAATGAAAAAATGGTGGGAAGTTACCGATAAAGATATCGATACGATGATGAACGCCACGACCTGGCCTTACGCAGACCTCGGATATTTCCGCGGCGGCGGTTATTCGAGCCGTTTCGTAACGAGAGCGGAAATGCCCGCGACCATGATAAGACTTAACCTTATCAAAGGTTTGGGACCCGTTCTTCAGATAGTCGAGGGTTGGACGGTTAAACTTCCCGACGAAGTTACCGATAAACTCTGGAAGAGAACGGACTACACCTGGCCCTGCACTTGGTTTGCTCCGAGAGTAACGGGCAAGGGCGCGTTCAAGTCGGCATACGACGTAATGAACAACTGGGGCGCGAACCACGGCGCGATTTCCTACGGACATATCGGCGCGGATTTAATCACCATGTGTTCTATGCTCCGTATCCCCGTTTGCATGCACAACGTAGACGAAGACAAGATTTATCGTCCGTCGGCATGGGGCGCTTTCGGAATGGACAAAGAAGGACAAGACTATCGCGCTTGCGCCGCTTACGGTCCTATGTATAAAAATATCAGATAAAATAGCCGAACGGTAAAATAGCCGAACGGTAAAATAACCGAATGGTAAAATAGCCGAATGGTAAAATAGCCGAATGGAGTTAGCCGCAGGCGATTGTGTTAAAACGCAATCGCCTGCGGCTAAACAAATATTAAGTTACATTGCTCGGTTACGTTGCTCGGTTACATTGCTCGGTTACATTACTCGGGGCGACGCCTGAAAAGGCGTCGCCCCGAATTTTATTGCGTACAGTCCACAAAAAATTACAAATAACCTTATTTTGTTTGCCGTTTGGGAAAAAAAAGTGTATAATACTATCGAATTAAAACTACGGAGGACTACTATGCCACTTGTAAATTCTAAAAAAATGTTCGAAGCCGCTTATAAGGGCGGCTACGCAATAGGCGCATTCAACGTAAACAATATGGAGACCATTCAGGGTATCGTCAACGCGGGTAAAGCCCAGAACGCTCCCCTTATTCTTCAGGTTTCCTCGGGCGCGAGAAAGTACGCTAATCCTAAGTACCTTAAACACCTCGTTCTCGCGGCGGAAGAAGATTCCGGACTTCCTATCGTTCTGCACCTCGACCACGGCGATTGTTTCGACCTTTGCAAAAGTTGCATCGACAACGGCTTCACTTCCGTTATGATCGACGCTTCTAAGTATGAATTCGCAAAGAATATCGAAATCACGAAAGAAGTAGTCGCTTACGCGCACGACAGAAACGTTACCGTCGAAGCCGAACTCGGAAAACTCGCAGGTATCGAGGACGACGTTAAGGTTCATTCCGACGACGCTATGTTCACCGACCCCGACGAAGTTTACGAATTTGCCACTAAAACGGGTATCGACTCGCTCGCTATCGCTATCGGCACTTCGCACGGCGCGTACAAGTTTAAACCCGGTCAGAAACCGCAACTTCGTTTCGATATTTTGGAAGAAGTCGGAAAGAGACTCCCCGGTTTCCCCATAGTTCTCCACGGCGCTTCGTCCGTACCGCAGGAATTCGTCAAGACTATCAACGAATTCGGCGGCAAAATGCCCGACGCTATCGGTATTCCCGAAGAAATGCTCAGAAAGGCTGCGACCATGGCGGTTTGTAAGATAAATATCGACTCCGATCTCAGAATGGCTTGCACTGCGGCTATTCGTCAGCATATGTTCGAGCATCCCGACCACTTCGACCCGAGACAGTATCTCGGCGACGCGAGAGCAAACGTTCAGAAGATTGTCGAGCACAAACTCGTTGAAGTTCTCGGCTGCGCGGGAAAAGCGGACGAATGCAGATAATCTAAGATTTTAACAATTACTTAGAATTTTTATACAAATGTAACAGAATCCGCCGTTCAATCTGGTTTCAGATTGAACGGCGGATTTTTAATTTGAACTAATCGAGCCTTAAAGCCGTTTTTCAGAACGCCTTATTCTAAGATACAAGCGTTCTTAAGAAATTTCGCTTATCGAATGATAAATTTCACTTCACAAAGCGAAATATCGAATTTTCTTGCTTTCTCCAAGGGGGAAAGCAAGTTGTTTAGAAATTTTGCTACGCAAAGTTATATTTGCTTTGCGTTTTACGGGACGTCGAGGCGCCGTCCCCTACGATATAAAACAACTTGCCGATAGGCAAATTCCACAGAAGTTATCGATTTCACTTATCGAATGATAAACTTCACTTTGCATAGCAAAACATCACTTGTATGCTCCCGTCCTCTACGGATATTAAAAACACACAATATGTTTAATTTCGGGACGTCGGGGCGCCGTCCCCTACGACTTCGCTCAACTCTTGCCGCAAGGCAAATATGACTGCGATAGCAATATAACTTTGCCAAGCAAAATATAACTTCCGTAAGGAAATACAACTCCCATTCTGCGGGACGTCGAGGGCGCCGTCCCCTACGATATAAAACAACTTGCCGATAGACAAATTTCACCGAAGTTATCGATTTCACTTATCGAATGATAAATTTCACTTTGCATAGCAAAATATCACTTGTATACTGCCGCCTCCTACGAAAAAAGAGTCACACGAGGAAAATAACGCCCGCCCGTCCGAAAATTTCGGACGGGCGGGCTGACAATGCTATATAATAAACTTATTTATCCTGATATATTTCTTTTTTGAGTACGCCTATGTACGGGATATTTCTGTAAAGTCCCGCATAGTCGAGACCGTAGCCTACGACAAACTCGTTCTCTACCTGAAAACCCGTATAGTCAATCTGAACGGGAATTTCTCTTCTCGACGGCTTATCCAAAAGAGCGCATACCCTTACCGACCTCGGCGAACGAGTCGCGAAAAGTCTCAAAAGACAGTTCATCGAATATCCGCTGTCTACTATATCTTCCACGATAATGACGTCTTTGCCGCCTATTTTGCCGTCGATGTCCTTGATTATTTTGACCTCACCCGACGAAGCGACTCCCGCGCCGTAACTCGATATTGCCATAAAGTCAAGCGTTACGGGTAAATTGATTTGTCTTACCAAATCGGTAAAAAACATCACGCTACCTTTAAGCACGGCAACCATTACGGGACTTTTATCCGCGTAATCTCTCTCGATTTCTTTCGCGAGTTCGGAAATTCTCGTTTTTAACTGTTCTTCGCTGATAAGTACTTTTTCTAAAACCTGTTCCATATTGCTCCTCTGTAAGTAGTATTTCAAGCGTAACTTACGATTTGTCCGTTATGCTTGTACATTGTAACACAAACTCCGTATCTTTGTCTACCTTTACGGCGTCGGAAATCTCGATTCCGCAAATAATTACAACTTTCTCGCCCTTACATAAAAGCAAAAGGTCGTCTCTTTCTCTTTGCGGTATCTTTTTTTCGATTAAATAATCTTTTAACTTCTTAGCGCCGCCGCCGAACTTTTCAAACGTATCTCCCAGCCGCCTGTTTCTTATTACCGCCCCGTCAGGAATCTTGGAAAAGTCGGCTATAAGTCGATTATCAGACCTTTTTTGACCCGAATAAGTTGTTTTTTCAAACCTATACGTTCTTCCCGCAAACTCGTAAGTCCCGAGTTTGAACGACTCGCAAAACTCTTCTTTCGATTTCTTTTTATATAAAGTAATTCTACCATAGTCCTTTACGGCGACAACCCCTTTCGGCAAATCGACCGACTTCCCGTTCTCCTCGTTTTTGAGAGAAAGAACAGCGTCGACGTGAACTTTTTCATAGTCTTTTAAAATGCCGAGCGATTTCATACACGTTATCGCCGCCCGCGAAAAGACAGGCTTCGGCAAATCGCAGGAAAAAGAATACTCCCCGTTCCGCTGCTCTATCGCTTTTCTTGCCTCGCCGAGAAGATAGTCGTTATCGTCCTTTAAAGAGTCCGCAAAGCGCAAAACAGCGGTTTCAAACGACGGGAATTTCTCTTTTATATCGGGAATAATCTTATTCCTTATATAATTTCTCGAGTATGCGTTATCCGAATTAGTCTCGTCGGTGACGAAAGGAATCGAGTTTTCCTTGACGTATTCGTCTATTTCACCTCTCGTCAACGACAAAAGAGGGCGAACGATAAGACCGTTTCGGGAGGACTCTGGAATCCCCGCCGCCCCGAGAGATGAAGCCCCTCTGAAAATATTGAAAAGAGTCGTTTCCACCCTGTCGGACGCGTGATGGGCGGTTGCGATTTTATTACAAAAACCCTCGTCTGCGGCAGATTGAAAAACTTTGTAGCGCAAAATTCTTGCCGCTTCCTCTACGGAAAGACCGTTCTCGGATGAAAATCCGAGACTATCCACCCTTTGAAAGTAAAGCGGAACGCCGAGAATTGCGCATTCTTTCGCAACGAAATCGCTGTCGGACAGAGACTTCTCTCCCCTGATTCCGTGTTCGACGTTTATCGCCTTGACGGTAATTCCGAGTTCGTCCTTTGATTTCAAAAGCAAATGGAGAAGGCACATAGAATCTTTTCCGCCCGATAAAGCGACGGCAACCGCGTCTCCGCGTTTAAAAAGAGATTTATCTATCACTACACGCCTCCACGTCATATAATGTAATTATTATAGCAATTTACGGCAAAATTAACAAGAGAAAGGGCTGAAAATAAAAAAATAATTTTTTTTGAAAAAAAGCGATAAAAACTGTTGACAATTAAAGACAAATATAGTAATATATACAAGCAATTTGACGGCGCGGAGTAGAGCAGCTTGGTAGCTCGTCGGGCTCATAACCCGGAGGTCGTGAGGTTCAAATCCCACCTCCGCAACCAGTAACGACGGTAAGCAGGCAGAAGTTGCTTGCTTATCGGCGAAAATATGGCGGCGTAGCTTAGTTGGTTATAGCGGCCGGTTCATACCCGGCAGGTCGTTGGTTCGAATCTGACCGCCGCTACCAAATGATAACAACTGCACTTTCTTAAAGCGCATTGCGATATACAACAGAATAAGGCCCCTTGGTCAAGCGGTTAAGACATCGCCCTTTCACGGCGGTATCATGGGTTCGAATCCCGTAGGGGTCACCAAACAAGTTAAAGGCGAACCCGTTTCCATTAGGAGACGGATTCGCTTTTGTTTTTAAGCTTAAAAAATAATTTTTAAAATGTAAAACAGCAAGAGTTTTTCTTGCTGTTTTGCTATTTTTAGAGTTTTTTGAGTGTCAGTAAACCTTGATTATGAGATTTTTGCATGATATAACCAAAGTAAAACCATATTCAAGGAGAATCACATGAAAAAATTTTATATTGGCGAAAATAAATATTTAGAGCAGAAAGTTTTGGCGTTTTATAATTGCGATTACGTTGGCTATCAAAAGCAAGGCAACCCCGACTTTATAAACCATCTAAAAAACATGACTAATCAATACAACGAACTAGATTTAGTTGAAGATTTTGTTCAAGTTTCCGAAAGGTTTGTTAAAGATATGGAATTGCTTTCATCTTACTGCTCAACAAGTCGTTTCCCGCAAGCGTTAGCTTTCTTCTACGGACATATTCGCCAAGAGTAAAACCGCACATTATACCGAACACTCTTTGAAAATGGAAATTTGACGAATACGCGCGCTTAGCCACTTCTTCATAATCAATTTTTTCGGTAATGTGTTCTTCGATATAATCAATCGCGTTTTGTAAACTTTCGCTCCAATCCATTTCTTAACCTCCGCGATTTTATTATATCTAAAATTATTTTATAAGTCTTGACTTTTTGTGCTAAGTTTTAACCAAACTTAAAAATCAACATTGTTTTATAAATGTTCTTCCTTGTCCACAAGTTTTATATTGACCATACGATTGATATTCTAAAATTAACAAAGAACTATATCTAATGATTTCGGGTTTATCTATCTTGATTTTATAAATAATCAATGCAATTTTCTTCTCCCCGTCCATAATCTTTTCATAATCTCTTTCTATCGATAAGATGGGAACAATTTGACCGTCAATTGAAACGCTCAAATCTTCTTTCTCTATATCGGGCTGAATATCTACCAACAAATAGCTTTCGCCTTCGATAGAAATATTCGTTTCAACCTTTTTTATGCTCGGCAAAATCATGGGGCGAAAAGAAATTATTAAATTGTTTTCTTCTTCGGTAACAGATAAATTATAAACTTCTCCGTTCCCAATCTTGAAATTGTGCGTTGCATCACAATCAACGTGCATATTCCAACTCCAATTTTCAAGCGAGGAAACGTTATAAGAGTTATCGTCTACATAGAAAGAGTCGTATTTGCCCGTAGGAATAATAACGGAATATTCTCCTTTCGCATCGCTCCATATACCAATAGATGGTGTCTTCCCACCGAATAATTTTCGTTGAAATACAACCGCTGCCTGAAAAGGATTACCTTGAAAATCCGTTGTTTTTCCGCTTATTGTTACATAAAAAAGCGGGATGATAGCTTGATTTACTTGTCGTGCTGTAATAATGCGTATCATTAAACTATCAGGCAAACCTTGCACTTCGTCAGCGAAGCCTTTAAATAAAAGGGTGTTGCCTTTTTGCATTATTTCATACTCGGTGCTATCTTGTAAATCATTTATTTGATATTCCGTAGAAAACAGTTCGCTTCCATCTTTATTTGCACAAATAGAAAGTTTTAAGGGAAAAACAAAGTTGTCATTTTCTAAACACACCGAAAAATGAGTTCTTGGCGTAAACCACTCAGGTTGAGGAATTTCTATTTTGTTTTGTTTGTTTTCAAACCACCAAGCATTGATTTTCATTTTAATTTCTCCAAATTACTATTCTATTATATCAAAAGCTTAAAATAATGACAAGTGGTTTTGTGGAGTGTCATAATAATACCTAATGGACTCTAATTAAAAATTTTGTCCCATAAATCTACCAAAAGATAAAAACGACGATATGAAATCGTCGTTTTGGCGGGTATTTGAGGAATCGAACCTCACAGTACTCTACCTGTATAATTAACGCATTTTTCCACGTTCTTTTTGTTCAGCAATATGCTACAATACCCAGAGTAAAAGGTAGGAACCATCCCCATAATACCTATCAACAATAATTTTACCATTAAGGACACCTCACTTTTTAATGAAATTTGAATTTGCAGTTTAAAAGAAAGGGTTATTGTTAAGCTAAAAAGAAAATATGAAAAAATGTTTATAGAGGTCTTTTCCTATATTATACAGTTTTTAATTAGTTTTTTCAACTAAAAATAATTCCAAATAAAAAAAATAATATTTTTATAAATATGACGAAACTTGTCATATTTACTATGGTATAATATAGATAATCAAGCAGTTTTATTGAAAATTTTTTATCAAGAAGAATTAGACCACCCCGTTGTTTCCGAAGAGCAAATACTTCACGCCTTATATCATTACAAGAGTTTAGATATAAGCACCAAAGAAGGCAAACAACGTTTAATCGACGGCTTTGTAAATTCAATTTATCTATACGACGATAGATACGTTATAACGTTTAACTACAAAAATAAATCAAAAACCGTAACTTTTGAGGAAATCGAAAGTCCGTCTTTAACATCAAAGGCTTCACCAACGGAAAACAGTCTTTTAAGACTGTTTTTTCTTTTTTCTGATTGTTTTTCAAATTTTCAGATATTGACAACTATATAATTGTATGATACAATCAATACGTATAGCCGATAAAAACCCCAACCAAACCCGATTTTCAGGCGTATCTCACGCTTAATTCATTGTTCTTTCCGCGGCTTGTATTTGTATACTAACCCGCGGAAACGCCGCGACTTAAACGTAATCTACGCCTGAAAATTTGCGGTATCGATTTGATTTGATATATAGGGCAACCCCTAAGCCGTATTTTTAAATGATTTGTGGTAAAGACGAACGCAGACGTACTTAACGTACTTCAAGCGAGAATTTGCCGCAAAGCGTTAAAAAGACGGCTTAGAGGCGGGTTCGGTTGGGGTTTTTATCGGCTAAAAGGAGGGGCAAAATGAAAAAACTTAAATACGCTTTATCAACTATGCTTGCGACATTGTTATTTCTTACTACTCTTGCCGTCGCTTCGTGTTCAGACAAAACTCAGTTTTCTTCGGATAAATGGAAACAGGGCAACTACCACCAAAGATACCTTATGTTAGACGATTTCGCCAAAAACAACTATATTATCGGGTGGAATATCGACGAGGTGACTGCTCTGCTCGGCGAACCCGACAGAAAAGACACCGTCTATATGGAAACTTATCCGCCTCAGTTCGGCGGTTATATTCTTGAATATTACATTTCTTCGCAGTCGGAATATAAAGCCCTCGAAATTCTGCGTATTACGACAAATTCAACTTCCATTGTCACCTCTGCCGAATACGACTCCGAGACGGGAACTGTTCGTTCCATTTATAAAAATTGACGATTTAAAATTAAATAAAAACCGAGAAGCCCGTAAATAACAGGTCTCTCGGTTTTATTGTTTTCGTTTTTTGACCTCTCTCGGCTCTTCGAGCCACTCTCCCCAGAGGGGGATGCTACTCCGACGAGTGGGAACACCTTCCATAAAGAGATTCTTTGTTGTGTTAAAAATTCGAACAACTGTTCCGATTTAAATATTTAAAACAGCCCGGCTTTTTATCCGAGCTGTTTGTTTGCAATATCGTTGATTTATCGACTTATAGCCGCATGTTTTGCGTTCAATGATACGATTATTCACACTTAAACGAGAGATATTTCAGGCTATCTCGCTTCTTAAATCTATCTGCGTGGAGGAATCGCAAATCATCGCGCCGTAGTATTTTTCCGCAAAATAATCGGAAACTTCTTTTGAAAGCATGACTTCGGTGAGCGCGTCTATCTTCGCTTTGTATTCGGAGTTGTTTTTATAATCGTTCAATCTTGCAGCAATAACGTTGGCTTTGCCCGCAACCTGAACGGGGTCGTCTTCCACGGCGGCGCGCTTGTCGGAAGAAATTTTACTCGTATAGGCGGTGTTGCACGGAAGCAACGCGAAATCGTAATCGGTCATAGACGAAACAAGCAGATTTTCGGCAACGAGCGTAACGGTAACGGACCCGTCTTTACTGCTCCACGTTTTGCTTGCCGCACCGATATTAAGTCCGTCGCCCGCGGCATTTACGGGGAAATTTTCACCTTCGGCTGCCCTGCTTATAACTCCTTTCTTTTCGAGAAGCTGAAACGCTCTTATCGCGTTCGTGACGTCGTCGCAGATTTCAAAAGTTTTACCGTCCGTAACGGCGGTGCCGTTCGCCGCTTTTCCGTAATAAATTCCGAGCGGCTCATAATGCACTTTGCAGGATGCGAAAAGCTTTGTTTTGCCCGCATACGTTTCGAGATAAGGTACGTGCTGGAAGTAGTTCGCGTCGTAATCCCCGTTCGCGACGGCGTCGTTTTGCATAGTCCAATCGAGAATGGTAACTTTAAGTTTATAACCTTTCTTTTCGAGTTCGCTCTTCACTATGCCGTTAAGGACTTCGGCATGCGGAACGTCGGACGCGCAAACGCTTATTTCTTTGGTGGAACCCTTCGAGCAACCGCCCGCAAAGCCGACCGTGAACACAGCAACGAGCAAAAATGCCGCCACACACAACAAATTGAGTAATTTTTTCATTTTAAAGTTCTCCTTTTATCTGTCAATTTTGCTATTTTAAGCCCCGCTTCCTGAATGAGCTGAACTATTATAACCACTATAACTATAAGTACCCAGAAAAATGCGGAAGAAAGATAATCCCCCGTATTTCTCGAATAAAACGTGTATATCCCCGAAACAAGCCCGCCCGCGCCTATGTTATAAGCAAACGAAGTGTACCCAAGAACGCTTACGGCAACCACGGCGACGCCCGTTATGAGCGAAGCTTTTGCTTCGGGCAAAATTACTTTCGTTATAAGCTGAAAATCGGTTGCGCCAAGCGATTTAACCGCTTCGATTTCGCCCGCAGGCACTTCTGCAAGCGACTGCTCCACTATTCTCGAAACAAGCCCGAACGCACACACCGTCATCGGTATGATAATGGTAAACCACTCGCCTGTGCCTTTACCGAACCAAGCTCTCGTCCACGGAATACACAGCACGATAACGATAAGGCACGGCACCGAACGCAGAACGTTTACGATAAGTCCGATAATAAAATTGATCCATTTGCACGGTTTTACCCCGTTTTTGCTCGTCACGTTCAAAAGTACTCCGCAAGGAAGCCCCAAAATATAGGCAAACAGCGTGGAAAGAAAAGTCATCGCGAGCGTTTCGCCCGTCATCGTCGCTATCTCAGCAAAAGTCATCGCTTAAAACCTCCTCGTAACAAACCCCTTTTTCGTCGAGGTAACCGCACAGTTTTTTGATATCCTCATCGTAATAAGGCAGCCTGAAAATAATCTGTCCGTAAGTTTTTCCGTTTATGATTTTCGTTTCCGCATAAAATACGGAAAGAAGAATGTTGCATTCCTGTATGATATTCGTAATAATCGGCTTATCCGCCGACCCGTCAAACATAAGCTTCACGAGCTTTTCGCCTTTCAGCCCCGCGCTTATTTTCCCCGAATAAATAAGCTTTTTCGCGATTTTTTCCTTGGGCGAAAGGAATATATCCTGCAAATTCCCCTGCGTGACTATTTCGGACTTATCTATTATCGCCACCTTGTTGCAAACGGCTTCTATAACCGACATCTGATGCGAAATAATCACCACCGTAAGATTAAGCGATTTGTTAAGTTCTTTTAAAAGTTCCAAAACGGATTTTGTCGTTTCCGGGTCGAGCGCAGAAGTCGCCTCGTCACATAAAAGCACCTTCGGATCGGTCATCAGCGCACGCGCGATTGCAACTCTTTGTTGCTGCCCGCCCGACAGTTCGGACGGATACGCATTGAGCTTATCGCCAAGCCCCACCGTCTCCAGAAGTTTAACGGCTTTTTGCTTTCTGTCCGCGTCGCCGCCTATTTCGCCCGCAAGTTCCACGTTTTTAAGCACGCTCCTCTGTTGCAGAAGATTGAATTGCTGAAAAATCATAGAAACTTTTCTGCGGATAACGCGCAGCCTTTTTTTATCTGCCTTCGTCAAATCCTCGCCGTCTATTATCACGCTGCCCGAAGTGGGTTTTTCGAGGAGGTTCATACACCTGACGAGAGTGCTTTTCCCCGCGCCCGATAAACCGATTATTCCGAAAACGTCTCCGTCTTCGATTGTCAGATTTATGTTATTAAGGGCGGTGAACTCGCTTTTTGCGGAAGAATAAATCTTGCATACGTTTTTGAGTTCGATCATTTTTTCTCTCCTGTAAAAATTGTTTTTGAGTGTGAATTTAGGTATAAAAATAAATTTAAGTATAAAAAAAGCCCGAGACTTAAAAAAGTCCCGAGCATGGTATGCGTTAAAGCTTATTTTGCCGAAGAACAAACGGAAACAAGCCCGCGCATAAATGCTCGGGATATTAACATTCGCATGCAAGACACAAAACTGTTTCTCATAATGTCTGCCGACCGTTTGTCGCTCCTTTAAAGATTTAAAAAGACGGTTTTCCGCCTCGTTACGAGTTTTATGCTACCATTGTCCTAACGGTTTTGTCAAGCGTTTTTCGGCGCCTGACAGAAAATTTTTTATTTTTTTCGGCTCACTTCCGAAATGAAATCATAACAAAACAAACAGCCCGGCTTCTTCAAAAGCCGAGCTGTTTTGTTGCAATATCGTGTGTTAATCGACTTATAGCCGCTTATTAAGAGGTTAATCGATTACTTTCGTTTATAATTTTCCCGTATACGCCGCCCGTTTTCCCCGATTCGGATAAAAAACGTTTCAATGTTAAATTCATTCACGACAATTTTGCCGTACAACTTAAAAATATCCTCTCTCGGCTCTTCGAGCCACTCTCCCCAGAGGGGAAAGCAAGAATTAAAACTAAATCGAACTCCCGTTATTCGGGACGTCGGGGCGCCGTCCCCTACGGATATTAAAAACACACAATATGTTTAATTTCGGGACGTCGGGGCGCTGTCCCCAACGGCTTCACTCTACACTTACCGCAATATAAATATAACTGCAATAGGAAATATAACTGCGATAGCAATATAACTTTGCGAAGCAAAATATAACTTTCGTAATGAAATACAACTATTATACAAAAAGCCGAATAACATATCAGCCGCAGTCCGCCGCGTTTTAAACGCGGCGGACTGCGGCTGAACCATGTATTTTAATAGCGACAAACCTATATATTTTACCTTCCGTATAAAGTCTCATATTCCTCGCGGCGTAACACCGTGTCCCAGCCGCCGACCGATTCGCCGTCGTGCTTATCTATTCCCGTATACGACAAACTTGAATTTTCGTACTTTCTAAACCCGAATATTCCTTGATTCATCTTTTCCGAGTCGAAAAGTCCTATCGAACAGAGCGTGTCGAAATCTTTTACCGTAAGTCCCGTGACCTTTTTGAAAAGTTCGGGTTCTATCTGCGTTATGACGTCTTTTATCGTCTGCTCGCGGTAGTCGGTAAGGTACATAAACGCAGGTATTCTCGCCGCGAGTTTCAAAAGGTTTTCCTGCACCTTTTTCCTTAACGATTTCGCCTCTTTTTCCTCTGCCGTGAGTTTCTTTTTCTCTGCCGCAGACAATTCGTCGCCCTTTTCCTTTTTGAGTTTTTTAACCTTTTCCGAGCGATTTATTATCGTCTGAATTTCGTCGTTTAACGAGCGGAAACCCTCTATCCGCATAAGCGCGTCCAACGCCTCGGGGCTTCTTTTCAACTTATTAAGCGTATCGTTGTCAACGTGAACGAGAAGCGCAGTCTGCCACCGTTTTGCAAGCAAAGTCGCCGATGTCCCCGCGTAAGTAATGTCGAGTATGTCCTGCGCGTTTATTACGTTCATCGACGATCCGTCGAATGCAAGCACAGGCAAAAACGCGATAAATTCCGCGACTTTCTGTTCGGGGCTTGTATCGTCCACCTTTAATCGGCACGAATAATCTGAAATCTGTTCGAGAGCGCGTTCCAAAGCGAAGTCGAAAATATAGCACTCTTTCTTTATAACTTCCCTATCGCCCTTATCGTTTATTATCTCCCATGGCGACTGAACCCTGAACGCCGTCTGAAAATACGTTTCGGGCGACTTTAAATTCCGCAGCATAAATACGCCCGACCACGGACGAACGGTAACGCCTGTTGTGAGTTTTCCGCAAGAGAGAGTTATCGTTTTCGTTTTGAGCGGATCGCCCATAGCGTTTAATACGGGCGTCAAAGCCTCTATACCTACGCCCGCTTTCGTTCCCGCGCATACGATAATTTTGTAGTCGTCGAAAAAGTTGTTCTGCTTTTTGCGCAACAAATTAGACATAGCGTAACAACTCGCAACGTTCGGCAAAAACCACAGGGTATGCGACAAAACGCTTTGCAAAGTAACGTCCGAAAAGGGCATAGGCGGTCGCTCCGCGCCGAGTTTCAAGCCGTCCGCAGGCATATAGTTGCCCTGAATCATTCTGAGCCACTTCTGCACGTCGTCCTCGTAGAC
This sequence comes from uncultured Clostridia bacterium, assembly GCA_934249325.1. Taxonomy (GTDB): domain Bacteria; phylum Bacillota; class Clostridia; order Christensenellales; family Borkfalkiaceae; genus UBA10281. The sequence goes on from CAKQKW010000007.1 coordinate 57,256, forward strand.
GAATTCCGAAGTTTCCGCTTTGCCCTTTTCTTTCGGCTCGGCTTTGAAAAACTCGTTTATATCGAACTCGTCGTACCCCTCGTTTATGGCGGCGTTTGCCGTAATGGAATCGGGTACCTTATAGGTGAGCATCACCATTTTCGGAAGTGCCGCGTACGGGTTTTCGCCCAAGGAATTATCCCATTTTTCCTTTGCCGACTGCTCGTCCGAGTACGTCCAATTAAATATTTGATCCTCTAAAAATTCACCCGAGTTAAGGGCGCGGAAGGGCGTTCCCGAAAGATATAGATAATACCCCGAGGTGATAGGCAAAAACGACTCGTTCATAGCGTTTCCCGCCTCTTCCTTCTGATACTTTTCAAGGTCGAAATCGTCGTTTTCCTCGTCGAATTTCTCAAACAGATTTCTTGCGTTTTCACGCCACGCGCCGTAGTGATATTCGTCGAACACGACTATATCCCAATTCGTCGTATGTATAAACTCGTTTTTAGCCTTTATGCCGCCGCCGTCGTTCGTACCGAGTAAGTCCTGAAAAGAACCGAACACCACGATAGGGGCGTTTTTATCGCAACTTTCGAACTGCTCGTCAAGTTTTTTAGTATCGAATTTCGCCTCTTTGTTGCTGACGAATTGCCAACCTTTAAAATCGACGTGCCGCGTAATATCTTCATGCCACGCCGATTCGACGGCAGGTTTAAAAGTGAGGACGAGAATTCTCGTAAACCCCATTTCCCTGCATAGTTCATAGGTAGCGAAAGTTTTTCCGAAACGCATTTTTGCGTTCCACAAAAATTTCGGGGGCTTAGTCGGCTCTTCCTTTTTTGAGCGGGCGAAATAGGCTTTCGTCATTTCAACCGCGGACTTCTGCTCGTTTCGCATGGTAAAATTCCACGAGCGATTGCCCTCGAATCTTTTTCCCGTCCTGACTTCCTCGATAGCGGTCAACGCGTCGCTCACGGAACAGTTAAACCACTCGTTTTTATCCTCGCCTTCGTTGAATTGTCTGTAACCCTTACGTCTTAAAAGTCTATGAACGTCCTTATCCGTGAAACACGTTCCGTCGGAACGCATAGCGGACTCTTTGAACACGATTTTAAAGCCTATCGCGGCGGTATGCAACTGTTCTTTTATACGATTTTCGACCGATTTACGCTCGGTATAGCCTATTTTTATATATCCGTCGTGATCCTTGACATCGGGAAGAATATAGCCGTAAATAGTAGGCGTAAAGTCGGGGCGATTACTTAAAATATCGGAAAGACTTATATTATTTGCCATTGTTTATAATTTTAATTGTTTTTTTGTTCGCTCTCGTCACTTATAAATTGCAAAAACTCATCACCCATTTTTGTCGTCCATTTTCCGTAGGCTTTTTGTTTTTGCAATGGAATTTCAAACTCAAAAGGCTTAATAAAACCATCTTTTATTAGACTGTTAACCATATAGCATAAAAGATCTTCATTGCCATTATATTTAGGCAACTCCTTTAAAATGGTATCAATCATTTTTTCTTCACCGTAAAAAACAAGGCGGTTTTCATTTGATTCATCAACGAAATGATCAATACTAAAATAGTGCAATAATTCCAACAGTTCTACAGAATATTCCGACAACTTATTTGCAAACAGCAGTTTTTTCGTAACAGAAACGTTTGATATATAACTATTTTTTACAGCATTAGCATAACAATTTAATTTTGAACTTTCTGCCTCAACCTGCCACATTCTATAGCTTTTAACAAACATACTAAAGCCAAATTCATCCTTTTTCAATTCCTCAACATCTGCACAGCACTTAGACAACTTCTCGTCTACGCATTTAAAATATTGTGTCGTCTTTTTCTTTTCTGTATTGCTTGCACCATAGTCCATTATTTCAGCAATAAAGGTACCAAAATACGGGATTCCACTTACCGCCGTCTTTACACCTATAGTTAGACAATCTTTAATATTCATTTTGTTTGCTCCATAGTTTTTATAGTATTATCTATAAACGAAATTTCGGTTTCGTTAAGTCCGTATTTATTATATAATTCTTCGTCAGTCCACGGCTTTGAAAAATTTTGTAAAGGAACAAATTGATAAACGCCTCGCGGTCCGTTTTGCGTTTTCTTTTTTATGCTTACAAGATAACGGAAAAACTTAGTTTTTATGTATGATATAATATTTTCACATTCAACTTTATTAAAATTATGCTTTACAGGGTCATATCCTATTACTAAGTACGTTTGCGAGCAAACGCTGTTCGGTTCGCCATAAAACGGCGTGCCTAAAACCGAATCCGTAGACCCGTTAGCGGCAGGAATAAAAACCTTATGTAAATCTTTTGTTTTTTGATTTTTAGGCAAATCTCTTTGTCGTATCCACCCGAACGGCGTATCATTAAACGACTTACTAACGTAATATTTGATATTGTATAAATCGCTTTTTTCTTTTTTATAACCTTTCCAATTTGAGGTTAATAATACGCTATCGTCAAAAAAGTGTTTAGGACTAACTAAGCCCGAAAAATTAGTGTCGGATTTTAAGTAATATTCTCCCTCTATTTTTTTGATTTTCTCTATGATTGAGTATGATTTAGGATCTCTTATTACTATACCGGCATTTGCTGAATCTAAATAATCTTCCCTTACCGATACTTCTTTATCGCCCGAATAATGAAACACATATCGACATTTGCCCACATATTCCTTTTCATAAAGAAAATAATTTACTCCACCCATAATACTAACGCCGGGAAAACAATCTGTCGAATTTTCAAAATCGTGAATTTCTTTAAAATGATTAGATTTTAACAAATTATCTATCCATTCTTCAGATACTCCTTGAGAAGTTTTAGTCATCCAACGGCTTGGCGTAATCATACATACATAACGAGACCGTAACATCAGCGACTTAGCGAGAAACAAATTGTAAATCGACTTTGCATTAGAACTATTTGCCCCCTCAATTCCGAAATTTAATTGATAGGGCGGGTTGGAAATTATTACGTCAAATTTCATATTAAATATCTGCTCCGCGTTCGTCGTGTGTATAAATTCATAAGCGTGAGTCTCTAATTCCTCGCCGCGGTCATAGGTCGTGTTCGCTCCGCAATAGCGGCATTTGCCGTTTATAAATTCGTGATTTACTCGGCGATATCGTATATTACCCTCATCCGTGTCAAACCTCGAAACCGAGTATTTTCCGTTCGGACTTTTACTGCAATACACGCTTCGCCGCGACAATAAACCCGTAAGTTCAGTTATCGCTATTCCGTACAGTTGATTGTGAAATATATGGTCTATTCTCGTTTGCAAGTCGGGAATTTTATCCGCTAAGCCCGCTATCAGTCTTTTCGCGATTTCTCGTAAAAACACGCCCGTTTTACACGCAGGGTCTAAAAATTTCGCGTTCGGATCGGAAAAAAGTTCCTGCGGCAACAGGTCGAGCATTTTGTTCGCAACGTCGGGCGGCGTGAATACTTCGTCGTTAGATAAATTCGCAAGGCATAACAAAACGTCGGGCGTATGCAAGGTTTTATTTTTGTAAATATTTTCTAAAAACGTATCGTTCATAGCCCCGTCACTCTCCTGTAATGTACTATCGGATATTCCCGTATCGGCTCCGCCATATATTCGTTAGTCGTCGGGTTAATCGATATATACCGCCGTATTTCTTCGGGAATATCGAAAAGCGACGGCTGTCCGCCCTTCGGTTTATCGTTTACTTTAAGCATTACGTCGAGGCGAAAATCGCGACGTTTGAGTTTAGTTCCGAGTAAACTCCACTCGGGGAAAATAATCGGCTCGCCCGTATCTTGCTGATTTTCGTCAACACGCATTAAAGTCAATGCGTTGCCGCATAATATGTTTTTTGAAAAAACGTACTTTACGGCTTCTTCGGTCTCTTCGTTTACGGACTTTTTGCATATCGACTTATACTCTTTATCCCACAGACGAAAAAGCCGCTCCCGACACTCCTCCACGTTATCGGCGAGAATATCCACCCCGTAAAGGCTCGTTACGGCAAGCACGGAATAACGTTCGTAATCGTAAGGGTTCGACTTATATAATTTTTTTACGGTGGCGAGTTTTCGGGTGAGAATTTCGGCTAAAAAGTTGCCGTCGCCGCACGCGGGTTCTAAAAAACGACTGTCTATACGGTCACATTCCTGCGAGACCAAATCGCACATAGCCTTTACTTCGCGTTCGCCCGTAAAGACTTCGCCGTGTTTCGTCACCCTGTTTTTCGATTTTATCTGTTTTCTTTCTTCTTTCATTATATTTTTCACTATAGTTTTACTTATTATAGCACGATAGTGAAATAAAATCAACACTATAGAGAAATTTATTCTTGAAAAAAAGGAATAATATATCACTATAGTACACTATATAAGAGCAAAGAGGGATAGTATGGACAGATTAGAGATAGGAAAAAGAATTAAAAAATTACGGGAAAGTAAGAATATAACAAAATACAGGCTTGCCGCAGACGCTGGAGTTTCGCCGAGTTACATATCGGCGTTAGAGAGAGGGGAAAAATGCCCGACGGTAGAAACGCTTGACAGTATATGTTTTGCATTGCAGATAACGCTTGTTGATTTTCTATCGAAAAAAGACAACTATTTTGATAAATTGTCCGCGTTATCGCCAAGGCAAAAAACGCTTTTAAACGATTTTCTCGAAAGTTTATAAAAGACCCGCGTCGGTTTTGACGCGGGTTTAATTTGCTTTTTTATAAACATCTCTATTCCTTGCTTTCCCCTTTGGGGAAAGTGGCTTGACGGAATGAAAATGAAAGTCAAGACGATAGAGGTTGGTAACGAGAAAACGACGACTCCCGCAGATTTTTTTAAGATAATACCTCTCTCGTCTTTTGCTCGCATTACTCGCAAAATCCACTCTCCCCATAGGGGAAAGCAAGGATATGTTGTAGATATTTAGCAATAATAAAACGGTCACGCAAAATCGTCGTAACCGTTTTTACTATGATTTTATTGAATTTTGACGGCAATCGGACAAAATTTCCGACATAAATACGAAAATGCCGTTTCAGGTAAAAAACCTATCCTAAAAGAACGTCCATGAGCATCATAAGAATAAAGCCGATTAATGACCCTGCGGAAAACGGAGCCTCTTCTTTTTCACTCCTCGGCGATAGTTCCGCAAATACGACGTATAGCATCGCCCCTGCCGAGAACGCCGTTAAATAAGGCAATAATCGCCTCATCGCGTTCACGGCAAAATAACCGATTATTCCGCTTATCGGTTCTACCGCTCCACTTATTACGCCTTGCAAAAACGATTTTCTTCGGCTGTATATCTTCCTCGCAGGTAACGCCAGAGCCGCGCCCTCGGGAAGGTTTTGTATTCCTATTCCGATTGCCGCAGACAGCCCCGTATACGCGCCCTGACCCGAAATCGCGCCCACGCCCAACGCGAACCCGACCGCTATTCCCTCGGGTACGTTATGCGCCGTCATGGCCGTGAATAATTTTTTGTAACCGCCGTTTCCGTCCTCGGGAAACATTAGTCCGACGAGAAAAATAAACGCGCCGCCGACCGCTATTCCCGTTGCGGTTTTAAACGCCGCATATTCGCCGCCCATATCGAGCGAAGGAAGTATCAGCGACCATACCGCCGCGGCAGTCATTACGCCGCCCGAAAACCCGTTTAAAAGCGGGAACATTTTTTCGATTTTTCCTTCGGGTATGAAACACGCGAGAAGCGAACCCAAAGTCGTCATTGCGAAAATAAACGATAGTCCGAATATTACCGCCGCAATATCACTCATTTTTTCCTCCGTAAAATCAATATCGTATTATACCACATTGCAAAGCAAGATGTCACTCTGTATATAATACGCACAGGGCGGAAATCGGGTTACAACGCTCGAAACATTTTTATCGGCTAAACCCTACTTTCTCAACTTCGCCCCATCGAGATTTAATATGCCGCTTTTATAAACGTATTCGTTCGCTTTTCTCGATTTTTGTTTCTCCATACTCTCTTCTATTACTTCCGAAAGTATCGCCGCAAAACCCGAAGTGTCGTCGGCAAACAGATAGTACGCGAGCGACCCCGGAACGGAATTTATTTCGTTGACGTAAATCTTTTCGCCGTCTAACAAAAAGTCTATTCTTATAACGCCCGTAAATTCGAGTTTTCTGTAAACGTACGCCGTAATTTCCTTGATTTTTTTTGACAATTTCTCGCCGATTTCGGCAGGAAATGCAACTTCCCGATTTCCGCCGTATTTGTCGTCGAAACCTAATATATCGCCCGAAAAACGAGGCTCCTCGCACTCCGAAACCACATACCTGCCGCAAACTTTCACGCAAGCGCAGTTAATCTCGCGAAAATTCGTCAACGCGGTTTCGACTATCGCTTTTTCGTCGTATCTGAACGCGTATTCAAGCGATTTCTTCAAGTCTTTTTCGCTTTTTGCAATCGAAATGCCGATACTGCTTCCTAAATTCGCAGGCTTTACTATCACGGGGTAATCAAGCGTTTTGGAAACGTATTTCTCCGCGAGTTCGCCCCGTTTTATGTAATTATCTCTGTTGAGTTTCACATAAGGCAACGTGTCTACGCCGATCCCTTTCAACACGAGTTTAGTATAATATTTGTCCATACTAAGGCTCGAAGAAAACATTTCGGGCGACGCAAACGCTATATTCGACAATTTCATAAGTCCCGCAAGCGTGCCGTCCTCGCCGTTTAAACCGTGCGAGCAGTTGATTGCGGCGTCCGCTCTGCATATCTTTTTGAGTTTGCCGTTTTTAAGGCGATACAAGGTATCGTCGCCCGCGTTTACGGTAACTTTTACGACCGAATCGAAGTCCTTGGTTTTATACCAGTTCAGATTTTTAAGATTGTCGCCCGTATGCCATTCGCCCCGTTCGTCAACGTAAATCGGATATACGTTATACTTCGCCGAAAGGCTGTTCGCGGTCATTACGCCCGTTATCACGGAAACTTCGTGTTCGCACGAAACGCCGCCGAAAATTACCAACAAATTCTTCATTTTTACACCCCGTATTTGTCGGGAACGTCGTTTAAAAACAACACGGCGTCGCCCGACTTCAACGACCGTTTCAATTCTTCTTCCGCTTCTTTGAGATTGTTTACTAAAACTCCTTTCGCCCGTCCTTTTACGCCCGAAAGAACGTACTTACCGTTTTTCCCGACGGCGATTATCTCGTCGGCGTACTTGCTTACAACCGCCCCTACTCTTTCGTTCATCTCCGCGGTTTTGTCGCCCGTTTCGACAAGTCCGGGGGTAACGACAAACCTCCGACCGCCGAAATGCGAAAGAGTTTCGCCCGCCGATTCCACGCTTTTTTCATTCGCGTTATAACCGTCGTCGATTATCGTAATTCCGACCGCATTTTTCGTAACCGTCAGTCTGTGCGGCTGATTTTTCATAACTCTTATCGCGAGCAGTATTTTTTCGATAGGGACTCCCGATTTTAAGGCGACCGCGGCGGCAATACAGAGGTTAGAAGCATTATGCCTGCCGTGAAGTCCGCTTTCGACAGAATAAATCTTGCCTTCCGCAATCATATCGAACTTCAAGCCGTTTTCGTCCTCTCTTACGTTCGCCGCCCGAACCTCTTTTCCGTTTACCCCTACAAGCATTTTAGGTATATCGCACTTCTCGTATAGATCTCTCGTCCCCTCGCTGTCCGACGAAAAAACGGCGAGACCGCTTACGGGAAGTCCCTCTATAAGTTCGTTTTTCGCCATTTTTACGTTTTCGAGACTGCCGAAAGTCTCCAAGTGCTGAGCGCATATTCCCGTTATAATTCCTATATCCGGCTTGACGATTTCACACAGCGTTTTAATATCGCCACGTCGTCTTGCGCCCATTTCGGCAATAAAAATTTCGTGGCTTTCGTCGAGTTTTTTAACTGCCTCGCATATTCCGAGCGGAGTATTATACGATTTCGGCGTAGCGAGTACCTCGTACTTTTGCGAAAGCATCTTCTCTAAAAAATTCTTTACGCTCGTCTTGCCGTAACTGCCCGTTATTCCGATTTTAATCAAATCGGGATATTTTTCAAGTTTTCTTTCACACTTTTTTACTGAAATCACATAAAGCGACTTGTCGAGCGGCAGCATTATATAGAAGCCGACGGTCAGAATCAAGGGAGATAAAAACGCCGATAAAAAGGGCGGCAACGAGTACAAAAGACAAAACGCCGCGTCGATTTCGAGATGTGAAACGAAAGCGCAAGAGATTAAAAAGCCACCGAGAAAAGACACAGTAGCGGCCGCCGCTATTATTCTCGTATATCTCTTAGTTAAAACCGCCTTTTTTACCGCTTTCGTCCGACAGAAAACAACGCAGGAAAAGATAAGTCCGAAAAAGAAAAACACGGTGAAATAAACTGCCTCGCCGACGAAAACGAGCGGAATAGCGGCAAGCAATAACACGAGTAAAACAAGGCTATAAGTCGATAAACCGACAAAATCACGATGACAATCGCCGAAATACGCCTTTAAAAACTCTTTCGGTAAATAGCCGCATTGCTGAAAAACCGCGAACGTTTTCCGCCCGAAAAGCACGAAGCAGGAAACGCAGATAAGCCCCGAAACAAAACATAACAACATACGTCAACCTCCCGATAAAAAGGCAAAAACCGCGCCGTTGAACTCGTCGGGCTTTTCTGAAAAACAGAAATGCCCCGCTCCCTTTATAAATACGCGCTCGGAGTTTTTTATGTACCTCGCGTATTTTCTCTGACTGTACGGCGGCGTTTCTTTATCCCGTTTTCCGCTTACGACAAGACACTTGTTTCGTATACGTTTCACCTCGTCGTCGAGATTTTCGGCGACTATCTTTTTAAAACTCTCTTTCATAACGGGGGAAAGCGAGCGGTAGTCGGAAGAATAAAATTTAGCGAGTTTTTCTCTCGGGACAAGCCTTTTGAGCAATAAAAAAGACGCCCTTTTGAAAAGGTATTTCAAACCTCTTCTCGGCTTTAAGCCGGCAGCGCCCGTAAAAACTATTCTGTCCGCCCTCTCGTCTCTGTTTGCGATTTTCACCGCAACCCTTGCCCCGAAGGAATGAGCGAGAACGTCGTATTTTTTTATTTTCAACCCGTCGACGAGTCTGATTATTTCGTCCGCGTAATCGCAAAGCGAATATGGATAACTCATACCCTTATTTTCGCCGAACCCCGTCATATCGGGGGCGATTACCCTGTAATACCTTGAAAAAAATTTAATCTGCCACAAAAAACTTTCCTTTTGGGAAAGATACCCGTGAAGCATTAAAAGGACCTTGCCCCGTCCTTCATCGATAACGGGAAGTCCGCCTATAACGCGTTTAATAGCACTTTCTCCATTATAAAAGCGTTTTTACCCGCGCCGTAATAGTCCTTCCTGACGGCGATTTGCCTGAACCCTGCGGACAAGTACAACGACTTAGCCGCCGCATTGTTCTCGTAGACTTCGAGCATCATTCTTTCGGCATTTTTCGCTTTCGCGGTCTCCGTCGCCCTTTCGATAAGCGTTCTGCCTATCCCCTCTTTGCGGTAGTTTTCTTCAACCGCTATAAGAAGCAGATCCGCAGTTTCGAACACAGACGAAACGCCGATATAACCTATGACTTTGCCGTTCCTTTTTGCCGTGAAACCGAAAAAGTTTTCGTCCGAAAAAGAGGCCGAAAGCATCTCTTCGCTCCACGGGTCGTCGAAACATTTTTTCTCCAACTCGGCAATCTCTGCCAAATCGGATCTTTCCCAACCAAGAACGGAAAAGTCTTTCACAGCCCTTCCTCCGCCTGACTTTTTTTGACGTACAGCGGAACTACCGTTTCGACGTCAGTCGAAGCCCTGTCAAGATTAGCCTCGACCGCTTTTACAAAACCGCTTTCAACGTCCGCGACGATCGATTGAACGCCGTCGATTTCGGTATCGGAAATCACGAGATACTCTTTCGAATACTCTTCGAGTTTCGCCCTGTCGATAAAGCAAGGCGGCAAAATCTCTTCATCGTTCTCATCGTAGCCGCAAGCGTAATAATTTCCGTGTCTGGCGTCTATTACGGCGAGTTTTTTTCGCCCTTTCTCTACATTATACGCAAGACTTAAAAAAGAGGTTACCGCAAGGACTTTTTTGTTTAAAGCGTAACCGAACGCCTTGACCGTGGAAACGCCTATTCTTATCCCCGTGAACGACCCCGGACCTACAGAACAGGCGAAAACGTCGATATTTTCTTTATCAAGTCCCGCTTTTTCGAGAGTATTTTCTATTTCGCCCATAAGTTCGACTGAGTGGGTAAGGGTACAATTTTCAAGGCGCGAAACGGCTTTTTTCTCGCCGCCGACCGCAACCGTAAGTCCGTTTCCGCTCGTGTCTATCGCAAGATAATTTATCATAAACGCCTCAATAGGTTATTTTTCTCGTATTTTCGTCGATTTTTTCTATTTTTACGACTTTTGCGTTTTCCGGCAGTACGTCGGCGATATTTTCGCTCCACTCGATTACGCAAATTCCGTCGGAATAGAAATATTCGGTAAGTCCCAACGCCTCGGCGTCCTCGCCGCTCGAAAGACGATAACAATCGTAGTGAAAAAGTTTGCCGTCGTAGTCGTTAAGGTAGGCGTAAGTCGGGCTTGTTATCTCCGATTTTATTCCGAGAGACAGCGCAACGCCCTTCGTAAACACGGTTTTACCCGCGCCCATTTCACCCTTTAATAGTACGACGTCGCCCTTTTTCAAGGTTTTTCCGTACTCCTCGGCGAATTTTACGGTTTCTTCCTTAGAATGAGTTATTATTTCCATATTCCGCTCTCACAAAAAACGCGACAGTACTTTTTTAAGCCTTTTATAAAGTAAAACGGTAATTATCGCGTTTGATACTCCTTTAATCGCGTTGAACGCAACGATAAAATACCATACGCTTGCGAAAAATTCCGCCGCGCCCTCTCCCATATACAACGGGAAAAGCAAAAATCTGTTTGTCAAAAGTCCGACCGCGGAAATAACGATCGTCGCCGCAGACAACGATATTATTACCGTGGAAAATTTTCGTCTGAATTTGTATGCGACGGCAGGCAGTACCACGAAAAACTGCGCCATTATAAGGTTCGCGAATTCGCCTATCATCGCCGTCTGCGAAAAAGGCAGACTTATCGCGAACGAGGTCAAAACCACGATTTCGCCGCCGAGCGGACCTATGATGTACGCCGCGAGAAGCATTATCGCGAACGAAAAATCGAGTTTTAAAAACGATACGGGCGGAAAAACGGGAAAATCGAGCCGAGACACCCCGAACGCAACCGCCGCGAAAACTGCCGTCAAAGCAATTCTTTTAGCCGTAAAGTAATTCTCTTTCATGGTAAAACAGTCGTTTAATCTTTATGCAGAACTGAAACCGCGTCGGCAATGGTCTTTTCAAACGCTTCTTTTCCGTATTTGTCAACGTCGGCTTTGTTCTTTTCGCCGTGAGTGAGACAACCCGCTCCGCCGATACAGCCGTTTATGCACGCCATACCTTCGATAAAGTTTGCGTCGAGAATGTTTCTGTTCTTCTTCAAAAGAGCGATTTTGCACTCCTCTATGCCGTCGCAAACGCAAGGTTTGAGTTCGAAGTTGTCAATACCTTGTTCCTTTATCGCTTCTGCGACAGCGTCCGACAAACCGCCGCTTCTCGCGAATATTCTTCCGAAATAGGAAGCGTTGTCTAAAACCCCCTCGTCCAAAGTCGTAATATCTATGTCCTTGCTGTCGTAAAGGGCTTGCAATTCCTCGAAGGTAAGAGCGACGTCCACGTAGTCTTTCACCGAGTCGCGTTTAACTTCCATTTTCTTCGCCATACAAGGTCCTATAAAAATTACCTTGCAGGGGCTTTCGTATTTTTTCAAATATCTGGAAATCTCCGCCATAGGCGAAAGATTATGCGAAATATGCTGTTTTAAGTTCGGGAAGTTCTTTTCGATGAAACTTACGAACGCAGGACAACAAGAACTCGTTAAAAATCCCTTTTCGCTAAGTTCCTTAGCCTCGCTTTGCGCGACCATATCCGCGCCGAGGGCCGCTTCGACAACAGTATGAAACCCGAGTTCTCTAAGCCCCGAAACGACCTGTCCCAACTTCGCGTAACTGAACTGACTCGATATAGAGGGCGCGACAACCGCGAACACCTTATAATTTTTGCCGCCGTCGCTGCCTTTTAAAATATTTACGGCGTCAACTATATACGACTTGTCCGCAATCGCGCCGAACGGGCATTGATATACGCACGCTCCGCAGGATATGCACTTGTCGTTGTCGATTTTCGCCTCTTTTTCCTCGCCCATTGAAATGGCTTTGACCTTGCACGCCAACTCGCACGGGCGTTTGTTGTTTCTTATCGCGCTGTACGGGCAGACTTTCGAGCATGCTCCGCACTCCTTGCATTTCGACTTGTCGATATGAGCGACGTGATTTTCGTCGAACGAAATCGCTCCGAAACGGCAAGCGTCTTTACAACGGTGAGCGAGACAGCCTCTGCACGCGCTCGACACTTCGTAGCCGTTTACGGGACATTCGTCGCAGGCTATGTCTATCGTTTCGATTACGTTCGGATTGTCCTTGTCTCCGCCCATGGCGATTTTAACCCTTTCGGCAAGTATAGCCCTTTCCTTATACACGCAACAACGCATCGTCGGAATTTTTCCCGGCACGATAATCTTCGGTATACCTATCGCGTCCTCGGCAAGCGTGCCTTTCCACGCCGAACGCGCGACTTCGCGAAGCACCTTATATTTTAATCGCTGTACCTTTGTGTCGAATTTTTTAACGTCCGTTTCCATTTTTTCTGAACTCCTTTTCCGTTCTTGTGTTTCTTATAAGTTTCTCGGAAGCAACACGGGCGACAACTCGCCGTTTTCCGCTCCCGTCCTTTTTAATTTTTCTATATAATTCTCAACGTGGCTTAAAGTCGGTTTGCCCGCTTTTACGGTCTTTGACTTTTCCGCCGCTCGTCTCCCCGCTTCTCTTCCGAATACTATAATATCGAGCAGCGAATTTCCCATAAGTCTGTTTCTGCCGTGTATTCCGCCCGCCGCTTCGCCTGCCGCGTACAGATTTTCCACCGTCGTTTCGCAGTTTTCGTTTATCTTTATTCCGCCGTTCTGATAGTGAAGCGTAGGATAAACGAGTATCGGCTCTTTCCTTACGTCTATTCCGTAATTCAGAAATTTATTCAGCGTTGACGGCAATCGTTTTTCAATCGTCCCGTCGCCGTTTATCATATCTATCATCGGCAAATCGAGCCATACGCCGAAACCTTTTTCGGTTCTCACTCCCCTGCCGAGATTTTTGCAAACGTTTATTATAGCCGAAGTTGTAACGTCGCGTTTTTCAAGCGAATTTATGAACATTTCGCCGTTTTTATCGACGATGCCTGCCCCAAGAGCCCGACATTTTTCGGTTACGAGCGATCCCCTGTTGCTCTCGGGCAAAGCAACTCCCGTTGGATGGTACTGCTCGGAATCGGCGTCTACAAGTCTCGCTCCCGCCCTGTACGCTATCGCTAAACCGTCGGCTGTCGAGCCGAAATGATTGCTCGTCGGAAAACCGTTGTATTGAAGTCTGCCCGCGCCGCCCGTCGCTATTATCACCGTTTTCGCCCTCGCGAAAAACGCTTCCTTTTTTTCGCTCTCGCAAATTATCGCGCCGCTCGCATTCCCCTTTTCGTCCTTTACAATCTCAATCGCAGAAGCGTATTCGACGAAGTTTATATCGCGGCTTAACGCCTCGCTTCTGAGCGTTCGCATTATTTCCAAACCCGTAAAGTCTTTACAAGCGTGCAGTCTTTTTCTGCAAACGCCGCCGCCCGAAGTCGTTATCATGTCGCCGTTTTCGGCTTTATCGAAGTTTACTCCGAGTTCTTCAAGCCATCGTATCGCCTCGGGAGCGTTTAAGGTAAGTTTTTTCAGAAGTCCTACGTCCGCAGTATAACCGCTGCCGCCGTATAAGTCGAGAAAATGAATCGCAGGACTATCGTTTTCTCCGGTCGCCGCCTGCATTCCGCCCTCAGCCATAATCGTGTTCGAATCGCCTACCCGAAATTTAGTTACGACCGTAACTTTTACGCCGACTTTTTCGGCTTCTATCGCCGCCGCTATCCCCGCTCCGCCGCCGCCTATAACGAGGACGTCGGTATCGATTTCGGGGGCGTTGAGGTCGATATTATATTCCGTAACCCTCGGCTTACCGCATAATATATCTGCGAGTTCGCAAGGTATTCTGTCCCCCTCGTTTACTCCGAGTTTAAGCGTTTTATAGCCCGTTTCGGCATTGTCGGGGTGATTTTTCAGTATTTCAAGCCGTTCGTTTTCGCTCAAAAGCGGAAAAACGGTAGTCAATCTTTCCTTTCTCGTCGCCTCTACTTTTTTTAAGGAAGCGAATTGTTCTTCGGTATACTCGTACAAAATCCGTCCCCCTACGCTTTCGTTTCACGCGTTTCGTACATGCGTTTTATCTCGGCGAGCGGCTTTTCCGCCAAATCTTCGAGTTCCCTCTCGGCTTCGCCGTCTTTTACCTTTGTTATCGCTTTTTCAAGACCATCGCTTTTCGGCGAAAGGTATTTCCCGTATATTCTTCTCGCGAGCAAAGCCGCTTCAGGGCTTCGTATTTTCTTCGGGCAAACGCTTCTGCACGCTCCGCACGCCACGCACGAAAAACTCTCTTCGAGGCACTTCTCGTACTCGCCGTTTCGGGCGTATCCGACGTATTTTCTAACGTCTATTCCCTGCGGACAGGCTTTCGTACAAAGTCCGCACCCGATGCACGAATAAATTTCGGGATAAATATCGCCGACCGCACTTTCGAGGCTTACTATTTCGTCGAGTTTATATTCGTTTTTTGAAAACCCGTAAGACAGCAACGAAATTATCGTCATACCGTCCTCCGCCTTTTGTCTACAAGCAAGGCAATAACGCGTTCTGCCGTCGTTTTTAAGGCGATACGCCGCAAGACACGAGCCGCAAACGCCGTTTCCGCAACGTTCTATCGGCTTCAGACCTGCGTATTCGATAGCCGCCGCCACGGTCAAATCGGCGGGAACGAGATATTTTTTGCCGAAAATTTCCACGGTAATCATAAAAATATTTCGCCCGACCTCCGTTTTTCGCATATAGAATATACTATCTCGGATACATTATAATACATAACGAGAAAAATGTCAAATAAAAGGGGTATATTCTGCCGTCGATTCAATGTAAAACGATACTTTGGCAATCATATTCCCGAATGTGAATATGTACACTTGTAAAAACATTGTTATAACGTAAAAACGCATAAAAAAAACGGCTCATCAAGAACCGATTTATTTAATGAATTTCCCACGCGCAAAACGGGACGTCGGGGGCGCCGTCCCCTACGTATGATAATAGAATTACTGCATGCCGTTTCAATACGTCTTAAATATTCGTTAATCGACTCGTAAAAAACGATAATTTTATGAATTTCCAAAGCGTAAAGCGGAATAGCGCCTTAATTCGCCGCCCCTAATTATAGCAAGGTATTTCAATGTTTTTATGTATTCTTCAATTTGTCAATACCGGATTAAATAAAGGAATAATCGACTTATACGGCAACTTTTACAAGTATTTTAAATATCGTAGGGGACGGCGCCCATAGAACTCTTAAAAATGCTTGCATTTTTAAGAAATGGCGTCCCGCTTCGTTTCACGTTTAAAAAATCAGGCTATTTCGAGGGCGATTTCTACCATTTTCGTGAACGACTTTTCGCGTTCTTCCGAACTTGCATTCTCTTCGGGATATACGAACGAATCGCTCACCGTACAGATACACAACGCCTTTTTGTTGAGCCTCGCCGCATTACAATACAACGCCGCCGACTCCATTTCAACGCCCAACACCCCCATTTTACGCCATTTCATAGCCGAGTCCGAATCGTCGTAGAAAGTCTCCGAACACAAAATATTGCCGACCTTATATCTGTACCCCTTTTCGTCGCACTTTTCGGTCGTCTTTTTGAGGAGCGAATAGTCGGCTATCGGACAGTAAACGCCCGGCAGTTCGTATTGAGCGGCATAGTTTCCGTTCGTACACGAAGCCATGGCGATAACGAGATCTTTAACGTGCAAGTCGTCGTCAATCGCCCCTATCGTACCTATTCTTATTATATTTTCCACGCCGTAAAATTTAAAAAGTTCGTAGGAATAAATTCCCATAGAGGGTATGCCCATACCCGATGCCATTACCGAAATTTTCTTATCCTTATAATAACCCGTATAGCCGTAAACGCCCCTGACCGCCGTTACGAGTTCGGCGTTTTCGAGATAGTTTTCCGCTATGAATTTCGCCCTTAAAGGGTCTCCGGGCATCAATACGGTTTTTGCGAAGTCGCCTTTTTTTGCAGAAATATGCGGGGTGGGTACAGCCATTTTTTTCGTCTCCTTTTTGTCGGTTTTATGTATTTTATTCCGTCGTTTTTTGTAATTTTTCGCCGTCGTATAATGCGATTTTTCGCCGTCGAATTTTGCATTATTCCGCCGTCGATTTTTGCGGATTTTTACCGTCGGATTTTGCCGTATTCAGCCGTCGATTTTTGCGGATTTTTACCGTCGGAACCTGTGGAAACAATTACGCCCATATTGCCATAGCGACCGTTGCGATAGTCATTATCGCAAGTCCGATTGCGGCTTTTACGCTGAGTTTCTCCTTGAAAACCACTATCGAGAAGCCGACGGCAACCAGAACGCTGAGTTTATCGATGGGAACGACCACGCTCACGATACCGTTTTGAATAGCGTAGTAATAGCACAGCCACGAAGCCCCCGTCGCCACGCCCGACACGAGTATGAAAAACAGTTCTTTCCCCTCGATTTCCTTGATTTGCGACTGTTTGCCCTTGACGAATACGACTATCCACGCCATTATAAGCACGACAACCGTCCTTATCGCCGTACCGAGGTTGGACTCTACTCCGTCAATTCCCACTTTCGCGAATATCGATGTCAGAGCGGCGAACACCGCCGAACCTATCGCGTAAGGAAGCCACGCTCCCTTACTCTCCCCGTCCGTCTCCTTTTTATCAATCGTCAGAAATATTCCGACGGCAAGGAAAAACGTACATACGAGTTTTATCCAAAGGTTGTTGGTCTCTCCGAAGAAAATTATCGCAAGCAAAATCGTGAGAATCGTGCTTGACTTATCAATCGGCACGACTTTGTTCACGTCGCCCGTAGATAACGCCTTGAAATAGCACAGCCACGAAGCCCCTGTCGCCACGCCCGATAGTATAAGAAATACGAGCGATTTCGGGGTAACGTTTTTAATAGTGTTAAACGAGCCGACGATAGCGACCATTATCCATGAAAACGCGAGTACGACAATCGTTCTTATCGCCGTCGCGACGTCCGAATCGGTCTTTTTAATTCCGCATTTTGCAAGCACGGAAGTTATCCCCGCGAAGAATGCGGAAAGAACAGCCATAACGAGCCACATATAAAAACCTCTTTCGTCGAATAGTTTTATCGGCTATTTAGAGTATACCACACTCCCGAAGAGATTACAACCATACAAATACGATTGAACATAAATTTTAAAAACTCATTAAAAATCGTTGACTTTTAAAATTATAAGGCATATAATCATACTAACGAACGTTAGTTAGTAGAGGTTGTATGAAACAGGAGAACACAAAACAAAAGATTTTAGACACCGCTTTGAAACTATTTTCCGAGCGAGGCTACGACGCGGTCGGGGTCGGAGAAATCGCCGAAGAGGTCGGCATAAAAGCACCGTCGCTTTATAACCATTATAAGAGCAAGCAAGAAATTTTCGACGCAATCGTCGAATACGTTGCGGATAAGTACGAAAAAGACACGGATAAAATCGATATTCACGTTCAGAGCGTTAAAACGGACGTACCGATTTTTGTAAAAATTTCCGAGGACGATTTGGTCGAAAAAGTACGGCAAATGTTTTACTACTCGCTTCACTGCGACACGATTAGAATGTTCAGAAAAATGATGACTATCGAGCAATTCCGCTCGGCAGAACTCGCGAGTTTGTACACGAGCCGCTACGTTACCCGCATGGTCGAATATCACGCCGAAATTTTTAGAAATTTAATCGCCGCAGGCGTACTGAAAGACGAAAACCCCGAGACTCTCTCGGTTATGTACGTTTCGCCGCTTATCGTCCTTTTGGGCGTTTGCGACCGTCAGCCCGAAAAGGAAAACGAATGTCTCGAAAAACTTGACAAGCACGTCAGAACGTTTTTCAGAACCTTTAATATTGTTTATAAGGAAAATAATCAATGAAAAAATCTTTAATTCAATGGTTCGGGCTTTTGGGCGTAGTAAGTTTTCTCTCATACGCCGCGGCGGTAATTTTTTCACCGCTCGCCTACCCCGATTACAATCCCCTGTCGCAAGCAGTCAGCGATTTAAGTGCGGCGAACGCCCCGTCGCTCGCACTATGGAACAGACTCAGTGCGCTGTATAACGTATGCGAGGTTGCCTGCGTTACAATCGTTTGCATAGCAATTCAGAATAAACCGAACAGACTTCTGAAAATCGGCGTATATCTTTTCGCCGCTATGGAATGGGTTTCGGCGGTCGGTTACAGGGCTTTCCCCCTTTCCGCAAGCGGTTATGCGGGCGAATTTCAGGATATAATGCACATGGTCGTTACCGCCATCGTCGTGCTTTTATCCATTGTTTCGCTTACGATTATTATTGTAGCGGGGTTTAAAGATAAAAAAATACTATCTTACGGAATTTCAGCCGCCATCGCCCTCGCAATGATGCTTGTAGGCGCGCTCGGTATGAAAATAGTACCTGCGGCGTATTTCGGAGTGGTCGAAAGATTCAGCGTTTTCGCCGCCACGGGGTTCAACGCTGCGCTCGGTCTACACCTTTACTTTGACGATTCGTTAAAAATTAAAAGAGGACAACAAAATGAAAGATAAAATAATTATCAGAAACGAAGAAGAAAAAGACTACCGCGTAACGGAAAATTTAACCCGCGAGGCGTTTTGGAACGTATACCGCCCCGGCTGTATGGAACACTACGTTCTGCACTGTCTCAGAAAGGATAAAGCGTTTGTTCCCGAACTCGATTTCGTTATGGAATTGAACGGCGAAATGATAGGACAGGTTATTTACGTTCGCTCGGAAATAGAAAGCGACGACGGAAGAAAAATTCCCGTTATGACCTTAGGTCCGATTTCTATCGCCCCCGAGTTTAAACGCAAGGGCTACGGCAAAATGCTGCTCGACTACTCTATGGAAAAAGCGAAAGAAACGGGAGTCGGGGCATTGTTTATTACGGGCAATATAGACTTCTACGGCAAGTCGGGGTTTGTTCCCGCTCTTACTAAAAAGATACGTTATTTTGACGACCCGACTGCGGAGTATTTCCTCGTTAAAGAACTTATAGACGGGTTTTTGAATGGTATTGAGGGTTCGTACAAAGACCCCGAAGGGTATTTCGTCTGTGAGAAAAACCCCGAAGATTTTGATAAATTCGAGGCAAGTTTTCCCCATAAAGAAAAGTTGAAACTCGAAGGTCAACTATTCGGAGAGTAGTTGACGGACGATAAAATTTACCCGAAAGCAACGACAAACAAAACGTTTATTTAATAGACCCAAATATTAAAAGACCTCTATCGGCGGCTACGCCGCCGTCAGAGGGCTTTCTTATTATTTTTTATAATTTTACGATTTTATTTCAATTTCTTGCCCATTTCGATTCTGACTTCTTTCCGCTCGGGGTCGTCGTTCGTATAAGCGTACATATCGAACCCGATAATAGAATACCCGCATTTTTGATAAAATTTAATCGCGGCTTCGTTACAAGTCTGAGTTTCGAGAACTATCATTCTCGGGTCGTAATTCTTCGCCGCCGTTTCTATGGCGTTCATAAGACTCCTGCCCAAGCCTTTACCCCTCTTCGCATCGTCGAAAATGCAAATATTGCTTATGCGAAAACGGTTATTCCAACTTTCCATAGAACCCTCGACAAAGCCTGAAAGTTCGCCCTTTTCAAACGCCCCGAACGCAATCGGAGACTCCAACCATTCCCCGAAAAATTCGTCGTCGAACGACTTTTCAACCGTCGTTTCAAAAGTTTTGTATTCTATTTCAAACCCTTTTCCCGAGGCGTAAATATCGTAATACCCGTTCGTCTTATACTTGACTGTAAATTTCCTACCCGCGTACTCTGCCTTTTTAAGTCTCTTGATTTCCATAGTTGTCTGCCCCAATCCTCTTCATAATCGCTTCCCTGAAAAATTCTTTCGGAACAACATATTGTTTTTTTCCGTTTATTGTCACGGTTGTAAGATAATTTGCTACGCTTCGATTTATTTTTTTAGTTTGCAAAACTCCGTTTTTAACATACCGCTCTATGACGTTATTGAAGCACATTTCGTTATAATTTA
Organism: uncultured Clostridia bacterium; assembly: GCA_934249325.1. GTDB lineage: Bacteria > Bacillota > Clostridia > Christensenellales > Borkfalkiaceae > UBA10281. The sequence continues at coordinate 77,651 of CAKQKW010000007.1, forward strand.
AAGTCGAAATCAAACTTCTGTCTGTTATCTTATCAAAGGTCGCAAGCGGCGAAGAATTATAATATTTTTTTAAGGCGTCTTGCATTTTCAAATCGTCGTCGTACAGCCATAAGAGGTAATGAGCAACGTCATTTAAAAGTATACCTCTATCCGCCATATTTTTGAAAAACAAAAATACCGTGATTCTTGTCTGAGCGTTCATAAACTGTACACACTTCCGACCGTTAAAATAAAACAGTTTCATACCCCAAGCGTATAAAGGATCTCCTTTTTCCTTTTCGACAACGAGTCTGCTCAACTCTTTGATCTCGGGAGAAATTACCTCATTCGGACATTTCAGGTTATATCGTTTCATAGTTTCATTTGTTGCGTAAATAATCATAACTCATTTCCCTAATATTATTTTAAGTTTATTTTATAAAGTTCGATATACTGTCCTACAAGAACGTAGTTTTTCAAGTCCGTTTCGTCGAGTCCGCGGAATAAAAACAGGTCGTCGTATATCGCCGAAGCCTTTTGTATATCCTCACATTCGACGTGAAACTCGCCGCTCACGGTATCTATTCCTACGTAAATTTCGCCGACTGCATAACAATTCACATCCGGCTTTTTACCTTTCAGTTTTTCTTTTGAAAAGTCGTTATTTAGAATATTATACTCGACTATTGCCTTGAATTTTTCGGAGTTAATCGACTTATAGGCGTATTTACCCTTAAAATACTCGTCGATTTCCGCACCCGATTTTCTATTCGGTTCAAGTTTTCCGTTATAATTCTCGTATAGCGATTTCCATTTTTCGATTTGATTTTTCGTAATTTTTTCGGTAATCATAACTCCCCTCGATTACAGTTTCTATACTCCGACAGTATAACACACTGTATATAATTTGTAAACGCTATAACAAAAACTTTCTATATTTTTCCGTTAGTCTCCCCTGAGCAAGGGGAGATGTCAAGCGAATGCGAGACAAAAGGGTTGTAAAAAAAATATTTTATATGGGTTATCGTTTAATATTACCTCCGTATAAACACCCCCTTCGGCTCGGCTGCGTTCGGGCAGCCGAGCCACCTCCCCTTACTCAGGGTAAGCTTATTCGTCCGCCGATTTCTGGCAAAAAATAAGAAACCTGAGTAAATACGTCAGGTTTCTTATTTTTATATGTTTTATAATTAAATTTGCGTTTTGCGAAACGCTTTATTTAACGCAAGAATTTTTTAAAATAACGGGACGTCGAGGGCGCCGTCCCGTTATATTTTTCAGTCCTTTTTCATTATTATAAAGTATCGAGATAGCGTTGATAATATCCTTCGTCATATTTGATTAAATGCGAATTGAATTTGTTTAACAACTCTGTTACCCTTTTGTAATTATTCTTTTTCCATTCTAACCTTTTATCATAAGAACCTAAATCCAAAAGATACTCCTCAACCGCCGCCTTATACTCTTTATTCCTTATCAATACGACAAAAGAAATAATTATACTTATAAGAAGCAATATTATCGAAATCGGTCTTATAACTGTCCAAGCATAATATATCCATTTTACAATGAGGCATAATATTCCAAGAAGTAAGTCGGGGATAAAAAATATCAATTGTAAGTAAAGTCCTGTTTTTTCATAAACTATCTGTCCTAAATTTATTACGCCGGGGTCACCCTTTGCATATATTAAACTCAATAGAAAGAAGACCGGCAACGCTATACCGATTATCATTTCCAAAATCAGGGTTTTTGGCATATCGCAATTAAGTTTACCGTTTAATACGCAACACAATATAAAACTAACAACGGCAAGCCCGTAAAACACGAACGCTAAATATATTGTCCGATTAAAAAAATCTGAAATTTCGGGAATTAACATACTCAAAAATTTCTCATCGTACAGAGGTACTCTTCGACTTCCGTATATACCTATTGAAAATATAAGAGCCAAAGTCAAAAACACGCCAAGAAACAGTTGAAACACGTTTCGCGCTACAAACATTTTCTTTTCTTTACGAGGATTTCGGTTTTTTTCGTAAAAATCTTTCTTTTCTTTTGTAACTTCCAAAAAAGACAACGGCTCGGAGGAAATTTGCCGTTCAAGCGTCGCGACTTCTTCCGAACAGTCCGTAACCCTTATAAATACATGTTTTTCAATAGTTCCACTACCTTGTTGCTCAACATTAAACGACGTATAATTACCCTCTTCCATATCGCGAGTTAGGTTAACGGTATGTGTGTCAGTATCGATTGTACCTGAATATCCCGTTCCATAGTAATATTTATCGGTTTCCGAAGTTACACCGTACGTGTTATACGATTGAGAAACCGAAAAACACACATTGTACCCTAAATAGGAATTTTCACGGTCACTTGTCGTAACTTTACCTCTGCCGTTATAATCTTCTATCACTTTACAGACAAGTCTATTGATTTTTTGTTCACACACAGATTTCGCCCATTGTTTGCCATTTTCTGTCCGTCCTTTCGCATCATTCTTCGCTTTCTTCTGTCGACTAAATTCGTCTATTGATTTTTTTAAATCATCTAACATTTTTCTCTCCTTTTCTCTTGTTTTTCTGAAATAACGGTATAAAAATTCACTTTACTACCTACAATATTATATCCTACTATTTGTAGGAAGTCAACAGTTTGTAGGAGTTATTTTGTAAAATTTTCTCGCAATGGTTAATAACGTTATAGGCAACAGAATTAAAGAATTAAGAACGGAAATGAATATTTCTCAAAAAACGCTCGGCGAAAAACTCGGTTATTGCAATCAGACCGTGAGTTTTTGGGAGTCGGGGCAAAGAGAACCGTCTTTGGACGCGGTCGTAAAACTCGCCGCGTTCTTTAAAACGACTACAGACTACCTTTTAGGCTATTCTAACTATTGAAACATTGAAACAACGCAAAGCGGAGAGGCGACAGCCTCTCCGCTTTCACTTTGTAAACACATTCAGTCGTATGTTTTAATTTTGTAATCATTGTTTACCCCTCTTTTTTTTCATTTTCAGATAAACGTTTTTTATCGCGTTCAGTCCCGCCGACTCTCCCTTTTCCACCGCTTTACCGTACGCTTCTATCGCCTTTTTGTAGTCTTTTTTCACTCCGAAACCGTTTTCGTAGCATATTCCGAGATTGTAGTACCCCACGCCCGAATCGGTCGTCTTTACCGCCTCCCTGAAACGCCTTACTGCCTCTTTCGGGTCGCGTTTCACGCCGTTGCCTTGAAGATAGCACAGTCCTATATTGACCGCCGCCTCTTTTTCGCCGAGATAATAGCCGCTAACGAACATTTTAAAGGCTTTTCTATACGCCGCTTCGGTTTTGACGGTATAATAGTAATAAAGCCCCATCTGCACGCACGCCATAGGATTTTCGCCTTTCGCGCTCTTTTTGAGCCAAAATATCGCCTTTTCTTTATCGGCAGTCAGACCGTAATAACCGCAGGCGTAAGCCATTCCGAGATTATATTGAGCGGCGGCGTTGCCGAGTTTTGCGGCTCGTTTGAAAAGTTTAAGAGCGGTTTTCTCGTCCTTTTCGAGTCCTAATTCGTCACCGAGATACGCTTCCGCCATTCTTTCGATTGCATCCGGAAAGTCCATTTCCATAGCCGCCTGATAGTATCGTAAAGCGTTTTTATAATCTTTCTTTTGCTCTTCGCAAATCGTCGCAATCGCCCAATATAGTCCGACAACCTCCAACTCACACTGCGCGAAACAATCGAGCGCGTCGTCGAATTTGCCTTTATTGTAATAATAATATCCTAAATCGAGAAGAGCGTCGTCTTGTCCGAGTGCCGCCGCTTTTTTAAGA
>CAKQKW010000008.1:0-70957 GCA_934249325.1 uncultured Clostridia bacterium
AAACAGCAAAAATCAACTAATAATCCTCTTATTAAATCAGATGACTTATAAAGATTTGCCGTAGGGGACGGCGCCCCGACGTCCCTATGATTATCGAAATAAGTTGCCGTATAGGTTGATTATTTCAATAATTTATTAAATCTTGATAAATATACAAACAGCAAAAATCAACTAATAATCCTCTTATTAAATCAGATGACTTATAAAGATTTGCCGTAGGGGACGGCGCCCCCGACGTCCCGTAAAACGTTAAATTCAGCAATAAATCACATAAAAAAAGATACCCGATGTGCTTTGACGCGGGTATCTTTTTTACGGTTTTTTATGTTTCAACGCTGATATTTTCGCAGTATTTTTATATCGAAAATATCGATATTACTTTCTGTTTTTCGCCCACTCTTTCATACGAAGGTCCTTGGAAAGAATCTTCTTGCGAAGCCTTATGTTTATCGGCGTAACTTCGACGAGTTCGTCGTCCGCGATAAATTCAAGGCATTGTTCGAGCGAAAGAATCGTCGGGGGAATAAGTTTCAACGCCTCGTCGCTTCCCGAAGCGCGGCTGTTCGTAAGGTGCTTTTGCTTGCATACGTTGACCGCTAAATCGTCCTCTCTCGAGTTTTCGCCTACGACTTCGCCTTCGTACACTTTTTCGCCCGGTCCTATAAACAACGTGCAGCGTTCCTGAGCGTTGAAAAGTCCGTACTGGGTGGTAACGCCCGTCTCGAAAACTACGAGACTTCCTCTCGTCCTCGACGGAATATCGCCCTTGTATTCTTCATAGCCCGCAAAAACGTGACTCATAATTCCGAAGCCCTTGGTGTCGGTGAGCATTTCGCTTCTGTAACCGAACAGGCATCTTGCGGGAATTTTAAATTCGAGTTTGGTAGTACCTCTGTCGTCCGCCGTCATATCGATGAGTTCGCCCTTTCTCGCGCCGATTTTATTCATTATCGCGCCGACGTAGTCGTTCGGAACTTCGATAACGAGGTCCTCCATAGGCTCGTGAGTCTTCCCCTCGATTTCCTTGAATATTACTTTAGGTCTCGAAACCTGAAATTCGTAGCCCTCTCTTCTCATATTCTCGATGAGAATGGAAAGGTGTAACTCGCCTCTGCCGAAAACTTTGAACGTGTCCGCGTTCTCGGTCTCTTCGACTCTCATTGAAACGTTGGTCTCGATTTCCTTGAAAAGTCTCGCCCTTAAATGACGGGAAGTGACGTACTTTCCTTCTTTGCCCGCGAACGGACTGTTGTTTACCATAAAGTACATGGAAACCGTCGGTTCGTCGATTGCCACGAACGGCAACTGTTCTATGCAGTCGGGCGAGCAGATAGTCTCGCCGATGTTGATGTTTTCGATGCCCGAAACGGCGATTATGTCACCCATCTCGGCGTCTAAAACTTCCGTTCTTTTAAGCCCTTCGAACTGGTACAACTTGCCGACTCTCGCGTTCGTCGTGGTCTTGTCCGTATGAATGACGGTTATCGGCTGAGCGTCCTTGATTTTACCTCTGACGATTCTGCCGATACCTATTCTGCCGACGTATTCGTCGTAGTCGACGTTGCAGATAATGGCTTGTAAGGGGGCGTTCAGTTCGCCGACGGGGGCGGGAATTTCCTCTAAAATAGTATCGAGAAGAGGGTTCATATTGTCGCTTTCGTCGGTGAGTTCCTTTTTGGCCCAACCCTGTTTCGCGCTCGCATATACCACCTTGAAATCGAGTTGGTCGTCGTTCGCGCCGAGTTCGATAAACAGGTTGATAATGCCGTCGATAGTCGCGTTGAGGTCTCCGCCTTTGTCGATTTTGTTGATGCAGACTACGGGTTTTTTATTGAGCGAAAGGGCTTTTTTCAGAACGTATCTCGTCTGCGGCATACAGCCTTCAACCGCGTCTACGAGAAGTACGACTCCGTCTACCATAGACAAAATACGTTCGACCTCGCCGCCGAAATCGGCGTGTCCGGGGGTGTCTATAATGTTGATTTTAACGCCCTTGTATTTAAGCGCGGTGTTTTTTGCGAGAATGGTGATGCCCCTTTCTCTTTCTATGTCGCCGCTGTCCATAACTCTTTCGGCGACTACTTCGTTGCTTCTGAAAATGTTGTTCTGCTTTAAAAGCGCGTCCACAAGGGTGGTTTTGCCGTGGTCGACGTGCGCGATTATCGCAATATTCCTTACTTCGTTTCGTATATCCATAATTTATCTCCGATTAAACTACCAAGAGTTAAAAGATTTTTTCCGATTAAAAACTCTTATAGTATATATATTGATTAGTAATTTGTCAAATAAATAGGTATTTAATTAGACATTTTTTTGCTTTTGTGCTATTATTTAGACTATGAAGAAAATTCTTATGATCGCCACGGGCGGAACAATCGCTTCGGGTAAAAGCGCGGACGGACTTACTCCCGTTTTAACTTCCGACGAACTGTTGTCGTTCGTTCCCGAAATAAAATCTATTTGCGAGGTCGAGTCCGTTCAGCCGATGAATATCGACAGTACGAATATCACTCCGAATGCTTGGCTCACGCTCGAAAATATAATCGAAGAAAACTACGACCGCTATGACGGTTTCGTAATTTGTCACGGCACGGATACTATGGCGTATACCGCCGCGGTGCTTTCCTATCTCGTTCAAGGAAGCCCGAAGCCTATCGTTATTACAGGGTCGCAAAAGCCTATCGGAACCGAAATTACCGACGCCAAAACCAACCTTTGCGACAGTTTCTTGTACTGTACGTCGAAATACGCGAGCGGCGTTCAGATAGTATTCGACGGCAAGGTGATTAAGGGAACAAGGGCGAAAAAGACGAGAAGTAAGAGTTATAACGCCTTTTCGAGTATAAATTATCCTTATATCGCCATTATTCAGGACGGCAAGGTAATGCAGTACGAGCATAGTCCGAAGAAGAGCAAGCCGACTTTTTATCGTTCTCTCGACCCGAAAGTGGGGCTTTTCAAACTCGTTCCGGGGACGGATAGTCGCATACTCGACAAGTATTTTGAACTCAACGACGCCGTTATAGTCGAGAGTTTCGGCACGGGCGGCATACCCATGGGCGACGAGTTCGGGTTCTACGACGTAATCGCAAAATGGCGTAAAAAGGGCAAAATACTCGTTATGTGTACGCAGGTCGTGAACGAGGGCAGCGATATGACCGTATACAAGGTCGGCAGAAGTCTCAAAGAGCGTTACGGCTTTATAGAGTCCTACGACATGACCCCCGAAACGGTACTTGCGAAACTTATGTGGATACTCGCTTTCGAGAAGAGGACGGGCAGGGTAAAACGGCTTTTCTATAAGACGATCGCCGACGATATACTTTACACCGAATAACACGCATTATAGCGCGGAAACCTGTCTATAAGTCGATTAACCGCGTTTTTATACGGAGATAATATGATTAAAAAATTCGCTAAATACTATAAACCGCACATGAAACTGTTCATACTCGATATGGTATGCGCTTTTACCGTGGCGGTTTTGAACCTTTTGTACCCGAAAGTCGCGGGGAATATAATAAAAGTAAAGGAACTGAACTACGTTCTGATTTTTTCTGGCGTTCTGTTAGGCGTGTTTTTGCTGAAAGCCGCTTTAAACTATATAATAACGTATTGGGGTCACGTCGTGGGAGTCAGAATACAGGGCGATATGAGAGCGGAACTTTTCGCTCACTTGCAGAAACTGCCCTTTTCCTACTACGACGAAACAAAGGTCGGCTCGATTATGTCGAGGCTTGTAAACGACCTTTTCGAGGTTTCCGAACTCGCTCACCACGGACCCGAGGACGTATTTTTGTCTATCCTCTCGATAGTCGGGGCTTTGATTATGATACTTTTCATAAACCCGTGGCTGTCGCTCATACTTTTGTGTATAATACCGATTATCGCGTTTTTCGCGTCGAAACTGAGAATAGAACTCGTCCATTCCTTCAAAGAATCGAGAGAGAAAACGTCGGAGATAAACGCGACGGTCGAAAGCGCGGTCTCGGGAATCAGAGTTTCGAAGGCGTATACTGCGGAACTTCACGAAAACGAGAGATTTATTCACGCGAACGAAGGGCTTAAACAAGCGAGAAAAATTCAGTATAAGTCGATGAGCCGCTTCAATACGGCTATGAGCCTCGCGATGGACATTTTGTATCTCGTCGCCTTTCTGGCAGGCGGACTTTTCTTCGTCAAAGGGGCTATCTCCGCAGGCGATTTGACGACCTACGTTTTATACGTCGGAATGCTCATAACCCCGATAAGAACGTTCGTGACCATTTTCGAGCAAATCGAAGAAGGTATGACGGGCTTCAAGAGATTTTTGGAAGTAATGGCTATCGCCCCCGAAAAGGAGACGGATAAACCCGTGAAAGTAGACAGACTTTCAGGCGATATAGTATTCGACGACGTGAGTTTCAAGTATAAAAAGGAATCGGACGACGAAAAAAACCTTATTCTTCATAACCTTTCGCTTGAAATCAAGGCGGGAGAGACTGTCGCCCTCGTAGGTCCGTCGGGCGGCGGCAAGACTACGCTTTGCAACCTTATTCCGAGATTTTACGATATAGATTCGGGCAAAATCACTATCGACGGAATAGACGTAAGGGATATGAAACTCTACGATTTAAGGCGTAATATCGGCTCGGTCGCTCAGGACGTGTTCATATTCAGCGGAACGGTTAAAGACAATATCGCCTACGGTAATTTCGACGCGACGGACGAAGAGATTGTCGAAGCGGCGAAGAACGCCAACATTCACGAGTTTATAGAGAGTCTTGAAAACGGCTACGACACCTACGTCGGCGAGAGGGGCGTTAAACTTTCGGGCGGTCAGAAACAGCGTATTTCCATAGCGAGGGCGTTTTTGAAAAATCCGCCGATTCTCATTCTGGACGAGGCGACGAGCGCGCTCGACAACGTGACCGAAATGCAGATTCAGCAGGCTCTCGAAAAACTGTCCGTAGGAAGAACTACGATAGTCGTCGCTCATAGATTATCCACCGTAAAAAACGCCGACGAGATTATTCTTCTCGGAAGCGAGGGCATAGAAGAAAGAGGCACGCACGAGGAACTCATGAAACTCGGCGGCAAGTATTCGGAACTCTACAATTATCAATTCAGAGAGTAAAAGTCGGCGTATAAGTCGATTAACGGGATAAAATGAAGAGAAATAAAAAGAAAAAAGTCAATATCGGGAAAGAGATAGCCTCGCTTTTTACCAAGCGGAAAATCATAAGCCTTGTCTGTTCGATACTCTCGCTCGCGGTCGCCGTCGGATATTTCGTCTACACGGCGATGTGCGGTTTCAATATCGATACGGTGACGAAGGTCATGGGCGATACGGCGGACGGACTGTGGGGCTTCCAACTTATAAAATACGCGAGTTTGAACCTCATTTTTTCCGTTCTCGGAATAATGCTTTTCGCCATATTCGGTCTGTACCGCGTTCTGATGGCGTATTATTATTTTAAGATATTTAAGGGCAAAGAAGATTTTTATAAGTCGCAGAGGAAAGAGACGGTACTCTTTTCCGTTCTGTCGCTCGTAATGGTCGTAGTTTACGGAATTTTGTATTCCAACGAAAAAATTACGATGCCGTTCGTGAAAAACGAGGGCGTTCTCGCTATGCTTATCGTATACATAGTACTCGCTCTTTTGCCGATCGTCGAAATGGTCGGCAACGCGATAACGATTGCGATAGAGAATAAGAAGAAAAAGAAAGACGAAGTACCCGACAAGGACAAGATCGCCAAAGAAATCGACGAACTCGCCGCCCGAAACGCCGAACTCGCCAAGAGCGGCGGCGAAGAGACCAAGGAAGAAACCTCGGAAACGGAAGAGGGCTTCGGCAAGGACAAGAGACGGGAAGTCACCGACAAAATCACGGCTATGCTTAAAAAGGCGGGACTTTACGACGAAGAAGAGAACCGTGAGAACGGCGAAAGCGAAGAAGGCGAAGAAAGCGGCGGAAACGGCGGAAACGGCGGAAAAACCGTGGAAATCGACGGAGAAAGCGGCGTAGAAGAAGAGAAAGCGGAAGAAAAACTTGTGGAAACGGCGGAAGAAACGCCCGAAAATATCGTCTTGACTGATGAGAAACCCGCGGAAGAAATCGCAGAGAAAGCCGACGAAATCTTAGCGGAAGAACCCGAAGAGGACGACGAGGAAGAAATCGAGGAAACCGAGGAAGTCGGGGAAGAAACCGAAAAAGCGGACGACGAAGGCCTCGAAGAGACCGAAGAAACCGAAGAAGAGGTCGAAGAAATCGCGGAAGCCGAAGAAGAAAAAGAGACCGCCGAAATAGCGAAAACCGAGGAAACTGCGGCAGAAATTAGCGACGGGAACGCAATTCTTGACAAAAAGGAAGATTCGGAGTATAATATAAGCGATAGAGAGTTAGAAAGACTGACGGAGATTTATGAAAGAGATATTAGAGTACTTATCGGCAAATTGGATGCCTCTTCTCGTACTTATCGTAGCGCTCGGCGTACTCGCCGTAATCGTGGCGACGATAGTCGTGAAAAAGGACAGAGAAAAGCGAGACGAGGAATACGCGAAAATGCTTTGCGACGTTCCGATAGAAAACGCGGAAGCGGACGGAGCGGAAAAGGTAGAGGTAAGAAAGGAACGCGGAAATTCCGAAATGGATTGGTTAAAGGGCAAAATCGGAAAGTCGGGCGTACTTGCCGCAGATGATATTCCCGAGGCTGTAAAAGCCGAAATTGCCCTTAAAGAGCAGAAAGAAAAGGAAGAACGGGAAGCGGAAGAAGCCGCGAGAAAAGTCGCTGAACGAACCGACGCCGTTCAGGGCGAAACTGCGGAAAGCGAGTTCGAAGCAATTTCGCCGAAGAAGAAACCGAGTAAACCCAAGGCGAAAAAAGCCGCTAAGTCCAAAAACCCGAAAAAGAACGAAGAGTCCGCTACCGAAATCGAGGTCGAAAAACCTGCCGAAATTAAGGTCGAAGAGCCGAAAAAAGCAGCTACGGAAGAAAAGCCCGAAGAAACCGAGTTGGCGGCGACCGAAGAGGCGGGCGAGACGGAGACGAAAGAAGAGGAACTTACTTCGGAAAACGACGAAAAAGTCGGAGAAGCCGAAGCGGAACAATTAAATTTATTTACGGAGGATTATATGGCAAACGACGAAAAAGCGACCAAGAAAGTCGCAGGTAAATGGATGGTCAAGGAAAAGGGCGAGGGCGAGTACGTCGCGTTCCTGTACGCGAACAACAAAGAAGTTTTGCTGACGAGCGAAACGTATTCGACGGTAGACGGAGCGAAAAAAGGCGTAGCGACGATACAGAAGAACGCTACGGACGAAAATTTCGCGATATATAAGGATAAGAACAAGCATTTCTACTTCAAACTCAAAAACTCGAAGAACAGATTTTTGTGCGTCGGCGAGACCTATCCGAACAGAAACGCTTGTCTGAACTCGATAGAGTCGGTTAAAAAATTCGTGGATTCGCCCATATCGGACGCGGTTGAAAAGGACATAACGCTTATCAAATACGTTCCGACGCCCGAGGATAAATTGCCCGAGAAAAAATACAGCGGCAAATGGGTAATAAAAGAAGAAGAGGGCGAATACAGGGCTCAACTTCACGCTTCCAACGGCGAACTTTTGTTATGCAGCGAGTCTTACGCTTCCTATGCTTCGGCGAAAGAGGCGATAGGAAATATAAGCCAGAACGGAATTGCGGGGAACTTCATTGTCGATTGCGACAAGAAGGGCAGATACTTTTTCAAACTGAGAAACGCGACGAAAGTGACCTTATGCGTAGGCGAGACGTACTCGCAGTTGCAAGCGTGTTTAAGCGCGATAGACAGCGTAAGAAGTTTCTTAAAGACTGCGAAACTCGCCGACAATCAGTAATCGGCAGGGAAACATACTTTATACCGAAAGCAGAATAAAAAGCCGAGAATTCGGGCGAATTGCCCGAATTCTCGGCTTTTTATTTTTGTATATGGTTGATACCTTTTTATACTTCGTTTAATCGGTTTTTTATTAAAAACCTATCTGTGTATCGGGTCGCCCGGAAGTTCTACGCCCGAAGATTCGGTTATTATATCCTGCGGGAGAAGTTCTATCGACTCAATTTCGGGTTTTTCCCATTTCTGCTTTAAATTATTCATTTTGACTTTTTCCTTAATAAGTTTGTCGGAAAACGCCGCATGCGTTTCAGTTGACGAAATCTACGCGGCGTTTTCTGTTGTTCGCCTTTCAGTTACGCGGTTACGGCTTAAAAGAAAGTATCTTCTCCGCCGATTATTTTATCGTCTTTGCCGTCAACTCCGCTATCCATCGTCAGAATATCGTAATTGTTAATCAGTATAATCTCAACTTCTGCCTTTTCAAATTTCTTTTTCATATTTTTTTACCTCGTTAAACAGTTGTTTAAGATTTCAAGCACCTGCGTATTTATTTACCGCAACGCCGTAGTAGTAGGTCGCAACATACAACTCGCCGTAAGGCGTAGCCTCATTCTGCATTCTTACGCTGTAAATCGAAACGCCGTACGTTACGGTCTGAACGAGATTTTCGTTATCATAAACGGTTATAACGTAATTTTTCGTTATCTCGTTAGCCTTAACGGTTATGCCGTAAATTCCGTTCTCGTCGAAAGTAATTTCTTTTTCGTCGAGTTTGTAGGTATAATTCTTAGCAGTGTCGGCGTAGAAGTACAGAGTATACGCGTTATCGAATACGACCTTCGCTTTATAAATCGCCTGAACGCTGCCCGTCGATACGGAAGAAGCGGTTTCTTTTGCGGGAATCTTGTTCGCTTCGACAAACGCCGTGTAGTTCAACTCAATCGTTTCTCCGTTTACATCTGTAAATACGGGAGCAACAGAGGCGAGACCTTTTACAGCCTTTGCTTTGTTAGCGTATTCGATAAGGCTTGCCGCAAGGTTCTTAAACGCTTCGGTACTGCCTGCGTTCGTTTTAAGAACGTTTCCTAAATAATCTATTATGCTGTAATTCGCAATTCTGTCGAGCATTACGCCGTCATCGCCATAAAGTTCAAACGTAAACTTAACGTCAATCATTTGCGGCATTATCTTGTCGAAGAGATAATAGTCGCCGTGGTCGTTCAAGGTTACGGTCTTTGCGTTTCCGTCTTCGAGACTCGTATAAGTTACGACTACATAATTGCTCGTGACTGCCTCGTCAAGCATGAGTTTCATTGCAAGGCTTTCGTTAAGAACAACGCGTACTTCCGTGAAGCCCTTACCCTCTTTGACGGTAGAGTTTCCGCCTACGGTATTGAGAATATATCCGCATCTGAGAAGGTCTTTGTCAACCTTGCCCGAGAACACGCCGCCCGTAACTTCTACGATACTTGCGGAATTATCGAACTCGCTTTCTTCTTTGTTTGCCCATTCGTAAGCCTTGATTGCGTTGCCGTCTGCGGAAGTGAACGTTCCGCCTGCGATTTCGGCTTTTACAAGACCTTTATAACCCGCTCTGCCGACTATGGAAATTGCCGCGCCGTCCTGAATTGCTCCGTCGTTCTCCGTTTTAGGAACGGCGTTGCCCGTAACGGTAATTGCCGTTTTGTCGCCCGAAATATTGAGCGAACCGGAACAAACCTGAACGCCCATAGTCTTAGCGTTGATTACCGAATTTTCGATAGTAAGCATTCCGCTGCTCGGGAAGTAAATTCCGTAGCCGTTGGGAACGTTAAGAGTAGAATCTTTAAGCGTTATAGCGTCGTCGGTATTGCCGCCGTTGGTTTCTATTCCGCTGTGACCGTTTGCCGTCATTTCAACGCCTTCAAATATAATTCCTGCGTTGTCATAAGTGATTGTTCCGCTCATTGCCGAGGGAATAAGTCCTACAAGTTGACTGCTTACGATTTTACCGTTTGTAACTGTAAGCGTTACTTCGGAGTAGTTGATTTCAAACGCCGCACAGTCTATATCGGTTCCCGTGTAAGTCCAGGTAAAGCCGTTAAGATTTACCGTACGGTTAATGCTGCCCGAATTGAAAACGCTGCTTGTGGTGTAGTCACGGAGCAATACTATTTCTTTGCCACCGCTTGTCTTTTGAGCCGTATAGGCTTCGTCCATAGTGTAGTACTTAGTCCCGTTTACTTCCGCAAGAGGAACCTTTGCAACTCCGTATTTACCGTTTTCGTCGGGTGTTATCGTAGAGCCTTCGGTAACATATTTACGCGGGTCTTTGCTGAACGTTCCTGCCGTAACTTCTATCGTTGCCTTGTCGGCTTCGGTTTCGGTGTACTCACCGTTGTATAAATAGGTGCCGAGAGTTCCGTTGATTGTACCACCTTCAACATATACCCTCGCTTGATTAGTGTCGTCCTCCGCATACTTGAAGTTTATGGCTCTTACGTCACCGTTGATGACGGCGTTATTTCTGATTGTGAGTTTGGAAAACGCAATTCCATCACTGTAAACCCAACTTGATACGACACCGTTTATCGTTCCGCCTTCAACATAGGCGGTATGGTAGTTTTCGATAGCGTAACTGTTAGAAGAGTTTAATTCGCCGCCTCTGAAATAAAGTGTTCCGTAGTCAACCTTGATAACTATCGCATTGTTTTGAGTGAATGTTCCGCCGTTTATTGTGAGCGTAGGTTTTTTGTTTCTATAACTATCATCGCCGAGACGGATAAGCGACGCTGTGCTATTGTCGTTTTTAAAGTTGCCGCCTTCGATGATGAATGCTTTATCGCCTTGAATATCTATAACGTAATGCGAAGTTATACCCGAATTTGCCGCAGTATCTTCACGCATTACGGTACCGGTCTGAGCCTTGCTCGAATCCTTTATCGTGACTTTTTTATTGTTTACAAGAATTGTGGGCTTGCCTTTTTCGGTTCCGCCGTTAAGGGTGTATCCGTTAAGGTCGAGAACAATAGGATAATTGCTCACGGTTACGTTTTCCCTTGTATTTGCAATAAGTTTAATGGTTTTGCCGCTTGTTTTTGAAGTTACAGCGTCTATTGCCGCTTGGAGAGTTTCATACTCAGTACCGTTTAATTCTGCTACGTTCGTTTTAGCAACGCCATAAGTTCCGTCTCCGTTATCCTGCGGAACGTAACCCATTTCGCAGTATTCTTCGGGAACTTCGACATGGAACGTACCGCCCGAAATTCTGATTGATTCGTCTTTGAAGTCGGCGAAATCCGTCTTAATGCTTTCCAACATTCCCAAACCTACGGGACCCGTATATTTTCCGTCTCCTTTGACGACGATCGATCCCGAGGGAACGGGAGTAACGCCGTTTACGGCATTATCCGTAGCAACGACCGCAAAACCCGAAGCTGCGGGTCCGTTATTGTTCTGCGTATAAGACGGGGATTCTGCCGTTGTCGAAACAGTACAGGAGTTAAGCGTAAGGTCGGTATATTTAGCCTCGATACCGTTAGTACCGCTTATCGTACAATTTGTGAACGTTGCCTGTTGATGACCACCAACTCCGTTTTGATTGTCTTCTTTGCTCTGAGCCGTAGTTGAACCCGAAATATAAACGCCGCATCCATCCGTGCACGTACTCGTAATATTTGAATTCGTTACAGTCAGTTTTAAACCGTAGTACGAGCCGTTGTGATAGAACGTATTGCCTCTGCCTGTAATGGTAGAATCCGCAATCGTTACGGTTGCATTGTTCGCGAAGTTTGATAGGCTGTAAGAGCCGTCGATAGTACAATTTGCGATAGAATATGCGGTATCGCTCGCAGATAACGCAACGGTGGCATAATAGCCGTCAAGTGTGTTATCCAATCTAACGCTACTCATAGTCATCTCAGCCTTCGCGGCTATTGCTTGGGCGTTACCGACTATAATCGTACCGTTGGTAATAGTTGTTTTTGCATTCAAAACGATTGCGTATGACTTCGCAGTATTAGATGTTAAAGTGTGACCGCCGAGGTTAAGAGTGACGGCTTTGTTTATAACCAACTGACTATCGACCGATACGTCGTTGAGAAGTTCAATCGTGTCGTTTTCTTTTGCGGCATCTATTGCTGCTTCTAACGTTTCGTAAGAGGTCTCGCCGATTTTAGCGGCCGACTCTCCGTCTGCTTTTGCCGTTCCCGACGAGGAAACGGACAGTACGCTAAGCCCGAAAACCGTAAGCAATACGCAAAGAAATGCCGTAAGGCTTGCGAGCAAGGCTTTTTTTGACTTTGTTACCATAAGTACCTCCATTTTTTTAGTGTCTTATTGTTGTCTATTGTAAAAACGCTTTCAGCCGACTATATAATATGTAGTATATCGGGTTCTGCGTAATTATCTTTTGTAAATTCGCCCGTTTTATCGCTATTTTCTTTCAATAATTACGAAATTCAACCTTTGTTCTTGACGAGCAGAGTATCAAATCTCGTTAAAAGTTGCGATATTTAACGAAATTTTAACGGGCGAGCCGTAAAAAGTTGCAATATGCAAACGTTTTTCGTCGCAAGGGTACAAACCCCCATTTTTCGGCTCATATTATATTCTTCGATTTTTACAATGTCAAACAATTAGCGTTGGATAACTGCGTTTTTTGTGTGAAATTTTCCCGCCGCGATGCGTTTCGGTTAAAATGACCATCGTTGCGTATTTTTTCAAATCGCCCTCTGCAAATCTCTATAGTACTTATCAATAAGTCGCCGTATAAGTCGATTATTTTCGTTTTGACCTCTATCGACGGCTACGCCGCCACTTTCCCCACAGGGGAAAGCAAGCAAAATGTTTCTTTTAACAAAAAAAAGGCTACATCCCAGATTTGTAGTCTTTCTTTTTTGTTTTTTTACGGCGTCTTATTTTTTATGACCTTGTTTATGGCTTTTGTTTCCGAATATCGTATTTGTTGCCGAATAGCAATTTTTCGGGGCGGCTTTATCTTGAAAACGTCCGTATTTTTAAGATAAACGCCGACGACTATACAAAACATTTAAAAACACCCGCAATTCAAGAATAAACCCCGTCTGATTTTTTGCGCAAAAGAAAGAGTCGGATAAAGTCCGAGACTTTAATCCGACTCCTTTACGGGAATGGAATGAGCGAATTATCCTAAGTAGAAGATGTTCTTCGACTTAAGGTCGTCAATGTTTGCGGTAGTGTACCACTGACCCGCTATACCTACGTTTTTCTCGAACGTTTCGCCGGCAAGTTTCTTAGCCGCCATTTCAACCGCTTTGTAACCTATCGAATAGGAGTCCTGAGCGACCGAACCTACGAGGACGGGGTATTTATTGCCATCGTTCTTGATCCAGTTGTACTGGTTGGTTCCGCAGTCAAATCCGCAGAAAAGGATCTTTTCGTATCTGGCTTTGTTGTCCGCAACTTCCGACGAAACTTCGTTTACGACTCCTTCATTGGACATGAATATCGCGTCTACGTTGCTTGCCTGAAGAGCCTGTACGGCAGCCTTATATTCGCCGTCGTTGTTGGTTTTCGTCTGATGGTCTATAGTTACGGTGAAACCGTCAGCCTTAGCGAGAGCTTTGAATTTGTCTTCGAATCCTTTTGCTCTGTCAATACCGGTTGCGGAAGAATCGTGCTGGATAACGCCCATTTTGAATTCTTTACCTGCGGTTAATTTGTTGTTGGTTTTAAGGTATTTGTAGAAGTTTTCCGCAACGAGAGCGGCTGCGGCTACGTTATCGGTCGCAACTTTTCCGATGGTCGGATCTTTTCCGGCGGTGACGTCCGCGCGGTTCGCGTAAAGTCCGCTGTCGAATTCGACTACGGGAATCTTTTTATCGTACGCCGTTACGAGTTCGTCGGCGAAGCCCTGACCGATAGTTGCGAGAACGACTGCCTTTACGTGTTTATTGTTGAGAGCAGACTGTAATTTCTCACGTTGCTCGGGAATATAAGTTTCGCTCTCCGCTGTGGGACCTGCAAAAGTGATTTTGTAGCCGTATTTTTTTCCCGCTGCCTCGGCTCCCGATTTTACCGCTTGCCAGAAAGCGTGCGTTTCGCCCTTGGCTATGACGGCTATCGTCTGGTTTTCATCTTTGCCGCTGGTGTTATTGTTGTTGCAGGACGCGCCGACCATAAGGAAAGCCGCCGAGAGTACGCTTGCCGTAGCAATGCTGAGTAGTTTTCTGAGTTTCATTTGTTGTTTCCTCCTTGAAACATAATTTTTTTATAATTTGCGCCTTGAGGCGTAAATCCCGTTAAAAGTGTTAAATTATTTTCTTGCCGCTTTTTTCTCGGCTTTTTCCGCCGCTTTGATTTCTTTTTTACGCCTCTTTTCTTCTTCCGCTTCGGCTGTGTCCTCCGCTTTTAAAGAGGGCAGTTTTGCCTTCAACTCATCTTTAAGTTGCGATATTTCGACCTCGATTTCCGCAAGTCTCTGCGTTGCTTCCGCATTGTCTTTCGCGGAAAGCGCGTAGTCTTTTTCAAGATTGAGTTCAGATATACGCTCTTTGATCTTCTTTTTAAACTTGTCCGCTTTCCTCTCTTGTTTTACGCGGTTAGCCGACTGTCTCTTAATTACGTCGAGGAGAACCGCTCCGACTACTATCACGCCCGTTACCGCGTAGGTTATAAACGTGGGGGAAAGAGTAGAGTTGAATTGAACGAGCATAAAGTTAAGTCCCTGACGGATAACTACGAGAATTATCGCGCCGAAGATAGTTCCGACTATCGACGCGAAACCGCCCGTCGTGCTTGTTCCGCCGATGTAAACGCCTGCGATTGCGTCGAGTTCCTTTCCGCTTCCTTCCGAAAGGGGAATGGAGGGGTTTGTAGCGGTCCAGAAAATCGCCGCGATACCTGCGAAAAGTCCGCCTATAACGTACGCTATCATCTTGTATTTGTCTACGTCGATTCCCGAAAGGCGGGTAGCCTCTTCGTTACTTCCGATCGAAAGAATGTACCTTCCGATTTTCGTTTTGAACATGAGTACCATACATATAACGGTAAGACCCAAGACCCATACGAGACCTATGGGGAAGCCGTTAAGGTTGGAGAATACCGTCTGCAACCAACCCGTCGAGGGGTATTTTATAGCGGACGATTTATCCGTAATGCCCTGCGCTATAACGGCAGATATTCCTCGTGAGAACAACATCGTGCCGAGCGTTGCTATAAACGGAGGAAGTTTGCACTTCGCAACGAGAAAGCCGTTTAAAAATCCGAACAGCAGACCGACTATAATCATAATCGGTATCGTAAGCCAGAGGTTAGAAGTCATAGTGGTCGAACTGCCTACGACCGCGCCCGCTATGACGGTGGATGCGAACATAACCGTTCCGATCGAAAGGTCGATGCCGCCCGTCGATATAACGAACGTTACGCCTAAGCCTAAAATCGCGTAGGGAACGAACGATTTTACCATCGTAAGAAGGTTTGATTTTTCCGCGTAACTCGGATTGATGATAGTGAATATGATAAACAGGAAAATCGTCGCGCCGATTATTATCATATTCTGTTTGCCGTTTACTTTGAGGTAGTCAAGAGTTCTTACGCCTGTCCGACGCATTTTGCCGCGCAGGTTTAAAGTTGCTCCGAATGTTTTGCTTTCTTTTTCGTTAATCATAATATTTTCTCCCGTAATCTATATTTTTAGCGGTCGGCGTTTTCACGTCTTGTCGCAAGTTGCATGATTTTTTCCTGATTTGCCTCGGAGATATCGAGTTCTCCCGTCTTTTTGCCTTCGCACATTACAAGCACTCTGTCGCTCATTCTGAGAATTTCCACGAGTTCGGACGAAATCATAATTATAGATTTTCCGCTCCTTGCAAGTTCGTTCATAAGCGTGTAGATTTCGCTTTTCGCCCCGACGTCGATACCTCTCGTCGGCTCGTCGAAGATAAGAATGTCGCTGTTTTTTATGAGCCAGCGCGCTATGATTACCTTTTGCTGATTTCCGCCCGAAAGATTTTTCAGAGCCTGTTCCATAGACGGAGTTTTCGTCTTTAACTTGGAGTTCTCGATTTGCGCTTCTTCCTTTATCTTTCTGTCGTTGATGATTCCGAATTTTATGTATTTGTCAAGCGACGCAAGCGCGGTATTCTCCGCGACCGATTTGTCGAGCATCAGCCCGTATCGTTTTCTGTCCTCCGAAAGATATCCTATGCCGAGATTTACGGCGTCTTTCGGCGATTTTATACTCACCGGTTTTCCGTTGACGTAAATTTCGCCCGAGTCGATGGGGTCCGCTCCGAAAATTGCCCTCGCGACTTCCGTTCTTCCCGCGCCCATAAGCCCCGAGAAACCGAGTACTTCGCCTTTACGCAACTTGAAACTTACGTTTTTGAAAAGGTTTCCCGACGTAAGATTCTTTACTTCGAGAACGGTTTCGGCGTCCTCGGGAACCTCGCTGTGAGTTTTCGGGTCTTCGTAAACGACCCTTCCTATCATCATGTTGATGATTTCGTCTTTCGTTACCGAATCGGTATCGACTGTGCCGACGTATTCGCCGTCTCTCATAACGGTTATTCTGTCGGAAATCGTTTTTATTTCGTCCATTCTGTGAGATATGTAAATCATTCCGATGCCTTTGGATTTAAGGTCTGCCATTATGCGGAACAATTCGTCTATCTCCGTCTGGGTGAGAGCGGCTGTCGGTTCGTCGAGGATTAAAACTTTACAATTTCTCGAAACCGCTTTCGCTATTTCGACCATTTGCTGTTTGCCGACGGTTAATCTACCGAGTTTTATCTTAGGGTCGATGTCGATTCCTATGTGGTCGAAAATCGCGCGGGTCTCTTTTACCATATCGTTATCCTTTATGATAAACCCCGACCGAATTTCTCTGCCGATAAAAATGTTTTGCGCTACGGTAAGATCGTTCATCATATTGAGTTCCTGATGAACCATACTTATCCCTAACGCCTGCGATTCGCCGATGTTTTTTACGGCGTAAGGTTTGCCGAGATAAAAAATCTCTCCGGCGTCCGGTTGGTGAATTCCTGTAAGCACTTTCATAAGCGTCGATTTTCCCGCGCCGTTTTCACCGACGAGCGCGTGAACTTCGCCTTCCCGTAAATCGAAGTTTACGCCGTTTAAGGCCTGAACTCCGCGGAATCGCTTTGAAATCCCTTTCATTTCAAGCAACACACTCATTACATTCCCTCTTTTTCATTTTTGTGTCTAAGCGGGGTTTTCCTCGTTTCGACCTATTTCAGCATAACACAATAAAAGCGGCGTTTCAATATCAAAAAGTGGCTTTTTAACAGGTCAAGAAAATACATTGTGTAAATTGTTTGAAAAATTTATCAATTTTTGCAAGTTTTTTTTAAAACAATATTGAAATCTCGCGCTAAGCATGGTATAATATAGTTATAGAGTATATAGATCGTGCTCGGACGAGGTTTATATTTTCTCGTTCGAAGTCGGGAGAAGAACGATGAGCGAAGAATTGCGACTTAAAAAAGAGGCGTATCGGGAGCATTACACGATTTCGAAAAGTAAGCCGTTGAAATTCAATACGAGGGTTTTATACGCGGGTAAACTCCAAAGAACGAAACAGTGGTCGGAAAATTATCACGAACACGATTTTCTCGAAATCGTATTCGTCACTTCCGGAGCGGGGCATATAAAAATCGGCGAAACTCTTTATAACGTCAAAAAGGGCGACCTCGCCATATATCCGCCGAACGCCGTTCACCGTGAGTACACTAACGGGCGGGAGCCTCTGGAAATGGAATTCTTTGCGGTGACGGGGCTTAAAATCAATCTTCTGCCCGACAACTACCTGTTCCCCGAGGGGCACGATCCTATCGTTTCGGTGGGGAAAGATTTCGGCAGGTTCGAATGGCTTTTCTCCGCGCTTTTAAAGGAAACGCAGAACAGTTCCGAGCCGTACAGCGAAATGATGGCGGACTTCTACGTCAAAATTCTGTTGACGGAAATTCTGAGAAAAACCGAAATAAGCGAAACGACTTTGGTCAAGAACGCCGCTTTTTCGGAGATTTACACATATATACGGGATAATTTCACGACCATAAACACGATAGACGATATATGCGAAAAACTTTACGTAAACAAATATTACGTCTCGCATATAT
This sequence comes from uncultured Clostridia bacterium, assembly GCA_934249325.1. GTDB lineage: Bacteria > Bacillota > Clostridia > Christensenellales > Borkfalkiaceae > UBA10281. The sequence goes on from CAKQKW010000008.1 coordinate 17,961, forward strand.
TTAAAAAATATACGGGTTGTTCGCCTATGCAATACGTCACGAGGTGTCGTATCGCGCTTGCGAAAAGTCTTTTGGAAGAAACTAACCTCAACGTGAACGAAATAGCGGTGAAATGTGGTTATGAGGACGTTATAAACTTTTTCCGCAATTTTAAAAAATCCGAGAATACGACGCCGCTCGCTTATCGTATCGCCGTAACGGGAACGCAGAGTTGACTATAATACGCCGTCGGCAAACCGTCTCGTATTTTGCGACAACAATGGCGATAAGTCGCCCTATAAGTCGATTATCCTTGCTTTTAACCTCTCTCGTCGCTTCGTATAATTACAACGTTAAAACCGCCGCAAGGCGAAGCGTTCGCTTCGCCTTGCGGCGGTCTGTCGTTTAAAACTTTAAATTCGTTATTTCTTTGCGGATAGAATCTGTTTTCTTATATACTTAACGAATACCACTATTTCGTGCCAGATAAGCGGAGCGAACGAACAGACGGCGGTTATAAGCCATTCCGTGGGGTTGAGGTTCGCCGTCGAGAATACCGTTCTTATCGCGGGTATTTCTATTACCGCGAATTGAAGGGCGATACCTGCGACGAAAGCAATCGCCATCATTACGTTTTTGCTTTTGAACACGGTCACGAACGACTTGTTTTCGTCTCTCATTCCGAGCATGTGCAGAAGTTCGCCGAATGCGAGAGTCGTGAACGCCATAGTCTGCGCCTGATGCAAAATTTCCTCGTCTAAAAATAGGTTTTTGATTGCGGAGAGTGAGTACGCGCCGTTGAGCCAGCCTACCGAGAAATACGCGAGAAGTACCGAAACGGTAAGTATCGCGCCTCTTACGATTATAAGTGCCATGCCGCCGTGAGCGAAAATGCTTTCGCTCGGATCCCTCGGCTTGTCGTTCATAACGTCGCTCGAAGTTTTATCCATTCCGAGCGCGATTGCGGGCAGACTGTCGGTAATCAGATTGACCCATAAAAGGTGAATCGCGATAAGCGGGGCGGGAAGTCCTACGCAGATTATCAGAAACATAGCGAGAACTTCGGCGATATTGCTCGATATAAGGAACAATATGGTCTTTTTGATATTCGCGAAAATGCCTCTGCCTTCCTCGACCGCTTTTTCGATAGAAGCGAAGTTGTCGTCCGTGAGAACCATATCCGCCGCGCCTTTCGCGACGTCCGTTCCCGTAATTCCCATAGCGATTCCTATGTCCGCCGCCTTTAAACTCGGGGCGTCGTTTACGCCGTCGCCCGTCATCGCGCATATATTGCCGTTCGCTTTGAACGCCTTTACGATCTGCACCTTGTTTTCGGGCGAAACTCTTGCGAAAACTCTCGTCGTCTTGCACGCTTCGCGAAGTTCTTCTTCCGTCAGCGCGTCAACTTCCGCGCCCGTTTTGCATTGACTTTTATCCTCGCAGATTCCGAGTTCTTTCGCTATTGCGAACGCCGTGTCTTTGTGGTCGCCCGTAATCATTACGGTGACTATTCCCGCTTTTTTGAATTTCTCGACCGCGCCTTTGGCTTCGGGACGAGCGGGGTCTACCATTGCCACAAGTCCCACGAATACGAGTTCTTCCTCGTTCGGCTTTTCGGTCTCCCTTATCGCGAGCGCGAGTACCCTCAACGCTTTACCCGAGAAATACGAGTTGATTTCGTAGATTTTCTTTATATCCTCGTCGGTAATCGGTCTTATAACGCCGTTTTCCGAAATAGCGTTCGCGTGGGCGAGAATAGAGTCGAGCGCGCCTTTCGTGTAGGCGATTTTTCTGTCTCCCTCGTCGTGAACGGTGGTCATCATCTTCCTTTCGCTGTCGAAGGGCAGTTCGTCCGTTCTCGGGGTCTGTCTTTCGAGTTCCGACTTTTTCATTCCGAGTTCGCCCGCGAAGTTTACGAGCGCGATTTCCGTCGGGTCTCCGTACACTCCCTCGTCAACAGTGGCGTTGGAGCAGAGGCACATTCCCTTGGCGAGAAGCCTGAAATCGGTTTCGGCAACCGAAGCGAAGTCCTTTCTATCGACTATTCTTCCGCTTTGATATGCCTCGACTACCGTCATTTTGTTCTGGGTTAAAGTTCCCGTTTTATCCGAGCATACTACCGAAACCGCGCCGAGCGTTTCGACCGACGGGAGTTTTCTCACGATGGTGTTTGCCTTAACCATTTTCTGTACGCCTATTGCGAGAACTATGGTAACGACCGCGGGCAGTCCTTCGGGAATTGCCGCGACCGCGAGCGAAATGGACGATAAAATCGTTTCTATGTAAGCCTCGACGACCGTACCTCTTCCGTCGATGAATATCCATATAAGGTCTGCGATAAATACCGCGATAACTACCGCAAGGGTGATAAGTCCGAGCGATTTTGAAAGTTTCGCAAGTACCTTTTGAAGAGGAGTGAGTTCCTCGGGTTCTTCGTCGATTGCCGTCGCGATTTTACCGATTTCCGTTTCCATTCCCTTTGCGATAACTACGCCCAAGCCCCTGCCGTAAGAAACGGGCGAGGACATATACGCGCAGTTTATTCTGTCGGCGATTCCGACGGGTTCGGAAAGGGTAACGCCTGCCGATTTTTCGACTTGCGTCGATTCTCCCGTAAGGCTCGATTCGTTTACTTTGAGGTTGTAAGACTCGATAAGTCTTATGTCCGCGCCGATTGTGTCGCCCTCTTCGATTACGACTATATCGCCGTAAACGAGGTCCTCCGATTTGATTTTGCGGCGTTTTCCGTCTCTTATCACCGTGGTTTCGGGACTCGATAACTTTTTAAGTGCGTCGAGCGAGGACTGAGCCTTGATTTCCTGTACCGTACCGATAATCGCGTTGATTATTACGACGGCAAGGATAATGATTACGTCGGGCCAGTCGCCTACCGAGAAGAAGTCGAACGTACCGCCGCCGCGGAGGCACTTCACCGTTTCGTAAACGGATACGATTGCGGTGACGATAATCGCGGCGAAAAGAACGAAGATCATCGCGTCGTTGAATTGCGAAAAGAAAATCTTCCACCATGGTTCTTTTGCTTTTTCGGCGAGTTTATTCTTGCCGTAGAGTTCGAGCCTTTTTGCCGCTTCCTCTTCGGTAAGTCCCGTCGTCTTGTCTGTTCCGAGAAGTTTTAATACCTCTTCCGAACCGAGCGTTTCGGCGTTTTTCACCTTTTCCATATTATATAATAACTCCTTTGATAAATATTTCAAGACCTATGATTATCAGAATTACGCCGCCGAGTATGGTTGCTTTCCCCGCAAGTTTCGTTCCGAATTTTTTTCCTATGTAAGTTCCCGCGACGCAGATTCCGAACGTCACCGCCGCGACGATTGCGGAGCAGACGAGGGCTTCCGTCACCTTGTATTCCGCTATGGTAAAACCGACCGACAAGGCGTCTATGGAAGTCGCGATTCCCTGAACGAGAAGTCGCGTTAGAGTAAGTTTTGTTACCGCCGTCGTCTCTTCGCCGTTTTCTCCGTTTATATCGTTGCCGCCTTTGTTTTTTATGCCTTCGTAGAGCATTTTTCCGCCGATAAACAGAAGAAGAACGAGCGCTATATACGGCACGGCTTTCTGAAACGCCGTAAACTGTTCGGCCGCGAAGCGAACGAGTACCCAGCCGAGCATAGGCATCAGAAACTGGAAAAAAGCGAAGGTTCCCGAAATGGAAAATTCTTTCGACTTTTTCATATTCGGTTCGGCAAGTCCGTTCGCCGCCGATACGGAAAACGCGTCCATCGCAAGCCCTGCGCCGAGCAACGCGCTGTTAAAGAAAAATAAAAAATCCATAAAAAAACCTCGCATAACGCTATGCAAGGTCAAAAAAACGATATATTTACAGACTCATAGCATAGCAAACGTTATACTCAAGTCTCGTAATTTAAAGCAAGCCAGATTTAAAATCGGTGTGTTGACTTGCTACGAACGCCCGTAATTTTGCCGCCATATCCGTCTGTTTCGACGGCTGCTCGGCGGTTTCGCTCGGGCTGCTCGCTCACTACTCCCCTAAGAAGTAAGAGCATTTTAGCACAAATAATTTTGTATGTCAACAAAAAAACGTATAAATCGTGAAAAGCAAAAGGGGTCGGCTCGGCAAATACGTAAAACGTTTGCCGAGCCGTTCGATATGGGGATATCGATATGTCAAACGTTATGTTTTACGGACTATATATGCCATGCAAGATTTGTTTTATTCTTGTCTAACATTTGTCAATAATCAGTATACCATAGTATTTTAACTTGTGTCAAGCATTTATATATAATAGTATCGAAATAATTTACGGGGTAGGGCGTATGCTGAACGAAAAAATTAAAGAACTGAGGAAGGCGAAGAGAGTATCGCAAGTAGAGATGGCAAGCGCGTTAGGGCTTACGAAGCAATGCGTGAGCAACTGGGAAAACGACAACATACAACCGTCGATAGAGATGCTCGTAAAAATCGCAGATTATTTCGGAGTTACCACGGACTATTTGTTATGCAGAAAAGAGACGGACGTAATAAACGTAGAAGGATTAACGCCCGTAGAAATATCGCATATAAGAGATATAGTCGCCGATTTAAGAAATCGGTAGAATTTTTAAACCCTTTCAGAATTGTTTGCGTTTGTAGTACGTATTCATTATATATCTTACTGTTGTAAGATGTCAAGTATTTTTCTTACATTTGTGAGAAAATTATTTGTATGAAATATGAAAACAAATTTAAAGATATTCTGAAAGAACTGAGAACGGAAAGAAATTTAGGACAAGTGGAACTTGCAAAAGAAATCGGCGTAAGCAAGGGTGTTATAAGTTTATGGGAAAACGGGTTGAGAGAGCCTACTATGTATTCGCTTATATTGCTTGCCGAATTTTTCAACGTATCGATAGACGAACTTGTCGGTTTGAAATAAATTATCCGATAAATCGCCCTATAAGTCGATTATCGGCGTTTTTACAATGTGAATAATAAACTTTAATATAGCGAAAAGCGAGGGGCTGTAAAAAACAGAAAAAAATAAAGACTGCAATTCTATCCGAAAAAGATGGAAATGCAGTCTTTTTTACTATAAAAACAGTTGTAAACAAGCTAAATAAACTTGCTTTCCCCAAAGGGGAAAGCAAGAATGGCTATCTTTTTGCAGGGCTTAACTTTCCTCTTCTTCCGTTTCGTCGGTAAAGTGTGTTTCATAGGGGAAAGCAAGTGGAAAAATTTTTTTAACCTGTTGTTTGTATTGTCCTTATTCGGCTTTAATACAGTTGTTTCATTCTGTCTTTTTTGGAAAGGTCGGAAAGTTTTACTCCGTCCTCCGTCGTCGTGTCGCCTAAATTATAGGTCGAGGTCTTCGCTATCTTTTTCATCGAGTACACTATCGAGTAGTGCTTTACGCCCGCCGAGAAAAGCGCGACCAACGCTTCGTAAGAGTTCGCAACCGTCGTGTAAAGAGTTTTAGAAGTCTCGCCTTTTTTGCCGATATGCTTCACGGCAAAATCGAGGTTGCCCGTAACGTTCTTCGGCGGCTCCGCGGAAAGTATCGAATCGATATACTTTTCGTTCGCTTCCTTGTTGCCGACGGGTTCCAAAGTAATCGTAAGTCTCATTTCGAGTACTTCCGAAAGTTTCTTCTTTTCGCCGTTTATAGTAATTTCTTTCGAGTCAAACTCGATAATCGGGTCGCCTTTGACGGGATATTGCTTAAAAGTCGAGGGTAGAGTGGAGATTATAACCACTAAAAACACGAGCATTACCGCTCCTGAAATATAGCCGAGCGAGTTGCCGTCGGGAGTTTTCAACCCCTGAATAAAAATCGTCAGACCCATTCCGCCCATTAAAATGGCGAGAAGCAAGGTATAAACGAGCGATTTCCATCTCTGAGCCTTGTTGTAGGTTAAGTCGGGGTAAATTTTAACGGTTTTCTTTTCCGTCGTTTCCTCTTTTACCGCTTCCGCGGCGGTTTTATTCTTTTCTTTACTCATAGTACGGCTATTATATATTTTTTTACGGGTTTTGTCAAATCGTCGAAAGGAATATTTTATATATAGCAGGAATAATAATTTCTTATGAAACCTATGAGACGAAATATTATGAAAATTATCGCCGCGGCAGGTTTAACCGTTCTTCTTTCGACCTACGTCGCTATCGCGTGCGTTCGGTCGCGGGCGGCGGCTTCTCCCTCGGACAGGTTTACCGTCGTAATCGACGCGGGGCACGGCGGAATAGACGGCGGCGTGGCGGGAATAGCGACGGGAGTTAAGGAAAGCGAACTCAACCTCGATATCGCGAGAAAACTCAAAGAAAAGTTCGATAATAGCGGGGCGAAAACGGTAATGACGAGAAAGACGGACGCGGGACTTTACGGGATATATTCCAAGGGTTTCAAACGCCGCGATATGCTGAAACGCAAGCAAATTACCATAAACGCAAAAGCCGACGTATTCGTTTCGATACACCTTAACTACTATTCTTCGCCGTCGAGACGGGGTTCTCAGGTGTTTTACAAAATCGACAGCGAGCCGAGTAAAACGCTCGCCGATATAGTTCAGTCGGAACTCAACGAAACGGAAGAATACGAGCGGGACTATACCGCTCTCGCGGGCGATTATTACGTTTTAAACGAAGCGAATTGTACGGCGATTTTGTGCGAATGCGGCTTTTTGTCCAACCCCGAGGACGAGAAACTGCTTTTGAGCGAAGAGTACAGGGATAAAATCGCCGAAAGAATTTTTAACGGCATAGAAAAATACAGGTTTAGTTTAGTCGACAAATGATTGACACACGCAGTCGATTGTGATAAAATTTTCACAGATATGGACGAGATTATAGAAATTAAAAATCTCCGTAAATCATTCGGAGAGGTAAAGGCTGTAAACGACCTTTCGTTTAAAGTCAAGAAAGGCGAACTTTTCGCGTTTTTAGGAGTAAACGGCGCGGGCAAGTCGACGACCATTTCCATTATGTGCGGACTACTTAAAAAGGACGACGGAACGGTTACGATAGACGGGTACGACGCCGACGGCGATATGGAGAAAATATCGTCGGAACTCGGCGTTGTATTTCAGAACTCCGCTCTCGACAAATGCTTGTCGGTAAAAGACAATCTTCTTTCGAGAGCCGCGTTGTACGGAATATACGGCGATAAGGCGGTAAAGAGAATAGACGAACTCGCCGAACTTCTCGATTTTTCCGACCTCAAAAACAGAATAGTCGGCAAACTGTCGGGCGGTCAGAGGCGTAGAATAGACGTCGCGAGGGCTCTTTTGCATAACCCGAAAATTCTTATTTTGGACGAGCCTACCACGGGTCTCGACCCGCAGACGAGAAAAACGCTGTGGAGCGTTATAGAAAATTACCGCAGAGAAGAGAATATGACGGTATTTCTGACCACGCACTATATGGAAGAGGCGGCGGACAGCGACTACGTTATCATTCTCGACAGCGGAAAAATAGTCGCCGAAGGCACTCCGCTCGAACTCAAAAACGCGTATACGGGCGACTTTATCACCGTGTATAACGTTTCGGAAGAAGCGGTTAAATCGCTCGGGAAGCCGTACGAGGAAATTCGCGACGCGTTCAGAATCGCCGTGAAGAACACCGAGGAAGCGAGAGATATGATTATCGCTCACCCCGATTTGTTTTCCGATTTCGAGATAACCAAGGGAAAAATGGACGACGTTTTCCTTTCGGTTACGGGCAAAAAACTTGTCGGAGGTAACTGAAATGAGAACTTTTCTCGCATTGACTAAAAGACATATTAAAGTATTTTTTAAGGATAAAGGACTGTTTTTCTCCTCGCTGATAACGCCGATAATACTACTTATACTGTACGCGACCTTTTTGGCGAAAGTCTATAAAGACAGTTTCATTCAGGGGCTTGGCGGGTTTGAAATAGACGAAAAACTAATCGACGGTACGGTCGCGGCGCAACTGTTTTCTTCGCTGCTTGCGGTGTCGTGCGTTACGGTGGCGTTCTGCTCGAATATCATAATGATACAGGACAAAAACGACGGGATAAAGAGCGATTTTATAGTTTCGCCGGTCAGAAAATCGACTATGGGGTTGTCTTATTTCGCCGCGTCGCTTTTATCGACTTTAATCGTCAGTTTCACGGCGACTATTGCGTGCTTTATCTACATATTGATAAAAGGTTGTTGGTATATGTCGTTTGCGGACGTTATGCTGATAATAGCGGACGTAGTACTTTTAACTACTTTCGGAACGGCTTTATCGTCGATAGTGAACGTATTTTTGACTACTAACGGACAGGCTTCGGCGGTCGGAACGATAGTTTCGGCGGGTTACGGCTTCTTATGCGGAGCGTATATGCCGATATCGTCGTTCGGTTCGGGGCTTCAAAACGTTCTGATGTTTTTACCGGGGACTTACGGCACTTCGCTTATAAGAAATCACGCGTTAAAGGGAGTGTTTGCCGAGATGGTAAGCGTAGGCTTCCCGCCCGAGACTATGAACGGAATAAAGGCAAGCATAGACTGTCGACTCAGTTTCTTCGGAACGAACGTGGAGCAGTGGGTAATGTATCTCGTGCTTATCGGCTCGGTAGTACTTCTGATAGGAATATACGTACTTCTGAACGTTTTGAAACGTAACGCGAAGAGAAAATAAGGATAAGATATAATAAAAGACGATACCTGTTTTGATGCGGGTATCGTTTTTTTATTGTTTACGTTTTTCGGGACGCCGAGGCGTCGTCCCCTACGATTGTAGATAGAAAACGCCGTATAAGTTGATTATTTCAATCATTTACGCAGTATTGGCAAATAAACCAATAAAAACAAAACCGATTTTTTGCTAAAAATTACGATTTATTGAGTTCCGCCGTAGGGGACGGCGCCTCGACGTCCCATGCGATTGTAGATATAAAACGCCGTATAAGTTGATTATTTCAATCATTTGCGCAGTATTGACAAATAAACCAATAAAAACAAAACCGATTTTTTGCTGAAAATTACGATTTATTGAGTTCCGCCGTAGTGGACGGCGCCCCGACGTCCCATGCGATTGTATATATAAAACGCCGTATAAGTTGATTGTTTCAATTATTTGAGCAGTATTGACAAATAAACCAATAAAAACAAAATCGATTTTTTGCTAAAAATTACGATTTATTGAGTTCCGCCGTAGGGGACGGCGCCCCGACGTCCCGAAAAACGAGTGTGAATTTATTGTTGAAGGTTATTCTATTTCACAGGAAGAGTGGACTGGAACGTTTTCGATAATATCTTTATCTTCGATTTTTCTGATACCCCACTCTTTTTTACAATTTTTATAATAATAAACGCTATATACGTGTATTTCAACAAATCTTGTTTGTTTATCGACAATCAATTTCCGGATTTCTGCTGGTGTTTCTGCAATATTATTGTCGTAAATATATTTTTCATGAGAAATCATTTCTCCGTATGCATTTTTACAGACGACTAAAAATTTAACTGCGGAAACTGTCGTACTGGATTTATTGCATATTGTTATCGTTATTTGACTATTGTAATAAGTTTTTACTACTTTACTTGTAATTTTTAACGGAAATTCCTCTACATAGCAGGACTTATCAAAAACAGATTCTGTTTGTGGGGCGACAGGTTTTTTAGTCCAAGCAAAAGAAAGGCGAGCAAAAGAATAAAAAGTAAATACCCCCAAAGCGAAAACTATAAAAAATTTTACGTTCTTCATATTCATTGCTGTATATCGTGAAAAATGCCGAACCAGTATACCTGATTTACCGTTACAGAACGAGCTTCTTCGGAAACAGAAAACCCCCTATCACGTTGATCGTTCAAATTCATCATCTTTGTAAAATTGTTTTTATCTAGCTTACGCCTTTGCGTAATTTTAGACGAGTTGCTATGATTTTTTGCGTTTTCAATGTAAAGATCGTCGTCTTCGGCATATACATAAAACCAAAGCGGAGTTTGATGTGTTTTGGGCGTTGTTTTGACGTCCCGAGGATTATGCAGAAAAGATTCGTAAACGGTTTGCCAAGTCATAGAAATTGTTCTCCTTACAAAAAATATTTAATCTTTACAGTAGTCGAATACATACTGGGTGGCGCAAATAAAACCACATCGTTTTTCGACATACTCTTATACATTGCATCGCACACGGAACGAGCCCTGTTTAACACGCCGAAATGTTTTTGAATATCGTTGCAAATACATATCAACTCTTTTTCTCCACGCTCAGATGCTTGTCTTTTCATTTCACCGATATACTCTTTTACTTCATCGGTAAATTTAGTTCTTTTCCTTTCTTGTCTGACGCCATAGTTAACTCCATCTTTTTCCAAAGCGTCAACCCTACCTTCAAGGATTTTAATACGATCTAAAAGTTCAATTATGATTTTATCGTAATTCATTATGTTTTCTCCGTATGTTTTATTTAAGTAAAACATAATATCTTTTTGTTGTCAAGTGTTTTTACATAAATTTTAATAAAAAATACAGTCGAGCTCGCTCGACTGCATTTTAATAGCTTTATTCAAAAAATATTATCGTAAGATTACTCTTCCGTAAAAGCGTCTTTACCAAGACCGCATACGGGGCAAACCCAGTCTTCGGGGACGTCTTCCCACTTAGTTCCGGGAGCGATTCCGTTTTCGGGATCGCCGAGAGTTTCGTCGTAAACGTATCCGCAAGGACAAACGTATTTCATATCGCGCTCTCCTTATTTTCCGAAATATCTTTCAAGCAAACCTTTGAACGCTCTGCCGTGGCGCGCTTCGTCGCGAGCCATTTCGTGTACGGTGTCGTGAATAGCGTCAAGATTATATTCTTTCGCTTTCTTAGCAAGTTCGGTCTTGCCCGCCGTCGCTCCGTTCTCCGCTTCGACTCTCATTTTAAGGTTCTTTTCGGTTGAATCGGTTACGACTTCGCCGAGCATTTCCGCGAACTTAGCCGCGTGTTCAGCCTCTTCGTAAGCCGCTTTTTCCCAATACAAACCGATTTCGGGATAGCCCTCTCTGGACGCAACCCTCGCCATGGCGAGATACATTCCGACTTCCGAACATTCGCCGTTGAAGTTCGCTCTGAGTCCCTCTACGATTTCTTCGGGAACGCCTTTCGCGATTCCTACCGCGTGTTCAGCCGCCCAGTTCAGTTCTTCGTCTTTAACTTCGACGAATTTTTCGCCCGGAGCGTGACATACGGGACATTCTTCGGGACGAACGTCCGATTCGACTATTTGTCCGCACACTAAACATCTCCACTTTTTCATGATACTTACCTCACTTTTTTTATTTTTCAGGTCGACATTATTGTAATGCAAAACCTTGATTTCGTCAAGTCGTTTGTATTAAATTTTACCAAATTTTCGTTTTGCCGCGAGGAGCAGGGCGGCGAACGCAACGATTATTCCCGACAGGAAAACGCTCGGCGTAAGCCCCGACGAACACCCCTTTCTCTTTACGTACACGGGTACGACGAATTCGTAGTCCTTTCCGTCCTCTTTGAAACGAATAATTCCGGTCACTTCGCCCTTTTTCGAGGTGTCGCATACAAGAGTCGCGTCGGTGATTTTCGTCGAAATGCATATTCCGCTTTTATACAGGATTGTGAAAGTCATATCGGCGAGGGAAATATTCGTCGATTTTATAATCGCTACGAGTTCGTCCTCGCAGGTTATATCGACTATCTCGTCGTAAACTTCCACGTTTATTTCTTTCGTAATCGTTTCGTCTCTGTAACCCGTAAGAGTAACGGTAATTACGCATTTACCCCGAATCACCGCCGCCGCGTAGCCCTTTGAATTAACGGTCGCAACGCTTTCGTCGCTCGTCTTAAAACTAAGCGTTCCCACGTTCGCGTTCTGAGGAACAACCGTAACGCCGAGGCTCGCTTCGTGAAGAAGCAGACATTTGACCGTTTCGCTTTCGATTTCTATATCTTTGTAGGGTATCGCTTTCGCCAACTTTCCGTCTGCGACCGCGATTTGTATACCGCCCTTGATTTTTATGACCGCGAGTTCTCCGTCGTCTCCGAAATTGCCGTAAATAAGCGAGTTTTCAGCAATTTCCAGATAGTCGCCATCGCTTAGACCGTCGAATTTAAGAACGACTTTGCCGTCGAGAATTTCCGCCGACTTCAACGCCGCCGACCCGTAAGTAAAACTCTTTCGTATGAGTTCCAAAATTTCGTCGGAATACACGCCGTCCTCGCCGAGATCGCTGTCCGTCGTTAAAGTTAAGGCGTTTTCGCCGTATTCGACCGCGATTTCTTCTTCGACCACCTCGGGATATACCGAAATATCGACCGTACAGGTCGCTTCGCCCGAAGTAAAGGTTATCGAGCCTTTTCCTTCGCTTACAGCCGTTACGGTCTCGCCGTCGAACGTGAAATATTCGCCGTTTATTTTGTAAGTTATTTTATCGTCGGCATTTTCGGGGAGCGTTCCTACTTTCAACGCCGCTTTGTCGCCGACTCGCATTACGATTTTCTCTTCGCTCGCGACAAGGCTTTCCGTATGTATGATTTCGCTTTCGGGTTTAACGATTTTTACGTTCAGAGGGAGTTCCAAACCGTAAAACCCGATTTTTACCGATTTAATCCCGAGAACCGAGAGACTCGTATCGCCCTCGATATTTTCAGTCGTAATACCGACGTAGTGTTTTTCGCTTCCGTCCGAAACGAAAACTTTTAAGGTTTCGGGTAGGGTAAGCGAATCGCTTCTGTATACGGTAATATTTCCGTTTTCTTCGCCGTCAACCCCGAGTTTATCCCTTTCGGCGTTCGGCATAACCGATATGTTTTTCTTGGCGACGACCCCGAATACTTCCGCGGTTATAGTAGCGTAGCCGTACCCCGTCGCTTCGAATTCGGTCGGCGATTTAATCTTTGCGATATTCTCGTCGCTCGAACGAAGAGTAGCGGAGAAGTCGTAACTCTTTTCGGACGGAACGGTCGTAATAGTAATTTCGTTCGTCGATCCTATGGAAAATGCCTTAAAATAGTCTTTAAAATCGATATTCACTTCGTTTATCGTCGGGAAGAAGTCAGCCGTGTTCGTCCATACGCCTTTAAAACTCTCGGGCTTCGGCTTAAAAGTAATGTCATTGCAAAGGGTTTTGCCCGACTCCGAAACTGCGAAGCCCTTTTTGAAAATTATCTCGACTTTCGGCAAGATATTTTCCGAAGTCTCCGCGGTAATGCCGTCTGCTTTGAAACTGATACATCTTTTCTCGTCCTCTTTTACGGTAATACCCGAGTAGGCAGTCTCGATTCCGTCAGTTTTCAGTATAAGATTTTCGGTCTTAAAAAATTCGGCGTCAGAGTTAAAGTCGTCCGTTTTTATCCTGAACTCGCCGTCGTTGTCCGAGACGAAGCCCACGCTCACGATTTTGAGAGTGTCGTTCGTATCGCTTGCGTTTGTCTCGGCGTTCGCCGCAAGGTTGCGGTCATTCGTCGATAATGACGCCGAAGATAGAAGGCAAATCGCAATAGCGAAAGCGAGCAGAAATTTAAGCGATTTTAAAGATTTAAAAGGAAAATTTTCCGTTTTCACCGAGTTTTTCATTTTAATATCCGTTTTCATATTTATATGATAGCACAAAGTCGAAGTAAATTCCACCGTTTAGCGAAATTTTTATAAATATTTCTTATCTGCTCCCGATATGCGGCTCGTCGTATCAGCCGTTAATTCTATGTTGCGGGGGGTGTTATTGCGTTTTTTTGCCGACGAGCGTTATGCCGCGAAGAGGCGAGTATTCGTCCGTTCCTAATATTCGTCGCTCTAATAGTTTGTCTTTGCGGTATACCTCTATAAATCCCACGCTCTTTATGCCGTATTTCGGTATTACCATCGCCTTTTTTTCGCCCTCTTCGAGTTCTTCGGTGTAGACTATTTCTTCCGAAAGCGGCTCTATAAGTTGATTAACAAGCGAAATTCGCTCGTATCGGTAACGATTTTCTTCTCCGTACATTCTCACCGTGATTTTGTTCCCGTCGGCATAAGTCACTATATATACGGGCGACGAGGTGTCGTTCGTAAATCGCAGGTCGGCGTAACCGTAACTTACCATGGCGTCGAACGACGGTTCTACGTAAGAGACTGCAAGACTGTGACGGTGCCTTTCGGTAACGGATAACCCCGAGAGCAGAGCACAGTTATAGACTGTTGACGAAACCTGACATACGCCGCCGCCTACGCCCTCGACGAATTTGCCGTTTTCTATCACTTTCGCAGTCGTGAACCCTCTTTCTTCCGTGCGTTTTCCTATCGCTTCGTTGAACGAAAATTCCGCTCCCGCGTCGAGTTCGTAAAAGGAAATAAGCGACGAGGCGAGTTTTACGTTAGACTTTCTCTTTTGTTGAGACGAAGCGTAAGAAGTCGAAAATTCGCCTCGTTTTTTAGTCGTCTCCCTTAGTTCCGCCTCCGTGACTTTCGGCAGAACTTCGACGAACTTGTCGGCTGAAATTTTAGCCGTTTTCTCGCTCAACGCCTTATCGATTTTCTTTAAAAGAGCCGTTTTATCGACTCCGAGACCGACTTTTTCGCTTTTATAGACGAACGGGAACTCCCTTTCGGGGAAGCACTCGAAGTCGGCGTTTACGGCGGGGGTTAAGGTGTCGTAATATATTTCGTCTGCGACTTCCTCGGCGTTTTTAAGATAAAGTCTGCCTTCCGAAAAGTCAATCTCGGGGTAGCGAAATTCGTAGGTTTTATCCATTGCCGTAACGGAAAGGCAAAAGTCCGTCCGTTCGAGAATTTTCGCCGTCGCTCTTACGCCGAAAAAATTTGCCGTAGCAAAAATAATACCCGCCGCGAGTATCGCAACGGGTATATGTTTTCTTTTGATACTCTTCATACGAAAAGTATGTCCGATTTTGCCGAAATTATATCAGAGAGTGAAAGTGATAAATTGCAAACTCGTTAAATCGGAAGATACGGGTATTTTGTCAAGCGTGTCGCCGTCAACGAAAACGCCGTCGACAGAAGTCGCTTTGCGGACGGTTATTTCGCCCGTAATGCTCGTCGTCCATAAATCGTTGCCGTTGTTGTCCGTTACCGTCGTCGGGGTTACCGCGAACTGCAATACGGAAATTCCTTTGATTGTCAACGGCTGGTCTCCGCCGACGTCTATCTGTTGAATCATCGAGCAGACGAGAAGAGGTCTGTTGCACTCTATCGAGAAGTATTCTTCGCCGTAACGATACACGGTCTTTACCGAAGCAACGTTGCCGTTTACGATTTTAACGTGAGTGGTAATCGGCTTCGCCGTCTCTTCGGTCGCGCCGTCTCCCGAGCCGTCGGTTCCGTCGGTTTCGTGAGTATAATCTACTTCTTTCGTCTCATCGTTTCCGAGGTCGGTCGCGGTCTTTAATTCGTTGATTTTATCGGCGTAACCGTCGGACACCGTTTCGTTTGAGGGCATGATCGTTATCGTTCCCGAGATTATTGCGGTCTGTATATTCTTTTCCGGATACAGAGCCTTCGCTACGTTCGAGACGTTAAAGTTTGCGACCGTTATCGCAACGCTTTTGATTTTACCGTCTTTGTCGCTTCTGATTTCGACGGAAAGACCTTCTTTTATCGCGTCTATAATCGAATCGACCGATTGTTTTATATCGTCCGCAGACGTCCCGTCTTTTGTTGCGAATATCTCGTAAACGCTCTTCGTCGCGAGGTCGTTTACGATAGAGGTTATCTGCTGTTTATCCGCGTCGGAAAGCCCGAGATCGGGGCTGTTTATAGCGGACAAAACGGCCTGAGACAAAGTTTTGAAAGTATTTTCGCCGATTAAATCGTCGATAAATTCTTTGCCAGAATACGCGGCGAGATTTGCGTTCAATCTTTTAATAGCGTTGTAGTCGAGAGTGAAAATTACTTCGTTTGTCTTTTCTTCCGCAGAGAAGAAATATTTCGACAAATTATAAAGCACTTTGTTTTTGTTGGTATCTAATTGAGTGAGGGCAAGGTCGATGTATTGCTTGATTTGGTCGAGGTCGAAGTTTTGCTGATTGTTTCCCGCCTGCGCCCTGATAAGTTCTTCGATAAAATTCCTGTCGAGCCTTACGTTCGTTACCACGCCGTCTTTATTCACGGCGGCTCTCGCGAGCGTGTCGTTTATAAGGAGCGAAGCCGAAAGACTTGCCAAACCCTCCGCTTTTATTCCGATATTCGCGAAATACTCTTTGTCGGTGGCGGTCGCTCCTACAATGCCGTTTTCGATAGCGATATTTTTAACGAGCATTTCGGGCGAAATAATTTCGCCGTTTTCGTCGAGCGTTCCTAAAAGAAGGTTTGCGATTATATTCTGCCCCGAAACGTTCACTGTTTTAAGGGTAGTGAAATCTATCGCGTTCGCGTAGAAATTCGGGTGAGCGGGGTCTTCGCCTTTGCAGCTTTGGCAGAATCCCGCAACGTAATTATGACCTTTGGCGGGGATAGTCGTCGCCTTGTCGGAAAGCCTTTTTCCGCAGTCTTTGCAGGTGAGATAGCCTCTTCCTTCCGTCGTACAAGTTGCGGAAATATCGGGTTTAACGTATGTAACCTTATGTTCGCAGGCGTCGCTCGACCCGCCCGAGTTACCCGAGCCGCTTGTCGTACCGCCTCCGCACGCGGCAAAAATCGCGAGCGAAAGAGATAAAAGAGCGGACAAAACAAAAATGAGAATTGATTTTGTTTTCTTCATATTTTACTCCTTTTCAGCCGAAACGGAAATGTAAGGAATCGGCTTTTCCGATTTAATTATATCAAAGCGCGTATATAATTGTCAATAGCAGGAGATAAAAAAAGGCGTGAAAAAACGCAGAGCGAAGTAATTTTACGGTTAAAAATTTGTCATTTTTTATATCCCGACAACCGCATATAAAAAGGAAGTCCGATATTACTCAAACTTCCTTTTTCGTTTTTATTAAGTTGTTTTTAATAGTGTAAGACCTATTAAAGTAAAATATAACCCATCTCTAATTCTTTATGCATTATTTTGCTATTTATTTTGCGTATAATTTTACTTTTTGATGTGTTCCCTGCGTTTTTCTCCCCGAAGGACTAACGTTTTAATTTAATAACGGCGACTTAGAAAGTGCTGTTATATAAAGCAATTATAACAAAAACGGGTGAACTTTACTTTCCGCTTGCAAGCACGATTTCAACGCTTGTTATTTCACCGAACGTTGACGGATCGAATGCGATTCTGTGCGTTTCGTCTTTGCCGCCTGTTCCGCCGTAACTTCCGTCATATTCCGTATTGTTTCCGCCGCGGCGGTAAATGGTTGCAAATTCTTTTGTTTCTTCGTCCACCGTTTGTATGCCGCGGAAAACAAATTCTTTCGTTCCGTTGACAATTACTTTTATATCGCTTACGGTGCTTGCAAAGCATAAACTAATCGAGAATTTGTTGTTTTTAAGTCGGTAACTGCCATACCTTTCGGCGTTCAGAAGGTAATCGTTCTCGCCCCAGTCCATAATTTTCGACTTAAACTCGATGTTTTCGCGGGTTAAAGCGGAGTCGCCTCTCATATAATCTTCTACACCTTCGGCAAAATCAACGTCGTAACCGTCCGCTCGTCCGTTTTGGTAGGCTGAGGGTTTATCGAGTTCTATGTACCAACGTTTATCCGTTTCGTTATAGAAAAATTTGCCGTCTGCGGTTTTGCCGTTTACCGTAACTTTTTTGTACTTTTCGGCAAGGTGACGCACTACCGCGTTATCGTCAAGCGGCGCGTAAATTTTGCCATTCGTATCGTAAAGTGCTTGCAGCGTTTCTATCCGGTTGAAATCGCCGTCGTATACGCCCCCATCCAAAATCGTTAAGTCGGTATATACGCTACGAGAATACAATTGTCCGGTAGGGCTGAGGCGCAGTTGTATTTCCACGTCCGACAAAACTGCGATTTCCCAAGTTTTTACCTGTTTATCGCCGACGATTTTTGTATTTTTTTCAACATACTCGCCAAATCCCGAATATTCACCATGAATCATAAAGTCGTTGGGGAAAGCAATTTCTCCCGTGTGCGTAGCCGTTATGATGATTTTTGTGCCGTGTTTTACTTTTTTTACATCCGAATTGATTTTGTCTTTCAATTCCGCAAGCGAAGCGGTCCTAATCGGTGTCGATTCTTCCGTTCCGAATACGTACTTCAACTCATACGAAAATTCGTCCAGGAGTTGCTCCTGATCATTGTCGTCGTAGGTCGCCGTTACGTTGTAACTTTTTAATGTGGGTTTACCCGTAAAAGTAATGTGTACGTCGGAAGTCGGATACACTTCGTAATCGACGACGGTTTTGTTGTCGTTTATAATTGACGCTTCCTTTCCGTTGGCAAATATCTTAAAGTCGCCTTTGTCGTAGCCGTCTTTGAACGTGACTGTTACGAAAAACGAGCCGCCTTTACCCGAAGTAAAATAAATGGTTGCGTCGTTTCCGCTTCCACTTAACATGGTTCCTTGTCCGTTTTGGATACGCTCTACGCCTTCGGGCAGCGCGGACAAGTCCTGAAAGGTTATTTTGTATTTGGTATCCTTGTTGCAGGCAGTAAACAAGCATACAACGCAAACGAGCGACAATAAGCACAAAAGCAGTTTTTTCATAATATTGAATCCTCCTGTTTTTTAGTTTTTTAAAACGGTTTATTAAGTAAAAGTATTTCCGTTCATATCGTTATATTAGTTAAAAAGAAACAAAAAAGCGCAAGGGAAAAGTTTTTTCTCTGCGCTTAAAGTCTAAACGTAATTCATAGGCGGTTACCTCCCGTCGAGAGTTTTGATTTTTACAATTTGTTGGTTTTTATCGGCAAACCTATTTTTGATGTGTCAGTATCTCTATGCGGATACCGTTAAGTGTATTATATCATAAAAATCTTTATTTTTCAAGTTTATGCTATGAGAAACATATAAAAATTTGTAGGATTACACAATACTTATGAGACAAAGACAATAAAAAAGATAGCGAAAAGATTTTCATTTTTTATTGAAAATTCGTCGCGAATATGTTAAAATATACAAAATAAACTACAATAGGAAAAATTTAACAAAAATTTTTAATTATGACAGGCGTGTGGCGTATTCTATAATGTAATATACACTCGGTAGCCTGCTAAGGCAACAAAAAAACTCTTTTCAAAAGAAAAGAGCGTTAGTGTTCGCACCTGCGAAAAGTGATTAGACAAAAGTTTTATTTGAACTTGCCTTGTTATTTTGTAAGTTCATTATAAACTAAAAATACTAAACTGTCAAGAGAAAAGGATAAAAAAATGGAAAAATTTTACTTAGGAACAGACATCGGAACAAATTCCGTCGGCATTGCCTGTACGGACGAAAACTACGAACTGATTCGCGCGAAAGGTAAGGACTGTTGGGCGGTGCGACTTTTCGACGAAAGCAAAACGGCGGAGACAAGACGGAATTTCCGAACTTCTCGAAGGCGGCTCGAACGCCGTAAACAGAGGATAAGTTGGTTGCAGGCTTTATTTGCCCCGTACATAAATGACGAAACATTTTTTATAAGGCTCAATAACAGCCAGTTTCTACCCGAAGATAAGGACGAAATTTTGCAAGCCGATAAAAATGCTTTGTTCGGGGACGAGGAATATACCGATAAAGATTATCACGCCGAATTCCCGACGATTTATCACTTGCGTGAAAAACTTATCGAGGGCGGCAAGTACGATTTGAAACTCTATTATCTCGCAATTCATCATATCGTCAAGTATCGCGGACATTTTCTGTTTGAAGGGGCGACTATGGAAGAAATTCGCGATATTAAAAGGCTGTTTGAAAATCTGAACGCCGTGTGGGAAGCGACTTATGCTGAAAACGTTCCGCATATTAACCTTTCCAAGTCGGACGAGGCGAAAGAAATTCTTCTCGATACGAAAAAAGGACTCAGAGATAAGCAGATTGCCCTCGAAAAATTGTTCGGTGAGAATACCGCCCTTATGAAAGAGTCGATAAAGGCGATGCTCGGCGGTAAAATCTCGCCCGAAACGCTTTTCGGTGAGGAATATAAGGACGAAAAAAGTTTTTCGTTTAAAGATATGGACGAAGAGTCGTTCGACGCATTGCAATCGACTTACGGCGATAACTTCGAGTGCCTTAACGCTCTTCGTTCAATCTACAATTTCGTTGCGTTCGAGAAATTGCTTTGCGGACATAAAAACATTTCCTCGGCAATGATTGCGGTATACAACAAGCACGCCGCCGACCTTTCTTTGCTGAAAAGTTTTATTCGCAGCGAACGCCCGAACGACTATAACAAGATTTTCAAAAGCACGACCGAAAAGGCGAATTACGTCAATTATATAGGTTACACGAAAAAGGGCGGAGAAAAGAAAAAAGTCGCAAAATGTAAGAGCGACGACGAATTTTTCGCGTACATGAAAAAGTATCTTAGTTCGCTTGACGATATTAAGGACGGAGCGACGCGAGATAAAATATTAGGCGAAATAGAAAACGGGAGTTTTTTACCGAAAATACTTCATTCGGATAAAGGTCTTTTCCCGAGACAGGTAAACGAGGCCGAACTTAAAGCAATCGCTTCGAATATGGTGAAATACTATCCCGAAACGAAAGAAATCGCGGATAAAATTATACCGCTTTTCGAGTATAGAATACCCTATTTCGTAGGACCTTTGGCGGGCGTAAACTCTTGGGCTGTAAGAAAAAGCGGAGAGATTACGCCGTGGAATATCGGAGAAAAAATAGACTTGGCGGCAAGCAACGAAGAGTTTATGCGAAAAATGACGAGTAAATGCTCGTATATTTTCGGCGAGGACGTTTTGCCGAAATGTTCGATTATTTATCAGAAATTCGACGTTTTGAATCAACTGAACAAACTTCGCGTGAACGACAGACCGCTGACGGTAGACCTCAAAAAGGGAATTTTTAACGAATTGTTCCTGAAATACCCCAAGGTTTCGGATAAGAAAATAAAAGACTATCTCATAAGAAACGGGCATTTTTCGCCGACGGACGGGGAAATTACTCTGTCGGGAAAAGACGGTGAATTTAAAGCGAGTATGTCGTCGTATATCCAACTTAAAAGAGTTTTAGGCGATTTCGTTGATAAAGATTTGAAAAACGGCGGTGAAGTATGCGAAAATATCATACTTTGGCATACGCTCAATACCGATAAAAAAATAGTTTATGACCTTATCGAGAAGCGTTATAAAAACATACCTGAAATTGCGGATAGCGTAAAAGCCCTTAAAGGCTTGTCGTTTAAAAATTTCGGCAGACTGTCGAAAAAATTCCTCGTCGATTTGTATTCTGCGGATAACGAGACGGGCGAACTCGTAAATATTCTCGACGTTTTGTATGAGACCAACGAAAATCTGAACGAAATATTGAACGACGAAAAATACGCTTTCGGCAAACTCGTAGACGAGGCTAACGGCGTTGCGGACAGTAAAATTACCTACGAAGATATAGAAAAACTGTACGTCTCGCCCGCCGTAAGAAGAGGAATATGGCAAACCGTCACTATGATTGACGAGTACGTCGAAGCGATAGGCAGAACGCCCGATAAAATATTTGTGGAAGTAACCCGAGAGGACGGTGTAAAAGGCGACGCAGGCAGAACTCAGCCGAGAAAGAGGCAGTTGCAGGAAAAGTACAAAAACATTTCGGAAACCTACGCCGACGTGATAAGCGAACTCGGCGACGAAAAATATTCGGATATGAAACTCCGTCAGGAAAGGCTGTTTTTATATTTCCGTCAACTCGGAAGGTGTATGTATTCGGGACAGAGGATAGATCTCGATAGACTCGATACCGATACCTACGACGTCGATCATATTTTGCCGAGAACTTTTATAAAAGACGATAGTCTTGACAATAAGGTTTTGGTATTGCGGAGCAAAAATGCGGAAAAAGCCGATAGGTACCCCTTGCCGCAAGGGTTTTCGGGTCAACAAGATTTCTGGAAAATGCTTCTCGATAAAAATTTGATTGCGAAAACCACTTACGACAGACTTACGAGAACGGAGCCGCTTGGCGATAACGATTATAAAGACTTTATCAACAGACAGAAAGTTATTACCGATCAGACGGTTAAAGCTGTCGCCGAACTTATGAAAAGAAAATATCCGACCGCGAAAATCGTTTACAGCAAAGCGAAAAACGTGAATGATTTCAAAAACAAGTTCGATATTTTTAAGTGCCGCGAGACGAACGACCTTCACCATGCGAGGGACGCCTATTTAAACGTCGTGGTCGGCAACGTTTACGACACGGTATTTTCAAACCCTCTCGATATGTTCCGCAAAGACGGCGATATGTGGAGAACTTACAACTTAAAGAAATTATTTACCCGAGACGTAAAAGGGGCGTGGGATTGTTCGCGTATTGCGAGAATAAAGAGTATCTGCGGAAGCCATACGATGGCGGTTACGAGATATGCGTATTGCAATAAAGGCGAATTTTATAATCAGACCGTTTACGGCAAGGACGACGCAGGCGTTTCTTCGCCGAGGAAATCTAAAGGACCGCTTTCCGATACGAAAAAATACGGCGGGTACAAATCGCAGACGACGGCTTATTTTGCGATCGTGTCGTCATTAGACAAAAAGGGTAACAGGGTAAAAACGATAGAGGCCGTTCCCGTACTCGTCGCATATCGTTTAAAGAATAACCCGAAGGCGGTCGAGGAATACTTTAACTCGTATTTAAAGTCACCGGAAATTCTTATCCCGAAAATTAAAAATAAACAACTTGTTTTGTATAACGGTTCGTATGCTTATATTGCGGGGGTAACAGGAAATCAAATCATTCTTCACAATGCGGCGGAGTTGTTTACGGATAATAAAACGGACGAATATGTAAACGAACTTTTAAAGATTGTAGATATGGACGCTAAAAAGATGCTTGTCGGCGACGAGCCTCGATACGTTACAAAAACTAATCGTTACAAGAAAGAAAAAGTTGTTATAGATAAAGAGAAAAACTTGGAATTATACTGTCGCTTAAAAGATAAATTATCCGATAAAATTTATTCGGGTTTATCTGCTTTTTCAACATTTGCTAAAAATATGGAAAGCGGCGAAGAAAAATTTAAGGAGTTAGCGATAGTCGAGCAGGCGAAAACGCTTATTCAGATTTTAAAAATGTTTAAATGTAATGCAGAAACGTCTGATTTGAAATTTATCGGGGGAAGTTCTCGCAGCGGTACGGTTTATATCAATAAGAAAATCGACGGAGTGAATTTTGAGATAATTCACCTTTCGCCCGCAGGGCTTCGCGTTATAAAAAACAAAGTATAACCGCCATGGGATTCAGAACGGTCGTAGTCAATTCGCGTTCCAAACTCGAATACAGATTAAATTATTTAGTCGTCAGAGGCGAAACGGAAAAACGCGTGTTTATAAATGAAATAAATACGCTTATTGTGCAAAGCACAGCCGTTTCGCTGACTGCCGCCCTTTTGTCCGAACTCGTGAAAAATAACGTTAAAATTATTTTTTGCGACGAAAAATGTAACCCCGCCGCCGAGTTGCTTCCGTATTATTCCGCCCACAACACTTCAAAAAGAATTAAAATTCAGACGAAGTGGAGCGACGAAACAAAAGGGGAAGTATGGAAAAGAATAATACGCAGAAAAATTCTGGCCGAAAAAGAAGTCCTTTTTCGACGCGGATATTCGGTCGAAGCGGAAATTCTTGCGGCATACTCGGACGAAGTCGAAAGGGGAGACTTAACGAACAGGGAAGGGCATGCGGCTAAGGTCTATTTTAACCGTATTCTGCCCGACGGTGAGACGAGGAGAAGCGGCGGCTTTTTAAACGGCTGTCTGAACTACGGCTATGCGGTACTTTTGTCGGCGATAAATCGCGAAATCGCGGCGAGCGGATATTTAACTCAGATAGGTATCTGGCACGACAACGAGTTTAATCAGTTTAATCTCGGTTCAGACCTTATCGAGCCGCTGCGAACGGTTGTTGACGAAACCGCTCTCAAAATTGAAAACGGGGATAAGGGGTTTAAGCGAATTATGGCGAACATTTTAAATCTCGAAGCGAAATTTGACGGAAAACAAACGACTTTCGACGTCGCGTTAAGGCAATACGTCAGAAGCGTTTTGTTTGCATTGGAAACGGGCGACGCCGACGCGGTTAAATTTCCCGAAGAAGTAAAATTATATGAATAATAAATTTATGAGGTTATTATTGTTTTTTGATTTGCCTGTCGAAACTTCCAAGGATAGACGAGAATACTCGCGGTTTCATAAGTTTTTGATAAAAAACGGGTTCATAATGATGCAAAAATCGGTGTATTCCAAACTTGTTATAAATAATGTGACAAGCGCGGCGGTTAAAGATAAGGTTTCAAAAAATCTGCCGCCCGTCGGAATTATTGAAATGTTAGAAGTTACCGAGAATCAGTTTTCGCGGATAGACTATCTTGTCGGCGAAAAACAAACGCTTGTCGAAGAGAGTATGGATAGATTGATTGAATTATGATAAGGGTATCGAACGTAAAATTTGAAACGCCGATTACGCTTGAAAGCGATTCGCCCTTCGTCGTTTACGTTGAAAATCCGAGCGAATTTTTTTGTCTTGTACAAGACCTTCGCTGTGCTTTCGACGGAAGCGAAAGCGAATTTTCGTTTTGGGAAAACGACGCCGAGATTTCGGCTGAAAGGAAGGGGGAAATCATATTAAGCCCGTTTTTCTTCGACCTTGCGGATAAAAAAATTATATCGCTGCTGCATAAACGATTAAACGACGAATTTTTGAGCGGCGATTATATCGTCAGATTCAACGAAATAACCTCAATGACGGAAAGTTTTTTATACGATTTGTTTTCACGCGTGGACTTTTCGATTGATTTCAGCGAATTAACGCTATCCGATCTTTTAAAAGCGGTCGGCGTGAAACCGTCGAACGACTATGCAACCGTTCTCGAAAAAATCGTTTGCTACATAAATATTTACGCCGAACTTAAAAATATATCGTTTTTTGTCTTGGTCGGAATAAAAACGGTGCTTTCCGACGAGGAAATTACGGAATTATATAAGCATTGTTCTTTGCAAAAGATTGGTTTATTACTTATCGAAGGGGGAAGGGCGAGAAAAACGCTTGAAAACGAAAGAATAATAATCGTTACGGAAGACCTATGCGAAATAGTTGCAAATATCGACGAAAAGCGTTAAAATATGGTTAAAGGTTCCTTTAAATGCAAAATAACCGCGCGGCGGCGTGAGTTCTTGACCTTATTTGAGTTTGAGAGCTTTGTTATTTTGTAATATTCTTAAACTTGCCGAAATAAATATTGTATTATCGCTTCGTTTGAGAGCTTTGTTATTTTGTAATATTCTTAAACGTATCACGCGTTCCGTCAAACACTACATACGTTTGAGAGCTTTGTTATTTTGTAATATTCTTAAACACCCAACTTCCACGACCTTCGGTGCGTATTGTTTGAGAGCTTTGTTATTTTGTAATATTCTTAAACGTATCGTCTTACTCATAACGTGATAAAATCGTTTGAGAGCTTTGTTATTTTGTAATATTCTTAAACACGGCTGAAGAACTTTTCAACCCCTTAAAAGTTTGAGAGCTTTGTTATTTTGTAATATTCTTAAACGTCTCTACTTCCGTGCCTTTCGGCAACTTTGTTTGAGAGCTTTGTTATTTTGTAATATTCTTAAACGCTTCGTCGATGTCATCGGCTTCGCGCACCGTTTGAGAGCCTTGTTATTTTGTAATATTCTTAAACTTTCCTCGTACTCCCGAATGAGGTACCGTAGTTTGAGAGCCTTGTTATTTTGTAATATTCTTAAACGAAAAACGCGATAAAATTGAAGCGATTGTTGTTTGAGAGCCTTGTTATTTTGTAATAATCTTAAACTACCCAAAAACACAAGAAAAATACCGAAAAGTTTGAGAGCCTTGTTATTTTGTAATAATCTTAAACTTCGCGAAACTGCTTTTAAATTCCTCTTACGTTTGAGAGCCTTGTTATTTTGTAATATTCTTAAACGTTCAAACTTTTGTTGTAAGCACTGCAACATGTTTGAGAGCCTTGTTATTTTGTAATATTCTTAAACCTTTGCGCGGGTATCAATTCAATAGCCTTTGTTTGAGAGCCTTGTTATTTTGTAATATTCTTAAACTTGCATAAAAATCGCCAAAAAAACCAATATGTTTGAGAGCCTTGTTATTTTGTAATAATCTTAAACTGGTGATTGCCAAAATCTACCTATCTCGTTGTTTGAGAGCCTTGTTATTTTGTAATAATCTTGAACTTTCAACGTTTCCGTTAAATCCGTACCCTTGTTTGAGAGCCTTGTTATTTTGTAATCTTCTTAAATAAGAAGAAAAGTAGAACAGTCAAGGAAGAAGTTTGAGAGCATTGTTATCTATTTTTAAAATCGAAACTAAAAAGGACTACGGTCTGTTTTTTTGAAAACAAATCGTAGTCCTTTTATTTTAGGATATTTTTATTTCAAAGTTACGTTTATATGCATTTTTTTGCCTTTATGCAGAATAAACGAGCCTTTTTCTACTATTTCCGCAGGTAAAGCCATATCGTCCAAAGTAGCCTTCTTTTCGTCGAGCGACACTCCGCCGCCTTCGATAAGCCTTCTCGCTTCGCCTTTAGACTTCGCCGCTCCCACTCCTACGAGTATATCTAAAAGTCCGTCCGTTTTGCTCGCTTCGTATAAGGGCATATCTTCCGCGTTGCCGCCGAACGCCGCTTTCGCCTGCCTTCTCGCCGCCTCCGCTTTCTCTTCGCCGTGTACGAGTTTTGTTACTTCATACGCAAGTCTCTCTTTCGCCGCGTTCATTCTCTCGTCGTTGTATTTCGTAAGTTCCGCGATTTCGTCCATATCCATAAACGTGAGAAGTCGCATACATTCCGCGACCTTACAGTCCTCTACGTTTCTGAAATACTGATAGAAATCGTATACCGAACACTTGTTTTCGTCGAGCCACAACGCGCCTTTCTGAGTTTTGCCCATCTTCTTGCCCTCGCTGTTCAAAAGCAGAGTACAGGTAAGGCAGAACGCGTCTTTCTGTTCCTTTCTTCTTATGAGGTCTACGCCCGCAAGCATATTCGACCACTGGTCGTCGCCGCCTACTTCGAGCGAACAGCCGTATTTTTGGTTGAGATACAAAAAGTCGTAACCCTGCATCAGCATATAGTTAAACTCGAAGAAGGTCAAGCCCTTTTCCATTCTCTGTTTGAAACATTCGGCGGTGAGCATCTTGTTTACGGAGAAGTACACGCCTATGTCTCTCAAAAATTCTATATAATTAAGGTTTAAAAGCCAGTCCGCATTGTTGGCGATAATCGCGCCTTTGTCCCCGTCGAAGTCGATAAACCGTGACATTTGCTTTTTGAAACAGGCGATATTGTGGTCGATAGTCTCCCTCGTCATCATCTGTCTCATATCCGATCTTCCCGACGGATCGCCTATCATTCCCGTGCCGCCGCCGAACAAGGCGATCGGGCGGTGTCCGTATCGTTGCATCCAAGCCATAGCCATTATGGGAATGTAGTGTCCGATATGAAGACTGTCCGCAGTGGGGTCGAAACCGACGTAGAATGTAAGACTTTCGTTTTCGAGTTTTTTACGGAGTTCTTCGCCGTAAACCGTTTGTTTGATAAAGCCGCGTTCTTCGAGAACGTCCATTACGTTTTTCACTTTTACACCTCTTTGCCGAAGGAAATAAACACTCTCTCGGCTGACAACTTATATATTAGCAGTTTTCATTGTTAAAATCAAGCGAAAAAACGACCGCTTCGATTATTTCGTTTACTTTTTCGTTCGCTTTTGATACAATGGTCTTGCATAAAGGGCATAAGGAGCAGTATATGAGAATAATATGCGAAGACGAGAAACTCGTCAAGGGCTTTGAATATTTTACAAAGCGTTTTACTTTGCTTGAAGAAAAGACCGTCAGGGCGGCGAAATCCGAGGACGGAAAGACCTCGGCTGAACTTTTAAAAGACGGCAATATCGAGGTTCGTTATGCGGACAGACTGTCGTTTTTCCGTTCGGTGTTCGATTTGGCGGTAACGGGCAAGACCCCCGAAATGAATTACGGGTTTAAAGACCTCGGAATAATGCTTGACTGCGCGAGAAACGGCGTGCCGACCGTAGATTTTCTGAAAGATTATATTTTATCCGCTGTCGCTTCGGGCTATACCTATTTAGGACTTTACGTCGAGGACTGTCTCGAAGTCGAGGGCGAACCGAAATTCGGATATATGAGGGGAAGATACACGGAAAAGGAAATCAAGGAGATAGTAGCGTACGCCGACCTCTTCGGTTTCGAGATCGTTCCGTTCGTTCAGACGCTTGCGCATCTCGAAGGGCTTTTCCGTCATTGGGATCCGTACGTCCGCTACGCGAGAGACTGTTGCGACATTCTTTTGATGGACGAACCGTTCGTTTATCAACTTATAGACCGACTTTTCGATACTGTTGAGAGGACTTTCGGCAAGGGTAGAATAAACATAGGTATGGACGAGGCGTTTTTGATGACCTTCGGTAAATATCGTACTTTACACGCCGACTACGACAGGGCGGAAGTATTTTCGAGACACGCGGCTAAGGTCTGCGAACTCGCGGAGAAGCACGGACTTATCCCCGAGGCGTGGGCGGATATGTTCGTATATCATAAGGATAAGGTGTCGTTGCCCGAGAATTTATATTTAAGGGTATGGGACTATTACCACACGGACGAAGAGACCTATATAAATAAAATGGAAGAGGCGAAGAAACTCACGGATAAGATAAAGTTCGCTTCGGGAGCGTCGAAGTGGTACGGGTTTGCTCCGCATAACGAGTATTCGATGAAAACAATTATGCCGTCGATAGAGGCTTCCAAAGGCAGAACGGACGACTTTCTTCTGACTCTTTGGGGCGACGACGGCTCGGAATGTTCGCAGAACGCCGTGTGGTATTCGCTTATAGAAGCGGCGAACGCGATATACGGCGGGGAGTTTGATAAAAATTCTCTCGATAAAATCGCGGAAACGCTATTCGGGTACAACATGGAGGAACTTCTCGCTTTCGATTTGCCGAACAACGTGTTCGACGAAAAGCCCGAAAAGATAGTGAACCCGTCGAAGTATCTCTTCTACGAGGACGTGTTTACGGGCAACGCAGATTTCACGGCTTCGGAGGGGTTTGTTCCGTATTTCGCGAAGAATAAGAAAACGCTCGAAAGACTTGCGAAAAGCGGCGGAAGATTAAAGGACGTCTACGCGGAATACGCCGCGCTTTGCGCCGTACTCGAAAAGAAGTGCGGAATGAGAAACCGTCTCAGACTTGCGTACAAAAACGAGGATAAAAAAGAACTTGTAAAACTTGCGAAAGAACTGAAAGCGATAGCCGTTTTGGTCGAAAAGTTCGAGAGTACGTATTTAAACAGATGGCTCAGCGACAATAAGCCGTTCGGCTCGGAGATAATTCAGATAAGAACGGGCGGACTTATAAACAGACTTAATTTCTGTTCGGAAAGGGTCGAAGCGTTTGCAGGCGAAAAAATCAGACGAATCGAAGAACTCGAACAGGAAGATTTATCGCCGACTTTGAGGGGCGACAACTACACGGACGCGAGACTGTTCAACAGTTACGAGCAGAACGTAAGTTACTGCGTTATGAGTCATAAATTCTACGGCTGATGCAGGCGAAATTCTAATCGAATAATTTTGCGGTTGATTAAATAAAAGCGATTAGTCGCCGTATAAGTCGATTATCGGCATTTTTATAACAGAAACGGAAATAAACGGGACGTCGAGGGCGCCGTCCCCTACGATATTTTAAAATGCAGATGCGAAAAATAAACGGGACGTCGAGGGCGCCGTCCCCTACGATATTGTAAAAAGACGTTGAAGGCGCCGTCCCTTACGAAATTTTAAAATGCAGATGCGAGAATAAACGTGACGTCGGGGCGCCGTCCCCTACGAAATTTTAAAATGCAGATGCGAGAATAAACGTGACGTCGGGGCGCCGTCCCCTATGACATTTTAAAATGCAGATATGAAAATAAACGGGACGTCGAGGCGCCGTCCCCTACGACATTCTAAAAAGACATCGGGGCGCCGTCCCCTACGATTTTGTAAAAAGACGTCGAGGGCGCCGTCTCCAACGGTATTTTAAAATGTTGTAACAAGTCGCTATTAGAATTGATTATTTTAATTTTGTTTTTACATATATAAACGAAAAATATATAATTAAAATATAGAGTAATTCCTATTGGATCTTATGACTTATTAAGTCTCGCCGTAGGGGACGGCGCCCTCGACGTCCCGTTAGCCGATAAAAATTAAAATTTAAAATGAAAGTATAAAAACCTCTTTTTCGGTCAATGATTGTTGTCACAGGCTGACGCCGAACAATCTTGAATCGGGAAAGAGGTTTTTTATGAAAAAATTTTGCATAACTTTGGAATTACTAATCATAATACTTGTGGCAATAGCGTGTGGCTCGGGAAGCGGAAATTCTAACGAAAACGCCTATCTGAGAATTCACGTCCGCGCTAATTCCGACGAATTGGCCGATCAGAACGTGAAATATATCGTCAAGGACGAATTGGTCGAATTTTTAACTCCTTACCTCGCGAATTGCCGTTCTAAAAACGAAGCCGCAAAAGTAATAGCCGACTTGAAAAGTAAAACTGAAGATAAAATCAATCAAACTTTAAGGAAAAACGGATTTAATTACACCTCAAAAGTGATAATCAGAAACGAAAAATTTCCTACGAGAGTTTACGGAGACTTAACTTTGGAAAGCGGCTATTACGATGCGGTTATCGTTGAACTCGGAAAAGCGGAAGGGGCGAATTGGTGGTGCGTCGTCTATCCGCCGCTCTGTTTTTCTTCGGGCGAAAATATCGAATATCGCTCGAAAATCGCAGACATAATCGCCGAATGGAAATCGAAAACGAAAAACGGTCGCTAAATCTTCGCCCCGCGGCGGAAATATCGACCGAACTCCTTTTCGATGATATGCGGCGAAAGTAATCAAGAAAAGGAGTTATGCAAAATGAACAAAAAACTGACGAAACTTGCTTTTTTTGCAGTTATTCTCGCCCTCGTTTGTACTTTTTCCGCAATAGTGATTCAGAAAAATGCCAACGACGCGGTAATTTCGAGAATAGAAACGGTCGAAACTCTGACGTTAAAACAAGGGTCTAAGGGTTCGACCGTCAGGCAAATTCAGCAAAAACTTAAAAACTGGGGATATTATAACGGCGCGGTGGACGGGATATTCGGTTCGGGTACTAAAAAAGCCGTGATAAGATTTCAACAGAAAAACAAACTCACAGCCGACGGCATAGTCGGTACGAAAACTTTGCAGGCGTTAGGCATTTACGTCGGAAGCGTTAAGCAGAATACCACCTCCGCTTATTCGAGTTCGGACACTAATTTGCTCGCAAGACTTATCTACGCGGAAGCGAGAGGCGAGACGTATGCGGGGCAGGTCGCCGTAGGCGCGGTAGTTTTAAACAGGGTCAAAAATCCCTCGTTCCCGAACACTATTTCGGGTGTAATCTACCAGCCATACGCTTTCACCTGCGTGAGCGACGGGCAGATAAATATGGCGCCCGACAAGACGGCTCTTTCCGCTGCGAAAGACGCGATGAACGGCTGGGACCCCTCTTACGGGAGCCTTTACTACTACAATCCCGCGGTCGCGACGAGTAAATGGATATTCTCGAGAAAAACCGTGGTAACTATCGGGGGACACGTTTTCGCGTTGTAATAAGGAGGGAATATGGAAGAGAATAAAGATTTCGTAACCGAGAACAGCGCGTTTGAAAAAGTTGAAAACGCGGGCAAAAAGACAGCCGATAAACCGCAAAGCGATACTCGCGAAAAGAAGAGTACGGTTAAAAAATCCGCGGTGAAAAACGGCAAGAACGAGAAAAAGGACAAAGAGGTCAAAAAAACGCCCAAAGAAAAACGCGAAGAAAAGGCTAAGGCAAAACTTGCGGCGAAAGAAGCAAAAGCGCAACGCAAAGCCGAAAGAAAGAAGAAAGCCGAAAAGATGAAGAAAGCGAAAGCGGCGGCGAAAAAGAAGAAATACGAAAGTCTCAAAGAGATGAAAATCGCCAAAAGGGAAGAGAGACTCGCTAAAAAGCAGGCTTTAAAAAACGAAAGCAAGGAAGAAAAGCAAAAACGCCTTGCCGCCGAAAAGCAGGCTAAACTGAAAATCAAAGCCGAAAAAGCGAACAAGAAAGCCGAACTCAGAAAGGCGAAAGCCGAGAGAAAGGCTGAAATGAAGAGACAGAAAGAAGAAAACAAACACCAAAGGGAAGTTAAAAAAGCCGAAATGAAAGAACGTAGAGGCAAAGACAGAAGGTCGAGAGGCGTGGGCGGCTGGCTCGCGGCGGTTATCTCGCTCGGCTGTTCGGTACTCGTTTTAGGCTCGGTACTCGCCCTGTCGCTCTTTACCGATTATATCGATTTCGCAAAGAATAAAGACGTCACGGCAAACGCCGAAAGGGCGTATTACGACCTCGTCGGCTACGTCGACAATATGGAAACGAATATGTCAAAACTCTTCGTTTCTACCGACGCCGAAAGTCAGCAGAGAATACTCGGAGACCTTATGGTACAGAGCAATCTCGCCGATTCTTCGCTCGCCGCTCTTCCTATAACGGACGAGTCGAAATACTATACCTCGAAGTATATAAATCAGGTCGGCGACTATGCGAAATACCTCAATAATCGACTTATAGACGAGGAAACCCTCACTAATGACGATTTAGACAGGCTTACCGAACTCTATAATATCAACGTCGATTTAAAGACGGCTCTTATGACTCTTACGAGCAAGATAAACGAAAACTACGACTTTAAACTGCTCAAAGAGAACAATTCGAGCGACCTTATAATATCGCAGTTCAACGAACTCGAAAAGGGCGCGGTGGACTATCCCGAAATGATTTACGACGGGGCGTTCTCGGACGGCGTGAACGACAAGAAGGTTAAAGGTATCGACGGGGAAGAGGTAGACGAAATTCAAGTAGAGGAAAAATTCAAAGAGATTTTCGCAGACTATGAAATCGAGGTCGCAAACGTCACGGGAATGACCGAAAACAGCAATATCACCTGCTATAACGTGGACGCTATGTCCAAGGACGGAGAGATATTCGCTCAGTTTTCGAGGAAGGGCGGCAAACTCGTTATCTTCAACGCTTACAGAGAGTGCAAAGAGGTGAAACTTTCCGAGGACGAATGCGTCGAAGCCGCAGGGCAATTCCTTGAAAAGTTGGGATTTGACGGTATGAAATGCGTGTGGAAGTATTCGTCGAACGGCACGGAACATTTGAATTTCGCTTATACCGAAAACGGTGTAATTATGTATCCCGACCTCGTTAAGGTAAACGTCTGTATGGAAACGGGAAAAATAACGGGTATGGACGCCGATAATTACTATATCAACCATACCGAAAGAGTACTCGGAAAGGCGAAGTTCACGCTCGGCGACGCATTCGACAAGGTGAGCGAGAAACTCGACGTCAGCGAAGAAAGAGTTGCGGTAATACCGCTCGGCAACGGCAACGAAACGCTCGCTTACGAGTTTATAGGAACTTTCAACGATTCGACCTATTACGTTTATCTCGACGCGGACACGTTAAAGGAAGTCGAGATATACAAAGTAGTTATAACGGAAGAGGGAACTCTCCTTATATAATAAACTTAATCCATTGACAGAAAAAGACTTGCGAAAATTTTTCGCCGGTCTTTTTTGCGTCGACGAAAATCACGCGATATCCGCGCGGCTTAAAACCCGTCGGAAAGGGGTTATATGAACGGGCGTTTTTAATCTTTATACAATCTTAATACCTTTTAAAGAAATTCTAACGTTATCTTTATGAGAAAAGAGATATTATAGCGAGGATAAATGAAATCGAGGTTTCGCATGGGTATACTAAAAAGGAAATTATCATCCTTTCAGATAATATTATTGGGATTCGCGGGGGTTATTTTACTCGGCGCATTTTTATTAGCCTTGCCGATTTCTTCAAAAGCCCGCGAATGGACGTCGTTTATCGACGCTCTCTTTACTTCGACGTCCGCCGTATGCGTAACGGGGCTTATCGTATTCGATACGGCGACGCATTGGTCGATATTCGGGCAAATCGTCATATTATTGCTGATTCAAATCGGCGGTATGGGCGTAGTTACCATCGCCGTTTCTATCGCCGTTATTTCAGGCAAAAAAATCGGGCTGTTCAGCCGTGAAACGATGAAAAACGCGATTTCCGCGCCAAACGTGAGCGGTATAGTCCGCCTTACCGGATTTATAATCAAGGGTATATTTTTGATTGAACTTATCGGCGCGCTTGTTATGATGCCCGTATTTTGCATGGATTACGGCGCAGAGGGTATCTGGCTTGCCGTTTTCCATTCGGTGTCGGCATTCTGCAA
Source organism: uncultured Clostridia bacterium (assembly GCA_934249325.1). GTDB lineage: Bacteria > Bacillota > Clostridia > Christensenellales > Borkfalkiaceae > UBA10281. The sequence goes on from CAKQKW010000008.1 coordinate 52,267, forward strand.
CGCAGGGTTCGATATAATGGGGACGAAAAGCGGCGAGTTTTCTTCTATCACGCGCTATTCGGCTCAACCCGTTATCAATATTACGATTATGTTGCTGATTATTATCGGCGGCATCGGTTTTTTGGTATGGGAGGACGTTTGCAAACACAAATGGCGGATAAGGGAATATCGCACGCAAAGCAAAGTTGTTTTGATAGTTACAGCCTCGCTTATAGTTTTACCCGCGATATACTTCTTCTTTTTTGAATTCGGAGATTTGCCTGTCGGCAAGCGAATACTTGCTTCTTTGTTTCAATCGATAACGCCGAGGACGGCAGGGTTTAATACGGTAAATCTTACGGCGATCAGCGATACGGGATTGTACCTTATGATTATTCTTATGTTGATAGGCGGTTCGCCCGGTTCTACCGCAGGCGGTATGAAAACGACGACGATTGCGGTTTTATTTTCTTCCGCTTTTTCCGTATTCAGAAAAAAAGACAACGCGGAACTTATGAGACGTCGCGTGGACGATGAAACGGTCAAGACGGCTTCGGCGATATTTATAATGTATATAACCCTGTTCTTATTGGGCGGAATGGCTATAAGCGCGATTGAAAAATTACCTATTACGGTCTGCCTTTACGAAACGGCTTCCGCCGTCGGCACGGTAGGGCTTTCGCTCGGAATTACCCCGACGCTCAAAGTAGCGTCCAAATTGATTTTGATTTTGTCTATGTTTTTCGGGCGAGTCGGCGGAATGACGTTGATATACGCCGCTTTCGGCGCGAATAAAAAGCAAGCGGCAAAGTTGCCGACGGATACGATTGCAGTCGGCTAAGGAGGTTTTTATATATGAAAACAAAATCGATTTTATTGATAGGTCTGGGGCGTTTCGGAAAATACATCGCAATGAAATTGCACGAATTAGGACACGAAGTCATGGGGGTAGACGAAAACGAAGAAAGAGTCGACGACGCTATGCCTTACGTTACTAACGGACAAATCGGCGACAGTACAAACGAAGCGTTGCTGAGATCGCTCGGCGTAAAAAATTACGACGTCTGCATCGTAACTATAGGCGGCGACTTTCAAAGTTCTCTCGAAACGACCTGTTTATTAAAAGAGTTGGGCGCGCAAAAGGTCGTATCTCGCGCCGAACAGGACGTACAGGCAAAATTTCTTCTGCGTAACGGCGCGGACGAAATTATTTATCCCGAAAAACAACTTGCCACATGGGCTGCAATCCGTTACAGTTCCGACCACATTCTCGATTATATAGAACTCGGCGATTCCTGTTCGATATTCGAAGTTTCCGTTCCGTCGGCATGGGTGGGAAAATCGGTTGTGGAAATCGATATCCGCAGGAAATATAACGTAAATATCATCGCAACGAAGAAAAACGGAAAAATCAACGCCGTCGTTACCGCCGATACCGTTCTTTCCGGAGACGAAACTCTTTTGGTTCTCGGGGAATATAAGGCGATGCGGAAATGCTTTGATATTTAACAGCCGTAAAAGAAGGTGACTTTTATGGGAGACGTAATACTTGTTATTGCGGTGGCGGCGGCTATGGTTTTCGGCTTTTTTATTATGAAGAGACTCGACGTATTTTTGGAAGAAATCAGAAAGGGGATTGAAAAAGAACGAGAAGGAAAGCGCGGTCCGCTTGAATTTCTCGAAGCGGGGAACTATGAAAAAATGATTTCCGAAATCGAAAATTTCAAAAAAGCCATAAAAAAGCCGCAATTATAATCTTTGACGGAGAAAATCGGGAATTGACCGATGCATTAAACGAATACAAAAGCCGTATCGGGTAGATTTTATTAAAAAAGTATGATATAATACAAGAAAAAAGAAGGAGATACGGGCTACCGAATGGGTAAACAGTATACAAACGACAAAGAACACATACTGGTTTGTTTGTCTTCCGCGCCTTCAAACGTAAAAATTATTCAGACTGCGGCAGCCATGGCAAAGGCGTTCAACGCGGCTTTTTCCGCATTATACGTAAAAACTCCCGCGTCTGAATCTATGACGACGGAAGACTCGGAACGATTGCTTGCAAATATCCGTTTTGCCGAAACGAACGGCGCGTCGATAGTTACCGTATGCGGGAACGACGTCGCTTTTCAAATCGCGGAATACGCGCGTCTTTCAGGCGTTACGAAAATAGTGATCGGCAGAACCGTTATCGGTAAGCGAAAATTCATAGGCAAGCCGACTTTAACGGAAAAACTGATATCGCTCGCTCCCGACGTCGATATACATATCATTCCCGACAGCGACGCCGTTATGGCAAAGGGAAAGATAAGGCTTTTTGAAAAACCGCGTTTTGTAAAGACGCTCAAAGAATTGACGATTTCAACGGTTTTGCTGTTACTTTCGACTTTACTCGGTTATCTTTTTTCAAGTCTCGGTTTTACCGAAGCGAATATCGTTACGATTTATATGCTCGGCGTTCTGATTACCGCTATACTGACAAGAAGCAAAATTTGTTGGGTTCTTTCGTCCGTTGCGAGCGTTCTGGTCTTTAATTTCCTTTTTACCGAGCCGAGGTTTTCGTTTCTGGCGTACGGAAGCGGCTACCTCGTCACTTTCGTAATTATGCTTGCGGCGTCCCTTATCATAGGGGGAACAACCGAAAAACTGAAAACTCGGGAACGTCAGGCGACTCAAACGGCATACAGAACGAAAATTCTGTTCGACGCGAACCGGTTGATTCAAAAAGCGTCCGACGAGGCGGAAATATTTCGGGTTACGGCAAATCAAATAGAAAAATTGTTAAATAGAAGAGTAATCGCATTTAATGAAAGGGCGCAGAAAGTATACGCTTCTCAGACTGAAAACGTCGGAGCCGATATATTATCTCCCGATTGCGAGAAAATCGCTCGGCAAGTAACGAAAAACAACGTAAAAGAGGGAAAGGGAACGGACGTTTTCCCCGAAAGCGACTATACGTTTTTCCCGATATGCAAAAACGATAAGAACTATGGGGCGATAGGCGTTTTTGTCGGGGACAAAACGATTGATTCTTTTGACGAAAGCATTGTGGTTTCCGTCATCGGCGAATGCGCGATCGCGATTGACGGAATCATAAACGCCAAAGAAAGAGAACGCGCCGCCGTTTTGGCGAAAAACGAACAGTTGCGCGCAAACCTGCTTCGTTCGATATCGCACGATTTACGCACGCCGCTTACTTCCATTTCGGGTAATGCGAGCAATCTGATTTCAAACGGTAACGATATTGACGACGCGACGAAAAAACAGATATACGAAGATATTTACGACGATTCGCTCTGGCTTATCAATCTTGTCGAAAATCTGCTTGCGGTGACGCGCCTCGAAGAAGGCAGAATGAATATAAATATGACGACGGAACTCGTCGGCGACGTAATAGCCGAGGCGTTGAAACATATTCGTACGAAAAGCGAAAAACAAAAAATCAGCGTTATACAGCCCGACGACCTGCTCCTTGCAAAAATGGACGCTCGGCTTATCGTCCAGGTTTTAATCAATCTTTTAGACAACGCCATTAAATACACGCCGTCCGATTCGCAAATTACGATTACCGCCAAAAGAAACGGAGAAACGGTCAGCGTAAGCGTGGCGGATAACGGAAACGGAATCGAGGGCGAGCAAAAATCACGGGTGTTCGATATGTTTTACACGGGCGCGAATAAGATTGTCGATTGTCGCCGCAGTATCGGCTTGGGGCTTTCGTTGTGCAAATCGATCGTAAACGCGCACGGCGGAGAAATAACGGTAACCGACAACGTTCCGCATGGTGCGATATTTACCTTTACTTTGCCCGTCGGGGAGGTGGAAATTTATGAATAACTTACTTATTTTAGTCGTAGAAGACGACGCGCCCGTCCGCAATCTTATCGGAACGACTTTGAAAACGCACGGCTACGATTATATTACCGCAACCAACGGAGAAAGCGCGGTTATGCAGGCGTCGTCACATAATCCGGATATAGTTTTGCTCGATTTGGGTTTGCCGGATATCGACGGCGTGGAGGTTATCGGGAAAATACGCACGTGGTCGGAAATGCCGATTATCGTAATCAGCGCGAGAACCGAAGATAAAGACAAAATCGACGCGCTCGACGCAGGCGCGGACGATTATCTTACGAAGCCGTTTTCCGTCGAAGAATTGCTCGCGAGAATCCGCGTTACGAGAAGGAGGCTTCTTGCAATACAACCGACGAACAAATCCGAATCGGTTTTCGTAAACGGAAACCTGAAAATAGATTATGGCGCCGGGTGCGCGTACTTAGGCGGCGAGGAACTTCATCTTACTCCTATCGAGTACAAACTGCTGTGCTTATTGTCAAAAAACGTCGGGAAAGTGCTTACGCATACTTACATTACCCAAAAAATATGGGGCGCGGCGTGGGAAAGTAACGTCGCTTCCCTGCGCGTATTTATGGCGACTTTACGAAAAAAAATCGAACCGACCGCCGATTTACCGCAATACATTCAAACGCACGTCGGCATCGGGTACAGAATGATAAAAATCGACGATTGAACGTCGAATTAAGCCGCCGAAACGCTTTGCCGCCTTAAAACCGCAGTTTTTCGGCGGCTTTTATGTTTTAAGCAAAGATATGTCAAAACGGGCAAAAAGGCAACTTTAATGCTTGGCGGAATTCAAATACAATCTTTATCGGCAATCAAAATCGAAAAATTGACCCTATAACGGGTTTACGATTGACAAATCGCTATTTTAAGTATATCATATATACAATACTATCTTTCGGAAGGTTTTTTATGGAAAAACACATTAAACTTCTTACTTTCAGAATAAACGAAATCGAATTTAAGTTCAACGGGTCTATTAAACCCGGCACGGCGTTCAAAATTATGCCGAAAATCGAGAACAAACTCGGCGTAAACGACAAAAATTTGTTTGTCAACCTCTCCGTAAGGGTGAACGAGGACATCTCCTCGCCCGTACCGTTCAATTTGAACGTGGTAATGTTCGGTCATTTCACAATCGAAAACCCCGCGGATCAGGCGACTTACGTCAAAGAGTCTATCGAGACCCTTTATCCGTTTTTAAGGGCGGCGGTTACTTCGATTACGGCAAACTGCAACATTCCGCCTTACGTTCTTCCCGTGATTAATGCCGACGAGGCTTCGGCTCAGCCGTCGGAAGCCGATAAAAACAAGGAGAATCTTAACTGATGAGAAAGTTTATCAAAGAATTTATGGACTTTATCAAAAGGGGTAACGTACTCGATATGGCTGTCGGCATTATCGTCGGCGGCGCGTTCACGGCAATCGTTACCGCCCTGTCAAACGGCATTTTAAAGCCGTTCATCAACTGGATAATATATCTTTGCAACGGCGGCAACGCAGACGCTCTTTCCAAGATATATACCGTAATCGTTCCCGTAACGGACGCGAACGGGGTTTTGGATCTCACGAAGTCCATTTATATCGACTGGGGCGCGTTAATAAGCGCGATTATCAACTTTTTGATTATCGCATTCGTCGTATTTACGATCGTGAAGCTCGTAAACGAGGCTTCGCAGAGACTCAATATCAACCTTATAATGAAAGAATCGATCGAGAAAAAGATGAAGGCGGGCGCAGAACTTTCCAAAAGCGATAAGCGTTGGATAAAGAGAATGAAAACCTATCACCCCGAACTCGTACCCGTGGCAGAGGAAAAGACCGAACCCACGCCCGAGCCTGCTCCCGTTCCGACCGAAACGGAAAGACTTTTGCAGGAAATTCTCACCGAACTAAAAAAAGACAAAGGCGAATAATTCAGTATGAAAACCACGACCCGTTCCCTTTTCGACGGCGTTCCCGAAGCGGAAAAGGCCAAACTTGACGTAAAATATATAACCGTCCCGAGAGGAACGGTTATTTACTCTTACGGGAAAAGAGCCAAAAACGCATGCTGGATAATCGACGGCTCGGCTCGGACGCTTCGCACGGACGAAAACGGCTTCGTGTCCGTGATAGAGTTTTTGGGGGCGAAAAGCCTTTTCGGCGATTATTTCGACGGCGATTTCGTAAAGGGCGATTTTGTGGAAATCGTGGCGACTACGAAGTGCAAGATAGCAGTTATCGACTTTGAAAAGGTCGAAAAATCGGATTTTTATACGACTATTGCGGCTAACGCTCTCGAACTCGTAAGCGCAAGGCTCGCTAAATTCACGCAGAGAGCGGAGATTCTTTTAAGCAGAACCATCAGAGAGAAACTTATGTGTTATTTCAAAAAGCGCGCTGCGGAAGAGGGCGGGGAGAGTTTCGAACTTAAATACACGCTTACAAACCTTGCCGATTACATTTTCGCAGATCGCAGCGCGATGATGCGAGAGATTAAAAAAATGAAAGAAAGCGGCGTGATAGAGACGAATAAAAAGACGATTCGGCTTATCGACGTCAAACAAAAATAACGTAAAAGTAGGGCTATAAGTCGATTAAAGCGGCAAAACGGTAAAATGATATTATTTTTCGATACGGAAACGACGGGGCTTATTCCCGGCAGAATAATACAACTCGCGTACATAATGCAGACGGGAACGGAGATAAAATCAAAGTGTTTTTTCTTCGCGGTCGAATACGTCGAGCCGTCGGCTGTCGCCGTACACGGTTTCACGCCCGAAAAACTCGCCGTTTTGTCCGGCGGCAACACGTTTTCGTGCGATATCGACGAAATTTACGACGATTTCGCCGCCGCAGATCTCATTATAGGACACAACGTGAAGTTCGATATAGACTTTATGATTGCCGAATTTCTCTATCAGTCGAGGCGTTTTCGGTATAAAGAGTCGTTCGATACGATGCGGTTTTTTACCCCGATAATGAAGTTGCCGAGGACGAGTAACAAGGGCTATAAATATCCGAAACTGACGGAACTCGGCGAATTTTTAGATATTTATCCTTACGACGTGACGAGAAAGACGGGCGAAATATTCGGCGAGAACGCAGTCGGAAGCCACGACGCGAGATACGATACCGCCGAATTGTATCTGTGTTTCACGGAAGGGCTGAAAACCTATCCCGAGATTGCCCGAATTGTCGAAGAAGCGGAGAGAAAAGAAGATTAAAACGCTTGCAAAAAGCGGAGAATTGATATATACTAAAGTCAAAGAGGTGCTAATATGCTTGACATTAAACTTATAACGGAAAACCCCGAACTCGTCAAGGAAAGGCTTGCGAAAAAGGGTTGCATAGTAGATTTTACGGAAATACTCAGACTCGACGCCGAAAGAAAGAGACTTATGAGCGAAATCGAGGCGTTGAAAGCCGAGAGAAACAAGGTTTCCGCGGAAATTCCGAAGTATAAAAAGGAAGGAAAATCCGTAGACGAAATTTTCGCGAGAATGAGACAGATCGGCGACACCATTTCCGAGGGCGACGCGAAAATCAACGGCTATCAGCAGGAAATAACCGATTTCATTTCGAGGCTTCCCAACATGCCCGACGACGATTTGCTTCCGGGAGAGAAGGAGAACAATAAAGTAATAAAGGTATTCGGCGAAAAACCGACTTTCGATTTCAAACCGAAGAATCACGTCGATTTGTGTACCGACCTCGGTATTATCGACTACGAAAGGGGCGTAAAACTTTCGGGCAACGGATATTGGATATACAGAGGCGACGGGGCGAGACTCGAATGGGCGCTTCTCAATTATTTCGTTTCCACGCACTTAAAGGACGGTTACGAAATGATACTTCCGCCGCACATGCTCGGATATAACTGCGGCTACGGCGCGGGACAATTCCCGAAATTCACCGACGAAGTTTACTGGGTAGACAGCGAGGACGGCGAGAAGAAAAAGGCAAAGTTTATGCTTCCGACCGCAGAGACCGCGCTCGTCAATATGTATGCAGGCGAGATTATCGACGAGGACAAACTTCCCATGAAGTTCTTCGCGTACACACCGTGCTACCGTAAGGAAGCGGGAACGTACAGAGCGGAAGAAAGAGGAATGATAAGAGGACATCAGTTCAACAAGGTCGAAATGGTTCAGTACGCTCATCCGGACAAGTCCAAAGAGGCGTTTGAAGAACTCGTAAACAAGGCTTGCAAGTTGATGGAGGGTCTCGGACTTCATTTCAGACTTTCCAAACTCGCGGCGGGCGACTGTTCGGCTTCCATGGCGAGGACTTACGACATAGAAGTATGGATTCCGTCTATGGGTATTTATAAAGAAGTATCCTCGGTGTCTAACGCCAACGATTATCAGGCGAGAAGAAATAACACGAGATTCAGAGATAAAGAAACGGGCAAGACGAGATTCGTTCACACGTTGAACGGATCGGGTTTGGCGACCTCGAGGGTATTCCCCGCGCTTATCGAGCAGTTCCAGAATGCGGACGGGTCGATAAGGGTTCCCGAGGTACTCGTGCCGTTTATGGGAACTGACGTAATAAAGAAGTAAAACACGAAGAAAAACGGGACATGCGTAAGCGATTCGAATTTACGCAATTCCGTTTTTTTATGCGATTTTATTTAACGTAGCCGTCGATAGAGGTTGCAAACGCGTAATAAACATACACATAAACACAAATGAATTTATCAGCTAAAAGAATCGCCCGCCTCGGGCTGTTCGTCGCTCTGCTTATCGTGAGCGCGAAAATCACAATTCCCATGGTTCCCGTTCCTATGACCTTGCAGTCGCTTACGGTAATCTTTTTCGCATGCTTTTTAGGCTTCCTCGATTCCGCAATCGGCGTGGCGGTCTATATCGCCTTGGGACTCCTCGGTCTCCCCGTTTTCGCGAGCGGCAGCGCGGGTATAGCCTATGTTATAAAGCCCTCGTTCGGCTTTACCATCGGCTTTTTCGTCGCTTGTTTCGTGAGCGGTTTGATTTACCGCAAGGGCGGCAAAATTATTCGTACGATTATCGCCGTTGCGGCGGGAACGATAACTATTTACATAGTCGGCATCGCGTATTTCTTGCTTTTAAAAACTTTTTACTTCGGCGCTTCGTTCGACTTTTGGAACGTCTTACTCACTTTCTGGATAGTTTTCATTCCGTCCGATATCTTAAAGGGCGTAGTTTGCGTACTCGTATTAAAACGGCTCGAAATCATAAAAATATCCCCCGACGAATAGACTTAATAGGGGACTTTCCGACCTAAGACCCGAAAGGTAAAATCGGCTGAAAGAAAGTCCCGTGGGGTAAGTTTATGGCTTTCGGCGACGGCATTTTGGAATGTCTCGGTTTAAAATCGGAACTTGCCAACTGCCCGTACAGGGTGACTTTGTACGGCGAGGACGGCGCGACCGTCGAAGGAGTGGGCAAGATTATGAAGATAAGCGACGATGAAATAGCCTTTTTCGCGAGGAAAAAGGTCATTTTTCTGTGCGGCGAGAAACTGAAAATCACTCGGTACGGCGAAAAAGAGGCGTCCGTTTCGGGTAAAATAACGAGTATAAGAACGGAGGACGTTCGCGGTGGCAGAAATGAAAAATGACGACCGCCCGTCGCGGCGTTTTTTCACGCCGAAAAACGCCGTGATGAAAACTCGTTTGACAAAAAACTCTTCAAACGACCGCATAGCGGAAACCCGTTCGACGAAAACACTCTCGCCGAAAATTCGTTTGCCTAAGCCCGTGAAGAGAAAAGGACTTTTGTACGACGTCTACGAAACCGAAAAGAAAATCGACGAAAGGGCGTTTTTCGAGACTTTCGGAAGAAAGAACGTGGCGTTATACGACGTGAAATTTTCCCCGAAAAAGACTACGTTTACAGCCGACTCTTCAAACCGTTCAAAAATTTTTGCAATTTCGGAGAATATGTGCTATAATGTAAGCATTATAGGGTATAAGGGTAAGTTTGCGATTTTCGCGAGACTTCTGAAAAGAGTAGGACTTATCGCCTGTTTTGCGGTTTTTTGCGCGCTTGCCGCCATATCCGACGGATATATCTCGACCATAAAATATACGGGCGAGGGCAAGTATTATAAAGCCGAACTCGAGAAGGCTCTTTTTTCGGAGGGGCTTACCGTAAACTCGAAATTTCCGAAAGACTTTAACGCGACGGCGGCGAAAATCGCGGCGCATAGCGACAAGTTTTCCTTTGTGTCGATTAAGAAATCGGGCAAGACCTTAGAGGTCGAGGCTTACGGAGTAATCGGTAAAACCGTTCCGCTTGCGGGCGAAAAACGGCAGATATTCAGTACGGCGGACGGCGTTATACGGCGTATCTGCCGCTACGAGGGAACTTCGGTCGTAAAAGTCGGCGATAAGGTTAAAAAAGGCGACCTTTTAATCGACGGATACTACGAGAAAAACGGCGAAAAATTGCCGTGCCTCGCGTTCGGCGACGTGGAAATCGCCGTAAGCGAAAACTTCGTCTATAAAACGACGGGCGAGGGAAAAAGGTACGCCGACAGGGCGACTCTGGTCGCGAAAGAGAAGTTTTCCGATTATTACATAATAGAAACGCATACTAAACTCATAGCGAGAAATACTTATTCGGTAACGGTGGTATACGCCGTTACGGTAGTCAATTAAAACTTTATGGCAGAGATAAAAACTACGGTCGAACTCGGAAGTTTAGACGTATTGTCCAAACTACTCGGAGTGTTCGACGAAAATCTGAATATTATATCGAGGGAAACGGGCGTGGTCGCTTACGTCGAGGGTACGAAAATCAGGCTTATCGGCGAAGAACAACAGGTTCAACTCGCCGAGACGGTAATCGAAAAACTCGCCTCGATAATAAGGGCGGACGAGCCTATCGACAAGACCCGTATCATTTACTGTATCGAACTCGCGAAAGAGGGCAATGCCGAGGGCATAGACAAAGTTATGTCGGGGGTCGTCGCAATTACTTCCAAGGGCAGACAGATAAAGTGTAAGACGGTAGGGCAGAAAAGATACGTCGATTCGATAAAGAAAAACACGGTAGTGTTCGGCGTCGGACCTGCGGGTACGGGAAAAACTTATCTCGCCGTCGCGATGGCGGTGTCCGCATTCAAAAATAAGGAAGTCGAAAAGATAATTTTAACGAGACCCGCAGTCGAAGCGGGTGAGAAACTCGGCTTTTTGCCGGGAGACTTGCAGACCAAGGTAGACCCCTATCTTCGCCCCTTGTACGACGCGTTGCAGGAAATGCTCGGACTCGACAGTTATATAAAACTCATCGAAAGGGGAGTTATAGAAATCGCGCCGCTCGCGTATATGAGAGGGCGAACGCTTAATAACGCCTTTATAATTCTCGACGAGGCTCAGAATACTACTAAAGAACAGATGAAAATGTTCCTTACGAGAATGGGCGACGGCAGTAAAACGGTAATCACGGGCGATTTAACGCAAATCGACCTGCCCGACGGAAAAAAGAGCGGACTTAAACACGCCGTCGGTATTTTAAAGAATATAAACGGGATAGAAACGGTGTATCTGACCGCGAAAGACGTAGTCAGACACCCTCTCGTGATGGAAATAATAAAAGCCTACGAAAAAGCCGAGGAAAAAGCCGAGGCCGAAAAGGAAAAACGAAAAAATGATCAGACAATCTCAGAAACTTAAACCATGGGGCAAAAAGGACTATCGCAGAACGATATTGCTTTTCGCTCTTCATACGCTCGTGATCGTGGCGATGTACGCGGCTATGCTCGTGATAAACGCGCATCTGGGAGCCGTGGACAGCATCGAATTTCTGAAACGCATGGAGACGATAAAGAATATAACGTATATAGCGGTCGTTATAATTCTGCTCGGCGCGGGTATTTACCTTTATTTCTACAACGAAAACAGGGACTTCATATTGCAGTCGAAGAATATACACTTAGTATTTTTCGTAATAGAAATATCGATACTGATTATGTACGCTTCGGGAATTTTGCTGAAAAGCGTATATTCCCGTCCGTTCGCCCTCTGCGCGCTTTTAATGCTTCTTTTGATAAACAAACGCTCGGCGATATTCATAAACGGCGTAACCTGTCTTTATATGTTTATGGCTGACGCGTTTTTGGCGGTTTCGCCCGTCTCGGCGAGCGAAGTCTTTTCCTGCCTCGTCGTGAATTACACTACGAGCCTTCTCGCGATTTACCTCGTCGGCAGGGTCAGTTCCCGTCTTAAAGTGTTCGTCACGGGTTTCTTTATAGCGGTTCCCGTAGCGGTAAGTTGTCTCGTACTCGACATAGACACCTTCCTCGCTCATCCGTACAGACCCTTCCTCGACGGACTTACTTCGGGACTTTTGTCGGTCGTTCTTATGATGGCGATACTGCCGTTTTGCGAACGGATATTCAACGTCGTTACCGATTACAGGCTTGCGGAACTCACCGATCATAAATCGAAACTCATACAGGCGTTGCAGAAAAACGCCCCCGGCACGTTCAATCACTCGCTTATCGTTTCGACCTTAGCCGAATCGTGCGCGACTGCGATTGACGAAGATCCGCTTCTTGCGAGAGCGTGCGCCTATTACCACGATATAGGAAAACTCAAAAACCCCGAATTTTTCACGGAAAATCAGAAAGGGTATAACCCTCATAACGAACTTACCCCCGAACTTTCGACGGACATTATCCGTTCGCACGCGAAAGACGGCTATAATCTTATACTTAAATATCATTTGCCGCAGATTCTTGCGGACGTCGCCCTTCAACATCACGGCACGTTGCCGATAAGATATTTCTACGCCAAGGCGATGAAGTATACCGAGGGCGAACTCGATATAGAGAATTTCTCCTACCCCGGACCCAAGCCGCAGACCAAAATCGCCGCTATCATAATGATTGCCGACGGTTGCGAGGCGAAAGTCAGAACGCTTGCGGACAGGTCGCACGAAAAGGTTGACGCGGCGGTCAGAGAGATTATCGAGGAGAGAATGGACTTAGGTCAGTTCGACGAGTGCGATATTACCATGGCGGACCTCGACATTATCCGTAAGACGATAACCAACTCGCTCGCGGGCGTGTACCACGACAGAGTCGAATATCCGAAACTCAGAATAGGCAAAAAGTAAAATGGTCGGACTTACAGTTATAAGAGAGGACTCGCTTCCTTATGAATTCGATAAAATCGCCTCGGCGGTATACGAAAAACTCGGGCAAAAAGACGAACTTGCAATCGAACTGAGTTTCGTTTCCGAGGAGGAAATACAAACGCTCAACAGAGAATATCGCGGCGTGGACAGAGTGACGGACGTACTCTCTTTTCCTTACCTCGACGGAATAAAGGGTAAGGTCATCCGTAAAAAGGATTTCCCGAGCGACGTGGACGAGGAGACGGGCTTGCTTCTTATCGGCTCGGTTTGCATCTGCCTTAAAAGGGCGGAAGAACAGGCAGCGGAATACGGTCACGGAATAAAGAGGGAGGTTTGTTACCTTGCCTTACACGGTTTTCTGCATTGTTTCGGTTTCGACCACATAGAAAAAGCGGACGAAGAAGAGATGACGAAAATCGCCGACGAAATAATGAAAGAATCAGGCATTGAGAGGGTTTAGTCGCCGTATAAGTCGATTAAACGATTGTTTTTAGTATGAACGCAACGGAGAAAAGAGTATGAAATGCGGTACTGTGGCGGTCGTCGGCAGGGCGAACGCGGGAAAATCAACGCTCGTAAACGTGCTTGTCGGAGAAAAGGTTTCGATAGTTTCTCCAAAGCCGCAGACGACGAGAGACAGAATATACGGAGTTCTTACGACGGACGATTATCAGATAGTTTTCGAGGATACGCCGGGAATATATAAGGCCTCGGGGCTGCTCAGTTCCAAGATGCAAAAGACTACCGAAACGACGGCGAGAGATACCGACCTTATATTGTTCGTAATCGACGGACACGACGGCTTGAAAGAGGACGATAAGAAACTTTTAGGGAAATACGTCGGGAGAGGAACGCCCGTTATAGCCGCGCTTTCCAAAATCGATATAATGCCGAAAGACAAAATACCCGAGGAACTTTGTGGACTTGCGGGAAACGGCGAAATAAGCGAAATTATCCCCGTTTCGGCGAGAAAAGGTCGTAACGTAAAGGAACTTCTGAACTTAATTTTGAAGTATCTGCCCGAAAGCGAGTACGTTTTCGACCCGAACGCCATATCGGACAAGTCCGAAAAGTTTATGATTTCGGAGATTATGCGTGAAAAAATACTTCTTAAATACGACAAGGAAATACCGCACGGCGTGGCGATCGTCATAAACAAATTTGAAAAACGTCCGAACGGTATTTACGACGTGGATCTCGATATCGTCTGCGAAAAGCAGAACCACAAGGCGATAATTATCGGCAAGGGCGGCAACGCGTTAAAAGAGACGGCGAGTTTCGCCCGCGAGGCTATGGAAAAGTTTTTGGGGGCGAAAGTGTTTCTGAAAACATACGTCAAGGTCAAAGAAAGTTGGCGTGACGACGCTAATCTTTTAAGGCAATACGGCTACGGCGACGATGACAGATAAAAACCTCAACTGACCGTCAGAGATTTGAATAAATCACCTGCGGCAAACAATTAGTCGGTCTATAAGCGCATAAACGAGGTTTTTCTGCATATACTCAGGATATGGAAAGACCCGAGGACAAGGCATGGGAACTGTTTGAAAAGACGGGAAGTCCCGGCTATTATATGTTGTACAAGAAACTTAAAGGAAGCCCCGAGAAGAGGAAATGACTTCAAAAATCAACGGAATTACGCTTTACGGCGTAAATTACAGAGACAACGACAAAATGCTTACCATATTCACGTTTGAAAAAGGTAAGATAGGCGCGGCGTGCAGAGGCGTAAGAAAGGCTAATGCGAAGATGAAACAAATCGCCGAGCCTTTTTGTTTTGCCGAAGCGGTGATCGTTGAGAAATCGGGGCGAAATACAATATCCGAAATAAACTCTTACGACAGTTTTTATCCGATAAGAACGGATATAAAAAAGTACTACGCGGGAGCGTGCGCGCTGGAGTTCACGAACGCCTTTCTGCCCGAGGGGCTGGTGTCCGAATCTCATTTCGTTCTTCTCGTCGAATTTTTAAAAAAGTTGGCCTATAACTCGATTAACCCCATAAATTTGCTTTTAAAGTTCCTGTTCGACGCGATGAACGAGAACGGTTACAGTTTAAATCTCGCGGCTTGCGGCAGGTGCGGAAAGAAGATCGAGGGGAGAGTTTTTCTGTCCGTTTCCGAGGGCGCGAGCGTTTGCGAAGAGTGCCGCAAAGAAGGCGAGGGAGAGTATTCGATTAAGACTTACGAATACTTGCGGAAGATAGCGGAAGGGGATATGAGCGAAGAGGACGAAGAGAGCGGCAGAAACGGTCTGAAATTCTTTAACTACTACATATCGAGGGTTTCGGGGGTAACGCTTAAAAGCCTTTCGGAACTGCTGAATTTGTAAATTGGAGTAAAAATTTTAAAAAATTTGCAATAACGCAAAAAAAACTGTTGCATTTTTGAATAGTCTTGTGGTATAATAGCTAAGCGAAGTTTGGAAGAGGTATTTCGGGCTTCGGGAAAAAACGTGCTACTGTGGCTCAGTCGGTAGAGCAGCTGATTCGTAATCAGCAGGTCGCCGGTTCAAGTCCGGCCAGTAGCTCCAAAGGAAAAGGCGCTTAAATTGAGTAAGCGTCTTTTTTTTATTTTCCTTTTCCTTTGGAACTACTAGCCGATCGTCGCCGATGACGCAGCGTAATGTTGTTGCTTTTTTTAAAAAAGTTTTTACGCTGCGTCGCGGTGACGCGATTGCGGACTTTTGGTTTGAGGGGAATATTTAGTATGCTTGTCCGAACAATCGCTATTCCGTCGCAAAACGAAATATGGCTTGTGAATGGTCGAGTAACGTTATCGTTTCGCTCCTTACAAGTTTCGGCAAGTAACCCCAAAGGAAAAGGCGCTTAAATTGAGTAAGCGTCTTTTTTTATTTTCCTTTTCCTTTGGAACTACTGACCGGCTTATCACCGGCGAAGCGGCACGGTTTATTTTGTGAAATATTTAGTTGTTCCGTGCCGCATCGCCGGTGACGCGATTTGCCGAAAAAAATATATAAGAAGTGTCGGGCAAATCGCTATGCTGAATAAGAATAATACGACCTTTGGTCTGACGGTGTATTTTGACTGATAATACATTTTGATTGTGGCTTAGACTTTGAGATGGTAACACGTTCACTCTGTTTAGTTTCTAAATACACTGTTAGACTTGCTTGCAATCATAACGCCGATATTTTCGATGATTTTTGGTAAAGGCGAGAGCAGACGTATTTGATGTACTTCAAAGGAGCATTTGCCGAAAAGCACGGAAATAGCGGTGTTTTGGCAAGGTTCGTATTATTCTTATTCAGCATTCGTCGCGAAACGAAATATAGTCGGCGAAATAATTAAGTAACGTTATCGTTTCGCTCCTTACAAGTTTACATTTGGGTCTACGAGTTCGCTTTTCACCGCCTCGGAGCGAAATTAATCGGGGAGAAATAGTCGGGTGTTGTCATCGTTTCGCGCCTTACAAGCCTTGGAAAAATCTTTATAAGAAATGAGTTGTAAAACGAAGCAAATTGCCGCATACCGCATATATTGATTGTTTCAACCGTCTGTTCAATAAAGACAAATCGCCGAATAAAGATAAAAAACAATTTTTGTTTCATTTAGTCCTATATTGAGTTTTCCCGTAGGGGACGGCGACTCGACGTCCCGCTTAACGGAAAGAAAATTAAACGGCGAACGACTCGTTAATGAATAAAAAAATTTTTTAACTTTTTGTAAACTTTTTTTGATTTTTGTAGGTTTGTCAAACATATGAGACAAGGTTAGAAAAAATTTTAATTATGCACAAGTCCAAAGTTTAAGTAATCTAAAATGTATTGTTTAGGCGATTTCCAAGCAAGCGGACGCATAGGAAAAGAGTTGTAACGTTTCAAATGAACGGCAAGTTGCTTTGAAAAGTCTTCAAAGGAGTAAAACCTGTGAGTGGCATAGAAGTATTCGTTATCTTTTCTATGCGAACGTTCAACTTTTCCATTATGTCTCGGAGTGAAAGGACGAATTAGTTTATGTCTTATTCCTAACTCTTTGAGGCGAGCCTCAAAGAGCGAAAATTTACCCTTTTTACGATCATCGAAGGATTTGATAAATTCTAAGCCGTTGTCCGTTTGAATGCACTCTATGTTAAACGGAAAAGCTTTAATCAGGGCGTTAAGAAATTGAACGGACGAATAAGTAGATTGCTCTTTAAAAGCCATAATGAAACGAAATCTGGAATATTCGTCAATTGCAGTATATTGATAGAACCGTTCTTGCAAACCGTCGGCATTCGGAACTATACAGGATAAAGGAACAATTTTAACATCGACTTGAACTCTTTGACCGGGATAAAGCATTTTTTCGTAAGGTTTTGCAATATATTTAGGATTTGGCAGTTTAATCGGTTGTAAAGATAAACGTTTTAACACTCGCCAAAGAGACGGAATTGAACGCTTATAGCCTCGCTGCATAAGTTTAACCCAAAATACGACGAGACCCGCATTAAGGTTTCGACGGCGCATATCCGAAATGAGTTTTAGTTCTTCCGTCGTATGTTGGTTAGGGCGGCTATGCGGGCGGCGCGAACGCTCTGCAAGAGAGTTGAGCGTTCCGTCGTACATTTTACGCCAACGATAAATTGTAGCTCTTGAAACGCCAAACTTACGAATAGCCGAAAAAACAGAATTTCTTTGAGAATAGAGTACAACCGATTGACGAAAGCGAAGTCTTTGTGTTAAAGTATTCATGATAGCGATAGATTTTCCTTTGAAGTATTTTGTTAGCACTTAAACTTTAACATAAAGAAAATCTTTTCGCTATCTTTTTTATTGCCGTTGTCTCATATGTATTGTAATCCTACACGATTTTCAGAATAGAAGTCTGAAAACTATTGAAAAAAAAGGTTTTTTATGCTATAATACAGACATAAGCGAGGCAAAAATTATGGATTCAAAAGATAATAAAATCATAATATATCAGGATGAGAACGGGGTTACGAAAATTTCCGTTTATTTTGCCGATGAAGATTTGTGGCTCACGCAGGCGCAACTCGCAGAAATTTATGACACGACGCAACAGAATATCAGTCAGCATATTGACGGGATTTATTCCGACGGCGAACTCGACCGCGAAGCAACTAACAAGAAATTCTTGTTAGTTCGCGAGGAGGGAATGCGTCAGGTATTCAGTATGTGTTAAAGATAAAATAGAATACTGGCTAACGAAAATAGGATATCGCTTTGTAATTAGCGAAATAGATTACCCGGAAAGCATAAAGGCAGGAGAAAAAATAGAAATCTCTTTAACCGCTAACAATGTAGGTGTTGCTCCGATTTATAACAAGTTGCCATTAAAAATCAGAATTAAGGGAATATCTGTAAAGGATTATTTGACAAATATAGATATAACAAAATGGCTACCAGGGAAGCATACCGAACACGTTGAGATTGATATTCCTACAGATATGTTTGAGGGGGAGTATAGTTTACAAGTTGGCATCGGCGGAGGTGATTTACCAAGTGTAACTTTTGCTATTGATTCAGAGTTTGCCGGGGAATATGTAGAGTTAGTTAAAATTAAAATAATATGAGTAATAACAATTAGTTCACAATTCTTTAATTAAAAAAAATTTAAAAAGCGTGTTATTTCTAAAAAAAGGATAAAATATGAGGATTAACGAAATAGATAGTAATTTTGTTCAACAAAGAGCAGATGACAACACGGTTTGGGTTGATGTCAAAAGTTCTCCATTTAAAATATACGGCGTGTTTTATGACGATATAAACAAAGAGTT
>CAKQKW010000009.1:0-70664 GCA_934249325.1 uncultured Clostridia bacterium
AAGTTAAGCTTTGCCGCGCCGAAAGTACTTGCAGGGTGACCTGCCGGGAGGATAGGTCGTTGCCACATTCAATTAGAAGAAGCGAACGTTATAACGCGTTCGCTTTTTTCGTGTGTAATGTTTTAGTTGCAACTTATCTCATAAGCAGGGGGATATTTTTAAAATCGTAAAATCTGTAATGAGTAGAGTTTTCTTGACAAAATTGTCTATTTTGAATATAATTAACGTGATATTGAAAATGAAGTAGTAATAATGAAATGGTGATATAAAAATGCTTTTATGCCTTGAATTTCAGGAAGCATATAAAGGTCTTGATAAATTATGTAGAGAATGCCTGTCTAGTTATGACGGGGTATCCGGATATATTCGTTTAATGGAAAGCGAATGGTATGGAGAACAGTACGTTTCAACGTGGAATAGCGACTTAAAAAAATTAAAACACGTTCGGTGGGTGCGAAATCAATTATCGCACGAAGTCGGTACGTTGGAATCGAATATTTGTAGTCAGTTCGATTTGGAATTTGTTGATGACTTTTACGAAAGAATAATGAATACAACCGACCCGTTAGCAATGCTACGTAAGGCTCGGGAAATTGAAAATCAACAGAAAAACAACATCAAACAAGAATACAGCAGAAATATTCAAAATGCAGATATAGACTCGGGCAATGAACAAAAGAATGGACAAAGAAAGTCTTATTTTGATGATGAAAAACCCTTTCTGCGTAAGGTTTGGGAAAAAATTAAAAATTTCTTTTCATAATTCATTATTTGCTATAATATATTATGTCATTTTATAAAACAGAGGATAAAGGAAATGGAAAAAGAGACTATTGCAAATCTTCAAGAATCTGTGGAAAAACTCGCTCAAGGAATCAATCCCTTTACGGGGGAAATAGCGGGAGACGACGAGATATTAAACGACGTTAAGGTGAGTAGATGCTTGTTTGCGGTAAACAGCGTATTGAAAGAATTACTGAAAGGTAAAACCTCGGCAAAAAAATCGAAAAAACGTAAATTTGAATACAGAGCGGAATTAACTCCGCAAATAAAAATCGAAGACTACCCGATAAGCCTTTCTCAGATTGTCAGAAATATTCTTGAAGTTTACGGTAAGGAAGTAAAACTGACTTATTACGACCTTGCTCAGATTCTTTACGACAGGGGCTTGTTTGTCGATAATACGGAAGAAACGCCGAGAATGATTGCGAGCGAAAAAGCCGAGCAGTACGGAATTTTTCTTAAACGCGTTCACGGCAATGCGGGCGATAGGTGGCAAACGATTTTCGACCAAAACGGACAAAGGTTTGCCATAGACTTACTTCAAAATCTTTGATAACCATAAAAAAGTTGGAATGTTTCCATTCCAACTTTTTTTATGAGCAAATATCCGAATAAATCGCATGATGGCAATTATCGAGTTAAAAATTACGCCTTTTTACGTTTCAAAACAATTATTGCCGCGGAAAGTATAAGTAACGCCGAGAGCGATATTATCGGAGCAATCGAGGACGAGCAGCCGCTTCCGCCCGAAGAATTATTTTTCGAGAATTCGACGGACGAAGTTCCGCTCGACGGGTTTTCGCCGCCGTTTGATTCGTTGTCGGTCGATTCGCTTGAAGAAGAGTCTCCCGACGGCGGGGTTATAGGCTCGTCAATTTTTGTATAAACCGCGTTTACCGTTATATCTTCAAACGCAAATTCGTGTTCTTCCCATTTTCCTTCGTAGCCCTTCTTTTCGGGTACTTTCGGCTCGTTGAAATCGAAGTTTTCTATCGAATATTCGATTGTCGCTACAACCTTGCCGTCCGCCTTATAGGTAACGGTGTAAATCTTGGGCGAGTAAACAGCTTGAACGGTTACGTTGCCTTTCAGCGTGTAATCGCCCCATTTGCCCGTATAAAATCTCTTTTCGGGTACCGCGGGTTCCTCTATATTTTTATCGTCGTAATTGTACGAAACCTTTGCGACGATCGTCTCGCCGACCGCGAATGTAACTGTGTAATCTATCGGCGTGTATATCGCGTTGACGGTAATTTCCGCTTCGTTGGCGAACTCGAATTCTTCCCATTTAGCGGTATAACCGTCTTTTTCGGGAACGGCGGGGTCGGCGTATTCGGAATCGTTTATCGTATACGATTTTGACGCGACTTTTTCGCCGTCTGCGTAATAGTTTACAGTATAATCGATAGGCGTATAAACGGCGTTTACGACCTGTCCGACTACGTATTTGAACTCATAGTCTTCCCAACTTGCGTTGTAGAAACGCTTGACTTCAAGTTCGGGCGGTACGACGAAATCTTCCGTTTCTGCGGAATATTCGACGGCGACGTCCTCTTTGCCTTCTCGTCTGAATATAATCGAGTATCTTTCAACGGGTGTTTCGGCTTCAACCTCGTAAGTAATGACTACGACCGTCTCGTTATCCCAACCGTCTACGGCGGTTATTTTGCAGGTGTGATTGCCTGCGTTCAATCTGCCGTTAAAATCGAGCGATCCGTCCGACCATTCGTATTTGACGTCGAACGCCCCTGAATCGTCGGTAATCGTAATATAATCGAGCGTGGGATAAGTTCCCTCGGTCGTTTTAAACGATCTGACGGCGGCGTATATAACGGGCGGTTGTACGTCGGGCGGCAGAGTTTCAATTGCGATACTGTCGATAAACATTTTCGCAACGCCGTTCGCTCGCATACCGAACACGAATTTGCCTAATATTTCGTTCGTACAAAGTTTATCCAAAACCGTACTGTCGGAAACCGTAATCGTCAACCACTGTCCCGTTTTTGCCGAGCCGACGGGGTATCGAAGTATCCAACCGCCGTTTCCGTCGGGAATACGAATTTCGGGATAACCGTCGTTGTCCGCCGCGTTTTTCTCAACGTAAATAGTGAACGATATTTTCGTAATATGCTTTCTCTTATGGGCAAGCGGCGTAAAATCGAACGACATATCGAAAGACGAGGTCGTGTTGGAAGCAATCAGAACGGAATCGCTTTCAAAGCCCTCGGGAACGCCCGCGGCTTCCGCGTTTTTCTTGGAAACTACCGAAATATTGCAACCGCCGTAAACGTTTTCGCCCGAAACGTTTTCGCCGCTATACAAGAAACCGTTTCCGAAAACAGGAGCGTTTGCGAGCGATTTTATTCTGTTGCCGTCAAAATTCATATCGCCGTATCTGAAAAGCATATCGCTTTCCGCGACTTTTGCAAAATCGACTCCGACGACTTTCCTTTCTTCTCCGTCCGAATAGGTCATTTCGAGACGAACGTTCTCACTGTCCTTTTCGGTGAGGACGAGTTCGATTTCGTTATAATCGACGAACAAATTGCGAGGAACGGTAACGATATTGTTTTTTCTTGCCCAATTATCCATATCGCAACTCATTATCGTGACGGGGTTATCGGGGTTATAATACAGGTAAAAACCGTAAGAACCTATGCCGAAAGCCATTCTAAGTTGCTTTGAGGTATCGGCGTTTTTATATCCGAATTCAACGATATCGCCGTATCCGAGCGTTTTGTTTCCGACATACTTCGTACCTTGTTTTACCGATATTTCGTCTCCCTCGTTCATCGTCGTGATTTCCGAGACGTCGTATTTTACCGTCGTTTCGCCTGAGTCCGCATTTAACGCCTTAGCGGAGCCGCAGAAGAGCAGAGTGGTTATAAGTAAAAGTAATACAGATAAATATTTTTTCATACTTTAACCCTCCAACAAAATACTGCGTATAGCCGCTATATCTTCGGCTGAAACGCCCATTCTTATAGCGTATTTTTCTGCTTTATCGCTAAGCGAGGAACCGGGTTGAGCGTTGATATAGTTAATCATTGCGTCAAACGGTGCGTACATTCCGCGAGAATTGTCCAAAGCCCCCGCGACCGAAAGGTGCGAAAGTTCAAAATCGCGATATATATCGTTTACGGAAACTCCGCAGAGCATTTGCAGATAAGCGGCGAGAGTACCCGTGCGGTCTCTTCCTATGGCGCAGTGGAATATCATGGGATAGTTGCTTTCGTCGGCGCAAGCCCTCAGTTCGTCGCAGAAATAACCGATATATTCGTTGTTTGCGTCGTAACCGAATTCTATTCCTTTGAAATGTCCTACATTATACGCTCCCTTGATATTTATGAATTTCACGTCGTCTCCGAGCGGAGATTTCGTAAGCGTGTCGCCTCTCAAATCGAGTTCTGTTTTAATTCCGAGCATACGCAACTGTTTTTTACCCTTTTCGGTAATCGAATCGAGGTTTGCCGAGCGGTAAATCATACCGTATTTAATCGTCTTGCCGTCTGCGGTTTTCGCCCCTCCGAGATCGCGTGAATTAGATACGCCGTCGGCGGTAATGGTTCTCACGCTTCCTTTTGTAGTAAATTTATAGGCTTTGGAGGTCGATTGCTCGCCGTTTTTATAGGATACCTTTACTTTCCAATAGTAATCTCTGTTCGGAATGAGGTCTTGCAACGTATATTCGGGCTTAATCGTCAGATATTTTTCGGCTTCGTCGAAGAATTTATCTTGGGACAGGTATACCTGATAGTATTCCGCTTCGACTCCCGATTCGGATTGCCACTCCAACTTTACGTCGTTCATAAAGTATTGATCGCCTTTACCGAAATAATCGTAACTACATTCCCGAGTATATTCGGCGAAATACTTTTTTATCGTCTCGTTGTCGAGGTCGATTTCGGACGAGCGTTCGGGCGATACGACTTTGATAATATCGCTTGAAGCCGCTTTTTTCGTTTTATCGGAAGCGACGGCACCGGCGTAAAACGAGCATACGAAAGTCGCGACGATCGCGAGCGAGAGCATGGCGACTTTAAACAGATGTTTTTTCATTTTTTCCTTCCTTTTTATTGCTTTTATTTCGCTATGTAACATTATATAGCATAAATCCGCCGAAGTCTTGCCTTTTTGTAGAATAAAAATGCTGTATTTCGCAATTTTGTGAAATACAGCGATATGAATCATAAACCGAAAATTACTTATTGTCGGTCGCTATGAGATTTATATCTTCCGTGATATTTTTGCAGATAATATCGTTTATCGATACTTTTCCGTCTACGACGATTTTGTTTATTTTAGCCATGATGTCGAATATTTCGCTCTTTTTTACGGGCTTATCGGTCTTGACGGGTACTACGCTTCCGTCCGACTTTCTCACAGTCGTAGTCAGAACTCTCCTCGGGCAGACGACCTCGTTTTCCGCGTAGGTCTTTCCCCTCGGGCAACTAAACCCCGAAATTTCGGTTATTTCCGAGCCGCTTTGGCGAACGGTTATAAGACACCCTTTCGGGCATTCTATGCAAGTAATGTTTTTCTCCGTCATAGTTATTCCACCTTTAATTCTATGGTATTTTCGGCGTTTTGTAACGTTTCTTTTCTTAAAATATACGTTTGCATTTCGCCGGGAGTTAAAATCGACTTTTTGACTGCGAACACCTCTTTTCCGTCCGCAAGCACTTTAAGCCGACAATCTCTCACCACGTTTTTAACTCTGAAAAACAGTTTCACGTTTGCGTTTCCGTCGGTTATCTTCTGTGGAACGATATAACTTATCATATCGCCGTTTTTAACTTCGATATTTTTATTTTTCACGAATTTATCCGCTATATATTCGGCTGCGGCTTTGCCCGTGAGTTCCGCCTCTTCCGAAACGAAATCTACAAGATCGTGGACGTGCAGAACGTTTCCGCAAGCGAATATTCCGTCGATATTCGTCTGTCTGTTCTGGTCCGTTATCGCTCCTTTCGTCGAGGGTGAAATTTTTATGCCCGCATTTTTCGATAGTTCGTTTTCGGGAATCAGTCCTACCGAAAATAAGACGGTATCGCAATCTATATGCATTTCCGTACCTTTTATAGGTTTTCTGTTTTCGTCGACTTTTGAAATCGTAACGCCCGTAACCCTTTTATCGCCCTCGATATTCGTTATCGTGTGATTGAGATACAGGGGAATATTAAAGTCGTTGAGACACTGTTCGATATTTCTGTTTAAGCCCGAAGAGTAGGGCATTATTTCGCATACGGCTTTGACGGACGCCCCCTCTAAGGTCATACGCCTCGCCATGATAAGCCCTATGTCTCCCGAACCCAAAATCACTACGTTTTTACCGACAGAATAACCTTTTACGTTTATAAACTTCTGAGCGGTACCCGCCGAAAAAATACCCGCGGGTCTGCTGCCGGGGATATTTAACGCTCCGCGACTCCTTTCTCTGCAACCCATTGAGAGAATTATTGCTTTAGCCTGAATCTTTAAAACTCCCGTTTCGGGGTTTACAATCGTTACTTCCTTGTCTTTCGTAACGTTTAAAACCGTTGCGTTCGTCATATATTCTATGCTTCTTTTAAGGACTTCCTTGACGAATCTGTCGGCGTACTCGGGACCCGTGAGACTTTCTTTAAACCTCGTCAGTCCGAAACCGTTATGAATGCATTGAAGGAGTATTCCGCCGAGCCTTTCCTCTCTTTCGACGATTAAAACGTCTTTAACTCCGTTGTCGTAAGCGGCAATCGCGGAGGCAAGTCCCGCGGGACCGCCCCCGATTATAACAAGGTCTCTTTTCATTTTGTAACTCCCGTGATATTATTCGAGCCTCGCTCGTTTTTATTGACTTCTTCAATCGGAATATTCAGTTCTCTTGCGAGAATTTCCGTAACTTTAACGCTGCAAAAACCGCCTTGACACCTGCCCATTCCGCTTCGTGTTCTGCGTTTTACCGCGTCAATCGTACGAGCCTTGGGGTTTCTTCTTATCGCCTCTACGATTTCGCCTTCGGACACTTGTTCACATCTGCATACGATGTTTCCGTAACTCGGATTTTCCATTATAATCTTGTTTTTTTCATCCGTCGACAAAGTTTTAAATAAGTCGTCGGGCGTTCGTCTCGGGTTGAAGTTTACGTTCGGCGTTTTTCTGAACTCTTCGGGAACGAGTTTTTCCACAACGTATTTTGCGATTGCGGGAGCAGAGGTGAGACCGGGCGACTCTATTCCGCAAACGTTTATAAGTCCGTCTGTCGTCTTGCTTTTTTCGATTATAAAATCGTGCCTGTCTTTCGAGTAGGCTCTAACGCCTGCGAAAGAGGTTATCGTGTTGTAAAACGGAACGTTTTTAATCATTTCAGCGGCTTTTTCCTTGACGTGATTAAGCCCGATTTCGGTAGTCGAAACGTCGTTTTCTTCTATTTCTTCGGCGGTAGGTCCTAAAATTATATTTCCGTCCACGGTATTCGATACGAGAATGCCTTTTCCCTTTTCGGAGGGGCAGAAAAAGAGGGTGTGCGAAACGAGCGAGCCGCTTTCTCTGTCTAAAAGGATATATTCGCCCCGTCTCAAACCTATATTAACCGAATTATCGCCGCATAGTTTGGCGATTTTTTCACTTCCCGCGCCCGCGCAGTTGATAATCGTTTTCGCTTCGACCGTTTCGCCGAGAGCCGAAGTAAGCATAAAACGATCGTCGGTTTTTTCTATTTTTACCACCTCGAATTCGCATTTCAGTTCGGCGCCGTTATCCATTGCGTTGCCTATTGCGGCAATCGTGAGTTCGTAAGGGCAGACGATGCCGCCGCTTTCCGCAAACAACGCAGCAACGGCCTTTTCGGATATATTCGGCTCGATTTCACGAAGTTTTTTACCGTCTATGATTGAAAGAATTTTAACGCCGTTTTTAACGCCCCTTTCCAAAAGTTCGTTTAAAATCGGAATTTCCGATTCCGAAAAGGCGACTACGAGCGAGCCATTGTTTTTGTATTTAACGCCGAGTTCTTCGGCGTAATCTTTCATCATAGAGTTGCCTTCGACGTTAAATTTTGCTTTTAACGAATCGGGTTTTGCGTCAAAACCTGCGTGAACTATTCCGCTGTTCGCGCGGCTTTGCCCGCAGCAAACGTCGGACGATTTTTCAAGCATTATCGTTTTAGCGTTGTATTTAGAAAGTTCTCTTAAAATCGCGCCGCCTATAACGCCGCCGCCGATCACCGCAATGTCGTACATTATTTCTCCTGCCATATAAATATTTTAGTGGTAATAGCCTTGAATTTTTCATTAACGCATACGTTCCCGTCTTTTACGGCAAAGTTTACAGCCGCTAAGTTGCCGTCGCGTTTTATCTCGTAAAGTTCGTCGATTTTTTTCGAGCAGAAAAATCTGACTGCGTTCAGGTCGTTCAAAGTACTGTTGACGAGTATCAGAACGTTTTTCCCGTCTTTACGCGAGCGATAAGAACATACGCCTTCGTAGTCGGAAACGACCGCTTCCGAGCAGTTTTTCTTAATATAATTCGTAACGAGGGTAGAGCGAAGCGGGTTAAATTGTTCGAGATGAAACCCGTCGAAAATAAACGGGGTCACGAAATGTCCTCGGGATATCGTTTCGCCGAGCATACATTCTTTCATTTCGTTATCGTAAAAGCGGCTTAAAATTACGGGTTGTTCCTCGTATTCTATTTCGACTACGTTGCCCGCCTTGTCGAACGCCGAAGCGGCGTATTCTTTTATGCCGTTTATGATTATATTCTTTTCGACTCTTTCAAACGACCTCAAAGTGCTTTCAGCCGCCGAAAATCTGCAACTTTTAACGCCGATAAGTCCGTTTAAACCTCTTTCGCACAATTTCATTACCGCGCCGCCCTCGACGAGAACCTTGTTGTTTGCGAAAAGGTCGGTAAGTTCTTCATCGGTAAAATTGTTTACGTTCGCTCCGCATAAAACTACCGTTTCGCCCGAAAAGCGTTTTTCTTTACTCGTTTTCGCCGCCACGCC
Source organism: uncultured Clostridia bacterium (assembly GCA_934249325.1). Classification (GTDB taxonomy): domain Bacteria; phylum Bacillota; class Clostridia; order Christensenellales; family Borkfalkiaceae; genus UBA10281. The sequence goes on from CAKQKW010000009.1 coordinate 8,771, forward strand.
TATACATTGAAGATACGCCCCGTAGTGAAATTCGTCGGGTATCAGCGAGTAAAAATTATGCGGTTTTATGTCTCGGTTGTACGCGTTTTTCTCGTCAATCGGAAGAACTACGCCTTTAAGATCATAGTAATCGTAACCGCAATTTATCGCCGCGTCAAAGTATTTTTTGCATTTATTCAACTTTTCGCCGTAGCCGAACGCTTCAATCGCGCCGTTTCCCACGAAGTCGAAAATATCGTAAGTCATGCCCTTTATATCGAGGGGAAGAGCGGACTCGACCTGAAAACGCAGAAATTCCGAGTCTTTCGCAAAAGTCGAAAAAGCGGAATTTTCAAGTTCGGGGTAGACCTCGCATTCTCTCGGTAAAAGCCCTCGGCAAATAAACGGGAAGTAGTTGAAATTGTAAAAATAGGCTTTCGGCGAAATTTCGTCGTAGCAGGGGAGGTGCAGTCTGTCGATCATAACCCCGTCCGTCTCAAACGCTTTTTGAATTCCGTACCAATCCCTGCCTTCCGCGGAGTGCATTATGTGAGCCGAACTCATAAGTCCGATTTTAGTATGAAGTCCTATCGAACGAACCTTGTCGCCGATTTTTTGAGCGAGAGAACGCATACATTCCCTGTTTACGTCTAAAAACGCCCTTTGAACCTCTTTATCGGGATTATCGCCGAAAAGTTTTTCCTTAAATTCCTCTCGCGTGTAGTTCGTTCCGAGCTTTTCGTTGAACGCTTTTAAATGTTTCGGACAAAAACAACCGCCGTATTCGAGCGGAGCGTGGTTGTGAAGTCTGAAATCGTCCTCTATCCATATTGTGTCGGGTTTTATCTCTTTTATAAGATATTCGTATAAATCGAGGTAATATTTTTGCCATTCCTCGTCCATAGGACACGCGACGAACTTGCTTTTTTTGCCGTTGAAATCTTCCATAACGGTGAAATTCTGACCTTTTTTCAGAACGCGGAGTCTGTCGAGATGCCCCATTTCTATCCATGGGTTAAGGCTTACCGTTAGCCCGTGAGCCTCGAAAACCGCTTTCGCCCGTTTAATTGCGGCAACCCACGGTTTAGCCTCTTCTTTCGTTATATGCCCGAGATTGTATTCCTCGGCGTTTATGAAGAGCATTACGTTCTTAAAATCGTGTTTAAGGCAGAAATTCAGTACGCTTTTAATTCTTTCTTTTTCGTGAAATTCGGGAACAATCTGTATTCTCAGACAGTTCAGATACTCTCTTTTATCCATCGTTATACTCCTATCGAATCGCAATAAGACGATCGTAGGGGACGACGCCCTCGGCGTCCCGTTTTTACTGCCCCGTCACGTACGCTATTGCGATTAAATAATTACAGCGAAATTATAGCATAGTCGGAGAGAGGTTGCAAGCGTTTACGAAAATTCCTTGAAACAGTTTCAAACGTAGTCGCAGGTAAGTTGCAAAAGTGATAATAATCGTTGCAAAATTTGTAGTATTAAAGGCAAAAAAGTGGTATAATTTAGTCAATACGATTTTCAAGAGGAAAAAAATGATAAAGACTAACGAAATAACCGAATTTTTACCGCCCGTGAGGATAATAGAAACGAGCGAAACGATAAACACGGAGTTTTTGGTGGGAAACGCGGCGAGGCAAGTGCCTCTCGGAGGCGATAAATACGCGTCGGTAATGCCGAAAGGGTGGGTACTGCTCGATTACGGCGCTGAAATTTCCGGCGGCGTAAGAATACTGACTCAGATAGTAAGGTCGAGCGTGTTTTCGGCAAAAATCAGGATTCGCTTCGGCGAAAGCGCGACCGAAGCGATGAGCGAACTCGGCGAAAAGAACAGCGGTAATCATCATTCGACGAGGGATTTTATTTGTAACGTTCAAAATCTTTCCGAGGTAAGGCTCGGTTCAACGGGATTTCGATTTGTAAGAATAGACAATATCGACGAAAGTAGGATTGATTTTCTGTCCGTACAAGCGGCGTATACCCATTCCGACATAAAAGCGGTAGGCGGGATTGTCACCGACGACGAAAGAGTAAACGAAATATTGAAAACCGCGGAAAGAACCATGTTTCTGAATATGCAGAACGGAGTTTTGTGGGACGGAGTTAAAAGGGACAGGCTCGTGTGGGCGGGCGATATGTATGTAGAAATTCTGACGTGTCTGTACCTTTACGGCGACGTCGAAAACGTGAGAAATTCGCTCGATATGTGTTTTGAAAACGTTAAAATAACGGGTTGGGCGAACACGATACCGAGTTATTCTCTTTGGCTTGCTTTAGATCTCGCTAACTACTTCTATTTTACGGGCGATAAAGAATATCTCGCGAAGAGCATGGATTTTATCGACGACCTTATCGAGAAACTCGACGTTTGCGTCGGAAGCGACGGAAAATTCAATCCGTCCGCATATACGGGACATAAAACGAACCGCCCGTACTTTATCGACTGGCAGACCGTGGATAATCCCGACAATATTTACGCTGTAGAGGCAATTTTACGCCATACTCTGAAAACGATAATCGACCTTAAAAACGCCCTCGTCGAGGACGACGAAAAGGCGAAGAAAATCCTTGCGAGAGCGAAGAAAAGAGGCGTAAAACTTACCGAAACGAAGTCGCTTAACGCATTGCAGGTTTTGTTCGGCGGCGCGACGGACGAGGCGTTCGGGAAGAGCCTTTTAAAGGGCGGAGCGGACGGAATTTCGACGTTTATGTCCTATTTCGTGCTTTCGGCTATGTCCGAAGCGGGGTATGGTAAAGAGGCTGTACTTGTGATGAAAGAGTACTTTTCGGCAATGCTTGACCTTGGGGCGACGACCTTTTTCGAGGATTTCGCAATGAAATGGAAAGACGGCGTTTTTCCGATTTATCGTATCGGCGAAGAGGGAAAACAAGACTTCCACGGAGACAGAGGCGACCATTGTTACGTCGGTTTCCGCCACAGCCTTTGCCATGGCTGGGCAAGCGGCGCGTTGCCGTTTTTCACAGAGAGAGTACTCGGAGTGAATTTAAAGGCATTAAACGATAAAAACGACGCTATAACACCTTTAACGGGCATTTTTAAAAAAATAAACGGAAAAGTTGCGACTGTTTCGGGAAATGTAAACGTTGCGGTTGACGGTAAAAACTACGCCGTAAAAAGAGGATAAATATGGTAAACGGAGACCTTTGTCACGAGATAATTTTAAGCAAATTGCAACCGAAACTCGGCTACGACGAAAACAGAGATTTCAATGAGTGGAAAAAGGAACTGAAAGAGAAATTTATATCCTTAACGGGAATTGAAGAGATAGAGAAAAACGCTTGCGACCCCGAGATGAAAATAGTGTTCGCGGAAGATAAGGGAGATTATACGCTCACTCGCTACGAGTTTTACAGCGAAGTGGGCGAGGTCGTTCCGTGCTATTTTCTGATACCGAAAACGGGTAAGAAAAAATACCCCGTTGCGATAACCCTTCAGGGTCACGTTTCGGGTTTTCATAATTCGATAGGCGTCGCTAAATTCGTGGGTGACGAGGACGGACTTGAGAGGCGTTCTATGGCTCTTCAAGCGGTAAAAAACGGTTATATCGCGCTTGCAATCGAACAGAGAGGTTTAGGCGAAAGAAAGCCGACTAAGGAAAATCGTTTTCCGAAAACGAATTGCAGGTTCGCATCCTTCGTTGCAATTTCGCTCGGCAGAACGCTCATTGGCGAACGCGTGTGGGACGTTTCGAGAGCGATAGATACGCTTAAAAATTTCCCCGAATGCGATACGGATAAGGTATTTATAACGGGGCAGTCGGGAGGCGGAACTATCGCTTACTATTCGTCGTGCTACGACGAAAGAATAAAATTGTGCGTTCCGTCATGTTCTTTCAGCCCGTATAAAAGTTCCGTTCTCGATATGATGCATTGCGAGTGCAATCAGTTGCCGAGGGCGATTAACTATTTCGAGATGCAGGATTTGTCGGCTCTTATAGTTCCGAGAAAACTTACGATTATATCGGGCGAAAAGGACGATATATTCCCGATAGAGGGAGTAAAGAAGGGCTACGAAACGGTAGAAAAAATATATAAGAATCGCGGGGCGGAAAAAAAATGCGAACTCGTGACGACGCCGAAAAATCATTGGTGGTGTACGGATATTGTGTGGGACGCCGTAAATAAAGCGACAAGCGAACTCGGTTGGGTGAAAGAGGAAAAATGAAGAGCGTATTTTACGATTTTATAAAGGTAGATAAAAAGGCGAACGGAAATCGGATAGATTTTTCTTCTTCGTCGGGAAACTGTCTCGACGGCGACGAAAAAATCGAGTTCTTACGAGAATATTCGAAGTTTTCCGAGCAAAAAAACGATACGACGAACGGCTCGAAAAGAGCGGTTTCGGACGAAGAGGTTGGCAGACTTTTAAAGTCGGTCGATTACAGTCTTGAAAACAAAATCAGAAAAAGAGTATATATCGACGATGGCAACGTCGCGATTTATGAAAAACAGAGCGAGTACGACGGCTGGCAGTTTTACGGCGACGTAACGCTTAGCGATAAAACTCTTCTGTTTTGCGACGGGATAATTCCGCCGGTGCCTTGCGCTAAATACGAATTTTCGAGCGAAAAAGTTAAGTCGTTCGAATTTTCGTTTAAAATTTCCGACGAGTTTATCGACTACGAAAAGTATGGCAAAGGTATAAAACCGCTCACTACCGACACGGGTAGAATAATCGAATTACGTCGAGGAATTAAAGAAGTAATCAAGTTTCAGATATACAGAAACGGCGAGGCTTACGCAAGAGTCGGTATTCCCGACCCCTATCATCATATAAACCACAAAATCGGCGATATAAAAATCGACGAAGATAACGTTGTTCGGTTCGATTTCGACGGCGATTTTTTTGTCGTTACGTTCAACGGCGAGTATTCGGGCAGGTACGAACTTACCGAAAAGGTCAATCCCGATACTATTTTCGTCTCGGGAGGTATGAGACCTTGCGGAATGTGGAGTTTTACCCCGCTGAAAATCGAAGCGGACGGCGAGGCTACCACAGATTTTTTCAGAAAGAGCGAAAGAAAGGAAACCCCGAGGAAAACGGAGTATGCAAAACTTCCGTTTAAAATCGGCGGTGAAAAAAATAAGGATAAAGTAATCGATTTTTCAAAAAAATTCTTTTACGACGGCGGCAGAGTCGTACTGAATATCGGCTCGATCGATCCTTGCGGCGAGATTTATATAAACGGCGAAAAAGTCGCCGAAGTAAAAGATTTCAGGCTTTTTAAAAAGGAAGTAACAAATTACTGCGTAAAAGGTGAAAACGAACTTCAAATCGTAGTTTTTCCAAGGTCTCCCGAAGTGAATTATTCGTGGCACAGAAACAAGGACCCTTACGTCGGTTGGCTTTTAAGGGGTGTTTATATCGACTTTTTACCAGATGCGAGCGTCCGCGACGCGGTAATTAAAACCTTATCGGTGGGTTGCGGCAAGGTAAAAGCGCAGATAAAATTCGGAATAGATAACGAGACCGACGGCGAGTACGATTATAAAATATTTATAAAAAAATCGAACTCGGACGAGGAGGAGCGGCTTATATGTAGCGGAAAAGTTCAATGCGAAGCCGAGGTTGTAGCCGAGTTTAACGCCGCGCCGTGGAATACGGACAATCCGAATTTATACGCCGTGAGGGTGCAACTTGAAAAAGACGGAAAACCGATAGACGATGAGATTATCGAAACGGGTTTCAGAATAATTGAGCAAAAAAACGGCGAAATACACTTAAACGGCAGGCGAGTTTTGCTTAACGGGGCGTTGTGGATGCAGTTTTTGCCGCCTTATGAGAATATCGTTTTAAGCCATATTTGTCCGACGACAAAGGAAATCGTCCGGCAAGCGGCAATGACCAAGGCGTTAAACGGCAACGTCGCGAGGTTTCATTTTTTAGGTTACGGCAACAACGACCCGAGATTTGCCGAAGTCTGCGATCGTATGGGGCTTATGAACGTCTGGACAACGAGGCTTATAGATTCTGCCGAAACCGTCGATTTGAAAAAAGGGTGGCTTGCGGGCGATATTTACGCCGAGCAGATGAGAGAGGTTATAAATCATCCGAGCATAATTATGTGGGAGGGAAGCAACGAGTTCCATTCCACGAGAGCGATGATGGATAAAATGTTCGACGAATTTGTCTCTAAAGTAAAAGCGACGGACGATACGAGAATTATCTGCCCTTGTTCGCATCTTTATTACGGCGGCGGATTGTATGGAAACGACGGGTTTTATTATCAGGACGACGGAAAATGTAATCAGGACTTTGAGCCTTGCGAAAGTTCGTTCGGTTGGAAAGACGAGAAGGTAATCAGGAGTTCTCATAACTACGAAATTCTTCTCGGTTACGGAAATAAATGGAATATTTTCAGAGAACAGGCGTGGAAGTCGCAAAAATCGCTGTTTGAAAGTAAAAAGCACGCTTACGTCATTTCGGAATTTGCGGTGGTCGGAAGGCAGGATAATCGGACTAAGGAAGCGAAAATATACCATAAAGACGATTCCTACGAACTCGCCGACGAAAAACGTGCTTTTGGCGAAGCGTATGAGAAAATAGATTATAAATTAAGTCAGGCATATCAGGCTCTTTGCGTTTACAATACCGTAAAGTATATGCGGTATCTCGGGGCAGACGGACTTATGTGGTGCTGTCTTTCGGGCGGCGCGAACGACGCGAGTTATATAAAGCCGCCGATAGATTTCTACGGTTACGCTAAAGACGCATTCTACGCCTTGAAAGACGGTTTTCAAAAAGCGATTTGTTTTGATAAAAAGCCCGATCTGATATACGGAAACGAGATTTTGTTCGAGCCTTCGGTAACGGGGGCAGAATCGGGCGTAAAATACTCGGTAGGCATAAAGGTTCGGGGTAATTGCGGCGTGGTATTTGAGAAAAAATACAACGTTAAAGCAAGTGGCTTTACGTTTGACTTGGAACCGTTCGGACTCGAACTTAAAGACGGGTATTATTCTATAGAGTATATTTTGGAAGGAGAGAATAATGATTAAAGTGTTGCAATTCGGCGAGGGAAACTTTCTGAGAACTTTCGCCGACGTGTATTTCGATACGCTTAGTAAAGAGGGTAACGGCGAGTATTCGGTAGATATAGTAAAGCCCATACCGTTCGGGAATCTGGATAAATTCAAGGCTCGGAATAACAAATATCATATAGTTTTGCGTGGGGTTAAAGACGGAAAAGAGGTCGAGAACGTATATAAAATCGACGTTTTAAACTCCGTTATTTCGCCTTTTGAGGAATATCGGAAATATATTTCGCTCGCAAAAGACAAGGACTTGAAAATAATAGTTTCAAACACTACCGAGGCGGGAATATGTTTTAATTCCGAGGACGATTTCGACGGTTTCGAGAATATAACCTATCCTGCAAAACTTACGAAATTTTTGTTCGAGCGTTTTAACGGAGGTTTGGACGGGGTGTATTTATTACCCGTAGAACTTATCGACAACAACGCCGACGAACTTAAAAAATGCGTGGATAAGTATATCGACCTTTGGAACCTTCCCGAGGCGTTTAAAAAGTGGAACGACGAGCAGAACTACTATTGCAATACGCTCGTTGACCGTATAGTTTCGGGCTATCCCAAGGAGGAAGAGACGAAAGAGCATTTATTTAAACTTATCGGCGAAAGAGACGAACTCGTTTCTGTCGGCGAGCCGTTCGGACTTTGGGCGGTCGAGAATAAAGGCGAAATAAGTAAATATATAAAAGACGGCAAACACAATATCGAGGTGGTACTGACCGACGATATTAAATATTATAAGAAGAGAAAAGTAAGGGTTTTAAACGGCAGTCATACGAATTTAGTACCCGTAGGCTTATGGCTCGGAAAAGTCACCGTTTACGATTGTATGACGGATAAGTCGGTCTATAAGTTCGTAAACGATACTTTAACGAATGAAATAATACCGTTCGTTTCCGATGATATAGCGGCGACGACGTCTTTTTCAGAGAGCGTAAAAGAGAGGTTTTTAAATCCTTATCTTAACCACCAACTCACGAGCATCGCTTTAAATTCCATATCGAAATGGAAAGCGAGAGACTTGCCGACGTTTAAAGATTACTACGAAAAAAACGGCAGAATACCCGAGAACTTAACGAAGGGTTTTGCCTGTCTTATGGCGTTATATAAGATTACGACGAAAGGCGAGGACGGAAAATATTACGCGAAATTGCCGACGCGTACAATCGAAATGAAAGACGACGAAAAGTATCTCGAATATTTTGCAAACGGCGGTTGCGTGATTAAATTTATGCAGGACGAGAGCGTGTGGGGTGAGGATTTAACTAAGTACGAGGGCTTTGCCGCAGCGGTTAAAACAATCGTTAAAAAGTTGAGAAGCGGCGATACGGATATTTTATGAAAGAATTTGTCGTAATAAACGAAAAAGACAACGTAGGCGTAAGGCTTGCCGCCACGGATAAGATTCCCGCAGGGCATAAATTCGCCTTAAAGGATATTAAAAAGGGCGAGTATATTGTAAAATACGGCGAGATAATCGGCAGAGCGACCGAGGATATAAAGAAAGGAGAGTGGGTTCATACGCATAACGTGAAGTCGCATTTAGACGAAAACGTGGAGTATGAATATAACCCGAATTATCCCGAAACAACAATAAAAGAGGGCGCGACTTTTAAAGGCTTCAAACGCAAAAACGGACGCGCGGGAATAAGAAACGAGATATATATTATTCCCACCGTGGGCTGCGTAAACGACGTGTGCCGTCGGCTTGAAAAACTTGCTCAACCCCTCGTTAAAGGTGCTATAGACGGACTTTTCGCTCTTACTCATCAGTTCGGTTGCTCTCAACTCGGCGAGGATAACGAAAATATAAAGAGGCTTTTGTGTTCGGTTGCGTTGAATCCGAACGCGAGTTTCGTGTTGTTCGTAGGTCTCGGCTGCGAGAACAACGGACTTGACGGGATAAAGGAATACTTAAAACCGTACAACCGAGATAACATAGCGTATTTTAATTGTCAGAACGTTGACGACGAAATAGAATACGGACTTAATATACTGAAAGACTTCTGCGAAAAGGCGAGTAAATATACTCGTGAGGAAGTTCCGATAAGCGAACTTTGCATAGGGCTTAAATGCGGCGGAAGCGACGGATTTTCGGGACTTACGGCAAATCCGCTCGTAGGAAAAATAACGGACAGAATAGTGGAAGAAGGCGGCTTAGCGATACTTACCGAAGTACCCGAGATGTTCGGGGCGGAAAGACTTTTAATGAATAAGTGCGAAAGTCGCGAGGTGTACGAGAAATACCGCGAAATGATAGTGAATTTTAAGAAGTTCTACACGGACAACGGCTTCCCCGTGTATGAAAATCCAAGCCCCGGCAATAAAAAAGGCGGCATAACCACCTTGGAAGAAAAATCGCTCGGTTGCGTTGAAAAAGCGGGAAGTACGAAAATAGTTGACGTTTTATCTTACGGCGAACAGGTCAAAAAGCAAGGCGTATCGACCTTAAACGCACCGGGTAACGACCTCATAGCGGCGACGGCTCTTGCCGCGAGCGGTTGTCAGATAGTGCTTTTCACGACGGGCAGAGGAACGCCGTTTTCGACTTTTGTTCCGACTTTTAAAATCTCGACGAACGATTATTTAGCGGAGAAAAAGAGCGGCTGGATTGACTTCAATGCGTATGAAATGGATGAAAAAGCCCTCTATAAGTCGATTATCGCGGCAATTAACGGCGAAATGAAGTGTAAAAGCGAAGATATAAGAGAGATAGCCTTTTACAAAACGGGCGTCACGTTATAGCAGATGAAACACTTGCGGCTCTTCCGTCAGGAAATTATCGGGGAGCCGTTACGACTTTCTTATCTTGTTAGGAGTGCTGTTGAAGAATTCCTTGAAGAGATGATAGAAGTGCGAAATGTTGTTAATGCCGATAGCCTCGCAAATCTGTTCGATCGAAAGGTCGGTTGTCTGCAAAAGTCTGTAAGCGTAATCGGCTTTGTTTCTATTGAAATAGTCGGTCATCGTCACGCCGAGATTTTTCTTGAAGATTCGCCGCATATAGTCCACGTTGTACGCGAACTCTTTCGTGAGTTCGGGAAGCGGAACGGTGAAATTTTCGCTCGAATTAAGTTTTGAAAGGAGCGTAATGAGCCATTGCGGGAAATCGTCCTTGTTCTTTTGCAGATAACTTTCGATTAAAAAGTTAATGATCGAGGTCGTCAGCGATTTGGAAGCCATAATATAACCGATGTTGTCGGGCGGCAGAAACATATACGGCGCGAATTTGTTGAGCGTGGCTATCTGTTCGAACGAAAGTTTGAAAACGCACGAGAATTTTCCGCTCGTAAAATCGTCGTAAAGTCCGTCGTAAAAGAAGGAACAGGCGTTTTTGAAGTATTCTTTGTCCATAAGAATGTCGTAGTGAGAGAATCCCTCTTTCCTGTCGTAGGTAAAACCGTGAACGTCGCTCGGATTGAGAAGGCACGCGTCGCCCGTTTCGACCCTGTAACTTTTTTTATTTAAAATATGAGTTCCGAAACCCTCGGTAACGTAGAAAAACTCGATATAGTCGTGACGGTGAATTTTGCTGTCCTCGTTGGAAGTTTTTTTCGCGTACATTCTGTATTTTTGACTGTTGTCTCTTATCGCCCAGTCGTAATAGCCGAGAGTTGCTACCCTTTCTTTGTTTTGAACCATAAAAACCTCGTCGAAAATTTTTTTCAATTATAATACATTATTCCCCGAAAGTCAATAAAAAAGTCGGTATAGCACAAAAAAAGGTCGATAGAGAGTATTGCAACTCGTTTTTTTGCGTGGTATAATTATAACATAAAAATATGCAAGGGCGGTTTATTCGCCGAAAAAAGCGAAAGGAGAGTAAAGCAAAAAACTATATGCTTAACTTGAAGGATAAAATCACTAAGAACATGAGCGCGAAAACCATAAGAATATGTTTTATGGTAAGCGCGCTTATTTTGCCGACGATAGGATTTCTGCTGTTTTTCGTTTATGTGAACGCGGATTCCGTCTTTATGGCTTTTCAAAGACCCGATTATTCGACGGGAAAGTTGGTCGAAAATTTTTCGCTTGAAAATTTCAAACGTATTTTCGACACGAACGGTTCCGATTTCAAAGAGCTTGTCGAAGCTCTCAGGAATACCTTAATATTTTTCTTCGCCGACCTTCTGATAGTCTTTCCTATTTCGATAATTATGAGTTATTTCTTCTTCAAGAAACTCAAAGGTTACAGATTTTTCAGGTTTGTCTATTATCTTCCCGCGATAATTTCCTCATCCGTTCTCGTTTCGCTTTTCAAGTATTCTATTGGAACGGGCGGTATTATCGACGCGATAAGATATAAGGCGGGAATAACGCCGACGCACGTAAACCTTCTCGGGGATTCGCCCGAGGCTATTTTAACCGTTCTTTTTTATACGATAATGTTCAGCTTCGGCGGAAACATAATTATCGTGGGCGGTTCTATGAACGGTACAAACGCGGAAGTATTGGAAGCGGGCAGAATAGACGGTTGCGGTTGGACGAGAGAACTCGTTTCCCTTGTAATACCTATGATGTGGCCGACGATTTCCACCATGCTCATACTTCGGTGCGCGGCGGTTCTTTCGGCGAGCGGTCCTATAATGGTATTTACAAAGGGCGCGAACGGAACAATGACGCTGGCATTCCTTTTATACAGGTACGTCGTCGGTTCGGATCTCGGCGTAACTCAGGATTTGTATTACGTTTCGGCGGTAGGTCTTATCATGACTTTAATGGTATTCCCGATTGCGATGCTTATCAAGCATATAGTGTACAGCGACAAAAAAGATCAAGAGGACGTTTTATGATAAAAGGAAAAAAACATTGCGTAACCAAAAAAACCGTTCCGCAGGAAATAGGTTCGGTCATAGCGTTCGTTTTTTTCAGTCTGTACGCGGCGTTTATATTGTTTTTCTTCCTTTTCGCTATTTTAATCGCGATAAAGGCAGATAACAAGGCGTACCTTATGGACAAAATAAAAAACAGAGTATTCTGTATTCCAGAAAATCCTACGTTTAAAAACTTTACGGGCGTATTTAAAAGATGGGAGGAAATGGGCGGACTTTCCTACGGAAAAATGCTTATAAACTCGATATGGATATCCCTTTTAGGTCCGCTCATCACGGCGTTTGTAACGGCTACGGTAACGTACGTTCTCGTTTTTTATAGTTCCAAGGTTACGAGAATGATTTACAAACTCGGAGTGTTCGTATCCATTCTTCCGATATACGGCGCGGCGGGAGCGATGTATAAGTTGCTTACGGACATCAAGATTATCAACAGTCCGTTGATGTTTTTGACGCACGTAACGCTTTTCGGCGGAAATTTCTTCTATTATTACGCATTCTATAAGGCGATATCGTGGCAGTATGCCGAAGCGGCGTTTATCGACGGCGCGGGACATTGGCAGGTGTACCTTAAAATTATGCTTCCCATGGTTATACCGAGCGCGACCGCTTTGTACGTCATGGGCGTAATAGGAACGTGGAACGACTATTCGACTATACTTTTGTACTGGCAGAAATATCCGACGCTTGCTTACGGCGCGTACGCTTACAGCGAGGGTACGAAATTCAAAGCGGATACTCCGTCGTATTTTGCGGGCGTACTCGTTTCGATAATACCGATACTCGTACTTTTCGGTTGTTTCCAGAATACGGTAATGGAAAAAGTTCATATCGGCGGCTTAAAAGGCTGATGCGATTTTGCGACAATTAAATCATAAAAAGCGAGGAGTACTCCTCCTTTCGTCATAAGACGAAAGGAAACGCTTAACTAAAAAAACAAAAAGTAATTTTTTAAAAATAGAAAGGAGAAAAATATGAAGAAATCTATTAAGAAACTTATTTCGATTATTGCTGCGACTTTATGCTTTACGTCGCTCTTTTTCGTAACCGCTTGCGGCGGAGGCTCGGGAAATTCGGGCGGAAACGGCTCGAATGAATCCGCTGCTCCGAGTACGGGCAAAACGCTTAAAATCAAAGCGGTTCAACTCGGTTACGGAACTAAATGGCTCGACGCGATCGCGAAAGAGTGGGAAAATAAGACCGGCAACAAAGTCGTCATTACGACCACCGTCGGAACGAGCGGTAACGACAGTATCTCGAACGAGATACAATCTCACGCGTCCGATCAGGATATATTCCTTTACAGAACGGCAGATTACGCCAAGAGGGTATACGAGGGTGAAATCAAAGCGGGCGGAAAGACCTATCCCAACGTATTTATGGATATAACCGACGTATGCAAAAAGGAACTCGACGGCGAGGGCGGCGCGAGTATCGATTCGAAAATCAACGAAAATATGAGAAATCTCTATACCATCGACGGTAAGTATTACGGTCTTCCCTGGATAGAAGGCGCGATGGGAATAATGAGAAACAGAGACGTATGGGAAAGTTGCGGACTTACAGACGCCGATACGCCCTTAACTACCGAACAACTTTTCGCCGTATGCGACAAGATTAAGGCGAAGGGAGTTTCTCCGTTCATATACTCGGGTGAGGACGAATATTATTCGAGTTTTATGGGCGCGTGGTTTATGCAGTATGAAAGCGAAGAGAACGTGAAGAATTATCTGGAGGGTAAAGATCCCACAGGCGCGTATTCTAAAAACCTCTTTACTTATCAGGGGCATATCGAAATGCTCAAAGTGCTTGAAAAACTCCTTAAAAAGACCAACGGATATCAGAGAGATAACGATTTGAGTTTTACGGATATGCAGGGCTATTTCCTTTTAGGTCAGGCGGCGTTTTGCGTAAACGGAGCGTGGATCGAACTCGAAATGGGCGGGGAGTATAAAGAATCTAAAATCGATTATATCAAAACCCCCGTTGTAAGCGCGCTTGCCAACGAACTTTCATTCGGGAGCGAGTCCTCTTCGGATAAGGAAGCGAAACTTATCGAACTCATAAAATACGTAGACGGAACGGTTGCGGAAAAGCCGTCGTACGCTACGGACGAAGACGTGGCAAGGGTAAAGAAGGCGAGAAAATGCAATTACGTCGCGCAGGGCGCGAGTCACGCTCTCGTCGGTTCTTCTCTTACTAAAAACCCCGATCTCGTAAGGAGCTTTATAGAGTATATGTATTCGGATAAGGGAATGGACTGCTATTACAGAAGCACCAACGGCGCGTCTTTACCGTTCAATCTCAGTCCGAACGGCAAATACAGCGATATAGAACTTTCCGATTTCCAGAAGGAAGTCAACAAGATAAAGAAAGACGAAATCGTCGTTTTCGCCTCCAACGCGAAAATGTACTCTCTCGGCGGAGTAAGCCTGAAACTTTTCAACGGAACGAGCGGTTTTATCAATGAGTTCTATAAAGGCGATTCGAACGCTCAGAAGGTTATAAATTCGAATAACGACTTTATGAAAGACAACTGGGCTCGTATCAGTCAGAGTATAAAATAGGAGTAAAACTGTGAAAAGATTTTTACGAATTTTTTCGTGCGGAATATTGTCTTTGCTTTTATTGTTCCAGAGCGCGGCTTGCAAGCAGGGAGACGAATCTGTCGGCAATACGAATTCAGGAACTATTGAAAGCGAAAGCGCGCCCGAAACTTCGTCGGGCGACGAACAGCACAAAATCTGGGGAACTTATTCTACCGCGAAAGTCGGGCAGGATCCGAATTCAAAAGGAAACTATGCGGTAACCGCGCCCGAAATCAACGTTTCTATGATGAAGAGGGAGACGGAGGGCGGTCAGATAATCGTTACTGCCGGCAAGAAGGTAAATGCTTTTTCGCTCAAAGGCGGCGAACTTAAAACCGCGGACGGAAAGGTTTTCCCTTTGTCAAACGTAGACATTTATCAGCAAAAGTATATAAAAGTCAATAAGAAAACCGATTTTAACGGCGTTTATTCTATCGGCGAGTACGTTCCCGATATGCTTCTTCCTATGGATATTTCCGAGAGGTATAAGGAGAACACCGTTGATAAAGGCAACAATCAGGGATTTTACGTCGAATTTGACTCTACGGGCGTAGAGGACGGTTTGTACACGGGAAATTTTGTACTTGAATTAGACGGCGAAAAGATAGATATTCCCGTTTCGGTAAACGTGTGGGATATAGAGTATACGGGGAGAAGAACGTTTAAGTCCTGCTTCGTTATGTATCAGAGTTCGCTTTTAAGAGGGGAATACGATACGTCCGACGAAGTCGTGAACAGTTATATCGACTTTTTCCTCGATTACAAGATAAACACCTGCCTTCACAACAAGAGGAGAAACGACTTTGACGCGTACGGCGAAAGTTGGCTCGAATCGGTCGTGAGGACGAAAGATAATCTTAACTACAATTCGGTATATATTCCCTATCAATTTCCGCCGTCATACAACGCGTACAGAGGCGGAGTGCCGACGAAAGAGACGGAAGAATGTCTGAAATACGTTCTTGCTCTTGCGAAAATATGTACGCCCGATGATATGTATATCAATTACGCGTATTTCTACCCGTTCGAACTCGACGAGGCGGATATAGACGAGGTAAATAACAGGGCGGCTAACGCGGAGAGAATGTTGTCCGACGGCGGCGACGTCGATCAGATGCTCGCCTTAGCGGTAGACAGGCTTAAAGAAGACGACGAGTTCAACGAACTCAGAAAACAGTACGGAGATGAGTTTGCCGACCACGTTTTGGATTCGGTATTGAAAATACCCACGCTTTTCACCAACGTGAACTTTATGAGCGAGTGGGTTGACGATTATACTGCGGACTTCTGTCCGTATCTCAGCGTGTTCGGAAGCGGAAGAGTAACGGAGCATTACGCCACGGAAGCGGAAAAGAAAAATTCCGAAGTATGGGCGTACACCTGCGTAGGACCTACCTATCCTTATCCGACTTTCCATATCGACGACTACAACCTCGGAACGAGAGTGGCGGGTTGGATGGAAAAATGTTACGGCATCGACGGGTATCTGTATTGGGCTTCCACTAACGGTCACAACAACTTGGAGTGGTACAAGTATATAAATCAGTACGAAGACGCTTCGAGATACGACGGAGCGGACGGCGACGGGTATCTCGTATACCCCGGTAAATACTACGGAAGCAGTAAGCCTTTGCCGTCTTTGAGACTCGTCGCGTACAGAGATTCGATGGACGATTACGACATGCTTTGCGTATACGAAAATCTCCTTGAAAAGTACTACGAAAAATACAATCTCGGAAAACTCGATTTCAGCGATTACGTCGAAGATTTGTATTCCGACCTCTTCAATTCCGCAATATATAATACGGACGATTCCATACTTGCGGAAGTCAGAAATAAACTTGCGGAACGCATTATCGCCCTTCAAAACGACGACGATATAATGTTTACGGAAACTTACGAGAACGGTAAGACCGTAACTAAGGTTTACGCGAGCGTTTCATCTTTAAGTCTTGACGGAAAGAGCGTAAACGGTACGAAAATCGGCGATAACGCCTACGTTTTCGTAAGCGAGACGAGCGGAGGAGTTCTTAAAGTCAAATCGGCGAACTCGGAAGTCGAATTTGCGTTGAGAGATTCCGCGAGCATATCCGCGGCGGCAGACAAAGTATCCGCTTCCGACGGAAGCGGAGCGAGCAGCGACGGAACGACTATTTCCGCGACTTTAAAAGGAAAACTGTTCGGTTCGGGCTTGAACGATATAAAAACTATGAGTTTCACGCCGAGCGTTTCCATAAAGACGGGCGGGATAAAAAATGCTAACAACGTGGTTATGGCGATTGAAAATCTCTCGGACGAAGCGGTAGATTTGTACGTTAAACTCATATCTGACGGAACGGTATACGAACTCGGTTCGACCTATATTGAAGCGGGCAAGTCGAGACGAGTAAGAATGAATCTCGACGGCGACGATTTGCTTTTCGCGGACGGAACGTTGCATATCTATATGCAGAACGTGACGAAGAATAAAAACGGCGATTTCGATTTGCAGAACGACAGAATTCTGAAAATCACCTCGCTTCGAGCGGAATACGCAAGGGGGAACGCCTGATGAAAAAGATTAAAGCCATTCTCATTGCCTTGCTTGCGATTTTTTCTGCGGTATTCTTTGTAACGGCTTGTAAAAAGGACGGCGAAAGCGGTGACGGCTCGGCTACCGGCGGCATTGAAAGCGTGGAATCGAGCGAAAACGAAAGTACTGAGCAGGACGAATCGACGGGTCGCGTATACGAAAACGGCGAGTATACGTTGCTCGGTTTCGAGAGCGAAAGAGACTTGTATAACGTTCGCCCGTATATTTCGGATATTCTCGATATGTACGGCAGTATTTCGGTCGTAAAAGACAAAGCGTTCGCGAAAACGGGCGAAGGCAGTTTAAAATACCATTTCGAGGCGGGCAAAAAGCCGACTATCGCCTTTTATCCCGCTCATTCGGACTATTCGGATATTCCGATAGACAGGCTCGCGAAGTTTTCGGTGAGCGTTTATAACCCGTCCGAAAACAACGAAAAGATAAAACTTTATATCGCTTCGGGAAAAGAGTCGATTTACGAACAGGAACTCGACCTTTTAAGCGGTTGGAACGATTGCGACTTCGACCTCGACCCCGTTCTGATTAAGTTCAGAAAAGACGAAATAAAGGCGTTTTGTATAGAGTTTATCCCGACTTCCAAGCCGAGCGATTATTATATAGACGATTGGAAGGCGACCGTCGGCGAAAAAGAACTCAACGAAACTCAGAAAACCGCGTTAAAGTACGTCGATAAAGTAGACGAACTCGGCAATATGAGCAGCGTCGATTCCGACGCTTTGCTTACGGCTTACGGGTATTATTCGCAACTCGACGAAGCGTGCCGCTCGGCGGTATACGAATATCGCGACAAATACGACAAGGCGTTGAAGAGATTTTTCGATTACAAGAGTTTCAGCGTCGGCAACAACCATACCGCTCACGTGTTCCTTTCGGAAAATTACGGCGTGTTGCAGGTCGGCGAGACGGCGAATACGTCCGCGGCGTATAACGGAAACGCTTTCGGAGAGGGAGTCGGCGGAACTGAATTTACGTTCAGCGGCTTCAATGATAAAGAGACGGAAAGCGAAACGGCAAAGGACGAAACGCTAAAATTCGACGTATCGTTGTTCACTTCCACGATTATCGTAAGCAACTACGATTACGTTGCGTTTACCGTGAAAAACGACTCGGATAAGACCGTGACTATAAAATTCAACGGCTCTGTCGATTGCGTTACCGTGAAAGCGGGCGAAACCGTAGACGCGGAACTTCCTATGACTAATCTCGTAGAGTCGGGCAACGTTATGTCGTTTGAGTTCGATTATAAGACGGGCGAAACGAACGCCGCCAAGGTTTCCGTTTCGACTATATTCTCGAACGCTCTTTCGAGAGAGAATACCTACGAGTCCGCTTTGACGAGCGAAAAGTACGCAAAAGACGGAAATGTCGAGGTTGACGCAACAGACGGAAAATACGTTTTAAAATTCGATGATAATTCGGCGAAAGTAACGCTTAAAAAGGCTTTTGGCGAAATAAACGTTTCGCAACAGGTTATGTTTTCGGCTGTCGCCGACAAAAACGCGGAACTCGAATTTTATAACCTTGCGAACGAAAAAATAAAGTCCGTGACCATATCGCCCACGGCGGCGGTAATCACTCTTTCCAAGGACGAATACGAAGCGGCGGCTTATTTCAAAGTGTCGGAGAGTTGTAAGGTTACCGTTTCGGATATGTATCTTGCGAGGACGGTAGATAAAGACTACGTCGGTATCGCGCTTAAAAACGACTATATTGTAAAAGGCGGCGAAATTAACGTAGATACTGTAAGAGAAGCGATATACTTTGTCAGTTCTTACGAAAACATGTCGACTTACAAGCAGAACCTTATGAAAGAGAGCGATACGAACGTTTACGACGATATAATCGCTCGCTCG
Source organism: uncultured Clostridia bacterium (assembly GCA_934249325.1). Classification (GTDB taxonomy): domain Bacteria; phylum Bacillota; class Clostridia; order Christensenellales; family Borkfalkiaceae; genus UBA10281. The sequence goes on from CAKQKW010000009.1 coordinate 27,675, forward strand.
GCAAAAATTTCGGAGGTCTTTAAAGGAATCGTAGATTCTCTTAAAAACGGTAAATCTACAGATACGGAAAACAGGATTATTCTCGACCTTTCAAATCAGTACGGCGTATTAAGTACCGTTACGCCTCTTACGAAAGAAGAAGAAAAGGTTATCGAAGAGGCTAAAAGGTCTACTCTTTTGAAGTATAAATACACCGTGTTTGACTTTGAAAACCCGATGGCGGCAACAGACTTTGAAAAGGTTACGAGATGGTTCGAGTGGGGCGGTAACATAACTCTCGAGGACTTCGACGGCGGAAAGAAACTTGCCGTAAACGTTCAGAGGGTTCAACCCGACGGCGATCGCAACGCAAGGAGAATATGGATCGGTTACGACTATTCCAAGTCGTCCGCCGTTCTCGGCGGATACGATTACGTTTCGTGGCGTATCTATAATGCGAACGCGACCGACAAGACGATATTCTTTATAACTTACGGTTGGAGCGCGACCGTCACTAATCTCACGCTGAAAGCGAATAGTTGGACGGATATAAAACTCGGCGTAAACGACTTTAAAAACGCGGGCTATTTCGTAATTTTTCCGACAGATCCGGGCGAGAAGTACTATTTCGATAACGCTTACGCGTGTTCTGCGGAATACGTACAGAATCTTATCGATAAGATTCCCGAAGTCGGAACGATTAAGGAGTCCGACAGAACGCAAATCAATTTTGCGAGAACGGAATACGATAAGTTGTCCGCGCTTGCCAAAAAGAAGGTTGTAACGGACAGACTTGTAGCGGCCGAAAAGAAAATATCGACGCTTCCTTGTACGGTGTTCGATATGTCCGACGAGAGCGTTCTCGACAGGTTTACAAATCCGAAGGACATTCCCGCATACCTTTGGAACGGCGACTTCTCAATCGTCAGCAACGAAACAAACGGTAAAGTTCTTGCGGTTCATACAACGGGAACGTACGGAACGCAAACCGTCGTTTATATGGGGTATAACCTCGACGGCATTGATTTAAGCGGGTATGATTACGTTACGTTCAGCGTATATAATCCGAAAAACGTTCAACTCGATTTCGCGATAATAACGAAAGGTTGGGGTAAATCATATTACAAAGGAAAGTTAAAAGCGACGGACTGGACGGAAATCACCGTTTCGACAGACGGGTTTAAACGCGCGGGATACTTCTACTTTGCAGACGTGCTTGCAAACGAAGAGGTAACGTTCCTCATATCGAACGTAGTCGCGCATGGCGCGGCGAGCGTGCAGGGAACGATCGACGAACTTCCCGAAGCCGTGAATATGGTCTACGCTGATATCAAAGACGTTATCTACGCCCGTAGTCAGTATGAAAAATTGTCGGACGCCGCCAAGAAACAGGTAGATATAACGAAACTTCTTGCGTGCGAGGAGGCAGCGTCGAATTTCCCGTATAAGATTTACGATATGACGGATGAAAACGTTCTTTCGAAGTTTACGCATCCGACTGATATTCCGTCGTACCTTTGGAATGGCGAATTTTCTATAAAAGACGACGAAGCAAACGGCAAAGTTCTCGCCCTTCACACGACGGGAACGACGGGTACTCAGCCCGTAGTGTATTTCGGATATAGTCTCGAAGGAATAGACATATCGGCGTACTCGACGGTTACGTTTAAAGTATATAACCCGAAAAATGCAAGTCTGCAATTAGCGTTTATAACGAGAGGTTGGGGAAGTAAGTCTTTCGATACTTATCTTACCCCGCAGGGCTGGACGGAAGTCACTCTTACGACCGCTCAGTTGAAAAACGCAGGTTATATCTATATCGCAAACGTAAATCAGAACGAGGAACTTACCTTCTTATTTACCGACTTTATCGCTAAAAAGTAATATGAAAAAATTTAAAAAGTTATCCGTTTTTCTCGAATCGTCGAGCGGAATAACTTCGAATGTACCGACCCTGAAAAGATTTATAAAAATTCTTTCAGGGATCGGGTACGACAGACTGTATATCGGAATGGCGGACGCATACAAAATAGAAGGCGAGCCGCGTTTCGGTTATAAAAGAGGCGGTTATACCGTTTCGGACTTAAAAGAAATCGACCGATACGCGAAAACTTGCGGTATCGAGGTTATACCGCAAATTCAACTTCTCGGGCATTTGCATTACCTTTCAAAATACCCCGAATATCAAGGACTTTTCGATACGAAAGACACGTTGATAGTCGGAGACGAAAGGGTTTACGAGTTTATAGAAAAAATGATAAAAACCGTTTCGGCGGGGTTGTCGTCGAGAGTTATCCACATAGGACTTGACGAAACTTTCGGGATAGGAACGGGCAATTATCTCAAAAACAACCCGCCCGCCGACAAAAAAGAGTTGATTTTACGGCATATCGAAAGAGTAAACGTTATTTTAGAAAAATACGGGTACGAGTCGGTTGAAATGTGGGGCGATATGCTTCTCGAAAAAGGCGATTCGTCCGTTACCTTGGAAGAAATCAAAAACCGTTTGCCGAAAAATTCGTCTGTAATCGTATGGAATTACGAAGTAAAGGACGAGAAAAGGCTGTCGGAAATGCTTTCTGACGGAGAAAAGATAACGGATAAACTCGCTTTTGCGGGGGCTGTATGGAAATGGCTCGGCTTCGGAGCGAACAATGCGTTTTCAACCGATTGTATTTTGGAGCAAATGAGAGTTTGCGAGAAATTCGGCGTCGAAAACTACCTCGTAACGCTTTGGGCGGACAACGTTTCGCCCTGTTCGGTATTCGCCGCTTTGCCGTCGTTATTCGTAGCGGCAGAGTACGCTAATGGAAATATAGAGGGTATAGACGACCTAAATAAAGATAAGTTTCTGAAAGAGGCGGGAATATCCTACGACGATATTCTCTCGCTCGATTTTCTCGACAACCCGTTTAAAGAGGTTTCTTTGTTTCGCAGTTCGAGTTCCGTATGGGTATTATATACGGATATTCTGCTTGGCAACTTCGACTCGATTATACCGAACGGAGCGGATAAAGCCTATCTCGCTCTTGCGAAAGAGTACGACGGGAAAATCGCGGGAGAATACGGGTATTTGTTTAAAACGGCTTCTTCGCTCGCGAAACTACTTGCCGTCAAGGCTACGCTTCCGTCGAAAATACGAAAAGCGTACGCCGAAAACGATAAAAAGAGCATAGAGAAGTCTATAAGTTTATTGAGAAAATTGAAAAAGAAGTCGGAGAACTTCCTGTCGGCATACGAAGAGTATTTTCTTCACGACAATATGCCTTTCGGCGTGGAAATTTACCACTTGCGCTTAGGCGAACTTATCGTAAGATGCGAATACGCCGTAAGGCGGCTTAAAGCGTACCTTGAAAGCGGGGCGAAAATCGAAGAACTCGAAGGGGGAATACTTCCTCTCGGTTACGAGCCGATGCCCACGATTTCTTGCAGTATAATGGTAGACCCGAAACTTCTCGTTTCCTATTGTTTATCCTGAATATATTCTTTATTCCTTGTTTTTTAGCCGATAAAAACCCCAACCGAACCCGATTTTCAGGCGTATCTTACGCTTAATTCATTGTTCTTTCCGTGGCTTGTATTTGTATACTAACCCACGGAAACGCCGCGACTTAAACGTAATCTACGCCTGAAAATTTGCGGTATCGATTTAATTTGATATATAGGGCAACCTCTAAGCCGTATTTTTAAATGATTTGTGGTAAAGGCGAACGCCGATGTACTAAAAACGTACTTCAAGCGAGAATTTGCCGCAAAGCGTTAAAAAGACGGCTTAGAGGCGGGTTCGGTTGGGGTTTTTATCGGCTAAGGGCGTTGGTATATTATACTCAGTATATTTGACAGATAAGGGTATTTTAAATCGACTATGAGAAAATTTATTATAGATACGGATATAGGAGCGGACGCGGACGACGTCGTCGCCCTCGGCTACCTGCTTAAAAAGGGAAATTCGGGGCTTTGCGAAGTTTCCGCCGTTACTATATGTTCCGCGAGAGAGAAAGCGGAAAATTGTGTTTATTCCGTATTAAACGAATACGGCAAATCGGATATTCCCGTGGGGAAATACGACGGAACTCCTTTGGGATGTGATAAAAACGACAACTACGCGGCGGATATGGCGACGGCGGGCGTAAAAACTCGGAACGCCGTAAAACTTATGCGAAAAGTCCTCGCCGAGAACGATAAAACGGATATTATCTGTATCGGTCCCATGGTGAATTTAGAGGGGCTTTTAAAAAGCGTTGCCGACGAATTTTCACCGCTTAGCGGAATTGAACTCGTGAAAGAGAAAGTCGGCAAAACTTTCGTTATGGCTTTTTCATTCGAGGAAAGAGCGGAAGACTTCGCAGAGTGGAACGTGGAACAAAGCGTATCGTCGGCAAAGTACGTTGTGGAAAATTACCCGTCGGAAATAATGTTTTTCCCGTCCGAGGTCGGGGCTAAGGTCGATTTTTATCTTAAAAACGCTTTCGGAACGGTGAGACAGTCGCTCGAATTGTTCTTTGAAAAGATAGATTTGCGAAGCGGAAAGAATTACGTTTACGACCCCGAGCGGACGAGACCTTGTTGGGATCCGCTTACCGTTTACGCGGCGTTTAACGAGAGCGATCTTGTATTTTCCGAGGCGGGAAATATAATCGTCGACGAAAGAGGCGTAAGCGTTTTTAAACCGAAAAAACAAGGAAAACACAGGTATTTATCGCTTAAAAACGACTTTAAGAAAATAGAAAACGAACTCAATTCGTACATGAGAACAAAGGCTTGAAATGACAATAAACGAAAAGAGAGAAATATTATTCCCTGTAAAAATTGTCTCCGAAAGTAAAACGGAAAATTCCGAACTTTTGACGAGGGAGAAAAAACTGAATATAACGCTCGGCGACGAACCTCTCGTCAGAATTTCGCGCGGAGGATTTATAACCCTTGATTTTTCGCGTGAAATATGCGGAACGATGCGGATTTTTATCAGAACGACGAAAGGCGATTGTAAAATCAGGGTTCGCTTCGGCGAATCGGTGGCAGAGGCTTATTCGGAAATAGGCGAGTTTAATTCGTCTAACGCTCACTCTTTAAGAGATTGTTTCTACGTTGCGCCGCAAAATGCAGAGGTACAAACGAGCAGAACGGGTTTTCGCTACGCGCGTATAGACCTTATCGAGGGTGAAAGTCTTGATTTTTACTGTATTGTTGCGGAAAGTATTTTCACCGCCGAAAAAGCGTCGGGAAAGTTCAACTGTTCGGACAAACTCGTGAACGAGATTGCAAAAAACGCGGCTTATACGGCTTCGCTCTGTATTCAGAACAACGTAGTTTGGGACGGAATCAAGCGTGACAGAATGACCTGGATAGGCGACCTTCACCCCGAAATGTTGACGTTAATCGACTTATACGGGGATATTCCCGAGTTAATGAACTCGATTTGCGAGACGGAAAAGTTTTTCCCTCACTACTGGGCGAATAAAATACCCGCGTATTCCGCGTGGTACGTTATCTGCCTTTGCGACTATTATCTGTACACGGGAAAACTCGACGACGTGAAAGCGAAAGTCGGGTATATAAACGATATTATCGACGCCTTTTTGTCAATCGTTAAAGAGGACGGAAGCGTTTCCTATAAAGACTGCAAACTCGGCTACTGGAAAGATAATGAGTTTTTCTTCGACTGGGTTACTAATTTTGAAAAGGACAGTCAGATAGGTTGGGCTTCGCTCGTTATGATCGCGATGCAAAAGTCGGCGGCGTTGCTCTCGAAATCAGGCTATGACGATAAAAAGGCGAGAGAAGTAGAGCGCAGATTGTCCCTTAATCCCATAAGAAAGAGCAAATTCAAACAGGTTGAAGCCTTTTGTTACCTTGCGGGCAGAAAAAGCGCGGACGAAGCGTCGACCTCTTTAACCGAAAATTGCGGAGAGGGCATGACGGGATTCCTCGGTTATTACATATTGTCGGCGGCTGCCGAAAGCGGAGCGGGCGACAAGGTTATCGAAATGATGAAGGAATTTTACGGCGGAATGTTATCTTTGGGGGCGACTTCGTTTTGGGAAGATTTCGACGTGAAATGGCTTAAAGACAATCCGCAAGGTCTTTGCGATATACCCGAAAAAGACAAAAAGAATATTCACAGAGACTACGGCAAACATTGTTATAAAGGGTTCAGACACAGCCTTTGTCACGGCTGGACTTCGGGCGTATACGCGTTCCTTATAAGGCAGGTTCTCGGCGTCACGCCGACCGAAGCGGGCTTTAAAAAGGCGAGAATTTCGCCGAACTTATTCGGAATGAAAAGGGTAAGCGGCGTAGTTCCGACCCCTCTCGGTAAAATAACGGTAAAATTCGAGAACGTAGACGGAAAAATAAAAGGCGTAATCAAAAAGCCGAAAGAAATGCTTCTCGATTGTCTGATTGCAGAAGATTGCGAGATAATCGACCGTTAGAAATATTTGACTTAACTTCACATATATCGACAGAAAATCACCTGTTTTTACGGGTGATTTTTATTTATAATTATAGTGATAAACAAATTGAGAGGAAACGGTTGAATTATGGTTGTCGAGAAATTATTCGAAAACGTAAATATCAGGACGGTATTCGGCGAAATGCCGACCGAAATAACGGGAATAGAGGACAGGGCTTCCGAGGTTAAAGAGGGCTATGCTTTTTTTGCCCGTAAGGGAAGCGTGAGCGACGGCGCGGACTACGCCTTAGAAGCGGTTAAAAACGGAGCGGTTATGGTAGTATCGGAAACGCCGCTCGATACGGGGGTTGCAAACGTTGTGGTCGAGGACGTTAAAAACGCCTTAGGAAAGTGCGCCAAAAAGTTTTACGTCGGCGAAAACCCCGAGATTAAAATCATAGGCGTAGTCGGCACTAACGGCAAAACGACGATATGCCACGTCCTCTACGAGATATTCGGGTATGCGGGAATAAAGGCGGGCTACGTCGGTACGATAGGCAACGGCTTCGACGGCTTTAAGGAAGAATCGGGGCTTACTACCCCCGGAACGGTCGAACTCTATAAACTTATCGGTAAAATGGAAAAAGCGGGAGTAAAGTATTTTATAATGGAATTATCCGCCCACGCCATAGAACAACGCCGCGCCGAAGAGGTGTATTTCGAGTGTCTGATATTTACTAATTGCACCGAGGATCATCTCGATTATTTCAAGGATATGGAGACCTATTCGGCGGTTAAAAAAAGTGTTTTCTTAAACGATAAGTGCCGCTATAAGGTGATTAACAGCGATGACAGGACGGGAATGGCAATTATTTCCGAGACGGAAGGGCGGTGTATTACCTACGGAATTTACAACCCTGCGGACGTGTTCGCGATAGATATATCCGAGACAAAAAACGGGGTGAGTTTCATTATCAACTTGTTTGACGTTATATACGATATTTCGAGTCCGCTCATAGGACTCGGCAACGTGTACAATCTTCTCGCGTGTCTCGCGACCGCCGCCATATTCGGAATAAAAATTCATACGCTCAGCGGAGCGGTGAAGAAGATTACGGCGATAAGCGGCAGGACCGAAAAGATTGCGACGGTAAGGGGCGCGGACGTCTATCTCGATTACGCCCACACTCCCGACGGACTTAAAACAACGCTGAATTCGATGCGTAAAATCTGCGACGGCAGGCTGTATTGTCTGTTCGGTTGCGGCGGTAACAGGGAGACCGAAAAAAGGAAAACTATGGGCGAGATTTCGGGCGTGATTTCCGATTTTTCGATAATTACGAGCGATAACCCGAGATACGAGGACCCGTGTTCCATAATCTCGGAAATCGAAAGCGGAATACGGAAAGTCACCCGCAATTATATATCCATAAGCGACAGAAAAGAAGCGTTGAAATACGCGGTCTCGCTTTTAAAGGACGGCGACGTGCTTGTCGTCGCGGGCAAGGGTGCGGAAAAATATCAGGAAGTAATGGGCGTTAAAAGGAGTTTTTCGGACGCCGACGAGATAAAGTACGCCATAAGCGGCAATAGCGGAGACAAAAGTTGAAAGTCGCTGTTATCGCGTTTATCTGTTCGGTAGTTCTGACTTTAATCGGCGGGCTTTTCGCGATACCGCTTTTGAAGAAGTTGAAATTCGGACAAAATATCCTCGGCTACGTCAAGGAACACGATTATAAAAGCGGAACGCCCACTATGGGCGGTCTCTTTTTCGCGCTGTCAGCGGTTATCGTGTTTTCCTTTGTTTCGAGCGGCAAGAAAAGTCTGTCGATCGTCAGCGTTGCCGTAGGCTTAGGGTATATGGCGGTCGGTTTTCTGGACGACTTCGTCAAGATAAAAATGAAGCGTAACGAGGGTCTTAGTCCGTGGCAAAAGACGATTTTCGAACTCGTAATAGCGATAGTTATTTCCGTCTACGCATACAACAGAAAAATGACGAGGGCGTACCTGCCGTTTTTCGGCGGCGTAGTAGATTTCGGGGTTGCCTTTATACCGATTTCGGTACTTGTGTTTATCGCAACGACTAATTGCGTGAATTTAACCGACGGCTTGGACGGGCTTGCGGGCGGCGTATCGTATCTGTATTTTCTGAGTTTTGCAACTCTTATAAAACTCGAAACGGTTAAATATTCGGCATTCTACGTCAGCGTAGGCGAGTATGAAAATCTTGCTCTTTTAAGCGTAACGCTTGCGGGGGCGATTATCGGCTTTCTTACGTTCAATACTTTCAAGGCAAGCGTGTTTATGGGAGATACGGGTTCGCTCGCGATAGGCGGCTTTATAGCCTCGATGAGTATTTTCGGGGGAAATATGTTGTTTATTCCGTTTTTCGGAATAACTTTCGTCGCCTCCGGCATATCAGTAATATTGCAAGTGCTGCATTTCAAGAGAACGGGCAGAAGAATATTTTTAATGGCGCCTTTGCATCACCATTTTCAGCATAAGGGTTACAGCGAAAGCAAAATCGCGTTTTGTTATAAACTCGTTACCCTCCTTGTCTCTCTTCTCAGTCTTGTTTTTTATATGTGAGGTGAATCGTGTATTTAAAAAGGGATAAATTTCTTGTCGTAGGAATATCGAGAAGCGGAATAGCGATAACCGAAACGCTTTTAAAACGAGGGGCAAAGTGCTACGTTTACGACGACTCGGAAAGCGAAACGGTTAAAGCCGCCGAAAATAACCTTGCCGAAAAAGGGGCTACGGTCGTTTACAGAAGCGAAGTCGCGGAACTGTTAAACGAAATCACCGTGGTAGTTCTGAGCCCCGGTATCCCTATCGACCACGATATACCCGTAAGGGCGAGAAAACTCGGCAAACGGATTACGGGCGAACTCGACCTCGCTTCCGAGTTCTGCCTTTCGCCGATAATAGCGGTAACGGGAACTAACGGAAAAACTACCACTTGTACGATGATTGAAAACGTACTTTCGGCTGCGGGAATAGACGCGAAACTCTGCGGCAACGCGGGAACGCCCCTTTCGTCAGTTTTGGATAGCCTTACCGAAAATTCCGTCGCCGTCTGCGAGACTTCGAGTTTTCAGTTGGAGACGGCGTACAGATTTTATCCGCATATAGCGGTCGTAACGAACGTAACGCCCGACCACCTGTCGAGGCATTACAATATGGAGAACTACGTTTATCTGAAAAAGAAAATTCTCTCGAACCTGCGAGAAAGCGAGTACGCCGTTTTAAACTACGACGACCCGACGGTAAAGAATTTCGGCGAGAATACAAGGGCGAAAGTCGTTTATTTTTCGGCAAAAACCGAGGTGAACGGTGCGTACGTCGCAGAGGGCAAAGTATTCTATAAAGGCAAGTACATAACGGACGTCAACACGCTGCCGATAAGCGGCGAACATAACGTTTTAAACCTTTTGGCTACCGTATGCGTCGCGGAAATAATGGGGGTCGGCGAAGAGACGATTGTAGAAAGCGTAAGGGGATTTAAAGGAGTCAAACACAGAATACAATACGTCAGAACGCTTTCGGGCGTAGACTATTTCAACGATTCCAAAGCGACGAATTCGGACGCGACGATCAAAGCGATAGACGCTATGACCAAGCCCACGATTTTAATTCTCGGCGGCAAAGACAAAGGGCTTGAATTTAAGGATCTCTTTTCGAGAATAAGCAATTCGAAAGTTCGTTCGGTCGTTTTGACGGGCGAGAGCAGGGAGAGAATGTTCCTTGCGGCGAACGAAGAGGGGTATAAGAACGTTTCCGTCGTGTACGACTTCGAAATGGCGGTCGAGTTCGCCTCGATGATAGCCGAAGAGGGGGACGCAGTGCTTTTGAGTCCCGCTTGCAGCAGTTTCGACAGATTTGCGGACTATGAGGAACGCGGAAATAAATTTATCGAGTTGGTAGAAAGCCTATGAACGAAATGGTAACGGTAAAAAAGAGAAAAGGGGGAGGCGATTTGCTTCTCCTCTTTTCGGTTATCGGTCTGTCGCTTCTCGGGCTTGTTTTTGTGTATTCGGCGAGTAAATATTCTTCGAAAATCACTTACGGCGACGAGTTTTACGTTATGAGAAAACACCTTTCGGGGCTTTTAATCGGCTATGCCGCAATGCTTTTCGGCTGTTTTTTCGATTACGGGAAGTATAGGAAAATCGGACTTGTTGCGTTTATCCTTTCAAGCGTTCTTTTGGGGCTTGTTTTAACTCCGCTCGGACACGAAAATTACGGCGCGACGAGATGGATAAAACTGTTCGGGATAACCGTTCAGCCGTCGGAAATATCGAAGATTTGTTTTATAATGTTTTCCGCTTCCTATTTTTCCGCAGACCCGTCGAGGGCTAAAACCTTTCTCGGTTGTCTGCCCGTACTCGGGGCGGGAGGCTTGACCTGCGCGCTGATAATATTAGAGCCGAATATGTCGATTACGGTATGTTTCGGGCTTTTAACCCTTGCTATTTTGTTCGTAGCGGGAATGAAAACTTCGCATTTTATCGCGATATTATTGCCTGCCGCCTTGTGCGTGCCGCTTCTCATAATCGCCGAACCGTATAGGCTCAACAGGCTATCGGCATTTTTAAATCCGTGGGCGTCGCCGAAAGGCGAGGGATATCAACTCCTTCAATCTCTCTATGCTTTGGGTTCGGGCGGCTGGTTCGGGACGGGGCTTTTCAATTCGAGGCAAAAACTCAGATTTCTGCCCTTTTCGGAAAGCGATTTTATACTTGCCGTTATAGGCGAAGAGGTAGGTTTCGTAGGTTTGTTTTTTCTTTTCGGGCTTATTTTTTTCATAATTTACAGGGGCGTAAAAATCGCCGTTTCGAGTAAGGACTATTACGGTTACGTTCTCGCAATGGGTATAACCTGTATTTATGGTATACAGTCGCTCGTAAACGCTCTCGTGGTGACGGGCAGCATACCGCCGACGGGGCTTCCTCTGCCGCTTGTTTCCGCGGGGAATACCTCGCTTATAGTCTTTTTATTTTCGTTCGGCGTTCTCTATAACGTATCGAGGAGTAGTCGGGAGAGAAGTAATTAACTTTTTCTGCTTTGAAAGCGTATAATATCCTATAAAGATTATACGGAGAGACTATGGACAGATTCGTTATACGCGGCGGAAACGCTCTCAGGGGAAAAGTGCGGATAAACGGCGCGAAAAACTCGGTCTTACCGCTCGTCGCGGCTTCGCTTATTACAGAAGGGAAAACCATTATCAGAAACTGTCCCAAGATAAGAGACGTACTCGTTATGGCTGAAATCGTAGAGTCGCTCGGCGGGAAATTCTCGTTCGATGGCGATTCTCTCGCGATCGATACTTCGGGCGTGAATAAATGGATATTACCCGAAAAATACACGGGTGAAATACGCGCGTCCGTTTTTATGACGGGCGCTTTAATAACGCGGTTTAAACTTGCGGAAACCACTTGCCCCGGCGGTTGCAACATAGGCTGCCGACCGATCGACATACATATCGACGCGTTCAAAGCCCTCGGGATAATAACGAAAGAGGGGCGTAAAATCACTTTCGACGGCAAAAATTCGCAGAGCGGAAAAATTGTTTTGCGTTATCCGAGCGTCGGGGCGACCGAAAACGTTATGATGGCGGCGGTACGGCTAAAAGGCGTAACGACGATAGAAAATTGCGCGAGAGAACCCGAGATCGTTGACTTGCAAAATTATCTCAACGCCGCGGGATTCGACGTGAAAGGAGCGGGGAGCGACAGAATAGTCATAGAGGGAAGAGACGGCTGTAAGGGAAAAGAAATAGAATTTACCCCGAGCAAAGACAGGATAGAAGCGGGGACTTTTTTGCTTGCGGGGCTTGCCACGGGCGGCGAAATCGAGTTTGAAGGGCTTGAAAAGAGAGAAAATTTGTCGGTTTATAAAATAATTGCCCGTAACGCTTGCAAAATATACGAAAAAAATGGTAAGATATATTATGTAAAGTTCCGTCCGACGGGAAAAGGGCTCGGAAAAGTGACCGCTAGGCCTTTCCCCGGGTTTCCTACCGACCTGCAACCTCAACTCGTTGCGGCGGCTTCGGTTATGAACGGACTTACGGTTGCGGAAGATACCGTTTTCCCGAAACGCTTTTCGTATTGCGAAGAGTTGAAGAAGATGGGAGCGAATTTACGGGTCGCCGAAAATCTCTGCGTAGTAGAGGGCGGCAGGCTAAAAGGCACGGTAGTTTCCGCCGGCGATCTGAGGGGCGGGGCCGCGCTTTGCATAGCGGCGTTGTCGGCAGAGGGCGTCACGACCGTTTTAAACGTGAATCATATCGACAGAGGGTACGAAGATTTTGAAAAGAAATTAAGGCTTCTCGGCGCGTCGGTAGAGAGAATTACATATTGAAATTCCGCATAGGGAGATACGAATGAAACACAGGTTGATTATAATTACGAGTACGGTCGTCGCGTTGGTTCTTGCATTGACGCTGGCTTTTTTCTGGCTGTGCAAAACGAGGTATATCAATCTGTCGACCGACAACGCCGAAAGCGTGGACGACGAAATATATTCGAGAGTAGAGAAAACGCTTGAAAATAAATACGGCGGCAAATACTTTTTTTCGGTGAAAGCGGACGAGGTGAAAGCGGAACTCGAAAAAGACCCTTACGTTTCTTCCGTGAAAGTCGAAACCGTTTTTCCCGATAAACTAAACGTTACGTTTACGGAGAGAAAGGAAAGGTTTGCCGTGGCTGTACGCGGCGAAAGAGACGAATACCTTATAACGGACGGCGAGTTCGTCCTTTTAAGGATTGCATCGGACAAGTCCGTACTTCCCGAAAACCTCGTCGAGGTAAACGTAAAAAATCAGAGCATAGATACGGGGTCGCTTCCGCTCGGCAAGAGAATTTCATTCGACAAACAAGACGTATTCGGCGCGATGACGGACGTATTTTTACAGTTTGACGACAGGCTGAATTTCATCGATAAAATCGTCATTTACGGTTTGGAAAATATAGACGTAACGGTGCAGAAAAACGCAGTCGATTTCGAGACCGTCACGGGCGTCACGATAAACGTGTCGTTCGCATGCGGGACAAGCGTTGACCCGACCGAACGGGAGCAGGCGGAGACGGTGAAAAAAATAATCGTCAAGGCAAAAGAGATACAGAAATATTACGATAACCTCGACGAACTGAGGATGTCGGAAGGGTACGTCAATGTGTTTGAAAAAAATAACGGCGAAATAGAAATAAAATACGAACCGTCGTCGGAAGCGAAGGGGGAAGAAACATGTTAAAAAAGTGCGTTGCGATACTCGATATAGGATCGTCGAAAGTTTCGGCGCTCGTCGGGCAGAGAGGGGTAAACAACACGTTGGTGATTAAAAGCGAGGCGTCTTGCGAGTACGTCGGCTTTTCCGAGGGCGAATTTTTCGACGTCGGGCAACTTTCCAAAGCGATTGAGAATTGCGTAAATCACCTTAAAGAAACCCTTTCCACTTCGATAAACGAAGTCACGGTAGGAGTTCCGGGGGCGTTTATAAGGCTCGAAAACAGAAAGTACAAGATAGTTTTCAATAAGCCGAAGAAGATTAAAGAATCGGATATAGAGACGCTTTTGAACGCGGGGCAAATGCTCGTCGAAACGAATAAATATAAGGTAATATCCCGTTCGGATATTTACTTCGGTCTTGACGGCGGCATAAGGGTTTTTAACCCCGTCGGGGCGAAATCGTCCATGCTCGGCGGTTATCTTAACTACGCTCTTTTGGAAGATTACTTTTCCGTCACCATACGAAACATTTTGGAGAAACTGAAAATCAACAAAGTGAATTTCGTATTCGACGGACTTGCCGAAAGTCGGTTTTTGCTCGACAGACAGACGAGAGAATCCGCTTGCCTTTTAATCGACTGCGGATACATAACTTCGACCGCTTCGCTTATTTTAGGCAACGGCATTATAGCGAAACATTCTGAAGATTTCGGCGGCGGCATATTCTCTTATCACATATTCAAGGAATGCGAGACTTCCTCTCACGACGTTGCCGAGAGCATAAAACGCATGGTAAACCTCACTATAAAGGACGCCGAAAACCTCAATTACAAGGTTGAAAACAAAAACGGAGGAATAGAAGAGTATCCTGTAGAAAAGGTCAACGATATAATAATCGAAAACCTCGACGAATACCTCGAAAACGTAGCCTCGTTCCTTATGGAAAACGCAAAAAAGATCAAAAATTCGCCGAAAGTCTATCTGACGGGCGGCGGACTGTGTTATATCAGGGGCGCGAGAGAGTACGTTCAGGCGAAACTCGGGCTTCCCGTCGAGACGATTAAGCCGAAAACGCCGCTTTACGGCGCGGCTGAGGAGTCGTCCGCGTTTGCGGTACTCGATTATGCCTTGAGACAAATAGAAAAATAACTTTTAAATCAGAGGATAACTAAAGACGATATGTTCGGAAATGATTTTAGCGGAAACGTTTGCAGAATAATGGTTATGGGCGTCGGCGGCGCGGGAAACAACGCCGTCAACAGAATGATAGAAGCGGGCGTTAAGTCTGCGGAATTTTTCGCCGTGAATACCGACAAACAGGCGTTGTCGCTTTCGCTTGCGGACGATGACAAAAAAATCGTTATAGGCGAAAGGCTTACCAAAGGTTTGGGGGCAGGCTCGAACCCCGAAATCGGCGCGAAAGCGTGCGACGAGAGCAGAGAAGAAATTGAAAATGCGTTAAGAGGGGTAGACCTTCTGTTTATCGCCGCGGGAATGGGCGGCGGAACGGGAACGGGCGCCGCTCCGATCGTTGCCGAAATAGCAAAAAAATGCGGTTGCGTTACCGTCGCGGTCGTTACGAAGCCTTTCGGTTTCGAGGGCGTGAAAAGGCGTGAAAACGCGAAAAGGGGTATTGCGGAATTGAGTAAATTCGCCGATACCCTCGTCGTTATTCCCAACGATAAACTCTTAGAGGCTTTACCTGCCGACACTTCGATTGTAGACGCGTTGAAATATGCGGACGAAAATTTGAGGACGGGAATTTGCGGTATAACCGATCTGATTTCTACACCGTCGCTTATAAACCTTGACTTTGCCGACGTAAAGACCATATTGCAGAATAAGGGCTACGCTCACATGGGCGTTGGCAGGGCTTCGGGAGAAAACAGAGTCGTGCAGGCTGTCAAAAAGGCTATTTCAAGTCCTCTTCTGGAAACGAGCATAGAAGGAGCGAAAGGCATTATATTCAACGTAAAAGGCGGCAGCGACTTATCGTTAGGACAGGTCAACGAGGCGGCAGACCTTATAAACAGCGTGATAGACGAGTCGGCGATGGTCATTTTCGGCGCGAATATCGACCCCGAATACGAGGGACAAATCGAGATTACGGCGATTGCTACGGGTTTTACGGATAAACAGGATTCCGAAAAGGAAATAAGACGCAGGATTTTCGATAACGTGGAAACGCCCGAAAAGACCGAGAGAGTTGAAAGAGTCGCAAAACCCGAACCGATTGAGAACCCTGAAAGAATCGGAACGCCCGAAAGGCCTACGAGGGCGGAGCAACCCGAACAAACCGTAGAAAAGAAGGTTGTTATGGCGACGGAAGCCGTCGAACCCGAGAGACCGACGAGGACGGGCGAAGAGAATTATAAGCGGTCTGAGGCTGTAAAAGAGAATAAAAAAGAAGCCGAACCCGAAGACGAGTTTGACGACGAATCGGCAATGGAAGATTTTCCGCCGTTTATGAAAAAATTATTCAAGAGAAACAAATAACGAAAGATTCTTGTTTACTTTTGCAAGTCGGTACCGTCTAACATTTCTTGCTTTCCCCAAACGGAAAAGCAAGAAATGTTATAAGACAATGAGTTGCAGGCATATATTTGTTTGACATTCTGAATAAGCGGTGATATAATACCCCCGAAAGCAGAGTAGTATGGAAAGCGTTAAGTGCCGTAGAACGGGATGTTGAATGCGGACGAAAAGGCTTTGTCCTTGCGATTTTCCAACGCATCCGAAGCAAAGATTTTTTAAATGCGACCGTTTTTTCGGTTGCTCGTTATTAAACCTTTTAATGCGGAACTCTCCTTCGGGAGGTTTTTTTATGTCCGAAAATAACACTTTATTCGGTAACTTAGTATTCTCAAAAGTACTCAAAAATTCGTCGGCAGGCAAAAAAATAGCGTATCTCGCAGTTTTTACAGCCCTGTCCGTCGTAACGAACGCCTTTATCGAAATAAAACTTTTCGATTTACAGTTCTCGCTGACCATATTTTTCTCGGCGTTGATCGGCGTTTTTTTAGGCGGCGCGTGCGGCTTTATCGTCTGCCTGTTCGGCGACTTTATAGGCTATGTTTTAAACAGTTGGGGGCAGTTATATATGCCGTGGGTCGGACTGTCTACGGGACTTTTCGCCTTTTTCGCCGCAATTATTTTCACGAATATCAGGGAAGATTCCTATAAAACGGTCTTGATAAAAACGGCGTTATATACGCTCGCGACCTTTCTGATTTGCACTGTCGCCGTAAATTCCACGGGTTTCTACCTTTATAATAAATACGTCACGGGCTTTTTCAAGACTTTTGAAGAGTATTCCAAGGCGAAATTCGGCGGCAATACGGGCTTTTTCGTCTATCTTGTCTATCGTCTTTTCTTCAAAGGACAGATATGGAACAGCGTTGCGAATTATGCTCTTTTGTTCGTTCTCTTGCCGACTTTGAAAAGCGTGAAGTTCTTTTCCGATAAGTTCTGATTTTTCCCGTCGAAATCGAGAAGTCCGAACAACTTAAACGCCAAAAGAGCGAATAAATCCATAACCGTCGCTACAATTATTAAAACGAGTAAATCGCTCATAAATCTCGATAAAAGTCCTTTAAGGAACAGACCGAACAGAGCGGACGGAATCATTATAAGCATTGCCTCCGCCGCATAGCCGACTACCTGCGGTTTTTTCGGACATACTTTTTTCGTCGCGATAAGATTCAACGCCGCGGTGACGGAAAAACTCAAAATCATTCCGAGTATAAGCGACGAAACGCCGAGATATTTCGGCAAAAACATAATAGACGAAATCAGAGCGGACGCCCCTATGAGATAGTAGACGAGCGTTCGCTTTTCTTTGTTCAGCGAGTTTAAAATGCTCGTCGTAATTATCGAAATACTCATCGGAAGCATCGTTATCGCCCCTTTTCTGACGTAATCGCCTACGATTTTATCGGCGTAAATAAGTTTGCCGACGTTTTCCCCGAGGACAAGAAAAGGCGGTATTATAAGAGAAACTATAAAAACCGAGAACTTAATCGCCTTTTCGATGTTGTTTTTAAGGGTTTTGTAGTTGCCCGAATAATAGTTCGACGAAAGTTCGGGAACGAGTACGAGGGCAAGCGAACCGATAAAAGTAGAGGGCATAAAAACGAGCGGCATAGCCATGCCGTAAACTCTTCCGAATTCCGAAACCGCGACGTCTCCGCTCATTCCGTAGCGTATAAGTCTCGCGGGAAGAAGTACGGCGACGAGCGTATTTATAACGGAAGTCGCAGTTCTCATCGCCGTAATCGGCGTAGCGGAGGCAAAAAGCGGTTTCAGTTCTCCTGCGGGACTTTTCAGTTTTCCGCCTTTTACGAAATATGTGACAACTGACGTTACGAAAGAAAAGATATAGGAAATGAGAACGGCGTAAGCGGCGTTAGTCGCCCCTTGCATCGGGTCGGTAATTCCGTTTACGAGTATTATTCCGACCACCACCATAACCGCTTCTTCTAAAAGTTCGATTACGCTGTAAGTTAGAAATTGAGTATTTCCCCAGAACGTTCCGCGGATTACGGCGTACACCGAAGTTATCGTAAGCCCCGGAATCATAATTCGGAGCAGCGATTCGCACCTCGGGTCGGAAAATAAAAGTCCCACGACAGGGCATTTTAAAAGTACGAGAAGAGTTATCGGCAGAGAAATAATGACCGCGAAAAATATTCCGCCTGTTACGACCTTACCCGTTCTTTCCGCCTGACCTTCCTCTTTGTATTTTATCATTGTCCGAGAAACCGTTATGGGTATTCCCGAAGACGTGATAGTCATAAAAAGTCCGAGTACGGACAAGGTTATCTGATATAATCCGACGCCTTCCGAACCTATCGTTCTCGAAAGAAAAACCCTGTAAATAAAGCCGCAAAATCGTTCTACGCACGAAAAAATCGTCACGACGGCGACTGTTTTGAATACCGTTTTAATAGCGACACCTCGATAAAAAGTTCTATAAGATATTTATTAAAAATATAATAGAACTATGAATGAGAACTTAAAATTAACCGACGTAAGCGAATTTAAAAAGCGTTTCGTGTATAAATTCGAAAGCGGAGACGATATATACTCTTTAGCGAAGAGATTTCATACCACCGTCGCCGCCATAATCGCCGATAACGCATTGACTGCAAGTCCCGAAAAAGGCGAACTTATCGTTATCGGGAAAATAGACGGAGAAGAATATATCGTAAAGCCGACAGACGATATAAATACTATTTCGGGCGGAGACGGCGACAGGGCGTTCGAGATACTCAGAAAGAACAAAACGGACGTGATATACGCAGGACAAAGACTTTATCTGTAATATTACCGCATATTCTGTTGACATTTTACTGAAAATAAGATAAAGTATATAGAGCGAGGGAACTTATGAGAAAAATATTTACGATAATAATATCTTTGATTCTGTGCGTGGCGGTGTTTGCCGCGTGTGGAAGTTTTCGCAATAACGAAGATTCGATTAGCGAGTCGAAAAACGAATCGGTAGAAAGTATCGAGTCTTCAAGTAACGCAGAATCTGTTGAGAGCAGTGAAACTTCGGAAAATTCTCAATCTTCCGAAAAAAGCGAATCTTCGGGAGATGTGGAGTCTTCGGAAAGTACAGAATCTTCAAATAATGTTGAAATTTCACTCAACTACGGAGATTACACGGGCAATATAAGCGTATACGGTTTAAAAGTTCCGAAATCGGGAACGTTGAGCGATCTTCCCGAAATAAACGGTTATCATTGGGAATATAACGATAAAAAAATAACGAACGGGACCCGGTATGTCTTCGATACTGACGTTGTTTTTTATTTAAAAAATGGTGATTACATTATAACTCTCAATTATGGTGATGAATGGCTTGGCGATAAGAGCGTAAAGAGGGTTTTCGTTGTTAGAAACGGCGTAATTTCAGGCTTGCCGAAATTTGAGGGGTATTATTGGTCATATTGCGACGAGTCGGTTGAAAAATCGAATCCTGTTACGATAAAAAACGGTGATAAATTTACTTACAATACAGATATCGAAATATCGCTTGCAAGTGAGTGGACGGGATATTACTGAGAATTGAATAAAATTTTTACGCCTTCGGCAGATTGCCGACGGCGTTTTCCATATCTTTAATTGGTAAGTATGCTGTTTTTGTATTCTCTCGGAGTCATCGAGGTTATCCTTTTGAAAGTCTTGGTAAAATGCGGCAGCGAATCGAAACGCAGAAGAATGGCGATTTCCGAAAAACTGTTGTTTTCCCTTATGAGTTTTTTGCTTTCTTCGATTTTAAGTTCGAGATAATAACTTATAATCGACTTTCCTATTTTTTTACTGAAAGTCTTGCAGATTGTCGTTTTTCCGTAGTGCAGTTCGTTCGATATTTGTTCGAGCGTTACTTTCGAGTAAATATTCTGTTCGAGAATTTTAATTATTTCGTCTTCGAGAGCGTTCGAGTTTTCTATTTTAGAAACGAAAATTTCCGAAGAGGACGGTTTTGCGGTCTCAACTCTTATGAGTTTTATAAGTAACTCTTCGAGGTTGTTTTTTATTATCTGAGCCCCGCCTAAATTCGCTTCGGGACGGAGTTCGAGTTTTGCAAGATTCGGGTTAAAATCGGGGATAAGGAAGGTGTTTTTCGCTTCCGACATAATCGAAACGAGTAAAAAACGCAGATTGTCGGGAATTAAAAACTTTTTACCTTTGAAATAATTTACAGTTTTCGATTTGCACACGAAACTCACAATGAATATGTTTGCGTCGGTGCGGTTGTCGCCCTCTACGCTATGAATTTCGTCGGGCGAAAGGAAGATTATTTCTCCTTTTTTCAGAAGAACCGCGCCTTGGTCGGAGTGGATGTAAAGTTCGTTTTTATCGCAGTAAATCATTTCCCAGAAGTTGTGTTTTTCTTCCGGAAACGCATAATTTTTCGATAGTTTCTGATAGTGAATGGTCACTATCTCCGATATGCTTAAAAGGTTTGAAACCTTATACATATAAAACGTTTTTTCGTCCATATTCTTTTCTCCTTAGCAAATTGTAACATATTTCGCGGACTTTTGCAATATATTTTAAGAAATTTTTGATGAAAGATTTTATAAATAGTTCGCAACATTTTCTATATCATTTTATTTTAATAGGTTTATAATATAGATAAGCATAAAATGCAGTTCACAGGAGGATAAAGTATGAAATACGTTCCCGTATTGGATAAAGATTTTCGTCCCATGTACGAAACGTTCCGAAACTATCTTAAAGAGGTAAACGCAAGCGAGCATAAAACGCTTAAAATCTGCGTAGAGAGAAACGACGGATATAACTACGTTTACGAGTATCCCGTATATTCGTCCGCGGACAAGGCGGCCGAAAACAATAAGATGGCTGAGAGAATCATCAAAACTATCTTATGGGTTGTCGGCGGTTATAAAATCTATATCGCGGGCGACGACGCTATATTCGAATATATCAAAAAGGCTTATACGAAAGACGGTATAAGGGCTTTCGATAAGGGCTTTATGGAAAGGGTTTACGAAACCGAATTCGAAGTCGTAAAATGCAACGATAAGAATTTCCCGAAAGAGAAAAAGTGTTCTTTGAAGGTCGGTGGACATCTCGACGGTTGCAGAATAGGTTTCGACGCGGGCGGCAGCGACAGAAAGGTCAGCGCGGTCGTAGACGGCAAGGTCGTATACAGCGAAGAAGTCGTATGGTTCCCGAAGATCAACCCCGACCCCGATTATCATTATCGCGAGATTCTTACGGCTATGAGAACGGCGGCATCCAAAATGCCGAGAGTAGACGCTATCGGCGTTTCGAGCGCGGGCGTTTACGTCAATAATAAAATAATGGTCGCCTCGCTTTTCCTTAAAGTAAGCGACGAAGATTTCGATAAAAAAGTCAAGACGATGTACATCGACGTTGCGAAAGAACTCGGCAAAGATATTCCGCTCGAAGTTGCCAACGACGGAGACGTCACGGCTCTCGCGGGCGCGATTGACTTAAACGACAACGGCGTACTCGGTATCGCTATGGGTACGAGCGAAGCGGTCGGTTATATCAATCTTGACGGCGGGCTTAACGGTTGGCTTTCCGAACTTGCGTTCGTTCCCGTTGACTACAACGAAAATTCTATGGTTGACGAGTGGAGCGGCGACTACGGTTGCGGCGTTAAGTACTTCTCGCAGGACGGCGTTATCAAACTTGCCGAAAAAGGCGGCTACAAGTTCGACGAGGGTTTAAGTCCCGCCGAGAAGCTCAAAGTCGTTCAGAAAATGATGCAAGGCGGCGAACCTCTCGCAAAGCAAATTTACGAGGATATCGGAACTTATCTCGGATACACGATGCCTTACTACGCAATGTTCTACGATATAAAACATATACTTTTACTCGGAAGAGTTACGAGCGGCGAGGGCGGCAATATCATTATGGACAGAGCGAACAAGATTTTAGCCGAGGAATATCCCGAGCTTAAATTTCGCATCGAAATGCCCGACGAGAAGAACAGAAGGGTTGGACAGAGTATTGCGGCGGCATCTCTTGCGGCTTCGAGAAAATAAATAGAGAAAATTATAAAAGAAGAGAACGACAGGTAGTCATATCGTTTAACGATTTAACGAGATTGCCGTAGGGGACGGCGCCCCCGACGTCCCGAAAAAATAATAAGAAATGCAATAGACTACTAAAACATAATAATAAAAAGGAGTATGGAAATATGAAGGTAATTATAGCGAAAGATTATCAGGAAATGAGCGATAAAGCGTTTGAAATTATGTCGGAAGTCGTAAAAAACAAGCCCGACGCGGTTTTAGGTCTCGCTACGGGTTCTACCCCCATAGGTCTTTATAAAAATATGATAAAGGACCACGAGGAAAACGGCACGAGTTATAAGAACGTTAAAACGGTAAATCTCGACGAATACGCGGGTCTCGATTATTCGAGCGATCAGAGTTACGTCTACTTTATGAGGGACAACCTTTTCGACCATATCGATATAGACCTTAAAAACACGAATATCGAAAACGGCAAAGCGGCTGACAGAAAAGCCGAATGTGAAAGATATAACGCCCTTTTGGCTGTTATGCAACAGGATATTCAGGTTCTCGGCATAGGTTCCAACGGACATATCGCGTTCAACGAACCGGGGACTCCTTTCGGAAGCGTTACGCATATCGTTGACCTTACCGAAAGCACGATAAAGGACAATTCGAGACTTTTCAAGAGTATCGACGAAGTTCCCCGTCAGGCGTTCACCATGGGTCTTAAAAACATTATGAATGCAAAAAAAATACTTATTCTGGCGAACGGAGCGAATAAAGCGAAAGCCGTTTACGGACTTGTAAAAGGCGAAATAACCGAAAACGTTCCCGCAAGCGTATTGCAACTTCACCCCGATTGCACCCTTGTGTGCGACGAAGCGGCGGCGAGCCTCATTAAATAATCGACTGTTATGAAAGGTTTAAAAAACGTAAGAGTATATTTAAGAAACGTAGGAATAGTAACTACTAATATCGGTATTGAAAACGGCAGAGTAGCGTATATCGGCGACGACGGCGATAATATCGAAAGTCTGTTCGAGACGGACGGGGTGGTTTTGCCCGGCTTTATAGACGAGCATATTCACGGCGCGGGCGGCGCGGACGCAATGGACGGCAGCGTAGAGGCTTTACAGACCGTTTCCGAGTACCTCGCAAGAGAGGGAACTACGGGCTTTCTGGCTACGACAATGACGCAAAGTCCCGAAAATATCACCAAGGCTTTAAACGCCGTAAAAGAAATCAGAACTAACGGCGAGTATAAAGGCGCGGAAGTCCTCGGCGTACACCTCGAAGGTCCGTTTATTTCCCCTAAACACGTAGGAGCGCAACCGCTTGAATACGTTGCGGTTCCGTCTGCGGAAGTTTTCGATAAGTACAACGAGGTTTCGGGAAATTCTATAAGAATAGTAACGCTTGCTCCCGAAGTTGACGGCGGACTCGAACTCATAAGGCATCTTAAAGAGGTCGGAGTAGTCGCGTCGGTCGGACATACGGGCGGAAAGTATTCGGACGTTGTCAAGGCGGTAGAAGCGGGCGCGACGAACGTTACGCACACTTACAACGCTCAGACGGGACTTCACCACAGAGAAGCGGGAGTAGTAGGCGCGGCAATGCTTCTTGACGAACTCAATTGCGAAATGATATGCGATACCATTCACGTCAGCGTACCCGCGATAAAGTTGGTAATCAAAAACAAGCCGAGCGATAAATATACGCTTATAACCGACGCGATGAGAGCGAAAGGAATGCCCGACGGGCTTTCCGAACTCGGCGGTCAGGAAGTATTCGTTAAAAACGGCGAAGCGAGACTTAAAGACGGCACTTTGGCGGGAAGCGTTCTGAAAATGAACGTAGCGATTAAAAATCTCGTCGAGAAAGTCGGAGTTCCGTTTACGAGAGCGGTTGATTTCGCGACTTATAACCCCGCGAAGAATATCGGCGTAATAGAGGACAGAGGAACGATAGAAGTCGGAAAGAGGGCAGACTTTACTGTTTTAGACGGTGAGTTCAACGTGCTTTACACGGTAGTAGGCGGAAAGGTTGTATACAAAGCGTAGTTATATAACATTATATATATAAAGAAAAGGGGTTGTAAAATACAACAAAGAATAAAGACTGCGGTTCTATCTGAAAAGGTGGAAGAGCGGTCTTTTTTTTTCGGGACGTCGAGGCGCCGTCCCCTACGATTCTTAAAATAAATGCCATACGACTTGATTACGTCAACTATTTGTTTTTATAATCTTGTAAACAATAATGATACAATTAGAAACAGGCTTTTTATAAAATCTAATGATCTATTGAGTTTTGCTGTAGGGGACGTCGAGGCGCCGTCCCCTATGATTCGTAAACTAAATACCATACGGATTGATTACGTCAACTATTTGTTTTTTATAATCTTGTAAACAATAATGATACAATTAGAAACAGACTTTTTATAAAATCTAATGATTTATTAGGTTTTGCGGTAGGGGACGGCGCCTCGACGTCCCGAAAACGGAAGTGATATTTTACTTTTCAAAGTAAAATTTATCTGCCGAAAAATGAAATCGCTAAAAGCGGTAAAATTTGCCTTGCGGTTAAACAAAATGGTTGAAAAGTGTAAATCCGTATCTAATCTCATATTAAATTTTAAATAACGGAGTGATATTTGTTTTGCTTATATTTAGTATAAATTACATTTTAATGTATAATTATGCATTATAGGCTAAATATAATGAATATTATTAAATTGTGGCTAAAATAGGGGCTTTTTTATAGGGGGTATAAGAAAATCAAATACTAAAACAGTAAAAAATCGGTAGACATTGCGATAAATCTGTGATAGAATACTAACAAATTTAATCGTGAAATGCATTTTATACTTTTTATGTCGCTTAGAGCGAGAGACGGCAAGGCGTCAAAAAAAATATAAAATTCCGAAAGAGCGTCGCTCTTTCCTTTATTAAAAAATAAAGGAATACTCTTAAAGGCAGGCGAAGATATTCGTTTTGAACAAGGATCGGTTGAATGAAAAATTTGAATCCGCAAAAGTTAAATGCGGTAAAAAATTGGAGGTAAATATATGAAAAAACTTTTGACACTTTTGTTGGCAATGGTTATGGTTGTCGCTTGTTTTGCGTCTTGCGGTAAAAAAGATGACAAGACTTCCGAAAGCAATCCCGACAGTACGCCAACGGCGCACGTTCATTCCTATGGCAATTGGGAAGTTGTTGCCGACGCAACCTGTTCTTCAGACGGTCTGAAGAAGAGAGAGTGTGAGTGCGGAGACGTTCAAACCGAAATTATCAACGCGCTGGGACACGATTTCGGCAGTGGTAACGTGTGCTTGAGATGCGGCGCCGGTAAAGACGTTGTTGCTAACCTTGTCTATGGTAAAGACTACATTTCTCTTTACGAAAAATTCGGTAGAGATGTTTCTATTGCCGATGTTAAAGAGGAAGTAGATCCTACGACTGGTAAACATACTCCTTATTTAGAGAAAGACGGTAAGAAATACGCGCTCGGCTTGGATTTCTTGTCTATGGCTATGGTTTACAACACTAAAGTTCCGGCAGGTTCCGAAACGTATAAGTCTGAAGACGACGTTTACGCAAAATGGTGGATGTACTACATTCAACGTTGGAATGAACTTCTTCCCGAGATTCCTCTTTATTCGAATCAGTACTTTGATTTGTATAACACTCAGATAAAGGGAGTCAGCGAACATCCGACGAACCCGTATTGGAACGTTGCTAACGCGCTTATCGATTGGACGTCCGACAAAGCGGGTAAAGATATAATTATAGGTAACACGACCGATCTTTCCGGAAAGTTCAGATATGGTTCGTTCGGAGCGACTAATCCGGGCGCTGCGGATAACGATATCTCTAAACTTACAAGCGGACTTTCGACTGTAACGACGAATAAAGAGGGTGGTTTAACTTGGGATAAAACCGTTGTTAAGTCCCACTCGGAGACTTTAAACGGCGACGGTACCAAGACGTTCGAAATTGAACTTAATCAAGGCTTAAAGTTTAGCGACGGTTCGCCGATTACCGCTAAAAACTATCTTGTTTCTACGCTTGTATTCTCTTCTCCTGTCGGAAAAGAGGCTGCTAAAAAAGATCATAGCGCAGGCTTAAGTTTTGTCGGATTTGAAGAATTTAACAAATATGACGGAACCGCAAAAGAGGGAACTGCTAAATATTTAAGCGGTCTGAAACTTTTGGGCGACTATAAGTTCTCCGCAACCGTTAAGGCTGAGTATGCAAACTATTATTACTCTATATCTTCGGTGGCTTTCGGACCCGAATACCTTAGAGCGTGGTTGGATGACGCAGACGTTGTAGTCGATCCCGAAACGAAGTCGGTAGGTTTAAGCGATAGTTTCTATGCAAAGAGCGGTGAAAGTTACGCTAAAGCGGCACATATTAAATCTACGGCTATGGACGCAGACAAACAAAAGGCATCCGTATATCCGTACAGCGGTCCTTACAAAGTTGTAAGTTATGATACGTCGAAAAAAGAAGCGATTCTTGAAAAGAACGATCAATATGCGGGTAACTACGAGGGAACTAAACCTTCCATTCAGAAGGTAACCTATGTCAAACTTGTTGCGGCTTCTCAACTTGCTTCGTTCAAGAGCGGATCCGTTGACTTTATAGCGGGAATTACCGGAGGAGCCGATACGGATCAGGCGGTAAAATATGCTAAGGAAAATCCGACTAAGGCAGCGTATATCGAGTACGGAAGAGCGGGATACGGTAAACTTGCTTTCCGTAACGACTATGGCTCGACCCAGTTTAAAGAAGTAAGACAGGCTCTTGCGCTTTCCATGAACAGAAATCAGTTCGCGCTTGATTTCAACGGCGGTTACGGCGGTACCGTTGACGGTCCTTACTATAAAGGTTCCTGGATGTATAAGGCTGTAGAAGATGAAATGGTTCTCGATTCTTATGCAAGCAACCTTGACTCTGTCGTTGCTAAATTGGTTGAAGGCGGTTGGACGTATGGCGCAGACGGTAACGCTTATGTGTCGGGTGTTCGCTACAAGAAAATCGCCGCAAAAGATATGCAAGAGAAAGACGTAACGTTTAAAGCGAAAGACGGTTCCGCTGCAACTTTGGCGTTTGATGCTGACGGCAAACAGGTTGAAATCGGTTCCAAGGATACCGCATACTATCTGATGCCTTTGGTTATCAACTGGTTCGGGACAACCCAAAACGACTTCTCGACCTATGTAGTTTCGTATCTCTGTACCGCTAACTCGATAGCGTCTAAAGCCGGTTTCAAGATTTGTTACCAACTCGGTGATTTTGCTCCGATGCTTGACGAATACTATCAGCAGGCTGTTTACGGTTACTATCAGGGAACGCCTATGTATAATATGTTCAACTTCGCTACGGGATTCAACAGCGCGATTTACGATTATGCGTACAATATGACTGTCGATCCGAGTAAATACGATGATTATTCCGCATACTATATCAAGGATATCAATGATTTCTACTTCATTGATAAGACTGCGGCGTAAGAAAAGGTTGTCTGATTTTAAAACAGAGAGTTTTAAAATTTAAAGTAGTAGCATAAACACAGAACAAGAAGGGTAATTTTCCTCTCTTTTTCAAAATAAAAGAGAGGAGAGTCCCTTCTGTTTTGTATATATTGTTTTTATTTTTTCGAGCGTTTCAAACTTTAAAAGATTTTGTAACGCTCAAAAGAGTAAAAGAAAAAGGAGCGCAAATGGTAAGATATATTTTAAAAAGGCTGGGTTATATGTTGATTGTGTTTATTATTCTGTCTTTTTTGATGTACGAGATTTATAACCTTGTACCAAATAACAGAGCATATACCGACGCGAAAGCGGATATCAATACGCCGGCTTATAAGAATTTGCCGGAAGAAGAGAGGAACGTTATCTTTGAGAAACTTTACAAAGAATATCAGATTATGTACGGAACCGATACTAATTCGTCCGTTGTAAGATATTTGAGGTGGATTGGAGCGTGTCCTTTGTCCAACGGTAAATTTAACGGTATTTTACAAGGTAATTTCGGTTATTCATACAACGAGAA
Organism: uncultured Clostridia bacterium; assembly: GCA_934249325.1. GTDB lineage: Bacteria > Bacillota > Clostridia > Christensenellales > Borkfalkiaceae > UBA10281. The sequence goes on from CAKQKW010000009.1 coordinate 55,865, forward strand.
AGGCAACGTTATAGACGTCGTTAAAGAACCTATGAAATACACGATTTTTATCAATATTTTTGCGACGATTCTGGGTCTCGGAATAACGATTCCGCTCGGAATAAGGTGCGCCGTTAAAAAGGGCGGATTATTTGACAAAGGAACTCAAATTTTCAGTATTATAGGCTATTCATTACCCACGTTTCTTATAGGAATAGTTTTCGTTTGGTTATTTGCGTGGGTTATTCCTATTTTCCCCGCAAGCGGTATGGGTACGAGCGGCGCACAGTTGACTGGGTTTGCGGATTTTCTCGATAAGTTGAAATACATAATACTTCCGCTTATCGTTATGACCTTCTGCTCTCTTGGCGGTATGACTCGTTACGTCCGTTCCGCAATGATCGAGGCTTTATCTATGGACTGTATAAGGACGGCGAGAGCAAAGGGTCTGAGAGAAAAAACCGTCGTATACAGTCATGCGTTCAGAAATGCGCTTATTCCTATTATTACACTTGTTATAGGCTGGTTTCTCGGCATTTTCTCGGGTTCGCTCATTATCGAATCTATATTCGGTTTAAACGGTATGGGTACGCTTATGATAAGGGCTCTTCAACCCGTAGATATGGATTTGATGTTGTTTTTGCAAATGTTTTACGTAATAATTTCTTTGCTCGGAAACCTTGTTATCGACTTGGCGTACGGACTTGTAGATCCGAGAGTAAGGGTGAATAAGTAAAAGGAGAAACTAAAATGGAAGAGAATAGAGATTTAAAAAAGGTTACCTCCGAGTCTTCCGAAAGTGAAAAAAAGTCTTGCGCTTTCTTTGGAAAAATCGCAGCGACGCTTAAAATTATCGGATCTTGGTTCTCCCGTATGTTTATGGGGGCGAGCAAGAGTTTGGCGAAAGATTCCGAAAAGAAAAAACACGACGATGACGACCACGATAAAAAAGAGAAAGATAAAAGATTTGAAGTTGAAGAAATCGTAAGCCCCGGTAAGCAGGCTATAGTGAGTTTTTTCAGACGTCCTTTGGCGGTTGTTGCTTTATGCGTCGTCGTTGGTATGTTTCTTTTCGTGTTTATCGGTCCGCTTTTTATGCCTACGTATAGCGATAGTTATACGTCGACGACTCAGGTTAATTTAAGACCTACTATGTCTATGCGTTCGGTTCCGTCAGGACTTAAAAACGACGTGAAAGAAATAAGTTCAAACAGTTTCTTTTCGGTCGGCTTATCGAATTCGGGTAAGGTTTACGTTTGGGGTATAACGAAATTATCGGTTTCGAAAATCGATCTCGGCGATATTCCCGATGAAGTAAAAAACAGTAAGATAACCCACGTTGCAGCCGGTACGGATCATATTGTCGCCGTTTCCGAGGACGGAAAGGTATACGCTTGGGGTAACAGCAATCTCGGGCAGTATGTAAAAGACGAAAACGACCTGCAAGAACAGAGCAAGAACGACGGCATCGTAATTATGCCCGAACAACTTCGCAACGGTACCATTGACGCAGGTCAGATAAAAAAGGTAACGTGCGGAACGCAAGCGTCGGCAATCCTTATGAAAGACGGTACGCTTTATATTTGGGGTAACTCTAAAACTTATTCCAATATGGCAAAATTCAAAGACAAGAAGTTTTACGATATAGCCTTTACTCTTACGTCTGTCGTCGGTGTTTCCGAGGATAAAAAATCGGTATATACCGGGGTTATCGGATTGTTCGATAAATTGAAATTTACAATGGAAGGCGGAGCGGCGGCTCAAAATCTTGTTATAGGAAGTAAGACGATTGAATCGTTAGCGGTAACTAATTCTTCCATTTGTTTAGTATTAAACGACGGTTCTACGATTTTTGGCGGTTCGATTATGTCGGATCATATCGTAAATAAACCGAATATCGGGAAGAAAGATAAGATTGTGAAAATCAGCGGAGGCGTTGGTCATTTTATTGCTATGACCGAGTCGGGAAAAGTGTATGCGTGGGGTGATAATACGCATGGTCAATGCGATATTTCCGCAGAGAACGCATCCGATTGCTTTGCGGGGGCTTACCAGTCTTACGTTTTTGATAAAGACGGTAAATTGGATAAATCCGCAGGCTTGAAAGGGTATATTTTCGGCACCGACGGTAACGGCGCGGACGTATTCAAACGTATCATTTCCGGCGGAAGAATGACGCTCACGATAGGCGCCGTCGCGGTAATTATATCAACGATAATAGGAATAATCGTCGGTTGTATCTCCGGTTATTTCGGCGGTTGGATCGATATGTTGTTGATGAGGCTTACGGAAATCGTTGCGGCAATACCTTTTCTTCCGTTCGCCATGATTTTATCCGCATTGATGTCGCAGACGACGATAGACGAAAAATCGAGAATCTTCCTGATAATGGTTATATTGGGTGTTCTTTCATGGACAGGACTTGCGAGGCTTGTTAGAGGGCAGGTTTTATCTGCGCGAGAAAACGAGTATGTTACCGCCGCGAAAGCGATGGGCGTAAAGGAAACGAAAATCGCGTTCCGACACATTCTGCCGAACGTTATATCGATTATAATCGTTACGCTGACGCTTGATTTTGCAGGGTGTATGCTTACGGAGTCCTCGCTTTCATTCCTCGGCTTCGGAGTTCAATATCCGAGACCTACATGGGGTAATATGCTTAACGCGACAAGAACACTTACCATTATAGGAAATTTCTGGTGGCTTTGGGTATTCCCCGGATTGTTTCTCGCAATCACGACGATATGTATAAATATAGTCGGCGATACTTTAAGGGACGTTCTCGATCCGAAATCGAGTTCGGAAAGATAAAGGAGGTGATTGATAATGGCATTATTAGAAGTTAAACACCTTCATACGTTCTTCAAGACGAGAAAAGGTATAGTAAAAGCCGTAAACGATGTCTCCTATACGCTTGAACAGGGACGGACGATAGGTATCGTCGGAGAGTCCGGTTCGGGAAAGAGCGTTTCCGCTATGAGTATATTAAGGCTTTTAGACGGAAACGGTTATATAGATTCGGGCGAAGTTATTTTCGAGGGGCAGGACCTCACGAAATTGAAAATCGACGAACTCTATAAAATAAGAGGCGATAAAATATCGGTAATATTCCAAGAGCCGATGACCTCTTTGAACCCCGTATTCACCGTAAAGAAGCAAATCGCCGAGCCGTTTATAATTCACCGCGGAATGAAGAAAAAGCAAGCCGAACAGGAAGTCATAAAGATGCTCGAAGCGGTTCAGATTCCTAACCCCGAGGCGGTCGCAAATCAATATCCGCATCAACTTTCGGGCGGTATGCGTCAACGCGTTATGATAGCGATGGCGCTTGCGTGCAGACCTAAAATTCTTATCGCAGACGAACCGACAACCGCGCTTGACGTTACGATTCAGGCTCAGATTTTAAGGCTTATGAACGATCTTCAACGCGAAAACGGCACCTCGATAATATTCATCACGCACGACCTCGGCGTTATAAACGAAATGGCGGACGACGTGGTCGTAATGTACTGCGGACAGGTCGTAGAACAGTCCTCCGCGAGGGTAATATTTACTAATTGCAAATATTCGCACCCGTACACCGAAGGGCTTATGTATTCGATACCGAGGCTCGAGGACACGACGAAGAGGCTCGAGCCTATACCGGGAGCCGTTCCTCACCCATTGGCGTTGCCGAAGGGTTGTAAGTTCGCCCCGAGATGCAAATATTGCACGCAGAGATGTATAGACGAAGAGCCGTCGCTTCAGGAAATCGTAAGCGGGCAGTTCATAAGATGTTTTTACCCTGAAAAGGAGGAGAGAAAAAGTGCAGAACACAAAGAAAAAGTTGTTGTCTATAACTAATCTGAAAAAATACTTTCCTATTGCAAAATCCTCCGTTTTTCAGAAAGAGAAGTTTTACGTCAAGGCAAACGAAGATGTAAGCATAGATATTTACGAGGGCGAGACTTTCGGTTTAGTCGGCGAGTCTGGCTGCGGAAAATCGACGCTCGGAAGAGTAATTCTGCAACTTTACGAACAGACGGCGGGAAACACCTTGTATTACGGTCGATCGAGAGCGGAAATCGCTCCGCGGTACGTTAAGGATACTCTTTCTAATCCCGAAAAATATCTGAACTTATACAAAGAGGCGAAAGCAAAAGCCGAAAAACTTGCCACTCAGGCGGAAGCGGAGGGTGAAAACGCTTCGTTCTTCCTGTTGCAGGAAAAGAATCTTGCAGAGGCGGACGCTAAGTCCGCGCTTATGAACGTGGCGAAAATTCTCGGCGGACTTATAACCGTTCCCGAGATGAAAGAGGGCGCGACTATTCTTCTCAATCAACACAACGTTCTTGCTCAAATCGAGAAATTGAACAGAAAAATCACCGAACTCGACGCGCATATCGATATTATCGAGAATAAAATTCACGGCGACGACGAAGGTAACGAGAAGGGGGCGAGCGACAGTTCGGCTTTGAATAAACTGAAAGTCGCAAGGGAAAAAACCGTTGCAAAAATTCAGGTTTTAAGAGAAGAGGAAGACAGACTTCAAAGACAAATCGACGCCATCCGAGCGAAATTTAAGGACGACGAGGAGTTTCAGAAGTACGAGGCGATGCTCGACGCGGGAATCGACCTCGCAAGGCTCAAATACAACGAGATAAGAAGACTCAGAAAAGATTTGCAAATCGTCTTTCAGGACCCGTATTCTTCGCTCGATCCGCGTATGACTATCGGTCAGATTATCGAAGAGGGACTTGTAACGCATAAGTACTTCAAACACGGTTCGCAGAAGATGAAAGAGTACATTCTGAAAACTATGAGAGATTGCGGACTGCAAGACTACATGCTGCACAGATATCCGCATCAGTTTTCTGGCGGTCAGAGACAGAGGGTTTGCATAGCGAGGGCGCTTGCGGTAAAACCGAAATTCGTCGTTTGCGACGAGTGCGTTTCCGCTTTGGACGTTTCCATTCAGTCTCAGATAATAAACCTGCTTCTCGAACTCAAAGAAAGAGAAAATCTTACTTATTTGTTCATTTCGCATGACTTGTCCGTCGTAAGATATATTTCCGACAGAATCGGCGTAATGTACCTCGGAAATCTCGTCGAACTCGCCCCTTCGGAAACGATATTCAAAGACCCGAGACACCCGTATACCGTCGCGCTTTTAAGTTCGATACCTACGACCGATCCCGACGATTTGAATAAGGAAAGAATAATTCTCGAAGGAAATATTCCGAGTCCCATTCGTCCGCCCGAAGGTTGCAAGTTCCACACTCGCTGCTTTATGGCGTGCGACAAGTGTAAACGAGTACCGCCGCCGCTCAGAGAGGTTGAACCGGGGCATTTCGTGGCTTGCCATTTCGACGGCAAGAAAATAGACGAAGAGGGAAATTATCTGTTTGATTTACCGAAAATGGAAAGAAAATCGTCAAAACTTGCAGAGCTCGAAGTAGAAGAAAAGGAGAAATAAAATGTTTGTTCGTAAAAAACTGAAAAAATATCGGGAAGGCGACGAAAAAAAGTTGCAAGAAGACATAGAGAGAATGGGCGGGCTTGAAAAGGGCGATTTTACCGCTATGGTCATCGCCGCACTTACCACGATTGTTCCTATATGCCTGTTGGTGCTTTTGGGAATCGTCGGTATCGGTTATCTCGTTTTTTACGTTCTCTTATAATTGAATCGGAATTTCGTCCGCGGGTTGTACGCTCGCGGGCGTTTTTTTGCGGCAAAATTACGGGCTTTAATGTGATAACCCCGTTTTTTATATAATATTCACAGGGTTTTACCTGTAATAACTTGAAAATTAGTGTTTTTTAGTGTATAATACTATCGTGGAATGTCAGTCGGAATTTTTTATTCAGTCTTAAATTACGATTGACGGTGATTATATGGAAAGTTTAAAAGATTATAACGAAAATAATATCGAAAATACAATTACTTCGCCCGAGGTTTTAACCTTGCCTATGATTGCTTTGAGAGGTAAGGTCATTTTGCCTAACGTTTACACTTCGTTCGACGTCGGCAGAATCAAGTCGCTTGCCGCCGTAAACGCCGCGGTAGACTCGGAAAATCCGCTCGTATTCGTGTCCGCTCAGAAAGACGCTAAAATCGAAAATCCGTCTTTAAGCGACGTTTTCGAGATCGGTACGGTTTGCAGAATCAAAAACGTTACCCGCATGCCCGGAGATAATATCCGAGTAAACGTAAACGCGCTTTTTGCGGCAAAAATCGTCACTTCGGAAGATAACGACAAGTATTTTACCGTTACTGTAAAGGAATTTGAGGACGATTTTACCGATACGGAAACGGAAGCGTATCTGCGTATCGTAAAAACGGAACTCACGAACTTTTTGTCGCAGCCGAACGTCAAAGCAAACAAGGAAGTCTTTTCAAACGTTCTCGCTCTCGATAAGCCGCTCGAATTCGTCTATGCGGCAACCTATAATATGAATTTCAAAGAGGGCGATAAACAACGCATACTCGAAATTCCCGACACAAAGACCAAACTCTATGAGTTTCTTAATTTACTCGTGCAGGAAATAGAGATTGCGAAAGTCGAAAAGGCCATTGCCGAAAAAGTTAAAATCAACGTTGAAAAGAGTCAGAGGGAGTATTATCTTCGCGAACAGTTGAAAGCCATTCACAGCGAACTCGGCGACGACGAAGACGAACTCGAAAATCTGAAACAACGTATTCTCGATAAGAAAATGCCTTCCGAAGTGGAGGAGAAAGCCTTAAAAGAACTTTCGAGAATGGATAAAATGAATCCGTCCTCGCCCGATTATACCGTTTTAAACACCTATCTCGACTGGTTACTCGATTTGCCGTTCAACGAGGAGAGTAAGGACAGGGAAAGTCTTTTAGACGCCGAGGCGATTCTGGAAGCCGACCACTACGGGCTTGAAAAGGTAAAAGAGAGAATAGTCGAATACCTTGCCGTTTTAAAACTTACGGGTAAAGTCGGCGGTTCGATACTTTGTCTTTACGGACCTCCGGGGGTAGGAAAAACTTCTATCGCAAAGTCCGTCGCGAGGGCTTTGGACAGAAAATTCGTCCGAATGAGCCTCGGCGGAGTAAAGGACGAAGCGGAAATCAGAGGTCACAGAAAGACCTACGTCGGCGCGATGCCCGGCAGAATTATGTACGCTATGAAAGACGCAGGTACTTGTAATCCCGTCGTCCTGCTCGACGAAATCGATAAACTTTCGAGCGATTTAAGGGGCGACCCGGCAAGCGCGCTTTTAGAGGTTTTAGACCCGGAACAAAATTCTACGTTCAGAGACAGGTATCTTGAAATTCCTTACGACTTGTCTAAGGTTTTATTTATCACGACTGCCAACTCGCTCGATACCATTCCGTCGCCTCTTCTTGACAGAATGGAAGTAATCGAACTTAGCGGCTACACGAGAAATGAAAAAGCGGAAATCGCAAAGAGGTATCTCGTACCTAAGGAAATAGAGAAAAACGGACTCGATTCCAAGAAGATTGAATTTACGGAAAGCGGCGTTTATCGACTTATAGACGGGTTTACGAGGGAAGCGGGCGTCAGAAATCTCGAAAGAGAAATAGGCGGCGTATGCAGAAAAGCGGCTACCTCGTTTGCAGAGGGAAAGAGAAAAAGAAAGTACGTTATTGACGCCGACGAGGTCGGAGCGCTTCTCGGAGCGGACAGATTTTCTTATACGGACGAACTCAGAAACGACGAAGTCGGTTGCGCTACGGGACTTGCATGGACGCAGGTCGGAGGGACGACTCTTCCCGTTGAAGTCGCTTTATATAAGGGTAAAGGAAATCTCGTTTTAACGGGTAAACTCGGCGACGTTATGCAGGAATCTGCAAAAATCGCCTTGACGTACGTTAAAATGCATTCGACGGAGCTTGGTATTGACGAGAAGGAGTTTGAGAATAACGACGTCCATATTCACGTCCCCGAGGGCGCTACTCCGAAGGACGGACCGAGCGCGGGCGTTACGCTTACGACGGCGATCGCATCGGCGTTTACGGGCAGAAAGGTCAGGGGCGATATCGCTATGACCGGCGAAGTTACTTTAAGAGGTAAAGTATTGCCGATAGGCGGATTAAAGGAAAAATCCCTCGCCGCTTACAGATTAGGCGTCCGAAACGTTATTATTCCCGATAAAAACGAAAAAGATCTGGAAGAAATTCCGTCCAACATAAGAAAGGAGATGAAGTTCGTTCCCGTAAGCGATTTAAGGGAAGTTCTTTCTACGGCATTGAGATGATAATCAAGAACGCTACTTTTATTATATCGGCGGCTTCTCCGTCTCAGTTTGTTAAAAGCGAGAAGCCGATAATCGCCGTTGCGGGCAAATCGAACGTGGGTAAAAGCACGTTTATAAATATGCTTGCAAATCAGAGGAAACTTGCTAAAACTTCCGATACGCCCGGCAGAACCCGACTTATAAACTATTTTGACTTCGGCGAATTTATTTTAGCCGACCTCCCCGGGTACGGGTATGCGAAAGTGTCAAAGAGCGAAAAGGAGAGATGGGGCAAGGTGATGGAAGAGTTTTTTGCCGACAAATCGAACGCCGATTACGTTTTCTCTCTCGTCGATATAAGACACGACCCGACTGCGGACGACGTCACTATGGTAAACTTTTTACACTCCTCAGCGTTTTCGTTCAGTTTTATCGCAACGAAAGCGGACAAACTTTCGAGAATGAACGTTAAAAAGAACGTTGCGAGCATTGCGAGATTTTTCGCCGTGACCGAGAAAAACGTTATCGCCGTGTCGTCGGAAACTAAACAAGGCAAAGACGAAGTACTCGCTAAACTCGACGAAATAATAAAGAACGTGAACGAGTATGGAAAAAAATAAGTAAAAACATACTAAAAATGCTTGCGTTTTGAAAAGTTTTGTTGTAGAATAAAGAAAATTGAATAAAAGAGGTAGAGGCGCGGGTCTTAAAAGTACGACGATTTAACCGCTCAAAAGGGAATCGCCCGAAAGGAAGGCTTGCCGAAATCATTACGTTTTTTGAGAAGCGTAAGAGGTTGGGCGTCGGCAGAATATGTCGACGACTGTCGCAGAAAGCCTATGGCTTGGCGGAGTGCTATCGTGATATTAAAGAACGTCGTTCTCACAGTATTGCATTGCCGCTTTACTGTGAGATTTTTTTATTTCTATTTTAACAACTCTCAAGTAAGGAGAAGCAAATGAAGAAAAAATTAAGTTTTATTTTACTTGCGATAATGCTCGCGCTGCTTTCCGTTTTCTGCATATCCTGTTCGGATAAAGACGACGGAGTATTGAAAGTCGGTATGGAATGCGGTTATCAGCCGTACAACTGGACGCAGCAGGACGATACCGACGGCGCCGTTCCGATATACGGAAAAGACGGCTTATACGCAAACGGTTACGACGTAAAAATCGCGAAAAAACTTGCCGAATCGCTCGGTATGAAACTCGAAATTCACGCGTATAAATGGGATTCTCTGATACCGTCCGTAAGGTCGGGGTCCCTCGATTTGATTATCGCGGGTATGAGTCCGACCGCCGAACGCAAGGAAAAAATAGAATTTTCGGACGCGTATTACGAGTCAAATCTCGTCGTCGTTGTAAGAAAAGACGGCGAGTATGCGAACGCTACGAAAATATCCGAACTTTCGGGGGCGAAAATCGTCGCTCAGGCGGGAACTTTCCACGACGAAGTTGTGGATCAGATACCGAACGTAAAACATCAGACGGCTCTCGAGGACTTTCCGACGATGATTACCGCGTTAAACTCTAAAACAATCGACGGTTATATTGCGGAAGAACCGGGGGCGAAAGCCGACTGCAACGCAAACCCGAATTTTATCTACCTGCCGTTTACGAATAACGGCGTGGACGGTACGGGTTTTAAAGTCGAGGATATGTCGAACGTCACTCTTGCCGTCGGGCTTAAAAAACGTTCTAAACTTTTATCCGTGGTCAACGAGGCGTTAAAGAATATTTCCGACGACGAAAGAGACGACCTGATGCTCGATTCTATTCTTTCCGCCAAAAATCTCGCGATCGAGGTAGACGAGGAGAAAACGTTTTTCGAATCGGTCGGTTATATCCTGAAAACATACGGAGTACAACTTCTTTACGGCGTTGGAAACACCCTGCTTATTGCGCTCGTGTCTACCGTCGCGGGACTCTTTATCGGTATGATCGTCGGAATTATCAAAACTATTCCGTTATCGAGGAAAAAGTGGCTCGCGGCGATACAGAGGGTGGTAAACTTCCTTTTGTCGTGCTATATCGAGATATTCAGAAGTACTCCTATGATGGTTCAGGCGATGGTTATTTACTGGGGTTACGCGTTTTTAAGCGGCGGAACTACTTTGCCGCTGTTGCCGTCGGCTCTCATAATCGTTTCGATAAATACGGGCGCGTATATTTCCGAAATCGTAAGAGGCGGTATTATTTCGGTCGATAAGGGGCAGTATGAAGCGGCTGAGTCTATAGGTATGACTCACTTCCAGATAATGACTCACGTCGTTATGCCACAGGTTGTAAGGAATATTCTTCCCGCCGTTTCGAACGAATTTGTCATCAATATTAAAGATACTTCGGTGTTGAACGTAATCGGCGTTGCGGAACTTTTCTATCAGGCGACCGTGGCCTCCAAAGCGACCTACGCTATATTTGAAACTTACGCAATTATCTGTGTGATTTATTTCATAATGACGTTCACTATAACGAGGCTTTTACGGCTCGTCGAAAGATTGCTTGACGGAAACAAAAATTATACTATATGCGGATCGCAAAGCGATTCGGCTTCTATGATAAAAGTTAAAACGGAGGAAGTTCCAAATGACTGATAACGTAATAGAGATTAAGAATTTAACGAAGTCTTTCGGTAAACACGAGGTTTTAAAGGGCGTCGATTTCGCCGTGAAAAAAGGCGAAGTGGTTTCGGTTATAGGCGCGTCGGGTTCGGGTAAAAGCACGATGCTTCGTTGTATAAATCTGCTCGAAACGCCGACGAGCGGAGAAATATATTATCACGGCGAGGATATACTCGGCAAAAATTTCAACGTTCAGTCTTACCGCGTAAAAGTCGGTATGGTATTCCAGCAGTTTAACCTGTTCAACAATATGAACGTACTCGATAACTGCGTTATAGGGCAGGTAAAGGTTCTTAAACGGTCGAAAGAAGCCGCAATCGAAAAGGCGAGATATTTTCTCAATAAAGTCGGTATGGGACAATACGAAAAGGCTCGCCCGTCGCAACTTTCGGGCGGTCAGAAGCAAAGGGTCGCTATCGCGAGAGCCCTTTCTATGGAAGCGGAAGTTCTCCTTTTCGACGAACCGACTTCGGCTCTCGACCCCGAAATGGTGGGCGAAGTTCTGCTCGTAATGAAAGACCTTGCGAAATCGGGACTTACGATGATTGTCGTTACTCATGAAATGAGTTTTGCGAGGGACGTTTCGACGAGAGTTGTGTTTATGGATAATGGCGTAATTGCAGAGGACAATACCCCCGAAGTTATTTTCGACAAGCCCGAAAACCCGAGAACGAAAGAATTTTTGTTCAGGGTATTGAATAAAGACGTTTAAAAGACGAGAGAGTTGCCGTAAAAAGCAACTCTTTTTATTATTTTACTTGTAATTAAAGGCAAAATGTGCTATTATTAAGGTATGATTTACAGAATAGCCGATCTGGACGTAAAAATTAACAACAGATTTCCTTTTACGGATAAATTTTGCAAAGACTACTTAGTGGCGGACGGGGAACGTTTCGACCTCGAAGTTTCGGTTTCGGACGAAGATTTGGCAACCGAAAAGAAACAATCTCCCGACTTTTCCGACGGATATATCGAAAACATCTGCATATATCGCAATATATGCAATCGTATGCCTACGTTCAATCGCTTTCTCATGCACTGCGCGGTTGTCGAGTACGACGGTAAATGTTACGCTTTTTTAGGCAGAAGCGGAACGGGAAAGTCTACGCACACTTCGCTGTGGCTCAAAAACTTGCCGAATGCTAAGATTTTAAACGGCGATAAACCAATTTTATTGTATGACGGCGATTCGTTTATAGTCTACGGCACGCCTTGGCAGGGCAAAGAAAGGCTCGGCTATAACGGAAAATGTAAACTTTACGGGCTTTGTTTTCTCGAACAGGCCAAAAAGAATGAAATAACGAGGCTGACCGTCGGCGAAGCGGCAGACAGAATTTTTACGCAGATTTTATTGCCGAACGACCCTGTGGCGGTTGCAAAGACTTTGGAACTTTGCGATACTCTTATAAAAACCGTTCCGTCATATCTTCTGAAATGCGATATTTCGGACGAGGCTTTTCTGACTTCTTTCAACGCTATGGAAAAAGGTGAATAGCGATATGGAGCAATTTTCGGATAAACTCAATCTTAAAGAGTTGATGCAAACGGAAGGGCGATTCGTCGGAACTACGAGCGGCGTCAGTATGCTTCCCATGATAAAAAGCGGCAGAGACGTTGTGGTTATCGAGAAAAAGACCGAGAGGTTAAAACCGTGGGACGTCGCGTTGTATACAAGGGGAGACTCTTACGTTTTACACCGCGTAATATCGGTTACGGACTTCGGTTATATAATAAGAGGGGATAACTGTTATTCTGACGAGAGGATAAAGGAAGAAAACGTGATAGGCGTTCTGACTTCCTATTTCAAGGGCGAAAAACAGATTTTCCCTGACGATAAAAGATATTTAAAGTATGTAAAAAATCGCCTGCGTTTTTATAAACCGAGAAGATTTTTTGTAATCCTGAAATGCAGAATAAAGGGCGTTCTGAAAAAAATAATAAAGGGAAAAAGGTAATGCAAAGCGGAAAAGAGTGGCTCGGCGAGCAGATAAAACCTTATAAAAAGTCTGTGATAATGCTTACGGCGGCTTCGGTACTCGCTACCTGCCTGTCCGTCGCTTTCGCGTTTTTGACGAAATACCTTGTAAATTCTGCAACCGACGGCGATAAAAAAGGCATTATTACGTTCGTCGTCGTTTTGCTTGCCGTTTTAATTTTCAGAATAACGTTGCAAGCCTTAATTCGTTTCTTTTCGGAAAAAACGAGAGCGGATATATCGACGGGACTTAGAAAAAGACTTTTCGGTCGGGTTCTTAAAGCCGATTATAAGGAAATATCGAAATATCACAGCGGCGATCTCGTTTCGAGACTTACGCAGGATACTGCGGAAATTTCGACCGATACCGTAGGGCTTATGCCCGCAACCGCGGGAATGATTACGCAACTTATCGGCTGTATAGGGGCGTTGTTTTTTATAGACAAAATTTTTACGGCGATACTGATTGCAGGCGGGGTTTTTCTCGTTGCGATTACGGCGGTTTTCAGAAAAAAACTGAAATTTTACCAAAAGGAAATAATGTCCGCGGACGCTGAAAATAAGTCGTTTATGCAGGAGAGCATTGTTTCTTCGATAACGATTAAAGCGTATGGAGCGGAAGAAAAAACCGAGAAAAAGTCGGGAAATATACTAAAAAAATACTACGATCGAAGGATAGAGAGGGCAAGACTTAACTCTGTTATCGGCGTAATTTACTCACTTATATCCAATTCGGGTATGATATTTGCCGTCGTGTGGTGCGCGGTGGGTATTTTTAAGGGTTCGACCGACTACGGCGCAATACTTTCCGTCGTGCTTTTAATGGAACAGTTGCAACGTCCGTTTACTTCTTTTTCGTCGATTATTCCCGTCTACTTAGCAAGACAGGCGAGTGCGGAACGCCTTGCCGAAATCGACGGCGTTTGTACGGAAGAGGTAAAAGACGAAAACACGGAAAAGACTTTGAGGTCGTTTGAGGGTATCGGGTGTGATAATTTGTCGTTTTCTTACGGAGACGAACCCGTATTGAATAATTTGTCGTTTGAGATAAAAAAAGGCGAAAGCGTTTTGATTTCGGGCGTTTCGGGCGTGGGGAAGAGTACGCTTTTCAAAATTATGCTCGGAATTTACACGCTGCAAAGCGGCTCTGTTTACGTTCGTTGCGGCGGTAAAAACGTTCCGCTAAACGAAAAAACGAGAAGTTTGTTTTCTTACGTTCCGCAGGGTAATTTCCTGTTTTCGGGAACGATAAGAGAGAATTTAACGTTTTTTGCCGACGCGGCTGTCAATGACGACGATATAGCGGAAACGTTAAGGGTTTGTTGCGGCGAATTCGTTTACGATTTGCCCGATAAACTCGAAACCGTATTAGGTGAAAGAGGGCTTGGCTTATCCGAGGGGCAACTTCAAAGATTAGCCGTAGCGAGGGCGTTGATTTCGGGAAGACCTGTTTTGCTTTTAGACGAAGCGACTTCCGCTCTCGACGCGGAGACGGAAAGTCGTATGCTTAAAAATTTATCCGAGAAAGAAATTACCTGCGTAATGATTTCTCACAGGCAGAAAGCGGCTATGACTTGCGATAAAATTATTGAAATAACGAGAGAAACGAATTGAATCGCTGTATCATGGTCTTATTCGACATAGGGAAAACGAACGGGACGCCATATTCTTAAAAATGCAAGCATTTTTAAGAGTTCATAAGGGCGCCGTCCCATACGATTTCAAAATAAAATGCCGTATAGGTTGATTGTTTCAATAATTTGCACAACATTAATAAGTTAAAAACAATATAAAAAACATTTTTTTATTGAAATTGAAATTTATAGAGTTCTGCCGTAGGGGACGGCGCCCCCGACGTCCCGAAAAAAGGAAAATAAAATACAGCGTGAAATCTTTTTGCAAAAGACCGAGACTAAAAAGTCTCGGTCTTTTATACTGTTGGGTGAATTATACTATTAAGTGCAACACCTAAGCGAAAAAAAAGAAGTTCATATAAATCTATGGTATAATGGTTTTAA
>CAKQKW010000010.1:0-66177 GCA_934249325.1 uncultured Clostridia bacterium
ATAATACCTGTCCTTTTTTGTTGGCATACAAACTAATTCGGGGACTCGAACGGCTCGGAAGTCGGCGAGCAAACGAAAAGCAAAACTACCACGCAAAAGCGAGCCGACCAAACAGCCGATGAAACGGCTGTTTGCGAGACAGGCGTGATAGCAAGGCAAAGCCTTGCGGAGCGAGTCCCCGAAGGTGCAATCGCCTATCCCTTTTTGTTGGTGCTACCTTTAAGGGGAACTCGTTACGCGGCATAAACGCTACTGTTGTATTTATGCGACTCAAAATGCCGTCGAGCGTCAATTTGCGTAGCAAATTCTTGCCGTAGGACTCCCGCTTGCGGGAAACGGCAAAATCCCCGAAGGTACAGTTGCACTTTCGAGAAATAACTTAACACTTTACTTTTTATTGTTTATATTCACTTTCGCCAAATTCATTTTTGCATACCTGAAACGCAAAAAATTTATTTGCTTCGTCTCTTCTACAACTTCATACACCAACACATAATTGTCTATAACGGCTCGTCGTATATTCTCGTCGGTTATTAAAAAGTACGAACAATCGGCGTAAGAATACGGAAATTCACAAATATTTTCAATCGCCCTTTCGATTTTCGCAAATAAATCGACCGCAGCCTTGCCGTTTTGCAGTTTTTCAGATAAATACTTTAAAACTGAATCGATATCCTCTTCGGCAAGCGGCGTAAATTTGTAGTTATATTTGTTCGCCATATTTCTTCCTTAGTTTCTTCATTGTCAACGGACCGTCGAGCAATTCTCCATTATCCGCCTGAGCCTTCCCTTTGGAAATATCCGCGTACATATTCACTCTCGCAAGTTGCGACTCGTACGCTTGCATACTCATTATTACCATATCGCCGTAGCCGTTTTTCGTTACGAATATCGGCTCGTTGGTAGCGTTGCACATTTCAGACAATTTTGTAGTGTCTCTCAAATCTCTTATAGGAATAATCTGCGGCATATATTCGCCTCCTGTCTCTGTATTGTGTTATTATTATAGCATAATTATAGCACAATGTCAATATTTTTTATTAAAATTCAATTTAGTACGGTTTTTAGATTTTTTTCATTTTTCGAAAACTGCCGAGAAAAACGTGTAAAGCTTTACAACGTTATGAATACATTCACAACATTATTTTTCCCTTATTGTTAAAATTGCTGTGAATACATTAACAATAAACGGAAATAAACATATTATGAAATTACACGAAGCGGTCGGGAAAAGAATTTTAGAATATTGCAACGAAAGGAATATTACTCCGAATAAACTATGTACAATGTCGGGTGTAATACAATCGACGGTCAATAGCATTTTTTCTGGCAGAAGTCAGAACCCGAAACTTGCGACGATAAGATATTTGTGCGACGGCCTCGGAATAACTTTAAAGGAATTTTTCGACAGTCCGTTATTTGACGATTTAGACGACTGACAATAGAAAATAAAACTTAAAGCGGCGACGGGCATGCCCGTCGCCGCTTACGCCTATCGATTTTAATCTAAAATAGCATAGCTCACGAGTAAAACTCGTCTATAAATTCCCTACGCAAGCTCTCCCATTCTTTCCCGTAAAAACCATTATTCATTAAAATTTTTTTAGCCCGTTCTCTGTATTCATACTTATTCTCTTCGTCGGCAAGCATCACTGCGCTCATTCTTGTGTTCCCGCAAAACCTGTAAAGCGGAACAACCATATCAAAATCTGCCATTATCAAGTCTGCAAATTCTAAAAAAATTTTTTTATTCATGTATCGTTTCTCTTTCTTTCTTTTTAAATAGGAATATGCTTGTAACACGTACATATACTCTCTCACTTTCAGATTGTTTTCGGCATCCTTGAGATTTACGATTGCGGAAACCATCTCACTCAACGAAAACAAGGCGTACTTATTGTCGTTTTTAAATATTTTAAGTACTCGGAATCCGTATGTTATCATACCCATAATTACACCTCGCTTATTATTTCTTGTATTTTATACGGAACTTCGCTTAACTCCACTCTTCCATAGTTTTTATGCGACCTTCCCGCATATTCGCACAAACAATAACAATCAATCGAAGTTTCAACAACGAAAACTCTGATTCCAAGATTCTTGATATGCGTTAGAACTATAAGCGCGGTATCGCATAGAGTACTTTTCTTGTGCATAAACGAATAAAAAAGCGAAGGCGTTTCGCCTATCTCTTCTACCGAAACAAAATTCATTCCAAAAAGCGAATCTCTATCGGGACTCATAGGCATATCCGAAAATAAATCGATAAGAAATATACCCGTATCGTCTGTCGCTATTCCATGAACAATTCTCCCTCCTCCTTCTTGTTTCAATTCGGATATAATAGACTCTATTCTTTCGAGATAATATTCGTTGTTTATGTAAACTACAGCATTTTTATTTCTTGTTACCGTTTGAGAATTTATCGGCTTGTCAGCATAAATGTCATCGTCCGAATCATCGTCTGTCGTTTTATTTTTTGCCTCATATAAGATTTTATCTGCTTCACCGACAGTCAATATCGTTTTTTTGAATCTGTTGTCAATTCCCTTTTCAAAAAAGTATTGTAATGTAATACCTACAATAATATCCACAATTAGTAAAATTACGCATAATATAATAAGTCCGACCCTTTTTGAAATTATACCACCCACAATTCCCCCCATAAAGAAGCACGGCAATATCTGTGTTAAAGTTATAAATTTACGCATTTTTATCTCCTTTTTGATATTTTAAATTTCTTACAAAAAAATAATCCTCGTCTATATCGTAATAATATCCGCCATTTTTATATTCTTTCCTTTTTATCGGAAGTCCTATATCGATTAAATATTTCAGATTTCGTCCGACGGTCTTTCTGTTACATGGTATATTTTTTTCGCTCAGATACCTTGCAATGCTTGTTTGTGTCGCAGGATAGTCATAAGACGTATAATTGTATAGTATTTTCAGTATGTATACAATAATAACTTTCTTTAAATTCACTTCCATAATCGAATGCCTCCTAAATACATTATAACAAATATCAGTGGACAAAAAGTTCCCACCTCTTGACAAAACGAAAAAAAGCGTCAACAAAACAAACGACGCTTTTCTTTTATTGTTTTACATTGTTCAAATATACAACTCTAATTTGTCGGCTGTCCTGTCGTAATCTTTCGTACACGTTATCGTATCGTGTTTAGTAAGTTTAAACACGCCTAAAAATCTACATTCGTATTTATTACCTCGATTATGCGGGTCAAGTTGAAATACCGCTCTTATCGGATATAAGCGTTTTTTCATTTCATACTCGTATTTTTCCTTGCTTATACTCACGCATTCCTCTTCTATAAAAGTTCCGGAATTATACAAATGATTTTTCCATAACCAATCTGCCCCCGTTCCGTGAATTTCGCCGTTTAAATTTACAAACCACGCAATCATATTCGGCTCGCCGTATTTTTCAAGTTTTACGGACGAACGCATATACTGCCCATAATGCGTTTTGAATATTTTGTTTATCATATCTGCCTTGTTATCACCCTTCCACTCGTCGCCAACGTTAAATACCGTCTTTTGTCTCATAAGCCCTCCCGTTTGTACAATCTATGTACCCTTTATTTTATATTTGCACCTATACAGGTGCATTTTTAGTGTATCAAAGTGTAATAATATTGTCAAGCAAAATAGAAAGCAAAGCGATATTTTATGGACAAAATTACTGAAACGAAAATCGGAAACAATATACGGGACATTCGTGAAAACGCAAATATCACGCAGGAATTTCTCGCCACTAAATTACAATTAAGGGGTTGTGATATAACTCGAAGCGCGATTGCAAAAATTGAAGTCGGTCAAAGACACCTCTACCCCGACGAACTGATTTTGATTAAAGAGATTCTAAATACGACTTTTGAAGAGATTTTGAAAGTTTAATTTCCTAAATTTTATACTTAAAGCGGCGACGGGCATGCCCGTCGCCGCTTTAAGTTTTATTTTTCGTCGGCTATTATTATTTTATAACGCCTTTTTTCACTATCGCATTAGCGTATACCGCCTCTTCGCCCGTCGCAATTACGCAATACGCCTTTTTTGCCCTCTCGTAAAATTCAAAACGGTCGATATTGCCGATTTTCTCGTTTCCGTCTACCCTTTTCGCTATGTCCGCATACTCTTTCCATATCGTCGGGTTTATCTTACCCTCGTCGCATTTCATAAGTTGCATAAGTATTACGTTCGGGTCGGAATAAGTATCGAGCGGTATCATTTCAAGCACCGCTTCGAGAATCTTCGGTCCGCTTATGCCGTCCGCTCTCACAACTCTCTGTCCGTAATTCTCGGACGGAAAATTCGCGTCCGCGATTACTATTTCGTCGCCGTGTCCCATTTCGCATAAAACCTTGATAAGTTCGGGGCTTAACACTTTCGGTACGTTCTTTAACATATTTTTCTCCTTTCGCCACAGGTAATCCCGTCAGGAAATCAAACCAAAGGCTACCTCCATTCTACCACTTTCCGCGAATTTTTACAACCCGTTTAACAACTTTTTTATCGGAAAATATAAATCGCCCGCCCCGAGTATCAATATCAAGTCCTTTTTCTTCGCTTTCGACCGCAAAACTCTTACGACTTCTTCCGCGTCCTCGATATAATCGGCGTGCCCGAGAATCTCCGCAAGGTCCTTGCCGCTGCCGCCCTCTATGTACTCCTCCCTTGCGGGGAACGTTTTATAAATTATCAGATTTTGAATTTCGCCGAGTACGCTCACGAACTGTTCCTTTAAAAATACCGTTCGGGAATAAGTATGCGGCTGAAACACGACGTACACTTTGCCCTTGCACATTTCCTCGGCGGTTTTAATGGACTCTTTTATCTCGGTCGGGTGATGGGCGTAGTCGGCTATTACTTCGGCTCCGTTTATCTCGCCGATTTTTTCAAACCGCCGTTTTACGCCCTCGAAGTCTTCGAGTCCCTTTTTTATTTTATCCGAACCGACTCCGCACAAAAAGGCGACCGTACTCGCCGCCAAAGCGTTTTCGATATTGTGTTTTCCGTATACTTTAAGATTTATTCTTTCGGTTTTCGTGCCGTAAACGACGAGGTCGAACGAGTATCTGCCGTTCTTTTCGCGTATGTTTTCCGCAGTGAAATCAGCCCCGTTTTTAAAGCCGAAAGTGACCGCGTTGTCGCCGTCGTATTCACTCAATGTTTTATCGTCTATGCAGATAATCGACTTATAGCCCCGCATAAGGTAGCTGAAGTAAGTTTTTTTCAGTTCGCCCGAGTTCTCGTAACAGTCGAGGTGATCCGCTTCGGCGTTCAGACAAACGGCTAAATCGGCGTCGAATAAAGTGAGGTTTTTTTTGAACTCGCAGACCTCGCTTAAAAAGAATTTACTGCCCGACAACACGGCGTTTCCGAGTTTCGTATCGAAGCCTCCGATGTGAGCGGTAAACCGAACGTTTGCTCGTTTAAACACGTGAGCAAGCATACAACAGGCGGTAGTTTTGCCGTGACAGCCCGCAATTCCTATTCTCTTGCCGAAATTTTCCGATACCATTTTCAGAAGTTCCGCCCGTCTTACGATAAACGCGCCCCCTTTTTCAGCCGCTTTAAGTTCTACGTTGTCGAGTTTTACCGCGTCGTTATAAACGACCACTTCCTTCCCGATTACGTTCTTTTCGTCGTGACCGATGAACACCCGTATACCGTTTTTCCTTAAATCGGCGGCTATTTCCCCGTCCGAAATATCGCTTCCGCTAACGATAAATCCGACGGAAAAAAGGTATTTGGCAAGCGCGCTCATACTGACCCCGCAAATACCGATAAAATGAACTTTAAGATTTTTCTTCTCGATTTTCATACCAAATTATATGATTCGGGTCGGTATTTTTTTAACAAATTCGATAAAATAGCAAAAAAAAGTAAAAATTTTTTAAAAAACTATTGAAATTATTAAATATATATAGTATTATAGTAATATAAAAATGCATGAGGCGGTAAAAATGAAAATTTCAGACGTAAGAGTAAGACTCGTCAAAAAAGACGACAGCAAACTTAAAGCGGTCGCTTCGATAACAATCGACGACTGTTTTGTAATTCACGACATAAAGGTCATCGACGGAACGGACGGTTATTTCGTAGCGATGCCGTCGAGAAAGACGAGCGACGGCGAATACAAGGACATCGCTCACCCGATAAACTCGGAAACGAGGCAGACGGTTATAGACGCGGTTTTGGAAGCGTTCAAACTCGAACTTGCAAAAGAGGAATAAAACGCATAGAAGGCGACTGTTAAATTGCCCACATAAATAGTAAAGTCTCCCCTACATTCAGGGGAGACTTTTGATTTTTAAGTTTTAATAACAGTTCATTTTATGTCGATTTATCTTCAATTTGAAATATTTTTAAAAAATCAAAAAGGTGTTGTAAAGTACGACTATCGGGACGTCGAGGGCGCCGTCCCCTACGGCAGAACACAATACATTTTCAGTTTTAGTAAAAATGTTCCTGATTTTGCCTGCTTATTTAGCAAGGCTGTACAAATAATTGAAATATTTTGCATATATGGCATTTTCTTCAAACAATCGTAAGGGACGGCAAGATGACACCCCCCTATGGTAGAACATAATACATTTTCAGTTTTAGTAAAAATGTTCCTGATTTTGCCTGCTTATTTAGCAAGGCTGTACAAATAATTAAAATATTTTGCTTATACGGCATTTTCTTCAAACAATCGTAAGGGACGGCAAGATGACACCCCCCTATGGTAGAACATAATACATTTTCGGTTTTAGTAAAAATGTTCCTGATTTTGCCTGCTTATTTAGCAAGGCTGTACAAATAATTGAAATATTTTGCATATATGGCATTTTCTTCAAACAATCGTAGGGGACGGCGCCCTCGACGTCCCTTTTTCTATTTTTTACAGTCTCTTTCTATTTCTTCCCGCTTTTTCTCTCTTCGATTTTTCGCTTTATGCCGCCCCAATCGGTTTCGTTTACGATAAGGGTTAGGAATATGAGCGAGAAACCCGTTATTATATACGCGTTCAGATTGTTGTAGCCGAATATCAGTTCAAACACTACCCCGAATACGCCCTCGAAGCACATTATTATCGAGGTCGTCGTCGCCGTAGTCCATTTTTGCCCGTATAACTGAGCGAATTGGGCGAAACAGGTCGCCATAATTCCTAAGTAGAGTATTTTCCAGCCCGCCTCGAAGGTGAGTTGCAACTCGGTATAATGCCTCGGAAACTCGAAAATCGCCGAGGTGAGCGAGCATAAAACCGCCGCCGTAAGTATCTCGACGGTCAGCAAAAGCATCGAATCGGACTCGCGGTACTTTGCGATATAGACCATTTGTAATGCGTAAAACAGTCCGCAAACGACGGTAAGCCAGTCGCCCAAAGTCTCGTTTGAGCCGGTCTCTACCCTACCGAAAAATGCGATTATAAGCACGCCTGTAAGGCATATCCCCGCCGCGACGAAGTTTTTCGCCGACGGTCTCTTTTTTAGTATAAGCCAAGATAAAAACGGCACTAAAACGCAGTAAATCTCAGTTAAAAACGCGTTTTTAGAAGGCGTGGTAAATTTGAGAGCGATAGTCTGAACGGAATACGCCGCGAACAAAATCACTCCGAGCAATATTCCGCGCAACGCAGTTTTTTTGTCGAGTTTAGAAAACCTCCTGAGCGACACCGCGGAAAATATAACGCCGGCAATCAAAAAGCGGCATGCGAGTACGAAAAACGTAAAATTCCCGTTTCCGAGCATAGCAAGCGTGTCTTTCAGAATAACGAAAGAACTGCCCCAAACTATGGTCGCCGCGAACAACAACGCTCTGCCTGTCACGCCGTATTTTTTATCGGTATTATTCTCCCTCATATCAACACCGTCAGCGTACGAAAACAAGGCGAATAGCATTGCTATCCGCCTCAGTTATTCCGCATATTAACCCTTCTTTCAGGTTATAACGACCGTTTTTAGCACTATCGCGTAGGCAAAACGCTCCTCGTTTTAACCGTAAAGAAAAACTTACGTTCCTCAAATCGCCTTAGTCAGCGTTCTCGGTAGCAACGACGGGCTTTCCGTCGTAATATCCGCATTTAGGACAAACTTTGTGCGAAACTTTAAGTTCGTGACACTGCGGGCAACTAACCAAGTTAGGAGCAGCTATCTTCGAATTGTTAGCAAATCTCGTTCTTGCTCTCATTTTAGATGTCTTATGCTTAGGTACTGCCATTATTCTACACCTCGCTCTTATTCTTTAAGTAACAGTAAAGTTATTTCACCATAAACCGCTTTATTCCTCTTCCTTGTCCTCGTCGCAATAAACGACGTAAGGAAAAGACAATATAAGCGTATCGTTTACCATTTTCGTAAGATCGACAAGTCCTTTTGAAAAGGGGTATCTGTCGTCCTCGCCGTCCGCGTCCTCCGAAAAGTCCTCGTCAAACTCGGCGTGACCGAAATATTTCGTCTCTTTCGAGCATCTCGAACAGTGAGCGTCGAGTTCATAGGAAAGTTCGCCTTCCACGTAAACGTCGTCGCCTGCCAAGCGAAGCGTACCCGTCACGGTCACGGGAGCGGCAAAAGTCGCGTCCGGAAGCGTGATAAGGGAATTGTCCGCCTGATATTCGAAACAGAAAGAACATTCGTCCTTTCCCGCATATTTCAGCCTTTTTACGTCAATAACCATACTTAGCCTTACAATTATATATTATTATTTTCCGCTTGTCAATTTTTTTAAGCGAAAAAACTTAAAAATCGCAATTTTATTTTGCGAGTTTTTCAGTATCTCTCGCGATTACGAGTTCTTCGTTAGTCGGAATTACAAGCACTTTGACCTTGCCGCCGTCTGCGGTTATATCCGCTATACCGTCGCCGACGTTTTTGTTTTTCTCCTCGTCGATTTTAATTCCCATAAACTCGAGGTCGGAAACAATCGCGCTTCTTACTCTGTCGTCGTGTTCGCCGATACCCGCCGTAAATACCACGCAGTCTACCCCGCCCATAGCCGCGGCGTAAGAACCGAGATATTTTTTGCAACTGTAATTGAACACGTCCAAAGCGAGTTCCGCCCTGTGGTTTCCCTCGTCCGCCGCCTTCGTGAGGTCTCTGAAATCGGACGAAACGCCGCTGAGTCCGCTCACGCCCGACTTTTTGTTAAGGTAATTTATAGTTTCGGAGAGGCTCATTTTGTACTTCTCTGCAAGAAATTCGACTATCGCGGGGTCAAGGTCTCCCGATCTCGTTCCCATGGGAACGCCGCCGAGCGGAGTGAAACTCATCGAAGTATCTACGCTCTTGCCGCCCTTGACCGCCGAAATCGACGAGCCGTTGCCGAGGTGCATCGTTACCACTTTAAAGTTCGGATCGCCCTCTCTGCCGAGATACTTCGCCGCTTCCTGCGATACGAATCTGTGACTCGTTCCGTGGAAGCCGTATCTTCTGATTTTATATTTGGTATACGCGTCGTAGGGTATGCCGTAGATATACGCCTTCTCGGGCATCGTCGAATGGAACGCCGTGTCGAAAACTCCGACCATGGGAACGTTCGGCATTATCGCCTTGCAGGCGTTTACTCCGATAATGTTCGCGGGCTGATGCAAAGGGGCGAGTTCGGAAAGACTTTCGATAGTCTTCATAACGTCGTCCGTGAGCAGAACCGAAGAATTGAAAACTTCGCCGCTATGGACTATTCTGTGACCTACCGCGTCTATTTCTTTCATCGAAGAAATCGCGCCGTATTCTTTATCGACAAGGGCGTCGAGTACGACCTTAATAGCCTCTTTATGCGTGGGCATCGGGGCTTCTATGATTTTTTCCTTGCCGTTCGCCTTATGCTTGCAGAAAGAACCTGCGAGACCTATTCTCTCGCAACCGCCTTTCGCAATCGCCTTTTCGGTGTCCATATCTATAAGTTGATATTTAAGGGACGAACTTCCCGCGTTAATAACTAAAACTTTCATTATATTTCTCCTTTTTTTTAATTCGATTCGCCATCTGAGCGGTTAGTCGCCCGTCAGGCGAGGCTCGCGAAGGTTTTTCAAAGGGAGCGACCTCTGTGGTCGCAGGAATTTGAAAAATCAAGCGGAACAATGCATCACGGGATGAATAACCGCTCAGATTTGAGTTTGAAGAGCGGTAATCGCCACCGCCGCCACTATATCTTCCATGTGACAACCTCTCGAAAGGTCGTTGATGGGTTTCGCAAGTCCTTGGCAAAGAGGACCTATAGCCTGAAATCCGCCGAGCCTTTCGGTATTTTTATAGTTGCTGTTGCCTGCGTCGAGGTCGGGGAATATAAGCACGTTGGCGTGTCCCGCAACGGGAGAACCGGGGGCTTTGCTCGCCCCTACTTCGGGAACTATCGCCGCGTCGAACTGAAGTTCGCCGTCCGCAACGTATTCGGGGCATATCTCGTGGAATTTTTCCACCGCCGCCACCACCTTATCGACGTCGGGGTGTTTAGCCGAACCCTTGGTCGAGTGGGATATGAACGCTATTTTAGGAGTAATTCCCGCAATCGCAATCGCGCTCTTTGCAGACGACTGAGCGATATAAGCGAGTTGCTCGCTCGTGGGGTTCTGATTAAGTCCCGAATCGGCGTAGATATAGCAACCGTCTTCGCAGTATTTATTGCCGCCCTCGGGGGCAATCATAAGGAAATACGCCGAAACGATGGGCGTTCCCTTAGCCGTTTTGATAACTTGAAGTCCGGGGCGAAGAGTGTTCGCCGTCGAGTGACACGCTCCCGAGACCATTCCGTCAACGTCGCCCGCTTTAAGCATCAACGCTCCGTACATGGTGTAGTCTTTCGCAAGCGTTTCTCTCGCGAGTTCGGGAGTCATACCCTTTTCCTTACGAAGTTCGTAAAGAAGGTTTGCGTATTCTTCCGTTTTGGAATAAGTCTTCGGGTTGATAATAGTTACGCCCGTAAGGTCTACGTCGGGATTGTTTTTCTTGATTTCGTCGGGGTTTCCGAGAAGAGTTATTCTCGCAACGCCCTCTTTTACCGAAACCGCGGCGGCCTCTACCACCCTCTTATCTTCCCCCTCGGGAAGAACGATATGTTTGTTGAGTTTTACGGCTCTTTGCTTGATGCCGTCGAGTACTTTTGACATATTACTCCTTTTAACACGAAAAAATACTTAAAACGGTTGATATTTTTCGCGCGTTAGTATAAAATATTTTATGTGTACTTATTATACACCGATATTCATTATACACCAAATAAGTTCAAATATCAAACGATAGGAGCATATTTTGAAAATTTGTTTTACTGTTGCAGAATACAACCCCTTTCACAACGGGCATAAAAAACACCTCGATTATATCAGAAACGAACTTAAACCCGACTACGTAGTAGTCGTAATGAGCGGAGATTTTACCCAACGCGGAGAAATCGCCATAACGGACAAGTATACGAGAGCCGTTCACGCCGTGACCGCGGGAGCGGACGCCGTTATCGAACTTCCGACCGTTTTCGCGACGGCGAACGCCGAAATTTTCGCAAAAGGAGCGATTAAACTCATGAATTACGTCAAGGGCGAACACTGTATATGCTTCGGCTCGGAAAGCGCGGAAAAGGACAAACTGCTCGCCACGGCGAAAGCGATTATCGACGCCGACGACGACAAGGAATACGCTAAACTCGTAAAAGAAGAAGCGAAAGCGGGCGTTCCCGTCATACAGGCGAAGTGCTCCGCCCTCAAAAGACTCGGCTCGGACAATATCGACTTCGGACTTTTCAGCGGGGCGAATAACGCCTTGGCGCTCGAATATACGAAAGCGATAATTCAAAGCAAGAGCAAACTCGACGTATTCCCGATAATCAGAGAGGGAGCGGACTACAACGACGATACGTTATACAAGAATTTCTCGTCGGCTACGGCGATACGCAAGGCGATAAAAGAGGGAAAACTCAAAAAAATCAAGTCGAACGTACCCGATTTCGTCTATAAAGACTTAAAAGGCGTTTATCCCGACGTAGACGATTTTATTTTCTACTCGGCGTTGAAATCCTCGCGGGCGGAACTGAAATCTGTCGCCGACTGCACCGAAGGACTTGAAAACAGGATAAAGGCTCTCATGCGGGACTGCGACTCTCTGGAATGTCTGAAAAGCAAACTGAAAACGAAGAGGTACCCGTACACGAGACTGTCGAGAATACTGCTTTCGAATATGCTCGGAATAAGCGAAGCGTTCACGAAAAAATGTCTGTCGTCGGAACTGTATTTAAAGGTACTTGCGGCGAAGAAAGACAGCAAGATACTGAGCGATTTGCAAAAACTTTCCTATGCTCCTCTTATAACGCGGAAAAGCGACCTTGAAAAACTCTCGGGAGTAGCGAACGAGTGTTTCCGCAAAGACGTTTACGCGTTAGAAGTATTCGACTATGCGACGAAGCGAAAGACGAACGAATACGAAATGAAACTCGTATAAAAGAGGCGATTTCTCTCGAAAAAAGATAAGGTATTTTATACGTTTAGCCACAATAAATCGCCGTATAAGTCGATTATTTCGGGTTTTTATCAAACATAAACAAATATGTAATCTTACAAAAACTACACCGAAAAAAGGCTGAAAAATAAATATCGGGGCATTAAAAAACATAAAAAAAAGACTACAAATCTTACGGAAAAAGATAAAAATGTAGTCTTTTTTATTGTAAAAAACAATATTCCGCTTGCTTTCCCCTTTGGGGCAGGCTCTCCCGCGAAACGGGGAAATATCCCCGATGAAACGGGGAAAATGTCGCAAAGCGACAAAAGGGGCGCGTCCGCCGCGTAGGCGAAGGTGGCAGACGAAGTCTGACGGAAAGGGGGCGTCCGCCGCCGAGGTGAAGTGGATTTTACGAGCAAAAAAGTTAACCATTCTTGCTTTCCCCTTTGGGGAAAGTGTCGGCATAGCCGACGATAGAGGTCATTTAAAGACAAAATTTATCTAAATTTATGTAAAAATAAGTCCTCTCTCGTCTTTTACTCGCTTTGCTCGTAAAATCCACTCTCCCCAGAGGGGAAAGCAAGTGAAAGTCGAAATATCCTTATCTTTTAGGAATGAGGGCTATTTAACTCTAAAAAAATATAATTTTTACAACATCATTTGTTATTTTTCAGCCGCCGAAAAGAGAACGCTGCAAATAATCGTCAATAAATCAATTTTCAAATATCTCCGTCGCTCGCTTCGTATAATTCATTACTTACAAGATACATTGTCGGAATAGTATTATTGTTTGTATCTCCTTAGATTTTATTACCATAAATCGAATCCTCTGTAGCCGAAAAATCCCATAAAGATTTTTACCTGTTCGTCAAAAGAGTTGCTATCGCTTAAATTAAACCGTTTCCCGTCAATTACGTTAATAAATTCGTCACCTTGCTTTATTGCGCATATAAAATCACCGGGAGCGCATTCAATAAAATACTTCTTTTCGTCTATATTTCCGCTTAAATAGTATGGGCTTTTAACAAATTCTATTTTCTTTCCGTTGTCATCGAGTATCGGATCATCTCCGCTGCTGGAAGTGTGGATATATGGAGAACATAGGTACTCATCACGATACAGACTGCCTCTAGTGTACATACTTTTTCTAAAAAACAACAAAAACTGCCTGTTTAATTCATATTTTTTGATATAAATACAAGTAAATCCGAACGGCTCAAATTCCACAAGAAAATATCGCAACGTATCGTCTTTTTCATATAAGGGGTATATCTTGAAACTCTCGTAGTGTTCGCCGTTTAAATAATTCCAATTTTTATAACTATTTTCCACTCTTTTATTCAACCTTTTTATGTGTTGTTCTTCCGAATACCACGACGAACGCCTGTATTCGCACATAAATACAATTCCCCACAGTAAAACGATTATCAATAAAATCGCCAAAATTTTATGTTTTTTGAAAAACCTCAACATTTTTACTCCTCCCTAATGATAGTTGGCTTGATAGCATCGCAATATTTTTTACCATAAATCATATTCTCTACAAGCAAAAAAAGACGTGTATATTTTTACTTGTTCATAATATGAATTATCGCCATTTATATCAAACGGTTTTCCGTCAACCGCATTAACAAAACCGTCTCCTCGTTTTACCGCGCAAATGTAATACCCGCTCGTTTTGCAATTTATAAAATACTTCTTTTCATTTATATATCCGCCGACATAGTATGGGCTTTTTACAAACTCTACCTTGTCCTTATTTTCGTCAAGTATCGACATTTCCACGCTTGACAAAGTCTCGACAAACGGAGTATATGGAAGATCGTCGCGATATAGCCTTCCTTTCGTATACATGCTTTTACGAAAAAAACCGATAAATTGTCTATTTAACTCATATTCATTTACTCGAACAAACGTAAACCCCAACGGCTCAAATTCAACGAGAAAGTATTTCAAAGTATCATTTTCATCATATAGCGGATATATCTTGAAACTCTCGTAGTGTTCGCCGTTTAAATAATTCCAATTTTTATAACGATTCTCTACTCTTTTATTCAACCTTTTTATGTGTTGTTCTTCCGAATACCACGACGAACGCCTGTATTCGCACATAAATACAATTCCCCACAGTAAAACGATTATCAATAAAATCGCCAAAATCTTATATTTTTTGAAAAACCTCAACATTTCCCTTCTCTCCCGTTTTTTCCATTTTAACACACGTCAAATTCGATTGTCAATACATAGCCGATAAAAACCCCAACCAATGTATTTCGTCCGTTAAAACAAACAAAAAATCCAGCAATAAACTCTGAAATTTTTTTGCGACAAAGCAAAAACGGCTCGGGGAAACGAAAATTTTTCGCTTTCCCCAAGCCGCCTTTCTATATCTTGTTTTCCTTTCGGTCTACACTTTCTTATTCACTATCCGAAACAGAGGCGAGTTTCGCCGCCCTGTCAGCCACTTTTAAGGCTTCTATCATTCCGTCTATGTCGCCCGTCAGAAATTCGGGCAAGTTGTATACCGTATAACCTATTCTGTGGTCGGTAATTCTACCTTGCGGAAAATTGTAAGTCCTTATTCTCTCCGACCTATCGCCCGTTC
Source organism: uncultured Clostridia bacterium (assembly GCA_934249325.1). GTDB lineage: Bacteria > Bacillota > Clostridia > Christensenellales > Borkfalkiaceae > UBA10281. Next base: position 15,037 of record CAKQKW010000010.1, read on the forward strand.
CTATCTGACTCTTTCTCGCGTTGTCGTACTCGCTCCGAGCCTGAGAATTATAGTAGTCGTACAGTCTGCTCTTCATAACTTTCATCGCTTTTTCGCGATTTTTCAGTTGCGAACGCTCGTCCTGACAAGTAACCACTATTCCCGTCGGCAAATGGGTCATTCTTATGCACGACTCTGTCTTATTGACGTGCTGTCCGCCCGCGCCGCTCGAACGATAAGTGTCGATTTTCAAGTCTTTTTCGTCGATGTTTATCTCGACGTCCACCGCCTCGGGAAGCACCGCGACCGTTACGGTCGAAGTCTGTATTCTGCCCTGCGATTCGGTGAGCGGCACTCTCTGAACCCTGTGTACTCCGCTTTCGTATTTCAGTTTTCCGAACGCGCCCTTCCCGTTTATCGAGAAAATCACTTCTTTTATTCCGCCGAGTTCGGTTTCGTTTATGTCGATTTCCTCCGTTTTCCACCTGCTTTTTTCGGCGTACCTCAGATACATTCTGTACAAATCTCCCGCGAACAAAGCCGCTTCCTCGCCGCCCGCTCCCGCGCGGATTTCCACGATTACGTTTTTGTCGTCGTCGGGGTCTTTCGGAAGCAACAGTATTTTCAATTCGTCCTCAGCCTCCGCAAGTTTCTTTTTACAGTCGTAATACTCCTCTTCGAGAAGGTCTTTCATTTCTTTATCGGTCTCGGTTTCGAGCGACTTCTCGGCGTTTTTCATATCCGTTTCGATCTTTTTGTACTCCGAATACTTCTGCGCCGTTTCCTCTATATCCGACCTCTCTTTTGCGTACTTTTTCCACGTCTCCATATCGGCAAGTACGCTCGGGTCGGAAATGAGTTCGTTCAGTTTTTCGTACCTCGCGAGTATTCCCTCGAGTTTCGATATCATAAAAGTACCCCCTTGATTATTCTGTCTTTGCCGCTTACGTCCTTTATCACTTCAACGCTATACTCTTCGCCGAACAATTCCGAAACCTCTTTTCCTTGCTCTGCGCCTATTTCGAGATATATGACGCCCTTTTCGTTTAAATGCTCTTTCGCGCCCGAAATAATCTTTCTGTAAAAGTCGAGACCGTCCTCGCCGCCGTCAAGCGCGAGTTTCGGCTCGAAGTCTTTAACCTCTTTATCGAGCCTTGCTATATCGTCCGTTTTTATATACGGCGGATTTGATATAATTACGTCAAACTTTTCGGATAAGTCTGCGTATAAGTCGCTTAACACCGTTTTTACGTCGGCATCGAATTTTTTGAAATTGCTTTCGGCGACCTTTAATGCATCGCTTGATACGTCGCTCGCGGTAACTTTTGCACCGCTTTTTTTAGCGACTACGAGCGCAATCGCGCCGCTTCCCGTACACAAATCGAGAACGGTTTTACTCCCGTCAATCGACTTCAAAGCGTGTTCGACGAGTTCTTCGGTCTCGGGTCTCGGTATCAGCACTCTTTCGTCAACGTTCACTTCGTATCCGTAGAAATCGCAATTACCTAAAACGTAACAAAGCGGTCTGCCCGTAAGTCTTTCTTTCGCGAGTTCGTTTATTTTGTCTATCTCGGACGACTTCAATTTTACGTCGCCGTTAAGTTCGCTGCGTTTTATACCCGAGGTTATAGAGACAAGCCATTCGGCGTCGCTTTCGTCGATACCGTTTTCGACGAACAGTTTTTTCACTTTCTGCGTAATAACGCTTACCTTTTCGGGGCAGACGAACTCGGAAGTGGGTTCGTTCGGGTCTGCATCCATTTTATATACTTTTTCAAACGCCGCTATCGCGACTTCTATCATATCGTCGGTAGGTTCTTTGGTCGTTAATTTCTGTAAGCCGAGCCCCGGTAGTTTCAAAGGCAAAACGAGCGGACTGTCGGTCTTGGCGAGGAGTTTTAAAAGTTCGTAGGAAAGTCCCGCGATAAGGGGCAGGAGAACTACTCTCGACAGTATTCTGAGCCATATATTCGTGTTGAAAATCGGGAAAATCGCCCCGAAAACCGAATAGACGAGAATACTCACGAACATCACGAAAAACATAAAGGTCGTGCCACATCTGTCGTGAACTCTTCTGCATTTTCTGACGTTTTCGACGGTTAAGTCCATACCTTTTTCAAAGCAGGTTATCGTTTTATGCTCCGCCCCGTGGTACATATACGTTCGTTTTACGTCTTTAATGAGCGAGGTAAACAGAATATAACAGACGAAAATCGCAATTCTTATCAAACCTTCGATAAGGTTTCTCACGACTAAAAGATTCGGGAACGCTTTTCCGAATAAGTTGCCGAGAATTGTCGGAATTATGAAAAACAGACCTATCGAAAACGCAAGCCCCAAAGCCACGCCGAAAAAGAGAACTATATCCATAACGTCCACTTTAAAGGTTTTCGCGAGCCACTTTTCAAACTTCGACGGTTCGCCGTCGTCGCCGCCGTAGACTTCCGCCGAACGCATTAAAATTTTCGTACCCGTGACGAGTGAGGAAAAAAAGTTGACCGCTCCCCTTATTATCGGAAATTTTAAAAAGGCGTTTTTCTTTTCGGGGGGAGTAATTCTCTCCGCCTCCACGCGAATAATGCCGTCCGCGTCTCTGACCGCGGTCGCAACGCCTGTTTTGCCGCGCATCATTACGCCTTCGATTACCGCCTGTCCGCCTATATACGTTTTGTTGCTTTTTTTATTTTTTTTATCTTTCATACTATCGCCTTAAAAAGATATAAATTCGCCGTTTAAAAAAATTAGCCCTATGTTATACGCATAGGGCAAAATTTCATAGTTTTTGCCTCTTTTAAGGCAAAATTTCAGATTAAAGACCAAATCTTTTCTTAAATTTATCAACGCGTCCGCCTGTATCGACAAGTTTCTGCTTGCCGGTGAAGAACGGATGACATTTGCTGCAAATATCGACTTTAATCAAGTCCGTATTCTTAGTCGTTCCGGTTTTGAAAGTTTCTCCGCAAGCGCACTGGACGGTGACGATTTTATAATTAGGATGGATATCCGCTTTCATTATACTCACCTCTCTATCTGTAATGCTTACCTATTATATATCAATTTTTCGAGTATGTCAAACGTTTAAAATAAAATAAATAAATTTTTGTCAATTATTTTCTCGGGCGGCGTATTGTCGTGCAATTTAGACATTTTTGCCGAATTTGTCAAAAAAATAACCGCCTCTGACTTCAAACCCGTTTTTTACTTGCCAAAACCGCCGAAATAATATATAATATAGGTATGAAAGGTTGGCAGATTACCGAGAAAGGTAAACTTGAACAAATAAATAAAATCGAAAGTTTAAGCGGGGTTGACAGCGTAAAAGTCAAGATTACCCGAACGCTTATAACCGAAGAAGACGTCGCCGAGTTTTCCGGCGAGGACAAATCGGTTAAGTTTCCGATTATTCCGACGAGGTCGGCGGTAGGTCAAATCACCGAACTCGCGCAGGACTCTCCGTATCTTTCAAAAGGCGTAAGGGTTTTCCTGTCGCCCGTCAAACCTTGCGGAAAATGCTATCATTGCGCTTCGGGCAAACCGTCGGAATGTTATTATTTCGACATTGCAGGCAGAACTTCGGACGGCTTTTTAAAGGACTTCGCGGTTTTAGACTCCTCGAACGTCTACCCGCTCCCCCCTACGGTTAAAGACGACGACGCGGTTTACATAGACTACGTTACCCTCGCGATTGCGGCTATCGACAAGTTGAAAATCGAAAAAGGCGAACACGTCGCGATTTTCGGTTCGTCAGTACTCGGCTGTATCGTCGCTCAACTTGTTATATACTATCAGGGCGTGCCGATTTTAATAGGTAACGACGAAAATTCGCTGCTCCTCGCCAAAAAGTCGGGAATTTACTACACGATAAAAGCGGGCAACAGAACCGAAAAAGAGATTTCGACTTTAACGGGCGGCAGAATGGTCGGCAAGGTCATTTACCTTTCCCGTTCGGGAATATCGCCCGACGTTGCGTACAAGGTTGCGGCTCCGTCGGCGAGGGTCGCATTAGTCGGCTACTCCTACCCGAATCTTAAAATTCCGTTCGGGGCGGCTATGGCGAAACAACTCACGAATATATGTGTGACCAACGGCTACGGATTTGCGGAAGCGGCGATAAATATTTTATCTAACAAGGCGATAGACCTTACGAACTACAAACTCGCGGTCACGAAAATGGAAGCGATAGAAGACAATTTCGCGGCGGGTTTAAAGGACTACGAAAACGGTAAACCCGTATCGAATATTTTAGTAAATATGCTCGGATAAGTCGATTAAACGCATATTTTATCGGCTAGTAAACTAAAAGAAAATAAGGCTGCAAATTTACCCCGAAAAGGGAGATTTTCGCAGTCTTTTATTTTAAAGAAAAACACGCAATGAAATTGTAAAAAGCAGAACGGAACGCCTTATCTTAGAAATACAAGCCATTTTAATGCTATCGGGACGTCGAGGGCGCCGTCCCCTACGGTAAAATTCGATAATTTGTTGAGTCTAATAATAATCCATTTAATTGTTTGCAGATTTATCAAAATTGGGCAAACGATTGAAATAATCAACATATACGGTATTTTATTTCGGAAATCGTAAGTGACGAAAACTTTAAGGCAATGTATCATTTTTTATAGCCTCGTCACATATAGATTTTTATTATTACGATCGTAGGGGATGGCACCCTCGACGTCCCGTTTTTTACAGCCTCGTCACATATAGATTTTTATTATTACGATCATAGGAGACGGCGCCCTCGACGTCCCGTTTTTTTACAGCCCCGTCTCATATAAAATTTTATTATTACGATCGTAGGGGACGGCGCCCCCGACGTCCCGTTTTTTACAGCCCCGTCTCATATATTATTGCAATTAAATCAATGTTTCTGTAAATTTTCAGGAAAGCCTTCCCCTGCACTAAGCGGATAGCGTCAATTTCGTTTTATTCGATATAAAACTCAGAAATCCAATACGCCGACGGCGGTCTTTAAATCGGTCGCAAGTTCTACCGCGTTTTTAACAAGCAGTCTGTCCGCAATCGCTAAAAGCCCTATCGCGTCGTCGCTTTTAACCGTGTCCGTATACCCCGAAACTTCGCAACCGCTCTTTAAAAAATATCTTATATTCTTAACCGACGAAAGCCCTTCGCCCACTTCCGTATACCCGCTCGACGATACGAAGTTTTTAACCCCGACCATTGAGAGTACTTTTACGATTTTTTCAGTCTCGACCGAGTTTATCGCCCCGCTTTCTATCACTACGAACAGTCTTTTATTACTGCAAACCTTGACGATTTTCTTAAACTCTCTCTTTATCGCCTCGAAGCCGTTTTGCTTGACCGACGATATTCCGACAGGTACGAAAACTCCGTCCGCGCCCTTTTCAATCGCCTTTTTCACGGCGTATTTTTTCACCCCGTAACTCTCCTCGCCGAACGGATAACACACCGCCGCGTACACGCTCACTTCGGTTTTTTTGAGTTTGTCTTTCGCGATTTTAAGGTTCTGAGGCGTTACGAGAACGCTCCCAAGTCCGAGCGACGCGGCGTCCTCCAACTTGTCCGAAAGGGTTTCGCCTAAAACTACTCCCGTCAAGTCGAAATCGAATTTCTTAAAGAGTTTAGCGACTTTGAACGCTCGAAACTCCCTTTTCATTTCGTCTTCGCTCTGTCCGAAAATCACCGAAGCCCTGTCGGTAATTTCGCAGTCGAAATTTTTTGCCGTGGTCTCCGAAATTTTATCCCCCGTAACGCGAGAGGCAAGATTTTCGGTTTTTTCGTACTCTTCCGCATTTTCGCTACGCCGTTCTCCGACCGCTCCCGCTATCGGGAAGTCGCTTTTTACGACTATTTTGTTCTCGCTGTCGCCCGTTTTTGCTTCTATTTCGGCGAGCGAAGCGTCTTCGCCCTCTTTGAATATAACGTTCATAAGCACCTCTATTTATATTATTTTGTAGAGATTATCGACTTTTTTACGAAAAGAAAACGGCTTTTTATTATCTTTAACGCCTTTATTGCCCGATATTAAAGAATTTCGACAACATTTTTACGCATTCGACAAAAACGGAAGGTTCGTCCGCGGCAAAACGTTGTATAATTAAGACGTTAGAGAGTTGAATCTATGGAGGTAAAATTTATGCCGAATTTAATTCAGGGTATTCTGCTTGTCGCTCTCGTTTTCTTTGCCGCTTTCGGGCTTTCTTGCGTGGCGAAATTTTGTATGTTGGCGATTAAAAACAGGGATATTTACAAAGACAGAGGGGAAACAGAAATAAAAAACGCCGAACAGCCGTCCGACGCTAAAATTTACTATATTAAAGACGTAGTTCCCAAGAAAAAACCTCGCAAAAAGGTCTCGCGAAAGCCCGACCTCGCATTTAAAGGCATAGTGATACGCCCCGAAGAATTTTCCGAGAAAAAATACTTTGTGAACGGCAAATAGCCGCCTATAAGTTCATAAACAACGCTTTTTGCCGAACAACGACACGAAAAACGCCGAAGTAAAATCAGTCGATTTTCTCGGTGTTTTTTTCGTCCGACCAAAGTCTTTCGAGGTGGTAGAAAAGTCTCGTATCGTCGTTGAAAACGTGCAAAATCACGTCGCCGAAATCGACGACGACCCATCTGCCCTCGTCCATTCCCTCTTTTCTTCTGACTTCGCCGCCGCGTTTCTCTATTTCCTCTTCGGCGTACTCCGCGAGCGAACGCACCTGAGTCGAGGACTTGCCGCTGCAAATTATGAAGTAGTCCGCAAGAACGGTCTTTTCGCTCACGTCGATTTTTAAGACGTCGTATGCCTTTTTAGCCGACAAAACGTCGCATATAATTTTTGCTTTTTCTTTCGCTTCCATTTTTTGTCTCCTTAGAACTTTATTCCGTAATATTTACAGGTTTTTTCGGTCAGCCCGAATATCGGGTCGTCCGAACTTTTAACGTATTCAGCCTTATGCGAAAGCACCGCGAGAAAGCCCCGTTCGAGGTCGTCTTCGGCGATTTTCCGCAATTCTTCCACGCCGTCGTAGTCTCTGCCTCGTTCCGTCATATCGGCTATAAAAAGTATCTTCGCGAGCGGCGACATATTTTCGTTTCCCGAAGTGTGATATTTTATCGCTTCCAGAATATCCTTGTCTTTAACGCCGAGCGTATGTTCGGCAATGTACGCCCCCAAAAACTGATGTTCCACGGGTTCGGGGGTGTCCGTCGGCATTTCGCACTCGGGATAGTCCGTTCTCTTAAAGTATTTGCCGCAATCGTGAAGCAACGCCGCAAGTACCGCCTTATTCGTATCGACTCCGTTTTTTCTCGATAGTTTCTCGGCAAGAAGCATTACGCCCAAGGTATGAACGACTCTGCTTTTCTTCTCGTTGTTCTTTACAAAATCGAAAAACTTGTCGCTTTTATACACCGAAAGTCTGCCTATATATTCGTAAACGGCGTTTTCGAGCATACCATCGACGGGAAGAGAAAGCATTATACGAAACTTTATTTCGCTGCTCGAAAGTTCCTTGCCGACGTAATCGAGCGACCTTGCCTCTACGCCGAATTGCTCCTTAAACCTCTTCAAAGTCTCGTCTTTTTTTTCGCCGTCGCCCGTTCTCTCGCAAAGAAGCGGCGTTGCGTTTTCGAGTATTTTTTCGGGGTATTTCCACTTGTCGAATGTCGAAAGCATATCCGTACCCATTAAAAACAATATTTCGTAGTCGGGGTACTCCGCTTTGATTTTTTCGACGGTTTTATAGGAATAACTCTTGCCTTCGCTTAATATCTCGTAGTCCGAAACGGTAGAGAAATCACCGAATGCAAGACGGCACATTTCCAATCTGTCGGCGGAACTCGCCATATAATTCGTCTGTTTATGCGGCGGAATATTGTCGGGCATTACGATTATTTTGTCCGCGCCCGTCTCTTCTTTTGCCGCTTTCAATACGGCGACATGCTCGGTATGCGGGGGGTCGAACGTTCCCCCGTATAAAATAAGTTTCTTCATCTCGGTTCTATGATAGCACAAATTCGTTATTTTTTCAAGTTTAATCGGCGGGTTTTCGGTCAATAATACGACTATGTTTAAAATTTCGTTCGTCTCCGACTGTATTTTCGTATTCGTCTTTTCTTTTCTCGTATTTTTTACGCCGATTTCCTACTATATCGACGGCAAAGCGGCGGCTATAATTATCTCGGCGTGCTTTTCGGTTATAACCCTTGCGTTATTTTGTCTCGCTTCAAAGAAAAAATACGGGAAAATCACCTTGAAAAAAGCCGACGAAAAAAAATACTCGGAACTTAAAAACTACCTGCTGTTAGCAGACGACAAAGAAGTCGAAAAAATACTTTTCGAGATGCTCGAAAAATCGGAAAGTCAGCCTATAAGTTCAAAAAACGGGCTTTTTATCTCTGACGGAAGAAAAGTCGCGTATAAATTTTCAGCCCGACCCTTAGGCGTTGACGAGATAATCGAAGCGTATAAATCGACTCCGAAAAAGACCTCGCTCGCGTTCTTCGCGACGGCGTTCGATACGGAAGCGTTAAAGTTTGCGGAAAACCTGTCGCCGAGAATAAAACTCGTGGATTTTTCCGCTCTCTATTCTCTGCTCTCAAAGTACGATTGCATACCCGAAATTCCGACGGACACGCCGCCCGTTAAAAAGCGTTCGCTCGGAATAATAAAGACGGCGATAGAATCTTTCGATAAAAAAAAGGCAAAAAACTTTGCCTTCTACGGGTTTATAACGCTTGTTTTAAGTCGCTTTGCGATGTATAAAATATATTATATCGCGACGGGGTGTCTTTTTATAATCTACGCGATAATATTGAAATTTTTTGCGAAACCGAAAGAGTCCCCGCCGTTTTAAGTTTTAGCCGTTTTTTCGGGACGTCGAGGCGCCGTCCCCTACGGCAAGACTCGGTAAAATATTAAATCTATTAAAGATTTTTACGGATTTTTATTATCCGTCGATTTGTAATTATCTAAAAAACGGTTAAAATATTCAACTTATATTGCATTTATCCTAAACAATCGTAGGGGACGGCGCCCCGACGTCCCGCAAAGTCGCGAGTTAAAAAAAATGCCCGTTTCTATCAGGCACCTTTTTTACTCTGTTATTAGAATTCGATATGCTTCGCGCCGTCTTTTTCGCTGTAACGATACAATACGACCTTGCGCCCTATCGTACATACCACTTCGGCGTTCAGATTTTCCGCAAGTTCTTCGGCGACGTCTCTTATATCGTCGTCGTTATTGTTCAGAAGCGAAACTTTTATGAGTTCCCTTTTATCGAGAGCGTCCGAAAGCCCCGCGAGCATATTCTCGGAAATTCCGCCTTTTCCGACTTGTCCTATCGGCTCTATACTCTGAGCGAGCGACCTTAACTTACTTCTCTGTTTAGTAGTAAACATATTTAAATACCTCTTTAATCAATATAATCAAATGCGACTTCGCCTAAAAATACGGTATCGCCGTCTTTAATTCCCTTCTTCTTCAACGCGTCTATAACGCCGTAACGCCTAAGCGTTGACTGCAAATACATAACGCTTTCGTTGTCGTCTAAAACTACGTTTCTCTCCAAGAGTTTAACGAGCGGACCTTCGACGATATAAGCCTTGTCCTCTTCGTCGTAAGTGACGTCGAACTTTCTCGCGTCCGCTTTTTCGTAACTGAACGGCTCGAACTCGATAGGCTTCGGGGCGGGCAGTTCCTTCAATATTTCGATAAGTCTCTTGACGACTTCGATAAGTCCGTCGCCCGAAACAGCCGTAGCAAGGAAAACTTCCTTTCTGTAATTGAGTTTTTTCTTGAACGCCTTGATATTCTCTTCCGCGCCGTAGCAATCGCATTTGTTCAGAACGATAATCTGCGGTCTTTTAGCGAGTTCTTTGCTGTACTTTCTGAGTTCCGCGTTGATTTTTTTGTAGTCCTCGTAAGGGTCTCTGCCCTCCATACCCGATATATCCACGACGTGAACGAGTACCCTCGTCCTTTCGATATGTCTTAAAAACTCCGTACCGAGTCCCGTTCCCTCGGACGCTCCTTCGATAAGTCCCGGAATATCCGCGCAAACAAAACTGTCGTCGTAGTAATTTACAACCCCGAGATTAGGCGAAAGCGTCGTGAAATGGTAGTTGGCAATCTTCGGTTTAGCCGCCGAAATCTTCGATAAAATCGTAGATTTTCCAACGTTCGGAAATCCGATTAAGCCGACGTCCGCAATGATTTTCAACTCTAAAATAACCTTGCGCATCTCGGTTTTTTCGCCCGCCTGCGAGAAATGCGGAGCCCTTCTGCGGCTCGTGCAGAAATGCACGTTGCCCTTGCCGCCGTTGCCCCCCGGAACCGCGAGATGGGTTTGTCCGTCGTAGTATATATCGCACAGAATTCGACCCGTCTCTCTGTCTTTCACGACCGTTCCGAGCGGCACGGAAATATATACGTCCGCTCCGTTCTTGCCGTGGCAGTTGTTGCCCTCGCCCTTGCCGCCGTTTTCGGCGACGTACTTTCTCTTATACATAAAGTCTATGAGACTGCTCTTGTGACGATCGCCCACGAAGTATATGCTGCCGCCGTTGCCGCCGTCTCCGCCGTCGGGTCCGCCGTTCGACACGCCTTTATACCTCAGAAACGAGACCGCTCCGTCGCCGCCGTCTCCCGATTTAAGGAATAAACTTTCTTTATCTACGAATTTATCGACTATCATACTTTCTTTCTATCCTTTACGCCTTTTTTTTCGCATAATTCCCTTATAACGCACTCATCGCATTTCGGCGAACGGGCGACGCATACCCTTCTGCCGTGATATATGAGAGCGTGGTGCAATCTGCTCCACATTTCCTCGGGAATTTTTTTCATAAGTATTTTTTCGGTCTCCGTCGGGTTTTTGCCGTTTGCGAGACCTATTCTCGCCGAGACTCTGAAAACGTGAGTATCGACCGCAATCGCGTTGCTGCCGAACGCCACGCTGTACACGACGTTCGCGGTTTTTCTGCCCACGCCGTCGAGCGTACTCAGTTCCTTTAAAGTCGACGGAACTTCGCCGCCGTAGTCATTTACGAGTCTTTCCGATAGCGATATTATATGAGCCGCTTTGGAATGGTATAATCCGCAGGAAAAAACGTACTTTTCGAGGTTTTCCGCGCCGAGGTTTATCATTTCCTGCGGGGTATTTGCTACCGCGAACAATTTTTCGGTGACCTTATTCACCCTTTCGTCCGTACACTGCGCGGAAAGTATGACCGCGACGAGCAACTCGTAAGAACTATTGAATTTTAAAGCCGGTTTTGCGTTCGGGTACTCTTCTAAAAGTCTCGAAGCGACTTCCGTTGCCGTTTTCTTATTCATTCGGAGATATTTTAGCATAAAATCGGCGTAAACACAATCAAATCGAGGCTCAAAAAATAAAAGCGGATAAAAAGGAAAAACAAAAGCGGGACGTCGAGGCGCCGTCCCCTACGATTATACAATAGTCTTTTCGGAAGGTCGAGGCGCCGTCCCCTATGATTATACAATGGTCTTTTCGGGACGTCGAGGCGCCGTCCCCTACGATTATACAATGGTCGTTTCGGAACGTCGAGGCGCCGTCCCCTACAATTACACAATGGTCTTTTCGGGACGTCGGGGCGCCGTCCCGAACCGATTTTTACGGCACTTACGATTTTCACTCGATAAGTAACCGATTTCATAAGTGAAATTCGGACTTAAAATAAAAACCCCGATTTAGCCGAGAGAGTTTCGGATAATTCGGAGTTTTTATTTTTATAAACGAATCACGGTCGTTCGATTACCGACCGTCCGTATTTCGTAAAAGCCCGTAAAAGTGTTCAGATTAAGTTTATTCACCGCCGAAGCGGCGTAAGGCAGATAAATTTTCGGAAATCTTGCCGAAATTCCGCAACCTATTTTCGCTTCCGCGGGCGTGTTTACCGCCCTTGCGTCTATCCCGCCCGACTGAAAATACTCTATAAATTCCATTACCTGAGTTCTCGAACGGAATACCGCCAAACAAAAACCCATTTTTCCCTCCTTCGTTACAGCGTTAAGTCGAATACTCGTTTAACCGAATACCCGTTTAAGGTATTAAATCAAACGCGCGATAATATATTTATAATAAAAACGGAAGTAATTTATGATTTATTTCGACAACGCCGCAACGGGCGGTTTCAAACCTTCTAAGTCTTACGAAGCGGCGGAATACGCTTTGAAAAATCTTAACGCTAACCCGGGGAGAAGCGGTCACAGACTATCCGTCGCCGCCTCGCAAGCCCTCTACTCCGCGAGAAAATCGCTCGCAAAATTCTTCGGCGTAGCGTCTCCCGAACGGATCGTTTTCACGCCGTCTTGCACTTACGCTTTAAACGCCGCGATTTTCGGGCTTTTCGTTCCCGGTCGCAGGGTGCTTACCACCGTCACCGAACACAACGCCGTTTTACGCCCGCTGTACGAACTCGAACGGCGGGGGCTTATTACGCTTACCGTCATTACCCCCGAGACTTCCATAGTCACCGCCGCGGACGTCGAAAAATATCTGACGGACGACGTCTGTATGGTCGTTATAAACGGAGTATCAAACGTAACGGGGGCGGAAAACGACGTCGAAGGCATCGGCAGACTTTTAAAAAACACCTCTGCGATATACCTTGTCGACGGGGCTCAGATGGCGGGTCACAAGCGAATAATGGTCGATAATCAACTTATAGACGGACTTTGCGTTCCGTCGCACAAGGGACTGCTCGGCATAGTCGGAGCGGGGGCGTTGATTCTCGGAGGCAAGGCGAAGATACGTCCGACCGTTTTCGGCGGCACGGGTTTCGATACTTTTTCAAAGGGTATGCCCGATAATCTGCCCGAATCGTTAGAGGCGGGAACGGTCAATCTGCCCGCTATTTTATCTATGAAAGAAGGCGTGGATTATCTCGGAGACAACGTGGATTACGTCGCTTCGCAACTCAAAGGTTTAACCGAATATTTCGTTTCGGAATTGTCCGCGCGGCCTTATTTAAGGCTCTACTCCATTCCCAACGACAGCGGAATCGTCGCGTTTTCGCACAACGATTTTTCTTCTCAGAGCCTTTCCGAATTACTTTCGGACAAATACGACATTGCGACGAGAGGCGGCTATCATTGCGCTCCGTTATACCATAAATTTTTGGGTACGGAAAAACTCGGTTTGTTAAGGGTCAGTTTAAGTCCGCAGAACACGAGAAAGGAGATAAACGCGTTTCTGTACGCCCTCGACGAAATATCGATGACCGTTTAGTCGTAAGAACTATTTTTTGATTTTCTTTACGATTTTCCCGAGCATTTTGTTTTGTTCGGCGGTGAGCATCGGGGCGAGCATTGCGGAAAAGTTGTCGATGTCGGCGTCGGTCAACGTGCCGTTTTTTCTGCCGCGTTCGGCTTCTTTTACAATCGCTTTTAAAACGTCGTCGCCGTTTTTACCCTCGAACTCTTCTGCAAGCGAAAAGAACTTTTCCGACAATTCGGCTTCGCTTAAACCGTCTTTGGAAAAGGTATTCTTCTCTTCGGGCTTGTAGTCGTTAAAATTTCTCATAAATTACCTCCGTCTGAAATATTTTATGACGGAGACCGAAAAAAAGTGAACGTTAGCCGAGCGAGAATTTGCAAAAATATGCAAAAAAGACGGCTTAGAGGCGGGTTCGGTTGGGGTTACGGACGAAATTATATATCGGAGAAAAAAAATGAACTATCTGTTTATCTTAATACTATTTTTTGTTTTGTACGGCGGAAAGTTGGGCGAACTGAAAGAGATTTTGCCTAATCTCGATATGCCGTCGTTCGTTCCCGTTTTCAGACTGCTCGGAATGGACGACAAGACGATTTCGCTTCTCACTTCCGACAAATTCGCGGAAGCCCTGCAAGGAGGCGTAAATTTGAAAACCCTTCTGCCCGTTTTTATGGGACTTATGAATGGGGATAAAAAAGAAAACGGACAATCCGAAAAAGGAAAAGAGGGCGATGCGGAAGCGGAAGTAACAGACGTGGACGGAAAATATTTTTCGCCCGTGAAAACGGTTATACCCGACGACGTAGCGGTAATGTTCGGCGATTATTTCGGTCAGAAATAATCGCCGCAAGACGTTTTACTAAAAGCGTTCAGAAATACAGACGGGTTTTTTCATGCAAATATCAAGCGTTGCCGTAGGGGACGGCGCCCCGACGTCCCGCAAATTTCGTTTTTTAATGCAAATATCGAGCGTTGCCGTAGGGGACGGCGCCCCGACGTCCCGCAAATTTCGTTTTTTAATGCAAATATCGAGCGTTGCCGTAGGGGACGGCGCCCCGACGTCCCGCAAATCTCGTTTTCTATATAAAAACCTTATTTTCAACCGTATATAATAAAAACGAGACTTCGAGTAACCGAAATCTCGTTTCTTTTTTAATCTTTACTTCAACTCGCGGTCAGCCGAGAAAACCTCAACCGAAAATTTACATTTCCTTTCTGTCGAGTAGCGCCCTCGAAAGGGTTATTTCGTCCGCATATTCGAGTTCGCTCCCGACGGGTATTCCGTGCGCAAGCCTCGTCACCTTAATTCCGAGCGGCTTTAAAAGCCCCGAAATGTACATCGCCGTCGCCTCGCCCTCTACGTCCGGGTTTGTCGCCATAATAACCTCTTTTACGCCGCCTTTCGCAATTCGGGCAAGGAGTTCTTTAATCCTTATATCGTTCGGCGTTATCCCTTCCATAGGACTTAACGCCCCGTGAAGAACGTGATAAACGCCCTTAAATTCGTGCGATTTTTCCATTGCAAGCACGTCTTTCGGCTCTTTGACAACGCATATAACCGAACCGTCTCTCGTCGAACAGATATCGCACACTTCCTTATCGGTGTAATTTCCGCACACCGAACAATAGCGAACCTCTCTCTTCGCCCGCAGAATACTCTCCGCAAACTCAGCCGCTTCCTCTTCGGTCATATTTATGATTTTATACGCGTACCGCTGAGCGGTTTTTGAGCCTACGCCCGGCAACTTGGTAAACTGATTTATAAGTCTGCCGATCGGTTCGATATACGCTCCCATACCTTAAAGCAGACCGCCCGCGCCGCCGAATTTACCCATTTTTTCTTCGTATTCCGCGTCCGCTTCTTCATAGGCGTTGTTGAGAGCGGCGATAATGAGGTCTTCAAGCATCTCTACGTCGTCGGGGTCTACCGCTTTCGGGTCGATCGTTATCGACTTTACAGCTTTTTTGCCGTTTACGACGACTTTAACGAGTCCGCTTCCGCTCTCGCCCTCTATCTCGGCTTCTTCGAGTTCTTCCTGAGCCTTAGCCATTTGCTCCTGCATTTTCTGAGCCTGTTTCATAAGTTGCTGCATCTGGTTTCCTCCGCCGAAACCTCCGAAACCGCCTCTGCCGTATCCTGCCATATCTTTTTACTCCTTTTTTTCTTTAATCTTCTACTTTAACGACGGTACTGCCGAAAACGTTTTTCACCTTTTCGACGTCCTCGTCGAATTTGCTTTTATTTTCCGCTTCGCCGTTCGATTTCCTTATTTCTACTTCAAAGTCTCCGACCGACTTCACTATCTTTGAAAGAATTTCGAGGTTCGCCTGTTTGGTAACGGCATTATACCCCGCCTCGTCGGAAGCCCTGACTACAAGCGTTCTGCCGTTTAAAGTCGCCGTCATTTCCTGACACGCTATCCAAAGAACTATCTGCTTTTCGGCTCGTAATTTCCTTATGACCGTTCCCCACAGTTTGCCCGCGCTTATGCCCGCGGTATTCTCGCCGAGATCTTGTTCGGCGGCTTGTTCTGCGGGCTTCGCTTCCTCGGGTTTCACTTCCTTAAGGGGAATTTTTCGTTCGGTAGCGGACGATTTTTGCTCGTTAATCGACTTATAGCCGCCCGTTTCCATACCGCTCGGCTCTTCGGGCGGCGGTACGGGTTCGCCCTCGTCGAAATAATACGGGGCGTTATCTTCCGCTTTTGTTTTCGTTTCCGCCCTTGTTACGACCGCCTCGGGTTTGATTTCCGCAGACTTAATCTCGCCCATAAATATAGGCTTCGGCTTTTCGCCGCTTACCATAGCCCCTTCTTTCAAGGCTTTTTCCAAAGAGGATATTCTTCCGAGCAAAGCGTCGAGATTATAGTCCGTTTCCGGTCTCGACGACTTCACGACCGCGCATTCCAGAAGTATTTTCGGACTTGCGGCGTAACGCATATTCCCTTCCGCTTCGCTGAATATCTCTATCGTTCTTAAAATTCTGTTCTCGTCCGCAAGTTCCGCCGCTTTGACGATTTCGCCGTAGGCGTCCTCGGGAAGTTCGAGAATTTCTCTGCCGTTTTTACAGGTCTTGCAAACGATTATTTCTCTGAGTCTCGAAATAATATCCTTGCACAAAACCCCTACGCTCTTGCCGCTTTCGCAGAGTTTTTCCACGGTTTCGAGCGAGCCGCCCGTATCGCCCCTAAAAATATCGCCGACAAGACTCGTTATTTTGTTAGTATCGGTCGCCCCTAAAATCTCCAAGACGTCCGAATAGGTGAGTTTGCTCTCTTTATACGACACGCAGATATCGGCGATGGAAAGGGCGTCTCTCACGCTCCCCGCTCCCGCTCTCGCAATCGCGGTCAGAGCCTCGTCATCGTATTCCTTACCCACTTCTTTGTAGATTTTGCCGATGAGTTCGGCGATTTTCGCCGTCGGAATCAATCTGAAATCGAATCGCATACAACGCGACAAAATGGTGGACGGAAGTTTGTGAGCCTCGGTCGTCGCGAGAATGAATACGGCGTGTTTCGGCGGTTCTTCCAAAGTCTTTAAAAGGGCGTTGAAAGCCTCGGTAGTAAGCATGTGAACTTCGTCTATAATATAAACCTTATATCTGCCGCTTACGGGCGGATACTGAATTTTTTCACGAATTTCCCTTACGTTTTCTACTTTGTTGTTGGAAGCCGCGTCCATTTCGAGTATATCGAGGTTCGAGTTGTCCGCAAGAGCCTTGCATACTTCGCACTTACCGCACGGCGAACCGTTGACGGGCGACAGACAGTTTATAGCCCTCGCAAAAATCTTCGCCGCCGAGGTCTTGCCGGTTCCTCTCGCTCCGCAGAACAAATACGCGTGACCTATTCTATCGGTCTTTATCTGATTTATCAAAGTCTGAACGACGTGTTCCTGTCCTATAAGACCGTCGAAGCCGCTCGGACGAAATCTCCTGTATAACGCGAGATACGCCATTTATTCCTCTCCTCTCGTTAAAAATTTAGTAAAAGCCTGTCTATAAGTCGTTTATCAAGCGTTTCGTTGGCGTAACGCCTCGAAAACCGCAACGCCGCAAGCGACCGAAGCGTTTAAGGAATTCACCTTACCACGCATAGGAATCTGCATTACCGCGTCGCACTTTTTCCTCGTGAGTTGGTTGACTCCCGTATCTTCGCCGCCGACCACTATCGCAATTCTGCCTTTGAGGTCGGTCTTGTAAATATCGCCGCCGCCGAGTTCCAAAGCGTAAGCCCATATATTTTCGCTTTTTATCTTGTCGATTGCCGAATTGATGTTCGTAACCCTTGCGATTTTTATATGGTTCGCGCTGCCCTCGGAAATTCTCATAACGGCGTCCGTCACGCTCGCGCTTCTGTGTTTGCCGATTATAAGTCCGTCGATACCGCCGCACTCGCAAACCCTTATCACGCTTCCGAGATTATGGGGGTCCTCAACTCCGTCCAGAACGACTATAAACGCGTCCTCTTTATCCTTGACGGCGTTTAAAATATCGTCGAGTTCGGCGTATTTATAATCTGAAACGAACGCGATAAAGCCCTGATGCCTTCTCGTCTCGCTCTCTTTGTCGAGTATGGATTTGTCGGCGAAAGAAATCTTTATTCCCGCCTGTTTAATCTGTCCCGCAAGCGTCCTCGATTCTTCGTCTCTCATTCCGTTCTGAACGAGTACTTTATCGACCGTTTTTCCGCTTTTAATAAGTTCTCTTACCGAGTTTTTGCCTTCTATTTTCATATTTTTCTATCCTTCTTCGTAATACGCGATCATATCGAGTCTTTCGTCTTGCCCCGTGAGATACAAATACCCTAAAAGAGCCTCGAAACCCGTCGATTTATGATAGTCGTTTACGGACGCGTTCTTCGCTTTGTTTGCCTTTTTCGTGTTTCTCGCCCGCTTGAATATTTCGATTTCCTCGTCCGTCAGAACGCCTCGTTCGATAAGTTTTTCGACCTTTCTCGCCTGAGATTTCGCGCTCACTATCTCCGAGCATACGTCGGATACGGCGGACGGCTTGGCGTCGAGCGACAAAGCGTATTTTTCCCTTATTTTCAAGGAATATACCGCGTCGCCCACAAACGCGAGTACGATATTGTTCAATGCGATAACCTCGCTTTTTTCGCGAATTACTCTCATAAAATCAAAGCGGACGATTTTGTCCGATAATAAGGTCGGCGTTTTTATCGAATATCATATCGGCGTAAACGCGGTCTTTTTTCGCGACCTTGTCGTAAGCCTTTTTCATATAATTGACTCTGCCGCTGTGTACGTCGCTTCCCACGAAGTCTGCGAGTTTAAATTTCAGAAGTTGTTTTACGAACTTCCTTTCCTTAGGAAAATCTTTCGAGGCTATGCTGTCCGCATTGACCTGAATCATCGCCCCCGCAGCCTTAATCCGAGCGACGTTTTCTACTTTTCTGAAATAGGAATAACGCTCGATATGGGCGATAATCGGCTTATAGCCCGCCATTTGCGTATCGTATACCACTTCGTCGATGTCCGTTTCCCTGTCGTAATTGAACTCTAAAAGAACGTAATCGCCGCCGCACATTGTCGGAACTACGCGTTTTTCGAGAAACGATTTGTACTCTTTCGTATGGAATTTCACTTCCCTGCCGAGGTAGAGTTCTACGGGTATTCCCTCTTTTTTTGCGTTTTCCGAAAGTTCTTGAAGAACGCCTTTTATCTCCTCTTCGCTCCGTTCGTAAAACCCTCTGCGATAATGCGGAGTGCAAATAATGCGGTTTACGCCCTGTCTTACCTCTTCCCTCAGCATTTCGAGAGAAGCCTCCATAGTCCTGCTTCCGTCGTCCACGAACGGTACGATATGGCAATGTATATCGGTCATTATTTCCACCCCCCCTTGTTTATCTTAAACTGAAATTTGCTTTCCTTTAACGGGAAAGCAAATTCTGATTGTATTCTATCAATTAAAGATTTACCTCGCCGCTTTCGCCCGCAGTACTTTCTGCGGTATCGTTCGTCGTTCCCGCGGTCGCCGTTTTTGCCTTCGCCTTTTCGTTTTCGACGGTCTTAACGAGTACCGTTATGAACGAAACGAGTATGCCGAGCAGGAAAAATACGAGCGTGTACTTAATGAACTTAGTATTTTTATCGTTCGTAGGAACGCTCGGGTCGGAAGAAACAGACAACTGACCCGCGAGAATGGGATATTTGTCCCCCTTTCCCGTTTCGTCCTTGCTGTTTATCTCTTCCATCAGACTCTCGACGATTTCCGTCAATATCGTATCGCTTTGCTCATCTTTGGAAACGTATTTAAGGGTAATCTGAATGTTCGTATTTTTTACGGTAAGATTATCTTTAAGTCCTTGAATGGATACGTTTTTGTTATATTTGGGCGAGTTGAGCGTCTGAACCGCCTTTTCGTATACGATCGTGCTGTCGTCGCTTAAAAAGGACGCGTAAATCGGAGCGAGACGTTCCGATAAATTCAGGTTGTCAGATATAGTGGTATCTGCGCTCGTCGTCGTTTTAACGTACAGAGTCGCCGTCGAAGTGTAGTTCGTTTTTACGACGAACACGCCGAGCAACGTGCCGAGTACGGTAAGCGAAAGCGTGATAATCACGATAAGCCAAATACTGTGCTTAATCTCAGCCCATAACGATTTAAGCGAAATCGTCGCTCCTTCTTCAACGTAAATTTCCTGTTCTTCCATATAATTTTCCTTTATAAATTTACTATTGTATGAATTATAACATATATAAACGATTTTGTAAAGGCTTTTTACATAAAATCGGGCAACTCGCCTTTTATCCCGACGAGTTCGATAAACAATTTCGCCGTGGCGTGCGCGTCAGAGAGCGCCCTGTGATGCAGAAATTCTATTCCGAATTTCTCGCAGACGGTGTTCAGTTTGTAGTTTTTAAGTCTCGGAACTACCGCCCTCGCGAAAGAACAGGTGTCTATTCCGTCGTTTTTGAATATATAGCCGCTTTCTTTTGCGAAATATTTTATGAATTTATAGTCGAAATCGAGGTTATGCCCGACGATTATACTGCCGTCGGCATACTTGAACAGGTCGGGAATAATATTATCTATCGTCGGCTTGTCCTTAACCATTTCGTCGTCTATACCGGTAAGCGAGGTTATCTCCGCGCTGATTTTCTTCTGCGGATTTATAAGGGTCTGAAATTTATCGACGATTTTGCCGTCAACCACCCTCACCGCGCCTATTTCGGTGATTTTATCTCCGTTTATGTACGAAAGTCCCGTAGTTTCTATATCTAAAACGGTGAAAGTTCTGCCCATAAGGCACTTCGGAACGGGTTTTTCGGTTTTAAACAGAAAACTCTGTTCCATATCCTCGATTTTTTCGGGGAACACGAGCGAATAAAGCGCGGGAACGGACTTGCTTTCCCTCTCCTCCGCTTTGAAGTCCTCAGGAAACTCGCAGAAAGACACGTCGATTATCTTGAAACTCTGCATACCGTTGTACGAGCCTATTTCGCCTCGGCAGATTATCTGAGTTCCGACCTGAATTTTCTCGATTTTCTTGCGTTTTTCGTTGGTCATGAATATCTTGCCGACGATTTTGCCCGTGGTGTCGTTGAGTTCGACGAGGTAAAACTCCTTGCCCGTTTTGGTCTCTCTCGTACTTATCGATTCGACCTTGCCCGCGAAACAGCAAATACCGCTCGCAAGAGAGGAGTCCGCTATGTATATCGCCGTGCCGTCGATTTCTTCGCCCCACAGTTTCACGGGGTCTTTAACGGTCAGCGTTCTGAATTTTATCGTTTCGTACTCCGTCGAGTTCAACTCGACTTTAAGTATTTCCTCGTTCGCCTGCGACTTGCCCGTATCGACCGCTTTCCCCGAGAAAAGGCAACAGAACTCGCCGTACAAATGAGCGGAAAGTTTCTCTAAAACCGAGTGTTTCGTAACGTATTCGTAAACGTCGTCGTCAGCCTCGATAGCGTATTCGCATTTCCCGTTTTCGGGCGGAAAAACCTTGATATTGTCGGGCGTGATAGAATGAGCGACCGACATATAAGTCTCGGTTAAATACCTGTAAATTTCGTTCTTGACG
This sequence comes from uncultured Clostridia bacterium, assembly GCA_934249325.1. Taxonomy (GTDB): domain Bacteria; phylum Bacillota; class Clostridia; order Christensenellales; family Borkfalkiaceae; genus UBA10281. The sequence goes on from CAKQKW010000010.1 coordinate 36,278, forward strand.
AGTTCGGGGTCGGCGACGATTTTTATCACGTTCGCCCTGCAATCGGGGAAGGACTCGGGCATATATTCCCTTATAATCTCCTCGATTTTCATACACGCGTCGTCGCTTTGAGCCTTGTCGCATATAAAGGTGAAATCAGCCTCGCCGTTTCTTTTCAGCGAGACCTCTTTCAGTCGTATTTTGGCGAGACTTTCGTCTATCGCCCGTATTTTAGGTAAAATATCTAAATTAAAGTCAGACAAGTTGCTTAATTTCCTTTAAAAATTCTTCTTCCGCTTTTTCAAACTCTACTTTTCTATATACTTTGCCGTTTTTGAAAAACGCACAGTACCCGCTTCCCCCCGCGATTCCGAGGTCGCAGTCCGCCGCCTCGCCGGGTCCGTTCACTACGCAACCCATAACCGCGATTTTCAGACGTTTTTTGATGCCCGAAGTAAGACTTTCGACTTTATTCGCCAGCGAAATGCTGTCGTACTCCGTCCTGCCGCAGGTCGGACAGGAAATAACTTCGACGTAGTTCTCGTCAAGCCCCACGCTTCTTAAAATTCGCTTCGCGGCGATAATCTCTTCTCTCGGGTCGGCGGTGAGCGATACCCTTATGGTGTCGCCTATCCCTTTTAACAGCAGACTTCCTATTCCTATACTGCTTTTGACCGTGCCGCTCGCAAGCGTTCCCGCCTCGGTAACTCCGACGTGGAGGGGATAGTCCGTTTTGTTATGTAAATACTCGTAAGTTCTGACGGTCAGCGGAACGGAGGACGCCTTTGCCGAAATAACGATATTATCCACGCCGTATTTCTCTAAAATCGCCACGTTTTTAAGCGCGCTTTCGGCGAGCGATATTTCGTTTTTGCCGTATTTCGCGAGAAGTTCTTTTTCCACGCTGCCCGTGTTCGAGCCGACTCTCACCGCGACTCCCGAACTTTTTACCGCCCTCGCGACCTCTTCCACGTTCTTTTCCGAACCGATGTTGCCGGGGTTTATTCTTATCTTATCGACCCCGTTATCTATCGCGCGAAGAGCGTATTTATAGTTGAAGTGTATGTCCGCGACGAGCGGAATGTTTATCGACTTTTTAATGTCGGCAAGGGCGTTTACGTCCTCGTCGTCCTTGACGGAAACCCTTATTATATCGCAACCCAAGTCCTCGAGGGCAAGTATCTGTTTGACGACCTCGCCCGTCTTGGAAGTCTTTACGTTTACCATAGACTGAACGGCAACCCTGTTGCCGCCGCCTATTTTTATTTTGCCTATCGCCGCCTCTCTCGTCATTTTGCCACCTTGCTGTTCATTTCGTAGATAAGCCGAAGCCCGTTGAGCGTGAGCGTAATGTCGAAGCGGTCTATCGTTTTCGATTCCTTATGAATGATTTTGCCCATTCCGCCCGTGGCGATTACTTTGGTATCGGGTCTGCCGAGTTCTTCTTTTATCTTCGTAACGATATTATCCACAAGCCCCGCAAATCCGTAGACTATGCCCGCCTGCATACAATTAGCGGTATTTTTCGCAATAATCGACGGGGGCGTTTCGAGTTCGATATTCGGTAGGTTCGCCGTGCCGTTAACAAGCGAGTCGAGCGAACCCTTTATTCCGGGGGATATTACCACGCCTATAAGTTCGCCCTTTTCGTTTATAATATCGAAAGTCGTCGCCGTTCCGAAGTCTATGCAGATAATAGGCGTACCCTTGCCGTAACGGTGAATCGCGCTAACCGAATCGACTATTATATCCGACCCGACTTCTTTCGGATTATCGGCTTTGACGTTGAGACCCGTTTTTACGCCCGGACCCACGATTATGGGCGTAAGCCCGAAATAGTCGCGGCACATGTGTTCCATCGTGTAGTTTAAAGACGGTATAACGGACGACATTATAACGCCCTTTATTTTATCTTTCGGTATACCCGCCGTTTTTAAAAGGTCCCTCACGATTACGCCGTACTCGTCGCTCGTGAAATTCCTCTGCGAGGTCACTCTGAACGTAGCCTTTAATTCCTCGCCGTCGAAAATGGCGTACTTTATGTTGGAATTGCCTATATCTATGCAGAATATCATACTATTTTCTCACTATTTTTATAACCCTTAACAAGACGGGCGACAAAAGCAGATTTATCGCGAGTTCGATTAAGAAATTCACGCCCGCGCAGCCTATGAAGAGGAAGTAAATAACGCTCGTATTCTGAACGAAGTTCGCCTGTAAAGTGTCTGCCATAAAAAGCGCGCCGACGATAAACAAGCCCGTATTGACTATCGGAGCAACCGCCGCCGCGGTAAACACCGCCGCCGTCTTATTGCGTTTTACGATTTCTTCGTATAACGCCGCCGAGACAAGTCCCGCCGCCGTACCCTTGACGAGGCAAGTAGCGACGGTTAAAAAGGGGTGGTCGGAAAACAGGATAAAAGTAAACCCGTCAAGTCCCGTAACGCCCATAATCAACGTGATTACGCCGAAAAGCAGTCCTAAAAACATTCCGCCCCATACTCCCGTCATAATGCCGCCGAGGACAATCGGCACGAGTACGAACGAAAGCCGCACGGTACCTATCGCAATGTAACTGCCGAAAACCTGCAATACCACGATAAACGCGGACAGAATGCCTAAAATCGCGAGATTTTTCGAAGTAAAAAACTTCTTTTCTCTTTCCATAATACCTCCAATCGAGTTTTTTAAAAAATACCCGTTGAAAAAAATAAAAAATATGTAGTCGAATCCGTAAAGGTATTCGCGTTATCTATTATATACCATTTTGAAAATAAAATCAATCTCTTTTTGCGAAAGAATTTTAACGACTAAAAAATTAAAACATTTTTGCAAATTTCGGGACGGCGACCCGACAGCCCGAAGAACATAAAATCGCAAAAAAAACACATGAAAACAAGATACCCGAACAAAGATCGGGTATCTTGTTTTTACAGTCCGAAATAAAAGTTAATACACAAGCAATCTCACGTTACCGTAGATGAGGTTATGGAAATCGTCGGAAGAGACATATCCTTTTGGAATATGGTTTAGTTTATAACAATGCCTCATCATTATTTCATTCAATTCATCCAACACTTCCATATATCCTATTTGTCCGTAACAAAACGATTCGTTTCTCGATTCTAATATGTAACATTCATCATTTTGACAGTTATACGGAAAATAGATGTATTTCAGATATTCGCTACTTAACATATCCTTTCCAAATAAATTGTAGCCCGAAAAATCATATGGAAATAAACAAAAATCGCAATCTGCGGCATCTTCAATGTTTTCGCTGTACACCAATGCCAACGACATATATGCCTCATTAAAATACCACTGAATAATTTCAGCGATTTGTATGTAGATATCGTTTCGAGGTATAAATAGCGTAAAATTTAACCAAGTATCCTCAGGAATGCCTGCCAATTCTTCAATCATTTTCCTTAGTGCATTCGGGCCAAGAGGATCAAGTGCAGGATCTGTTTCAAACATATACTCCAATCGCTCCTTTACAAGGCCATCCGGAGCCCAACTGCTCGCTTCTTTTACGGAATTTTTGAATGCAAAGTCCATCTCAAAAGATGCAATAAATTTAAAAAAGAGAGAAACTAGATCTTCACGCATGTAATCGTCAACCCATCTGAATATTTCTGACTTTTTCCCAATTCCTATAAATGTTCTTACTCTATTTTCATATTTATGAAAAACATCATCAGTGTTATCGACATATTCGTCAACATCGTCTTCAATCATATTGAAATAAGCATCATAACGCCCACATTGCCATTCTACTATTGCATTATTCGTGTCGTTTAAAATCATTATGTTTATGTCAGGAGCGTCCGTTTCGTCAGAGCGAGCATAAACCGGATTTGCCGTCAAACAAATTTTGTCGTAATAGTTATAGTCTTTTATTTCGTATTTTCCGTAACTCGGAATAAGACCTTCAAGACAAAGATTATTTACCTCTTCCACAGAATTTGCATTTATAGGATTATTACTTAACCAATCACTCGAAGCCGCCCTAAATTCGTGCAAAAGATATGCAATATCAAATGCATAGTCGTCAAACTGAATTTCAAGTTCCCAACACTCGCCTGTTACCGAAGTAATATACGACCATGGCGCGGGCAAGTCCTCATTTGTATAAAAAGAAAGTATCAGGTTATAATAGGCAATAAAATCATCCGCAACAAGAGGCGAGCCGTCGGTAAATCTGTAATCGTCAAATAATTCAATCGTTAAGACATCACCGTTTAGTTCATAAGATTTAATCAAATCAAAATTTAATTCATACGAATATCCATCGACCGACAACCTCGATAAAGCGGGGAATAGCGACTCTCTCAACATATAAGACAAATCGCTTTGACTTACGTCACCTGTTCCGCAAAAAACGTCCGGCACCCGCATGTTATCGCCCCTCATATTATATACTATTTCCAAAGGCGTTCCGTCGAAATAATCCATATTCAGATCGCTTTTCCATTCGGCGTACACGATAACGCTTTCGGCGTGAAAGTCTCCCGATAGCGACTCTATAGCCATATAATTTCCGTCTTCATCCTTTAAATACCAAGAGACAAATCTTCTTGCAACTTTATGCGCTTTCGGAAGCACGGTAGTCTCGCCGAAAACATGCTCGTCTATGTAATCGTCATCGAAATTGCCGCTGAAATAATCTTTATTTATATCAAGATATACTATCGGAGTAAGTTTTACATATATCGAAGAATGTCTGTATCCATTCTCGAAGTAATAATCCGATTTCGGAGTGATTCTAACAGATACGCTTCTTGTACTCCTCAGGAAAAATCCATCAATTCCAACCACGCGTGTATTTCCGCTTCCATATATATAAGTTGCTTCCCCTCTTGAGAACGAAAAATCTGATGTCGATAAATTTCCGGGATTTTCGCTGAACGTAAAAGTAATCTCCGTCGTCGTTTCCTGATTACGCCTGCCGTTCGGAGTAACACTCATTACTTTTATCGACTTCCATATCTCCGGCTGTTCGGTTGAATTGTAATGCCAATAATGCGTCCCGTCGGTAGGTTTTCCCGATGAATAATAATATACGTTTTCCTCGTCAAAAATTTGATGGTTCACTATATTTTTGAATCTACTTTCATCTCCTTTATAAAAAATCTTTTGAATGTATCTCCTATCAAATGCCGCTACTTCTATAGTGTTTACATACTCAGGAATTATTACTACTTTCATTTGCGAGCAATTATAAAATGCTCCCGTTCCTATTTTTTGTAGAGACGACGGTAAACTAACAGAATTTAAAGAAACACACCCGTTGAAAGCATTGTTGCAAATTTCATTTATCCCATACGATATTGAAACCGAAGTTATATTGCGATTGTCCATAAACGAAGCCTCTCCGATTTTAGAAACAGCTTTATCTCCAACTCTGTACGGTATAGTTACCTCCCCTAATAACGAATAGTTTACCGTTAAAACGCCTTCATCGTCTACACTATAAATATCCTTCAACATTCTATGCCCACACTCGCCGCACCGAACCTCTCTTTTATAACCGCTAAAATTTTTACCCGTATCTATATTGTAGTTGTGTTCATGTTTTGTTTGTACGGATAAATACTGCGCGCACCACGAAGAATTTAACCAAACGTTATGAGACTCGCCTCCCCAACCGAAATCGGTTATAAACCCACTGAAAGCCTCGTCTTTCCCCGGGTATGTGTAATCGGCATAACCATACGCAACGGTGAAATGATTGGGACCTCCAAGAAAACTGTTCGTCAATAAAATAACAGGTCTGTTGCTCTTAATTTCATTTCTTATATCGGCGTATTCGTTCTTAGACAGACCAATCGCACTCCCGCCATCGTTTAGCGTGTAATTGCCACTACCGATTGAGTTATTTAGTATTGTTTGCACTCCTTTCTTTACGTCGGACATATATGAACCACTATGAGAATGTTTTGTTTTTACACTACTTTTTTCATTTTCTTTTCTTTCGCGAACCTCCACAGTTTTTTCTTTTAGATATGTACCATCGATATTTTTCACCTCAACCGTGATTGTCGTCAGGTTCTTATCTTCGTCAACGATTGTCGTAGTTACCGTGTCAACGCATTGCAAGGCCCCGGGCTCGTTTATTGAAATGATATGGTTGTAAAAATCATTGTTGGTCATTAAAATATATTCGTCCTTTGAAGTAGGATCTGAACAAGCATTGGGATCTCGTGATGGGAAATTGTAATTGTTTCGATCAAATCTATCCCCATTGTTAGGCGATTTCCACGCGCCGTTTAAATAATTCGGCGAAACAATCCTCCTGTCAAAATAGTAGTTAGTGTACGATAGTAATATTTGCGTGGCTACCGAGCCGCAGGTATTATGGGAATTTGCTCCATATTGCAAATTATAACTAAAATAGTCTCTATTGTCCATGTATTCGGTGCCTGAAATTCCGTCCGCATTTGATTTAATGAGGTTATCACTGTCAAATTTTTTCGTCTTTCCCGTTTCCGCCTGACTATTGCCTTCGTTATTTTCGGCTGCCCGAATATTATAAAATTGCCCGTTTCTTTTCTCAATATATGCAAATGGCCCGCCGTAATATTTTCTACTACCGTTATCGTATGGCAAATTGTTTATCTTTGAAAATTCAATCGGTTCTCCCGTAACTGCGGAAGAAATCCCATAACCTCCGTCTTGAAAACTTGTAAGAATAAAACTCGGTTGCTCATTGATATCGTATAAAAACTCTTGCAGATTGTTTTGAGTATCACAAGCCTCTACCTTTATAGGTTCTCTGTAAAAAATAAAAAGCACGCTCGCTGAAATTGTGATAAATGTAAGCAATAATAACAATGCTTTTCTATTTTTCATCCTTTATGTTCTCCTTTTTAAACTCTTTTAACTTCGGTTATATCGTGTTTGTCCATCTTCATTACAAGACAATTTTGAACTCCCGGTTCAATCCCCGTCGCCGTACCTTTCATTACACGCGATGAAAATTGAATTTTTAAAGCAGTTCCCTCTATATTCGCATAGTGGACGTAGCATGAACTACCATTATAATCGGTAAAAAAAACCATTACTATCATTTTAGATTCAAAATCCACCTCATCAAAACGTGTAAAATAATCATCTATTTTTTCCGAGTTTTGTATAATTATATATCTTTCTTGCGGAGACTCTCTATCCCTTTCGCCTATACTTCTCACCACACCCGATTCATCAATTTCATCGTGATAAGTTATAACTCCATAAGTTCGGTAAGCGGTTTTTATATCTTCCCTGATTTTGTATTCATAACCACTATGAAACACCTCTATATTGTAAGGAAGTTTTTCTGTTTTGCAACCACACAACGAAAAAATAATCATTATGCAAAGCAAGACAGATAAAAATGTTTGTACAACTTTTTGTTTTTTCATACTTTATGTTCTCCAAAATACTCTTTTAACTTCGGTTATATCGTGTTTGTCCATCTTCATTACAAGACAATTTTGAACTCCCGGTTGTATTCCTGTTGCTGTACCTTTTGCCATATACGAAGAGAATTGAACACTTAAAACCGACCCTTCTATATTAGCGTAATGCACATAACATGGACCGCCATTATAATCTGTAAAAAACAGCATTACTATCATTTCAGTCTCAAAGTCAACTTCGTAATCAAAATATGAAAAAGCATCGTTGATACCATCCGTATTGTTTAAAATTGTTGATATATGTTGCGGGGCTTCACTGTTTCTGACCTCAATCGTTTTCTTGTGCCCGTTGTCATCGACTATTTCTTGACGTGTTATCACTCCAAACGTCTGATGCGTCGAATAAAATTCTTCATATATTCTGTACTCATACCCATTTCTCAGTACCTTTATATTGTAGGGTAATTTGTTTATTTCGCAACCGCACAATGAAAAAATAATCATTATGCATAGCAAAACAGATAAAATTGTTTGTACAACTTTTTGTTTTTTTATCATAATCTATTCCTCCTTACATGTTTTATTACCATAAATCAAATCCTCTGTAGGCAAAAAATCCCATATAGATTTTTACCTGTTCGTTAAAAGAATTGCTATCATTTGAATCAAACCGTTTCCCGTCAATTACGTTAATAAACTCGTCATCTTGCTTTATTGCACATATAAAATCACCGGAAGCACATTCAATAAAGTACTTCTTTTCGTCTATATTTCCGCTTAAATAGTATGGACTTTTAACAAATCCAATTTTCTTTCCGTTTTCGCCAAGTATCCGCTCAACTCCGCTGCTTGAAGTGTGAATATATGGAGAACACGGGTACTCATCACGATACAGACTGCCTCTAGTGTACATACTTTTTCTAAAAAATAACAGGAACTGTCTGTTTAATTCATATTTATTGATATAAATGCAAGTAAATCCGAACGGTTCAAATTCCACAAGAAAATATCGCAAGGTATCGTCTTTTTCATATAACGGGTATATCTTGAAACTCTCGTAGTGTTCGCCGTTTAAATAATTCCAATTTTTATAACTATTTTCCACCCTTTTATTCAACCTTTTTATGTGTTGTTCTTCCGAGTACCACGACGAACGCCTGTATTCGCACATAAATACGATTCCCCACAGTAAAACGATCGTCAATAAGATTGCCAAAATCTTATGCTTTTTAAAAAATTTTAACATTTCTTTTACTCCTTTCTCTCATTTTAACATACGGCAAAATCGATTGTCAATACACATCGGTAAATTTTATAATTTTCATTGCGAAAGAATTTTAAATATAATTGACTACGTTTCGATAAATTTATCTCCTTAGTTTTTACCATAAATCAAATTCTTTACAGGCAAAAAACGGCATCGCTATTTTTGCCTGTTCGTTAAGGGATTCCTCATTATCTAAATCAACTATATTCCCGTCAACTGTATTGATAAATTCATTCCCCTGTTTTATAGCGCAAATGTAATATGCTCCGGAACCACAATGAATGAAATATTTTTTTTCGTTTATGTGTCCGCTAACATAATATGGACTTCTAACAAATTCAACTTTATTTCCATTTTCATTGAGTATCGGTTTATCCCCTTTATACGGAACTTCAACCAACGGAGAACAGGGGTACTCGTCGCGGTATAGATCGCCTTCAGTATACATGCTTTTTCTAAAAAACAACAGAAGCTGCCTGTTTAATTCATATTTATTGATATAAATACAAGTAAATCCGAACGGCTCAAATTCCACAAGAAAATATCGCAACGTATCGTCTTTTTCATATAAGGGGTATATCTTGAAACTCTCGTAGTGTTCGCCGTTTAAATAGTTCCAATTTTTATAACTATTTTCCACCCTTTTATTCAACCTTTTTATGTGTTGTTCTTCCGAATACCACGACGAACGCCTGTATTCGCACATAAATACGATTCCCCACAATAAAACGATTATCAATAAAATAGCCAATATTTTATGCCTTTTAAAAAATTTCAGCATTTCTTTTACTCCTTTCTCTCATTTTAACATGCGGCAAAATCGAATGTCAACACACATCGGTAAATTTTATAATTTTCATTGCGAAAGAATTTTAACGATTACAAAATTAAAGCATTCTTGCGAATTTAGGGACGTCGAGGGCGCCGTCCCCTACGGCGACACTCAATCGTCTTTTAGATTTAATCACCACCCCTACGACGACACTCAGTCGTCTTTTTTGATTTAATCACCACCCCTACGACGACACTCAATCGTCTTTTAGATTTAATCACCACCCCTACGACGACACTCAATCGCCTTTTAGATTTAATCACCACCCCTACGGCGACACTCAATCGTCTTTTTGATTTAATCACCCCACGGCGATACTCGATCTTTTTGAAAACTATGTGTAAAAAATAGCCGTTGTTAAATATGATTGACAAAAACGCCGTTTTTCGCTATTATATAACCATATATTCAACAATCGGTAATGTTATAAGGTAGATAAATGTTCGGATACGTCAGACCCGACAACCCGTATCTCTACATAAAAGACGATACGCTATATAAATCGCTGTACTGCTCGGTATGCAAAAGCATAGGCAAATTGTGCGGACAATCGGCGAGAATAGGTCTTACGTTCGACATAGCGTTTATGTCCGCGTTCGTTCACAACGTGACGGGCGTCGACGTTATAATCGAAAAAAAACGCTGTCTCGCCCATTGGATAATGCCGAGACCGATAGCGAAAAGAGACGAGATTTCAGACGTTTGCGCGTACATAAACACTTCTCTCGCATACTACAAGTTGGAGGACGATATTTCGGACGGCAACGGCGGAAGGATAAAGAAACTTCTCTTCTCTCGCGGCAACAGGCGGGCGAAAAAAGCCTACCTAAAAATAAGCGAAATTATCGTAAAGAGATACGACGAACTAAGGTCTCTCGAAAAGAAAAATTGTTCCGTTTTGGACGAAGCGTGCGAGCCGTTTTCGGAAATGATGGTAGAACTCGGCGACTTCGCCTGTCTCGGGAAAGAGGTTTCAGGAGCGAAAGACCTGTTTTATTTTCTCGGAAAATGGATATACCTTATAGATGCGCTCGACGATTACGACAAGGATATAAAAGAGAAAAACTACAACCCGTTTTATTACGCCTACGATAAAAAACCCGATTTCGCCGCTTTGATAAAAGATTGCGGAAAGGATATTTCGTTCGTATTCGGGTCGGTATTTTCGGGGCTTAAACAAGGACTTGAAAATTGCGAATTCAAGTTCAACGCAGACCTTATAAACAACGTGATTTTAAGGGGAATACCGCAAACAACGCTCAAAATATTTAATAAAAATACTACAAAAAAGGAAAAAAGAAAGAAAAATGGCTAACAACCCTTACGATTTATTCGATTTAGACGAACAATGCAGCGACGAACAACTCGACGCCGCTTACGGAAAGCTACGTTCCAAATACGCCGAGGATAGATTTTTAGAAGGCGAGGCGGGCAACGAGGCGGCAAAGAAACTCACCGAACTCGACGAAGCGTACAGAGATATCGTCGCCATGCGCCGCGAAAGCGCAAACGCCGATTCTGCCGCTTGCGGCAATGACGCGTATAAAGCCGTGGAAGAGAAAATCAAAAGCGGCGACCTTGCGGGGGCGCAGAATCTTCTTGACGCGTTCAACGAAAGAAACGCCGAATGGCATTATCTGCAATCGGTCGTTTTCTATAAGAAAAACTGGACGAACGAGAGTAAAAAGCAACTCGAAATCGCCCTGCAAATGGACGCGAACAATCAGAAATACAAGACTGCCTACGACAAACTCGTAGCGAAAATCAAGAGCGATTCGGATAAAAATTTCACGAGTTACACTTCCGACGGAAGCGGCAGAAGATACGACGATTCGCCTCGTCAGATGGGCGGCGACACCTGCATAGACTGGTGCTGTCAGATGGCGATTTGCAATATGATGCTCAACTGCTGTTGTAATTGCCGTTAAAATGAAAAATTCGAAACTAATCGCCCTTTCGGCTATCGCCACGGCGTTTTCGATTATTTTTATGACGCTCGGAGCAATCGTTCCCGCCCTCGACTACTCGGGCATTTTTATGGCGAGTATCTGCGTGATGCTTCCGCTGTCGAAAAAGTCGGTAAAAGCCGCGCTTTTAACCTACGGCGCGACGCTGATTTTAGCCGCTCTGCTCGTCGGCGCGACTACTTCGAGATGGGAAATCGTTATAATTTACGGGTTATTCTTCGGGTTACACCCCACCGTAAGTTATATTATGAAAGAAAAAAACTTCAACAAAATAATCGGAATTTTGCTGAAAACGATTTGGTTTGTAGGCGTTCTGATTTTCATTTACTTCTTTTTTACCGAGTTTTTGTTCGATGAGAGTTTCTTAAACAAAGAATGGGTTAAAAAGTATATATATCTTATACTGATTGTCGGCGGCGGCGTGATTTTTGTAGTTTACGACTTTCTTATGGACAGACTGCAACGCTCGGCGGACGCAATCGTAAACAGACTTAAACTTTAAATTTTATAAGTTTTCAAACGCCGCCGTCCGAAAATTTTCGGACGGCGGCGTTATGGGGGAAATACGATGGAGAAAAACGAGTTTTATACGGGAATTGTCGAAAGACTCGGCTCGAACGGCGAAGGAATATTGAAACAAGGCGATACAACCGTCTTTGTTCCTTATGCCCTGCCGCTCGAAAAAATCAAATACAAAATTTTAAAAGTCAAGAAGAATATCGCTTTCGGAAAACTCGTCGAGATTTACACGCCTGCGGAAGAAAGGGTAAGACCGAAATGCGCGGCTTACGAAAGGTGCGGCGGCTGTCAACTTCAACACCTTAAATACCCCCTGCAATTACAGTTAAAAAGGAAAACCGTAGCCGACTGTCTGTCGAAAATCGCATTTCTAAACGTTCCCGTAAATAAAGTCGTCCCGAGCGAAAACGAATATAAATACAGAAACAAATTGCAACTTCCCGTAAGGACGGATAATTTCGGACCCGTAGTCGGATTTTTTGCTCAGAACAGTCACAGGGTCGTACCCATTACAGATTGCCCCATTCAGCCCGACTGGTGCAAAAAAATAATCAGAGACGTTAAAAAATATGTGAGCGACTACCGCATATCGGTCTACAACGAACAGGATAAAGCGGGACTTTTAAAGCACGTCGTAGTGAGAGACGTCGAGTGTCGACAGATAATAACGCTCGTCATAAACGGCGAAGATTTACCTAAGAAAAACGAACTCATAGACATACTTAAAAGCAACTTCAAAGAATTCAGTTTGTACCTGAACGTAAACAAAAATCACACGAACGTGATATTCGGGGACAAATTCAAATTGCTTTACGGAAGCGGAAAGGTCATATCCTCGGACATGGGAGTAAGATATGAAATCGGTCCGCAGTCTTTTATGCAGGTGAACGACTCTATACGCCGAAAAATATACGCAGACGCCGTAAAGACGTCGGAAGCGGACGGCTATACGACGGTAATCGACGCGTACAGCGGCGCGGGAATGTTGACGGCGATATTTGCGACGAAGAGCCGCAAAGCGACGGGAATTGAAATCGTAAAAGAGGCGGTAGACTGCGCAAACGAACTGAAAGTTTTAAACGGACTTGAAGGCAAAATGAAAAATATCTGCGCGTCGTGCGGCGACATCTTACCCGATATAATGAAGAGAGAAAAGGAAAGCGGTTTTAAGACGGTATTAGTACTCGATCCGCCGAGGCAAGGAGTTGAAGAGAACATAATCGAAGCGATAAAGACCACTCTTCCCGACAAGATAATCTACATATCGTGTTCGCCGCAGACCTTAGCGAGAGATTTAGGATTACTCCTCGGAACGTTAAAGCGGGAAGACGGCGAAATAAAGAAAGTTACGGAGACAGTGAGCAGCGAATACGAGATTGAGAAAATACAACCGTATGACATGTTCCCTCAAACGAAGCATATAGAAACGCTTGTCAGTCTTCGCAAGAAGACGAATGAATAAAAGCATCCGCCCCGACTTGTTGCTTGCAACGAAGTCGGGGCGGATGTTTTTATTCGCGCGTTTTTACTTGTAAAAATGATAAACGTTTCTAAGCCGATAAAAACCCCGACAGAACACGATTTTCAGGCGTATCTCACGCTTAATTCATTGTTCTTTCCGTGGCTTGTATTTGTATACTAACCCACGGAAACGCCGCGACTTAAACGTAATCTACGCCTGAAAATTTGCGGTATCGATTTGATTTGATATATAGGGCAACCTCTAAGCCGTCTTTTTAAATGATTTGTGGTAAAGGCAACCGATGGCGTATACAAATACGTCGAGGGCGAATTTGCCGCAAAGCGTTAAAAAGACGGCTTAGAGGCGTATTCTGTCGGGGTTTTTATCGGCTTTGCTTTGATTTCGCCCGCGGCGCGAGCGGAACATACATTTTGCTTTATGCAAAATATATTTCCCTCTATTCTTAAAACGCATGCTCTTATCGCATAAACAAAATACATTTTCCTCAAACAATAAGTCATAACGTGCGGGACGTCGAGGCGCCGTCCCCTACGGCTGCATTACAACTTGCCGAAAGGTAAATTTCACCGCCGTTGGCGATTTCACTTTCCGAGAGGTAAATTTCACTTTGCGAAGCAAAATATAACTCTGATTGCCGTCCCCTACGGCTGCATTTCAACTTGCCGAAAGGTGAATTTCACCGCCGCTAGCGATTTCACTTGCCGAGAAGTAATTTATATTTCTCTCCGTTTTTTCTTTCTTTAAACTGACTTTTTAATGCCTATAAGTAATTCTTGAGACTAAAAAAGGCTTGCAACTTTTCGGCAAGCCTCATTATTTCGATTTTTATTTCTTTTTAAACTCGATACTCTTTACCGTAATATCCTTCTTAGGAAGTACAGAAGCGTATTTGCCGTTCTTGTCGAACTCTTCGAGGAAAGTCTTTTCGTTTTCGTCTTCGGAGTCCATAACGACCCATTCGCCGTTTACGTACCTTTCTATATCTCCGTTATCGGCTTTTCTGAAACGATGACCGTATTCGTTACATTTATGCCCGACTTCCTTGCAAACGAAAGTATAATAATACTCGTTCGAAGCGTTATCGGTCATCAAAGCCTTCAAACGGTCGTAACTCGACTTCTCGTCATCCGTCGCGTTGTCTTTAACGACTTTTCCGAGTATCGCGAACTCGTCCGCGGAAGAGAAATAACTCGTCGTGCCGAAAGTAAATGCAAACACTCCTTTTCCGGTGTTTTCCTCGTAAATCGTCTGTCCGTCAACCGAAACTTTATCCAAGCCCCTCTTCAAAACGAGCGCGCCGTCGAGCGTGAGCGGATTAGCGTTATTGCCGTTTTTATCCTGAAAACCGTTTTTGTAAAACTCGCCGACGATAGTATTCGCCGAAGTGTATCTCTTTCTGGTATTGTCGTTTACAAACGTCAGTTTGCTTGCGTAATCGTTGGTGATTATCGAAGCGTATTTTTCGTCGAGAGCATTACGGGAAGAGTCTAAAAGTCCGAACTCAACGTAATCCTTTGCGTTGCTTACAATCGTACCGTCGTAGTAGTTTTTGCCCGCAAGGTATTTGAAATGCTCGATAGTCGAACCCGTATAGTTCATATACAATTCAACTTCTATCGGTATTTCCTTACCTTCCGAAACGAGCGTTACGACGCACTTTTCAATCTTGCTGCCCTCTTTAACGTCACCGCATCCTACCGTCGAAAAACAAAGTCCGACCGAAAGCGCGGTGGCAAATATTCCTTTCAATACTCTTTTCATATCGTCAAGCCTCCGAGTATATTCATTTTACATTTATTATTCCGAAATGTCAACCTTAATTCGTATCTTTTTGATGAAATCGGCTTAAAAATCGCTTTTTTCACTGAACCAACGACGCAAACAAAACCAAAAGAATCGCAATCGCCGCCCCTAAGACGCACGCTATGCCGACTCTTAACGGCGAAACGGGAGTCTTTCCGTAAATTTTCGCCGTGCTTCCGTTTACGAATACGTTGTACCTCTTCTTTCTGAACAGAAAATTCATAAGGTACACGGGAATAAGCAGATATTTGAATTTAACCTGTTCGTATTTCGTCGAAACGTTAAGATAATCCACTACGTCGCAGCGAAGAGACGACTCTATATCCCTTTTTATATTGCTTGACATTACGCTCTGAGCCTCTTTCCAACTCTGTTTAAGGTCCTTTTTATAACCGTCCGCAACATAGCCCGAGAGATATTTGCTCTCGTACACGCACGCGTCTTTCGCCTTAAAGGGAGACAGTTTGTCGAGCGTTTTCTGATTGAAATTATCGTTCGTCGTAATCAGTACGTCGTCGAAAAAATACTCGTAATTGCCCGACACGTTCCTGTACACGATATACGTTTCGGTCCGTTTGTTTTTGCCCGAGCCGACTACCCTCGTATGCCTGTCGCCGACCCTTCCCTGATAAGTAGAATAGGTGTTGCTGTCAAACGTGAAGCACGGCTCGTAAACGCCGTGGGTGTTCTCGACAATAAGACTTTTTTTGAACGACCTCGGAGCAAAAATGCGTTTTTTCGCCCATTTTTTCGCCTGCTCGGCAGCCTGCGGGGCGGAGACCATAAACGGAATTACGGCGTGAGGCTTAATACCCTCGAAACTGCCGCTTTTAACGACGTGAGAAGTCCCGCAATACGGACAGACCACCGCCTGCTCGTCCGCGCGGACGATTACCGTTGCTCCGCAGTTCTCGCAAGTGTAGGTCACCTGCTCGTTTTTATTCCACTTTTCCGCTTCTTCGAAGCCCTTTTCTATGTCGTTTTCGACTACGTTTTTATTTTTTTCGACTCGCTTTAAAAACCCGCAATATTCGCATTTAAGCATCTGCGTATTCGGGTCGAAAAACATTTTTCCGGCGCAATTCGGACATTTCTCGACGTCCGTCTCCACGCCTCTGTAGTTTACGTCGTATTCGTTTGCCATACCAAATCCAAAATAACGAAATGCGGGCGAATCAAAAATCGACCCGTCCGCCGCGTTACGTCCTTTGTTCGTTTTTAATGATTTTTAGATGCGATTGAGTTCGTCGAGCATCTTTTCGAGGTCTGCGCCGTGAACTTCGGCAGCCTCTCCGACCGTTTCGCCGTGCGCTATCGCGCAACCTAAGCAATGCATTCCGTATTTCATAAGAATTTCGCCTGCGTTCGGGTTAATGTCGAGCGCGTCCACTATGATAGTGTCGGCTGTAATTTTTCTGTCCATCTGATATCTCCTTTGTTTTAAGTATTTGTAGTTATGTTTTTAATTTTACGTCCGATTAAAGTTTTTTTCCGCATTCGGGGCAGAATTTCGCTCCGTCGCCGACTTTTGCTCCGCATTCGGGGCAGAATTTCGCCTTAGGCATAGCCACTCCGCATTCGGGGCAGAACTTCGACGTTTTCGGAACGCTCTTTCCGCAGGACGGGCATACGGTTGTAGCCGGCGCTTCGGCAGGTTTTGCCTCGGCTTTCTGCGAAGGAGCCATTGCGCTCGCCATAACGGAACCGAGACCGACTCCGCCGCCCATTCCGAGACCCGCCGCCATAAACGCTCCGCCTGCGCCGGGGTTTTTCGCCGCCGATTTCATCGCTTCGGCTGCCGAAACCTTCATGAGCGTATCGGTAGAATCTCCGAGTATGCCGAGTTTCGTTCTCTCGTCCATAGCCTTCGTAACTTCTTCCGGAAGAGACATATTCTCTATGAAAAGATTTACGAGTTTAAGTCCGAGTTCCTTGTATTTTTCCTGAACGGTTCTCTTGACGAGTTCGTTGAATTCTAAGGTGTTAGCCGCAAGGTCGAGCGCCGAAACCTTGCTTTCGCCGAGGCAATCCGCAAGTACGGAAAGAAGCATCGATTTAAGATATTCGTTGATATCCTCGGTTTTGAAGGTGCTGTTCGTCCCGAAAAGTTCCTTTAAGAACACGGCGGGGTCGTCAACCTTATACGAGAACGTACCGAAGCCGCGGACGCGGATCATTCCGAATCTCGCGTCGCTCATCATAATGGGATTTTTGGTTCCCCATTGAATATTCGTGAACTGTTTGGTGTTTATGAAGTATACGTCGCAGGTAATGGGAGTCTGAAAAGCGTACTTCCAAGCCGCGAGTTTAGACAAAATCGGGAAAATTTCCGTACCGAGATTGTAAAGCCCCGGTCCGAACACGTCGGCGATTTCGCCCTTATGAACGAAAATAGCGCATTGCGATTCCTTGACCGTAAGGGTCGATTTGTTGTTGATTTCCCTTCCGTAATTCTTTAACGGGTACTTATAGACGAGCGTGTTTTTACTGTCGTCGTTCCATACGAGATTTAATCTGAAAAGAGCCATGTTTTTTCCTCCTGTGTTTCGGCAAAAAGCATTTAATCAAAAATTTCCGCCGAACGAAGATTTTAGTTTGACGATTTTATTATATCATAAATCTCATTCAATTACAACAATTTTTGATAAAATTCACATTTATATTTCGTATCGGCTTCGTAAAAACGCGATTATCGTAAAAAATATCGGGCGAAAGCGGCATTTTCCTTCTTTCGCCCGACAAATATGCTTAATTCTACCGACGGTTTATTTGTTTCTCAACGCTCTCATCGAGTTGAGTATCGCAAGCACCGCAACGCCGACGTCCGCAAATACCGCAAGCCACATACTCGCGATTCCTACCGCGCTCAGTATAAGCACCGCCGCTTTCACGCCTAACGCGAAAACGATGTTTTCGATAACTATACTCATGGTCTTACGGGCGATTTTCTTCGCCTTAACTATATCCGAAATGTTGTCGCGCATCAGAACGACGTCCGAAGCCTCGATTGCGCTGTCGCTGCCGACGCCGCCCATCGACACGCCCACGTCCGCCCGCATAAGCACGGGAGCGTCGTTTATTCCGTCGCCGACAAACGCGTATACGTCGTTCGGCTTTTTATTCGCGATTTTTTCGTCCACTATTTTGAGTTTATCCTGCGGCAACAGTTTCGCGTAGTATTCGTCTATGCCGAGTTCGTCCGCAACCCTCTTCGCCGCGCGTTCGTTGTCGCCCGTGAGCATCGCGACTTTAACGCCGTGTTTTTTGAGTTCGTCGATAGTCGGTTTTGCGTCCGCTTTCACGGTATCCGCAACTTCTATTACACCCAAGTATACGCCGTTAATCGCTATATAGACCGCCGTTTTATCATTATTGCCTGTTTCAAAGTCAATGTTCGCGTCTCTTAAAAGGTCTACATTTCCGACTAAAATCTCTTCGTTATCCTTAGTTGCTTTTACGTCCTTTCCCGCGATTTCTTCTATCTGATAATCGCTCGGAATCTCGCCTTTATACGCCTTGTCTGTTCCCTCCGCTATGGGGTGAGCAGAATCTACGTTTCTGACTAAAATCCCTTCGTTCCTCTTTGTCGCTTTTACGCCCTTTCCCGCGATTTCCTCTATCTGATAACCGCTCGGAATTTCGCCTTTATACGCCTTGACTATTCCGACCGCTATGGGGTGAGAAGAATGGGCTTCGCATATCGCCGCGTACTTCAAAACCTCTTCTCTTTTATCCTCGGGGTATACGCCCGATACGGAAAATTCGCCCGTGGTAAGAGTTCCAGTTTTATCGAAGAATATACCGTTTACCTTATTGAGTTGCTCGATATAATTCGCGCCTTTTATCAGAATCCCCTTGCTGCTCGCTCCGCCGATACCGCCGAAAAAGCCGAGAGGAATACTTATTACAAGCGCGCACGGACAACTTACCACGAGGAAGGTAAGCGCCCTCTTTATCCATATCGCCCATTGCCAATCGCCGTTTGCAAGCCCGAAAATAAGACTCGGAATAATAGCGAGAGCCAAAGCGGAGAAAACGACGAACGGGGTGTAATATTTAGCGAAAGTGGATATAAAGTTCTCCGTTTTAGCCTTTTTGCCCGAAGCGTTTTCGACCATATCGAGTATTTTCGATACCGTACTGTCGTAAAACTCCTTTTCGACCTTTATTTCTAAGTTGCCGTCCATGGCGATAGTGCCGCTCATTACAGCGTCGCCTTCTTTGACGAATACGGGCGCGCTTTCGCCCGTCAACGCGCAGGTGTTGAGGTTTCCGTGACCGTTTACGACCGTTCCGTCAAGCGGAATTTTTTCACCCGCTATTACGAATACGCTTTCGCCGACCGTAACTTCTTCGGGATAAACCTCCGTCTGAACGCCGTTTCTGAGTACCCTCGCCGTGTCGGGGCGAATGTCCATAAGCGAAGAAATCGACTTTCTCGACTTGCCGACCGCATAGTCCTGAAAGAGTTCGCCTACCTGATAGAACAGTATAACGGCTACCGATTCGGCAAAATCGCCGGAATGTTCGACAATTCCCAGAATAAACGCGCCCAAAGAGGCGACCGTCATAAGGAAGTTTTCATCGAATATTTTACCTCTCGAAATGTTTCTGCCCGCTTTATAAAGTATGTCGTACGCGGAAGCGATATATATAACTCCGTACATAGCGAGGGCAAAATAGAAGTTGTAATCTACGAATTTGCCGACGAGAATTGCGACGAGGAAAACCGCAACCAAAACGGATATTCTTATTGTCTTTACTTTGTTTTTATCCATGATAATCGACTTATAGCCCTACATTTTGACATTAAAGTCCGATAATTTCCCAATCGGGTTCGAGTTTATTCGCGGTCTTTTTAATCTCAACGAGAACTTCGGGTTTATTATCGTCGTACTCGAAAGTCATTTTTTCACCCATGAAGTTTACGTTGACAAACGTAACGCCCTCGATTTTGGCAACCGCCCTTTCAAGCGCGGCGGCGCAGTTCGCGCAGTCCATATTTTTAACTCTTACTACCTTTTTCATAATTTAACTCCTTTGTCGTTTGTTCCGACTATATGACTATACGTTATTTTTATTGTTTCGAATTTTACTCGGCAACGTGTTCGATTGCCATTTCAAATATTTTCACGACGTGGTCGTCGGACAGCGAATAAAACACTTCCTTGCCGACCTTTCTCGCCTTGACGAGTTTACTCTGACGAAGAATACGAAGTTGGTGAGATATTGCGGATTTTGTCATCTGCAACAGTTCGCCGATGTCGCACACACACATTTCGCTCTCGAAAAGAGCCATTAAAATGTTCGTCCTCGTACTGTCTCCGAACACTTTGAATAGTTCCGCGACGTCGTATATCACGTCCTCCGAGGGCATCATTTCTCTGACCTTTTTTATAAGTTGTTTATGCGTATGTTCGCACTCGCAAATCTCTACTCCGTCTTTCTCCACTGTCTTTCTCCTCGTCATTCGGTTTCGTTTTTGTGCAACGGTTGAATAATTGTTCAACTGTTTTTATTATATTCCGTTGTAACGTAAAAGTCAACTGTTTTTAAAAAGTTTTTAAAAAATATTTTTAGAAGAAAGATTTTAGCCGTCTTTTGCCGTCACCTTCGGGGTATGCTCTCCCGACGAAACGGGTAAATGTCCCCGATGAAACGGGGACATTTGCCCATTCCTTGGGGGAGCCTGCCCCAAAAAGGAAAGCAAGAAAAATAGAAATATTCCGTGCTTTTTTAATTAAGTTTTGCGGGACGCCGAGGGCGTCGTCCCCTACGGCAGTAAAACAATTTACCGCAAAGCAATTTCTAACCACTCTTGCTTTTCCCCCATGGGGAGAGTGTCATTTGTAAACGAAGTGAACAAATGACGAGAGAGGTCTCATAAACAAAATTTTATTACAACGCATAAAAAACGCCCTGCAAGTTCGCAGAGCGTTTCTTCTTTCCTTTCGGAATTTTTGTTTATTATTCTTCGTCGGGAGTAGACGCGGCGTCGTCCGCTGCGTTCTCTTCGACCTTCTCTTCCGCTTTTTCTTCTTTCGCGGGTTCGGTTTTCTTCTTCTTTCCGAATTTTCCTAAGATATTAGCAATCTTACCGGTCTTCTCGGGAGCGTTTGCCGCCTCAGCCTCTTTTTCCTTTCTTCTTTCGAGTTCCTTAACGGGAACGTACGCCTTCGTGCCTTCGCCCGAAAGTATCGTAAGTTCGGTCTCTTTGTCGAAGAGGTGGCTGTGCATAATGTCGATAGCAAGTTCGACGACCTGATCTCTCTCGGTCTTGGAACGCGAATCGACTTTCGCAATCATTTGCGTGCCTGCGTCTACAAGGCTCTTTACAGCGTCGTCGCCGTTTGCCGCAGCGTCGTTTGCGAATACGCAGTAAAGCAAAGTCTCGGCTCCGAGTTTTTCAACTACGTCTACCTTGACGTCGATTACGGTGTCTTTGCTGTTGGAAATGAAGTTCTCCTCGTCGTGGAAGTCTTCGGGTCTTACGCCGAATACGACGGGTCTTCCCGTATTGATATATTTAGCGGGTTCTTCGATAGTGTCGGACTTCGCCTTGGGAAGAACGACCTTGTTGCCCGAGAACTCAACGTAAACGGTCTTTCCGTCGTCGCTTTTAAGTTCCGCGTCGAAGAAGTTCATCTGCGGAGTGCCGATAAAGCCTGCTACGAAAAGATTTGCGGGATAATCGTAGAGTTTCTGCGGAGCGTCAACCTGCTGAATAAATCCGTCTTTCATTACGACTATTCTCGTTCCCATGGTCATAGCCTCGACCTGATCGTGGGTAACGTAAATGAACGTAGTCGCGAGTCTGTGGTGAAGTTTGGTGATTTCCGTTCTCATCTGAGCGCGGAGTTTCGCGTCGAGGTTGGAAAGGGGTTCGTCCAAAAGGAATACCTTGGGTTCACGAACGATTGCTCTTCCGAGCGCGACCCTTTGTCTTTGACCTCCGGAAAGAGCCTTCGGCTTTCTTTGAAGGTAACTTTCAAGTCCGAGAATTCTCGCCGCTCCTCTTACCTTTTCGTCTATTTCAGCCTTCGGTTTTTTACGAAGTTTAAGACCGAACGCCATGTTGTCGTATACGGTCATGTGCGGATACAAAGCGTAGTTCTGGAAAACCATCGCTATATCTCTGTCCTTAGGCTGTACGTTGTTCATAAGTTTTCCGTCGATGTAAAGTTCGCCGTCGGAAATTTCTTCGAGACCCGCTATCATACGAAGCGTGGTGGATTTACCGCAGCCCGAAGGTCCTACGAATACGATGAACTCTTTGTCGTCGATATCCAAAGTGAAATCCGTTACGGCTACTACGCCCGAAGGATAAACTTTATAAATATCTTTCAAATTGAGACTTGCCATTTTTCCCTCCCAGTTCGATCGGTTTTACCGATGTTCTGCTTTTATACCTTTATTATATATTATTTCGCGGTCTTTAACAACAGCAATTATAACAAATTTTAACCCCGTCTTTTATCTATTTTGCACATTCGCCCGAAAAACTCTTGTTTTTTTTCGTCCATACTGCTATAATTATAAAAAATTCGCAAAAGATTTTACGGAGACTATAATGGATATAAACAAAATATCTGCCAAGGGCAGTATCGACAAAAAGCACCTGCTCACCCTTTCTAATTATAAAGAAGAAGAAATATACGAAATTCTGCTGAGGGCGAGAGACCTCTCGTTCAAACTCGCCGTCGGCGAAAAAATAACCGACCTTAAAGGCAAATTCGTCCTTCTGATTACGAAACGCTCGTTCGCAAGGTCAAGAATAGCCTTCGAGGTCGCCGTTTCAAAACTTTCGGGAGAATCGGTAGTGACCACGCTCCACGGCAGCGAACTCGAAGAACTTTTAAAAGACAAACTTTCGATCGCCTCGCTGGAAAGTTACGGAATGCAAGCCGTAGTCGTTCAGACTTCGGAAATTTCCGACGCCGAAACAATCGAAAAGTCGGTCAATATACCGATTATCAACGCAAATTCGAAATGCGGACCGTGCGAAACGCTTTCGATGCTCTACACGATTTGGCAGAAAAAAGGCAGGCTCACGGGGCTTAAAGCGACCCTTATCGGTCGCCCCGACGAGTTCGCCGACTCGGTCGTTTACGGATTCGCGAATTCGGGTCTCGACCTCACGTTCGTCTGCCCCGAGGAATTTTACCCGTCGGATAAAATCACAGGGTTCTGCAAGCAATTCGGCGACGTCGCGGTCACCGACGACCTGACGGAAGGAGTTAAAAACGCCGACGCGATATTCGTTTCCGACGACGAGTTGCCGAAGGAGTTTACGCTTACCGACTCCGTTCTCGCCTTGGCGAAACCCGACGCGGTAGTTCTTCACACTCTGCCGCTCACCGAAAACGGGAACGTATCGGAAGAAGTCGTTTCCTCTCCGAATTTCTGTGCCTTAGACGAAGCGAAAAATCTTCCGCTTATAGAAATGGCTGTTTTATCGCTCCTCGTAAACAAATAAAACTTAAAAAGCATTCTATAAGTCGATTATCGGGGAGTTTTCTCGATAATCTTTTCATATTCGCCCTTGCGGAGATACACGTCTACGCCCTTCGGCGAAACGACGACTTTCGCGACAAGCCCCCTTATCACCCTTTGTTTTTGCGAAAAATTCATTACTTCCCAAGTGTCCGGCAGCGTTCGCATAATCTTCGCTTTTTCTGCCGACCTCTCGGTTAAAATTCTCTTTTCCTGTTCGGCGGCTATATCCCGCTCAATTTTCCGTATTCGTCTTTTCGTCTCGGAAGCCGCTTCGAGTATGTTGTCGTCGCCTATTTTTTTGTATGCGTTGAGAAGTCTCGAATACTCGGTTTCAGCCCTTTCCTTAGCGAGTTTCAGTCCGTTTATTATTTCGTCTTTTTCCGTCGGCTTTCTCGTCTTTTCCTCGCCGTACTCGACGGCGAACGCAAGCACCGTCTTTACTATTTGTTCCTCTATTTCCTCGGCGTCGTATATTTTATTGTTGCAATTCTCGTCCTTTACGAGCGATTTTTTCGTACTGCCCGAAAACCTCGAATAGCAAAAGACTTTTACGCTTTTACCCCATTTCATATATCGCATTTTTGAGCCGCAAACGCCGCAATACAACAAAGAGGACAGAAGATACACGCCTCTGCCCCTCGTCACGCTTTTTCGTTTCAGTATTTCCTGCGTTAAATCGAACGTTTTTTCGTCTATTATCGGCGTATGTTTTCCTTTGTAACTTTCGCCCCTGTAGTAGACTTCGCCGATATAAATTCTGTTTCTCAGAATATTGAAAACCGCCACGTCGGAAGAAAACCCGAGAAAATCGGCTATTTTTTTAGGCGAAATTTCGGAGGTATTATAAATTTCAAACGCCTTTCTGACCTTTTCCGCCTGCTCTTCGACGATTATCAAAGCGTTTTCCTCGGGCGAATATCTGTACCCGTAAGGCGGCGTACCCCCGCCTTTCCAATAGCCCTCGGAGGCTCGCTGAATCCTGCCGTTTGCAAGTTTCGACACTATCGCGTCGTGGTCGAACTCGGCGAAAATCGAGAGTATGGAAACGAGTATGCCGTAGGTCTGCCGACTTCTCGAATCGACGTTATCCTTAACTGCGAAAAAGTCGCATTTTGCCGTCTCGCATTGCTCTTTTAAAAAACGCAGAATAATCATCTGCGTTCTGCCGATTCTGTCGAGACTGTACGTTATGACGAACTTAATTCTACCCTCTTTCATAAGTTGGGACATTTTGGAAAAGGCAGGGCGAAACTCGTTCATACCCGTGTACCCGTCGTCGATAAACACGAACGCGTTTTTAACGTCGTAGGCGTCGAGATAACGTTTAATCGCCCCGTACTGAACGTCTATTCCATACCCGTCCTGAGCCTGCGAATCGGTCGAAACCCTTATATAAATAGCGGTTATATCGGTATCGTCGTCGGTAATTTTGTCGTATAGCGGATGCGAAAAGGCTATTTTCTTGCTTTTCTCTTTCATTCGGGCAAAATATCCTTTTAGCGTTTTTTCTTCGCTTCGCCGTCAAGATAGCCGTAATAAGCCTCGTCTACGGCGTTTTTCACGACTTCGCTCACACAGAGGTACTTTTTGATTTCCTTATCTTCGACTTTTTCGTCGCCCATAAACACGTTGACTTTCATATCGAAGTATTATTGACAGCCGCGTAAAATTTTAGTCATTCCCCGCAAAGTTTGCCGTTAATCGACTTATAGGCGGGGTTTATTCAATCAAATAAACCATTCGGGACGTCGAGGGCGCCGTCCCCTATATTTTTTAATTTGGTCAATATATATCCATTCGGGACGTCGAGGGCGCCGTCCCCTACATTTTTTAATTCGGTCAAAATATATCCTTTCGGGATGTCGAGGGCGCCGTCCCCTACATTTTTTTATTCGGTAAATATATATCCTTTCGGGACGTCGAGGGTGCCGTCCCCTACAAATTGGGGCGCCGTCCCATACGAATATTTTGTAGAATGATTACCGATTTAAAAACACCTGATTGATTATTCCTGTATAATACGGGCAATCGATATGTATTTAAAAACATATTTGAGTTTTTTATTATATTTTATTATATTTGACGAATTAACAAGTATCGCCGTAGGGGACGGCGCCCCGACGTCCCGCACATCGCAAACTTCTATATATAACATCTGTACTCTTAAAAAAACACAAAATTGCATTATAAAAAAAGCAAGACCACCTCTTTCACGAGTATCTTGCCTTTATGTTTATAACTTTCTCATTCAATAATTATCCGTACAACCGCTGTACACTTCGACGGTAAACTTTACGTCCGACTTGAAATCGAACTTCGCTTTTTCTCCCGCCGTAAACTTTTTCCCGCTTTTCTTCTCAAACCACGTTCCGCCGAAAACATAGTCCTCTTCGTCCGCAATATCGGGCTTGTAAACGGTAAATTCTTCGCCCGCCCTGACTTTTTGAGAGTATTCGACAACTACTTTCCCGTTATAATACGCAACGTAAGTTATCGTGTATTCTTTTTTTATAAGTCCGAAGCCGCTCGTCGCGAAAAACGCTCCGACTACTACCGCAACGGACAGCAAAATCACGAAAAGTCTTTTACGTCCTGCGGATTTTCCCGTTCCGACCGATATTTTCGAAGTATCAACAGTCTCTGCCGATTTATTCACCTTTAACCTCGATGTACAATTCGTCGAGTTGTTTCTGTTCGACGGGCGCGGGCGCGTCGCTCATAAGGCACGAAGCCGTCTGAACCTTCGGGAACGCTATTACGTCTCTTATACTCTCGTCTTTCGTAAGAAGCATCGTAAGTCTGTCGAGACCGAATGCAAGTCCGCCGTGCGGGGGCGTTCCGTAATTGAACGCGTTGACGAAGAATCCGAATTTCTTTTCGATGTCCTCTTCCGAGAAGCCAAGAATGTTGAACATTTTCTTCTGAATATCTCTCGAATGAATACGAATCGAGCCGCCGCCCGACTCCTGACCGTTGATTACGAGGTCGTATGCTTTCGCCCTCGCTTTCGACGGGTCGGTCTCGCAGAGTTCGAGATCCTCGGTCATAGGCGCGGTGAACGGATGGTGTACCGCCATATAACGGTTTTCCTCTTCCGACCATTCGAACATCGGGAACTCCGTAACCCACAAAACGTCGTATTTGTCTTTGTCGATAAGTCCGTGCTTTTCGGCAATCATAAGACGAAGTCCGCCGAGCGTATTGAACACGACGTAGTCTTTATCCGCCGCGAAGAACAATACGTCGCCCTCGCAGAAGTCCATTCTCGCCTTAATATTCTCTATATCTTCGGGCGTTAAGAATTTCGCGAACGACGATTTTATTTCGCCGCCTTTTTGCCACGTCATCCAGCAAAGCCCTTTCGCTCCCATTGTTTTAGCGAATTCGACGGTAGCGTCGAGTTCTTTTCTCGAAAATTTATCCGCTAAGTTCTTGGCGTTAATCGCCCTTACGCTGCCGCGGATAGGTCCTATCTCGATTGCGAGCGCGTCGGCGAACACCTTGAACGCGGGAGAGTTGAAAAGGTCGGAACAGTTCACGATTTTAAGTCCGAAACGAGTGTCAGGCTTATCCGAGCCGTAGTTTTCCATAGCCTCTTTGTAGGTCATCGTTCTGAAATGCCCCTCGCCGAGGTCTAATCCTATCGTGCTTTTGAAAATGCCCTTGATAAGTCCCTCGATGGGGTACATTACATCCTCTATTTCCTCTACGAAACTCATTTCGACGTCGATTTGCGTGAACTCGGGTTGACGGTTCGCCCTTAAATCTTCGTCTCTGAAACACTTCGTAATCTGATAGTATCTGTCGAAGCCAGCAATCATAAGGAGTTGCTTATAGAGTTGCGGCGACTGCGGAAGAGCGTAGAAACAACCCTCGTGAACTCTCGACGGAACGAGATAGTCTCTCGCGCCCTCGGGGGTAGACCTGCCGAGCATAGGCGTTTCGATTTCGGTAAACCCGTTTTCGTCGAAGAATTTTCTCGCCGCTTTGGTAATCTCGTTACGGACGAAGAGATTTTTCTGCAAAGACGGTCTGCGAAGATCCAAGTATCTGTATTTGAGACGCAAAGTTTCGTTTACGTTGGTATCGTCCAGAATCTCAAAGGGAGTGGTATCCGCTTCGGAAAGAATTTTCAGTTCGTCGGCGAGAATTTCGATATCGCCCGTGGCGATTTTGTTCGTCTTACTCTCTCTTTCTCTGACTTTGCCTTTGACGGCGAGAACGTACTCCGAACGAATAGCCTGCGCCTTATCGAACACTTCGCTGTCCGTCGTATCGTCGAAAACGACCTGAACCAAGCCGGTTTTATCCCTCAAATCGACGAATAAAAGCGCGCCGAGGTTTCTTCTTCTCTGAGTCCAACCCATGACGACGACTTCTTTGCCGACGTCCTCTTTTCTGAGCGTTCCGCAGTAGGCGGTACGTCTCAACTCTCCCATAAATTCAGCCATAAAATTTCTCCGTTTGAAGCGATTTATATCGCTTTAAGTAACAATCGCGGGCAAACTGCCCCGAATACTCTAACATTTTAAACTTTCGCTCGAAAAAAGTCAATCGATATGCGTTTCTTTTCTTTATTTCAAAATATTTCTTTTCCGACTTCGGAAATATTATTCTCTGAAACATATCAGCCGTAGGGGACGGCGATTTTAAAGTAATATCTCTTAAAATTTAGAAATCGTAGGGGACGGCGCCCCGACGTCCCTTAAATTTCAAAAATCGTAGGGGACGGCGCCCCGACGTCCCTATTTTGTCCCGATAAAAATAGCAAGAAATTGAAACAAAAAAAGAGAACCGCCCGAAAAAGCGATTCTTTCTTATTATTTTATTGAACCGTTAAGATTTTGCAATATCCCCGTCGGTACAATGGATTATGTAGTCACCCGTACTGAAACTCCAACGTGAATTTTTCTCAATATTGTTCCATTGCTCTTTTGTTCCTTTAAACTCAATACTCGTTAACCGCATGCATAAGGACAGAGCATATTTGCCTATACTTATTACGCCGGCAGGTAAAGTTATACTCTCCAAACTATCACAGCTACTGAACGCTCCCGCTCCTATAACTGTTACGCCATCGGGTATGATTATGCTCCTAAGACTGCTACAACCGTTGAACGCTCCCGCTCCTATAACTGTTACGCTTTCGGGTATAATTATATTATTAAAATTGCTACAACCGATAAACGCTCCATCTCCTATACTCGTCACACCGTTGCCGACCGTTACACTCGCAAGTCTGCCGCAACCGCTGAATGCATATTTATAAATTTCATAATTTTGTCCGTTGTAATCATTCGGCAAAACCAATTCGGTATCGTTTCCAACGTATCCTAACAAATAATTAACGTTATCGTTTGTATAGAATAGATAATCACCTTTGTTAATTACGTCTGTCGTTCCGTCTTTCTTTACGTTTAACGCATAATAACCGATATAGCCGTTTTCTCTATCCCCTTTGACAATATTTAGGCTACTGTTGTTTATAACTTCCACCAATTTATTGCAACCATAGAACGCATCATCACCTATGTCTGTCACGCCGTCGGGCATTGTTATACTTGTAAGTCTGCTACAATCTTTAAACGCGGAATTTCCTATACTCGTCACGCTATCGGGTAAAGTTATGCTCGTAAGTCCGCTGCAACCTCTGAACGCAAATTCTCCTATTTTTGTCACGCCGTAAGGAATAACAATATCAGTTAAAAGTTCATTGTTCAGATGGAGATTGTTTGAGCTATATCTCATAAGATTATCCAAACCGGAAATCTTACACCACGCCGCTAAATCTTTTATATTAACATTTGCAAGTCTGCTACAATCATAGAACGCAAAATCTCCTATACTTGTTACGCCCTTGCCTATCGTTACGCCCGTAAGTCCGTCACAATCATAAAAAGCATAATTTCCTATACTTGTCACGCTGTCGGGTATGGTTATATAGGTAAGTCCGCTACAACTATGAAATGCTCCGTCTCCTATGCTTATCACGCTATCGGGTATGGTTATATCGGTGAGTCCGCTACAACCGACAAACGCTCCGTCTCCTATGCTTGTCACACTATCGGGTATGATTATATAGGTAAGTCCGCTACAACTATGAAATGCTCCGTCTCCTATGCTTATCACGCTATCGGGTATGGTTATATCG
>CAKQKW010000011.1:0-64239 GCA_934249325.1 uncultured Clostridia bacterium
ATTCAAGTTCAACTCCCCGTGGACGCTTGCACCCTTTTAGGCTTAAAAAGACGCTCCTTTTTGTTCGTCATTGACACAAGAAGGTCGCAAGCCCAACGGCTTGCGACCTTCTTGCGGTTATACAGTTTAATTGCAGGATTCGAACGGGTTGGAAGTCGGCTCATAAAAATTTTTTTAGGACAATGAGCCGACCAAACAACCGATGAAACGGTTGTTTGCAACCCAGTCGCGAGATAGCGAACGGCGTGACCTTGTTTAAGTTCGTTTTTACGGGTCGTCGAGGCGCCGTCCCCTACGGCATTGCGTTGTTTGAGTCCGTTCTTACGGGTCGTCGGAGCGCCGACCCCTACGGCGTTGCGTTGCTTGAGTTCGTTTTACGGGTCGTCGAGGCGCCGACCCCTACGGCATTGCGTCGTTTGAGTTCGTTTTTTGAAATTGCTTTAGTATGTAAAATAGAAAGACTGCGACGGTCACTCTTTTACGAATGATTCGCAGTCTTTCATCGCTTTAACTCTTCCACGCCTCAACATTCAAAATATTCAGCGTTTATTCTGTTTATTTTACGAATTTCTTTAAGTATTCGTACCCGTCTTTGCCTATGTACGACTCCACGAACGCCTTGTCGTCCGCAAGTTTCTTCGTCTTGTCCGCTTGCGTTTTGTAGTAGTCGAGCAAGGTCTTGAACTTCTCCGCGTACGCGGAAATATACTCGTCCGTGAGCGTTTCGTCGAGCACGCCGTCCTCGAACCCGAGTTTCTCAAACGCCTTTTTCTGCTTGCTTTCGTTACTTTCGTTGCGTTTTTTCACCGCTTCCGCTTCCTTTTCTCTTTCCGCGGTCGCCGTCTTTACGTATTTTGCAACGTTATTTTCGTTTTTCGACCTGATTTTTTCCAAGTCCTTTAAAAACGCTTCTTCGAGTTCGTCTTTTTCGGTTTCCGCCGCTTCTTTTCTGTCAGCCTTAGCCGACTCTTCGTTCTTTTGGTACTCGGCTTTGCTCTTTTCGATTTCGTCGATAAGTCCGCCGATAATCGACGAACGCGACAAGCCCCTTTTCACCGCGTCGTTTTTAGCGTTTTCGGTCTCTGCGGCGTAATCGTTCAACGCCTTTTCGGCTTTTTCAGCCGCCGTCTTTTCGCTTTTTTCGTATTCCTTATCCGCTTCCGCTTTTTTCTCTTCGTAATCGGTTTCAGCCTGCTTTTTCTCGCTTTCGTAGCTCGGCTTATACGCCTTTTCAGCTTCCGCTTTTATCTGTTCGTCCGTCTTGCCCTCGTAGGTTTCGGGTTTGAGTTTCTTGATTTTCTCGCCGCCGTAAGTATAGTACTCCTGCGACTCGTAGTCCTTTTGTATTTTGTCGAGTTTTTTTACGAGTTCGTTTTTATCCTCGCCCGTCTCCTCGTCCTTTTTCTTCTTTTCGTTTGCCTTCTGGTAATCGTTTAAATTGACCGATATTCTCATTTTACACCTCGCTATTACTCTTAAAAATTAGTTGTTTATCGACGTATAGGGCGACTTTTCCGTTTTCTTCCGCAACGCAGTCCTCGTCGTAAGCTTTTTCGGCTTCCGAAAAAACGCCGCCGCTCCGAACGATTTTCGCCGTCTGTCCGCCGCTTGCAAAAAGTATTTTTACCCCGCCCGAAACGTCGTAACCAATCGCCGCGTTTTCGATTTTTCCTATGTCGAAAACGCTCGTTTTAACAGGCAATCCGTCCGAGCCGATTTTGCCGACACGTTTTCTGCCGTCCTTAGTTCCCCAAACGAGATACTTCCCGTCCGAAGTTTTAAACGCCCTTACTTCTTCGCCTCTCAGAGTCGTTTTTACCAGCGTTTGCGTATTTCCGTCAACCTTGACGATAAATATTTTCGACAACGCCGTACAATACAGATACGCCGTTCCGTTCACGCAGGAAACCGCAACGTTTTTGAACGGATAAGTAAGCGGTTTTCTGCTCGTCGTTCCGTTTTTGACGGTATATGCGGCGAAATTCCCGAAAACGTCTCCGCAGGCGATAAAAAGCGACTGATTTTTTTCGTCGTAGTCGCAATCGACGCTCTCGACTCCGCAAAATCTCTCCGCAGGGCTCACGCCGTCGTCGTCGGCTTTATAAACGAGATACTCGTCGCCGTCCTTAACGGCGTAATACCCACCGCCGCCGACCGTCAGATACCTATTCGGTTCGACCTCGCCTATAAGCCCCTCGACGGAAATCGCGAGTTGAATTTTATCCGTATTCGAGCCGTAAACTCTGACTTTTATGACGTTTTCGTCGGGTTTTGCGAATAAAACGCCCTGAAAATTCTTCACCCCGTCCGTTCCCGCAAGATAGACTCTTTTGTCGTTCAGACGCACCTCGAATTCTGAAACGTCGGTATCGACCTTGGTCGCCGAAACGGTAATCTTAACCCTCGTTCCGCCGCTTGCGGCAAATTTCAGAGTCTTGCAAACAAGCCCGTTCCTCGCATTTAAGGTCTGATTTTCAAACTCGATTTTAATCGCTTTTTCGTATTTTACGCGAGCTTTGCCGACCGTCGAATTTCTCTCGACCTCTCTTGCTTTTTCGTAGGCTGCCCGCCCGTAATCGTAACCTTTGATTTCGCTCATAAGTAGTACTCCGTTTCTATCGTCGGCTCGGATATTACCGTTCCGCTTTTCGTTCCCTCGACTTCGAGACAGAATTTCACGCCCCTTATATTCGGTTTGACAACGGTCGGAAGAGTACTCCCCTCTAACGCGTATTCGTGTTTAACCCCGTCGGCGATGACCCTCAATTTTATCGGTTTATCGACGTATAGCGTGACTTTTGTCAAAGTTTTAACGGACGGAATACCGAAATCGGACTCCTTGTTACGCCATAAAATCTTGGGGTTGTTGCCTAAGAATTTACACTCGGGACAAATCTCGCAAATCTCCGAATAGCCGTAAGCCACCCCTAAAAGGGCGTACTTTTTCTCGCTGCTTATAAGCGTTAAATCTTTGAGAGCGACGGTCATAAACGACGCGTCCGAAGTCTTAGGGTCTATTCTTAAAACCTGCCTCAAAGACGAGCCGCCCGACTTCGTAAGGACGAGCATATAAGCGTAGCCGTTGTAATACTGACCTTTTACGTCGTCAAATTCAGGAACGAGATAGTCCGAGAGTTTACCCGAAATTTTCGTAGCCGAAACGCCGTCGAAGCGATACAAACCGTCGGAAGCCATAAACAGAATACAGTTCCCGCAAACGGTGATGGACTTCTCGTATATTTTGCCAGAACTCTGAAACACATTCGCCGCCGAAAAAAGTCGCTGATCGGAATAGGCGGTTATTCTCGTAATTCCGAACGTTCTGAAAACGTAGAGATAATCGCCGAAACTGACGACCCGTTTCATATCGCCCCTGAAATCGTTCAAATCTATAAAACCCGCTTCGGTCAAAGAAACGTTCCAATTCGTGGGGTCGAAATCGTCCGAAAACCACAGGGCGTTATCCGCGCCGCCGGTCGTCACGAAAAGCCGCTCATTGTGGAAACACATAGAGGTTATAATCGGCGCGTCGTTCACGGCGGTAGTCGTTGTTCCGTCGTAGATATAAATTCCCCCGCCGCTTTTCGAGAAAATAATTACGTCCGTACCGTTGAAATTGTAGCACTCGGCTTCGGGCGGTTCGGCAAGGGTTACGTTCGGAATTTCGGTAAACGTACCGCCGCTTACGGGACACTCGTAGAGTTTTTTGTCGAGACAGTATACGACCACTCTGTCATCGTTTCCCAAAACGGGGTCGAAACGCCTGTAAAAGTAGACTCTTTCGGCAACTGAATTAGGCGTGACGAACTCCGAGCCTAAAAACTTTACTCCTTCGCCCGTCACGAGTTTGCCCCGTTCGACTCTGAAATTCTGCATTTCGTCTGCGTATCTGTAACCGCCGTTCTCGCCGCTAACTTCGTCGTTGAATCCGCAAATCGGACTTAAAGATATCTTTCTCTTGTATGGGGTAACGGTAGTTTTCATCTCGTCACCTCCATATCCTCTTGTTTTTTATTCTGCCCGAATACCTTTTCGGCGAGGTTTCGAGGTACTCCGAAAACCTGCTTTCCCAGTTCTTCGCCTCGGAAAATCTGCCCGCAATAAGGCAGTAAGAAGCGGCGACGGCATAGGCGAAAGGCACCTTTCCGATTTTGGTATTCGCATAGTCGAAATCGTCGTTAATCGACTTATCCGCAGGGATATATTCATACTTGACGGCAATTTTCCCGTTTTTTACGGTCAGATAATCGACCCCGTTTTCGTAATCTACTATTTCTCCGTTCTCGCTGACTTTGAGTATTTTACTCGGCGCGCGTTTAAACGACTTGTAAATAATTTTCCCGCCCCCAAAAGTATCTTCCGCGATAAGCGGCAGATATTTTGTAGCGACTTCGTACTGCGCGTCGTTATAGCATTTCAGCATAACGTCCGTCTTTTTCAGATTGTCGCCCGTCAAAACGGTCGTCTCGTTGCCGAGAGCCGAATACAAACTTTCATCGCCGATAAGTCTCGCGGCGTCTTTTATTACTTCCCTTACTTTCATTTTGCCTCCCGTTTAAAATTTCGCCCCGAAGCGAAAGAACTTTCGCTTCGGGGCGTAACGATATTTCCGTAAAAATTTTACGCTTCGGTTATTCCCGAAAGCATCGCCTGTCCGCACGGTCTCGAACAGATGAGTTCGGCGTATTTTACGAGCGTTGCCGTGTATACAGCCTTGCCCGCAACCTGCTTGATTACTCTTCCGTCCTCGCCTTCGAGCCACTGCCAGTCGCAGAGTTGATGAAGCGCGAAGTCGTCGGTGTTCAAAAGGTACATTGTGCCTGCGGGGCAGAATCTGTCCGAAATAATCGGAATACCGTTGTAAGAAAGAGCCTTATAACCGCCTTTAAGCACTTCGACGTCGAGATTTCTCTTGTATGTCGAAAGGCATTTCATAAACGCTCTCTTAACGCCCGAAGAACAGATAATGAAGTTGATTTTGCTTCCCGCGTTCTCTTCCACGTAGTCGATGGCTTTCTGAATTTCCGTCTCGGAGATAGCTCCGACTTCGGTATTCATATACGGAACGAGCCACGAATGATCGCTTCTCGTAAGCCCGTAAATGCTGCCCGTGCTTTTGAAAATCGCCCCGAGTCCCGTGATTTCCTGTTGGAAAGAACCCTGAACGACGATAAACGTTCCGACGGGTACGTCGGTGGTCGTGAGAGTTGCCCCGTCGACGGTTATGGTTTTGTCGTCTCTGTTGACGTTTAAAACCTTTCTTTTAGTTACGGATAAAGCCGAGCCGTTAGAACCCGAATGGAAGCATACCACCATACCGGGCAGAATATTCCTCGCGTCCGTAACCTGAATTTCGCCGTCGTCGATACCCTTTACTTTCGCCAAAATACCGTTGCCGTCGCCGAAAAGCATTCTGCCCATATTGAGAGCGGAAGATTTGACGAGTCCTTCCATTTCGGCGTTTAAAAGATTGACGAATGCTCCCGCGTCGTTTGCCGAAGCCCTTATCGCCTTGTCGGAAATTTCGATGGTTCCGTAAAGGTTTTTAAGGGTCAGGACCATCTGTTCGTAATTGTTGCCCGAGGAAGTCGGCAGATTCCCGTCTTCCGTTCCCGCTCCGATACCGCCGTTGATGCCGTACTGAGCCACTTTTCTGACTTCTTTGCCCCATACGTCCGAAGTCGTCTGTTTGATTTTCGCCAAAAAGGGATTTATCTCGGTATTGAGTTGCTCGGCAACTACGTCGAGATAGAGTGATTTAAGCGCTTTGTCCGCGCTTGCAAGTGTTACCATAATATATAATTATCCTCCATGATTTTTAATGCTTGCGGCGGCAAGTTCTCCTGCCTCCGCGAAAGATTTAGGTTTATGCGGCGGGGCGACTATCGCCGCCCCGCCGCCTGCGGGAACGGTAGTTTTACCCCGCATAACGTTCAGAAGATAGGCTTTCACTATCTCTTCGGCGTCGTACTCTCTTTTATCCCCCTCGCCTCCCGTCGTTTTTTCGGCGGCTTCATCGCTTACCGCGCTTTTAGCGTTTTCCGCGGTTTCTGCGGGTTCTGCGTTTTCGGCAGACTTTTTGTTTAAATATTCCGCTACGCTTTTCTCTAAAGAGAGTAGTCTCGCCATAATTTCGGCGTTTTTATCCCCCGCGCCCGCCGAGGATTTTTCGCCGCTTTCGTCATTTTCGCTTTTTTCGTCCTTGTCGGCGTTCGGGGTAGAATTCGCCTTTTCGGCCTTTCTCTCCCTGTCCGATTCGTCCGAAATCGCCTTTTCCGCCGCCGCGTTCGCGGCGGCCGAAATTTTCGCTGTTCCCCCGTCGATAGCGACCGTCTTGGGGGAAGCGTCCGTCGACGTTGTTTCCCCCTTTCTCTCGCTCACGATCCCTTCGAGTTCCTTTAATCTTCTGCTGCGTCTGGTAAACTCCGATTCAAGGTTCTCGTACGCCGTAAGAAGCGACTTTACGTCTTTAAATTTACCCAATGAGACCGCGTCGTCTGTCACGCCCGTTATTTTCTCCGCCTCCGCGGTTTGCGTCGTACTCGCGGTTTGTTCAATGTCTCTCTGCTTCATTTTACGTCCTCCCGTAATGTGTGTTAATTGTTTTGATTAAGCATTTCTTTATGCCTGCTTAAATGGCGTAATATGTTCGCTTTTCTGCGTTCGTCCTTTCTGATGTTCTCGCTGTCCGCAGAAAGCAAAAACCTCGTATGTTCTTTAATGTGCAAGTCGTGGTCGTCGTACTCGTCGGGTTCGATTTCGTTTTTAAAGCCCGAAATGTTCTCTTCTTCCGCTTTGTTGACGTGAAGATTCTCTATATCGAGCGTGTTGTCGATTGAGCCGAAACCGAGTATTTCAAGCACTTTCGCCTTCGTTCTTTCACTCATTTTTCCGCTGTCATCATTCAGTATACCTGCGGCTATAAGTTCGTAAACGGCGCTTTTCTTCTGAGCGGGCGTGAACGACAATTCGTTTTCGGTATCGAATACAACGTCGTCCGAACCGAGGTCGGAAGAGTTAAAATAGTAGAGTTCCACCTTGCCCTTGTCGCCCGCCGCTTTTAAAAGTCTCGTACACGCCGAGAACTGTTTGAAGAGCCTTATAATCTGCTTCGCGGTCTCCTTCACCGCCTCCCGAACGTTCTCGCCGACGGCGGTAAGTCTCGAATCTTCCTGCTCCATCAAAAGTTGTAACGCAACGCCCGACGTTCCTATTCCGACGTCGGTCGAACGGGAAAACTCGCTCACGCCGCTAAGCAGAATAAACTCGTTTAAAAGCCTGTCCTCCTCTCTCGAAAGGTCGGTCGGAACGCTCCCCGTCGGCATAAGCGTAGGCGGCGTACTGCCTTGGCGATATACGATTATTTTCCCCGGCGAAAGTCCTTCTTCGGCGAGTTCGTCGGTATCTACCGAGCCGTCTTCGACCGCCACCACGCCCATGGTAAGTCGGTTCAAAAATTCCTGCTTGCGATTTTTTACCGCGTTGTACGCTCTCTGAACGGGAATCAGCCTTTCCACCATGGACGAACCGAAAAAACTGCCCGCCTCGTCTATCGAATTTTGCCTTATAAACGGTATAACTCGCCTGCCCTCCACGCCGTTTACAAACGGAAGTTCGCCGATATACAGAAGTTTATCGCCCGCAACCACCACGAGTCTGCCGTTCGGAAATTCCTCGCAAGGTTTTTCATATCTTTCGATAACGAGAATGCTGTCGTGCATAACCGTCTTTACCGAAGCCCCTTTTTGCAGGGCGAACACGTCCACATTCTCGCCCGTAAATGATACGCCGTAATTTTTCTCGACGTCCTTAACTCTCATCGCCCTCGCCCTTATAAGACTGTCAAGCCCCTCTATGCCTTCCGCGCAAAGAGAGTCGGGGAAAATCTCGAACGGGGAAACGACTTCGACGAACACGTCGCCTTCGTAGACTCTTTTGCCGTCCGTTTCGCCGAGCAGTTTGCCGCCCTCTCCGTTCCAGCCGACGTAATAAAACGCCGAACCGCAAGCCTCGCTCCACCCCGTCGCCTTGGCGATTTTCTCACCGAGAGATAAGCGTTGATAGGCGGAATTTAAAAGGGCGGTCGCAAGTTTTGCGTTTTTAACGTCACTTTCTTCCGCTCCCGAGGCTCTCACGCTCATTACGGGGCGAACCCTCGTAAGTCTCGCGATACGCGAGTCGATTATCGGAGCGATATGGTTATAAACGCCTCTGTCCTGCCAGTAATAATACTTCTCTTCCTCTTCGACTTCGCCCCTCGGCGTGATTTCGCAGTACTGATTACCCGCAAGGAATTGTAAATTCAACTCCCAACGCCTCTCGGTACTCCGTCTTTCGTTCTGACGGCGGACGAAATCGGCTTTGACTTCCTCTACGAGTTCCTCGTAAAACTTATCCTTTTCCTTTTTACTTTCGGGTTTTGTCTTTTTCATTTTTTACCTCATCGTCGGTTTTCCGCATTGCGACTGCTTCCCTGATTTTTCTGAAGCACTCGTCGCAGAATCGCATCTGAACGGTTTTGCCGTCGAACGATATATCCTGCGTGGCTAAATTGCCGCAGCCGTCAACGTCGCATTTGATAGCAATGTTACATTTAGTTACTTTCATTTTCGTTTACCTCCTCTAATAACTTTAAGAGCCTGTTTTTTTCTTCTTTGAGTTGTTCGTCGGAAAGAGCGGAAAGGTCCGTCTCGCCTTCGTCCATATCGAGCAGAAGTTTCGCCGCTGAAATGTCGGGCGGAACGGACTTCTTCGTCACTTTACGTTTTGTGAGAACGACCTCTCCGTCGTTTTCGGAAAACTCTTCTACGGTTTCCTCGGTGTCGTAGCCGACGGCGCGTTTTTTAAGGGCGTTTTCTATTTCCCGTCTTGTCTTTTCATCCATTAAACCCTCCTTTTCTGCCGAATTCGGCGACAGTATAGCACGGGATAAAAATATATCAAGACCGTTGTGCATTGTTTTTTTTAATTATTTTTGAAGTCGCATTGCGGTGCAACTCTCAACGCGGCATAAAAAAACGCCCGTTGAAAATCTTTCGATTTTCAACGGGCGTTTTACCTTGCATCACCGTTTATATTGCATTGTTTTGTTTTACGTTATATTATACGTTCTGCCGTCATATCGGTTAAGAGTCGGTCTTTTCATATCCCCATACGACCGTAGTCGAGTACCCGCACCAATCGCGATCCCATCCCTCGGGTCTCGACTTCGCTTCCGCATAAATAGTCCCGTTTCGGACGTCAAAGCCATACTTGCCGATTTTTATTACGCTTTCGGGAATATAAATCTCTCCCACCTCGAAATGCGTCGCGCCGAAAGCCGATTCGCCGATCTCCGTTATGCAATCGGGTATCACGAGAGCCTCGGTGAAATAGAAATTGTAGAACGCATTTTCGCCTATTTTCGTAACGCTTCCGTCTGTCGGAATAACAAAACCCTTAATTCCGAATACAAGCGTTTTAGTCTGTTTGTCGATAAGACAGCCGTCTTTAAACTCGTATCTCTCGTTTTCTTCGGACACTACGATTTCTTTCAGCGAGTTGGAGCCTCTGAATGCGTCGGGGGATATATAATTCGTACTTTTACCTATGTATACTCTTTCAAGTCCCGAACTCTTACCGAAAACGTACGCTCCTATGCTTTCAAGCCCTTCGGGGAAAACGACCTCGGTTACGGAATTGCACGAGCAAAACGCCCCGTCGCCGATTGTTTTCAGTCCCGAGCCGAACGTTACGGTTTTCATTTGGGAATATCTGAAAGCATTGCTTTCTATTTCCTCGATACAATCGGGGATAACTATCGTATCGAGAGAGTAACCGCCGAAAGTACTTTCGCCTATTATCGTAACGCTTCCGTCTGACGGAATTACAGAATCGACAGACATAATCAATCTTTTTTTCTGTTTGTCAATGACGTTATTACCCGCATTGCAGTACCGTTCGTTATCAGCGTCAATCGTTACGTGGCTAAGTTTCGAGCATCCGCTAAACGCGTCGTCGGCAATGTACGTTACGCTCTTCGGAATTCTGATTTCGGTCAGATTTTTACAACTTGCGAACGCCCCTATCGCTATCGA
The DNA here is from genome assembly GCA_934249325.1 of uncultured Clostridia bacterium. Classification (GTDB taxonomy): domain Bacteria; phylum Bacillota; class Clostridia; order Christensenellales; family Borkfalkiaceae; genus UBA10281. The sequence goes on from CAKQKW010000011.1 coordinate 10,077, forward strand.
GGTCACTCCGTCTTCTATCGTAAGCGTTTTGAGCGAATCATATCCGAGGAAAGCGTATTGCTTCACCTCGTTTGCCGCCGACGGAATTACCAAATCTTCAACCGGCGTTCTTTCAATATAGAATTTTAAAGAAGATTTCTGCGAATGCAACGGAGAAGATTCCTCCGAAACGAACTCTATTTCGAGCCAGGATAAAATATCCCCGTCGTACCATACCTCTAAGGCGTCGGGAGACCACAAAGCGTCTTTTCCGACTTTTTTCAAAGACGACGGAAAATTAAGTTTTTCCCAACGGCACTCAGCGAAACTCTGTTCGCCGATTTCGGTTATCCCTTTCGGTAAAGTCAATTCGGTAATCGAGCAATCGTAAAAGGCATATTCTCCGATTTCGGATACGCTGTCGGGTATTACCAGACTCGTAAATTCACACGAGTCATTAAAGGCATATCTGCCGATACGCGTAAGTCCTTCGGGAAAATTTATATCCGACAGAGATTGGCATCTGGAAAAAGCAAAATCTCCGATTTCCGTCATACCTTGCGGCAATACAACGCTTTCAAGTTTTTTACAGTAATAGAAAGCGGCTTCTTGCAACACGGCCATTCCGCTCGGAATAACTACGGCTGTAAGTTCGTTACAATCGGCAAAAGAGTATACGCCGAAGTCGGTTATATTTTCAGTCATTTGAACGCTCTTCATACTACCGTATCTGAACGAGTAATTTCCGATAGTTTTTACGCTGTTCGGCAATATTATGCTCTCTACGCCGCTTATACCGTAGAACAGATAATCTTTTATTTCCGTTATACCCTCCGGAACTATCCATTCCGTCAATTTTTCTCCGTTACTATATATTTCGTCGGCATACATCATAGGATTCGCATGCGGGAGAATTACCGACCCGTAATCTACGAATTCCATATCCACCAAACACCACGCGTCAGTATCGCTTATATCGAGTATTTCCAGAGCGTTGCACGAATCAAATGCGTTGGTTTCGATTTTTTTAAGACCTTTTCCTATCGAAAGGTAATTGAGCGAATAGCACCCTGAAAAAGCGTATTTTCCGATACTTTCAACGCTATCGGGCAAGGTAATTCTTTCAAGACCCGAGTCTCTGAACAGATATTTTTCAATACGCGTTACGCCGTTTGGAATAACGATTTCTTTAAGATTAACGCAGGAAGCGAAAGCATACTCGCCGATTTCGGTTACGTTCTCGGGAATATTTATCGTCGTCGCTTCGCATTTTCTGAACGCTTCGTCCCCTATTTTAGTAAGACTGCTCGGCAAAACTATATTTTCTATGCCTTTCAAGCCGTAAAACGCAATATATTTAATTTCCGTAACGCCTTCGCCGATAACTATATCCGTAACTTTTTCGCCGTTTATATACACCTCTTTCGCCTGCGTAATCGGGTTGGAAGAATAATAAACGTATTCGCTCGGCATATATTCGACGTCTAACGGGAACTCTATTCCGCACCATGCGTCAATATCCGTTATGTTCAGAACGTCTATATTGACGTTGTAAAACGCCCTTTTCCCTATCTCTTTTACGCCGCTGCCTATCGTCACTTTTTTCAGAGCCGAACAGCCGCTAAACGCCCCCGAGTCGATTTTCGTCACGTTATCGCCGATTACGATTTCCGTCAAATTTCTATTATAAGCAAAAGTCTGACTTTTGATTTCCGTAACAAAATCGGGAACAACGACTTTTCCCAGAACTTCGCCGCCCACCATAAGAGTCGAATAATCTCTGAAAGCCCCCATAATACCGGCTGAATTTCCGAACTCGATGGAACACCACGTCTCCAAATCGGGAACGTTGACGTCAAGATATCTTTTGCGAGTCCAACCGAACGAAAAACAGGAATCTCCTACATATCTTAAACCTTTGCCTATGTTGATTTCTTTTAACCAATCGCAGTCATAGAACGCCTTGTCGGACAAAATAGTTACGCTGTCCGATAAAGTTATCGTCCGTAAGGTTTTCATTCCCGAGAACACTTCGCATCCGACGCCCCTGCAACCGTCTTTCACCGTAAGCGAATCAATGTCGCCCTCGTCTCTTCCGATAAGCCAGCCGTCGACGTAATACAAACCGTTTTCCTTTTCGCAAATAATTTCGTTGTCGAGCGGGAAAGCATTACGGGAAACGTTTTTTACGGAGTCGGGAATAATTACTCCGACAAGTCCTTTACAAAAACTGAAATCTCCGACGTATCCGACGGGTTTTCCGTTGTAAGTTTCGGGAATTCTTATTTTTCCCCAGTCGGAATTTTCATACGCCTTGTTTCCGCTTACTCGGTACGAACCGTCGTAGGAGAGAGAAAATGTAAAATGATCTAACCCGACGTATATGCTTTTCTGACATTTTACGCAAACGTCGTCAATATAGTTATGCCCCGTAGCCGCAATAGTCTCCGTATTTTTAAGCGTTGCGTGGCAAACGGTACAATATTCGCCCTCGGTATATCCGTCCGTCTCGCACGTGGCGGCTACCGCAGGTATTTTTTCAATCGTATGCGGCAAGGTTTCTCCGTATTCAAAAGTTTCGGGATTTCTCGCCCCGCATACGCAGGAATAATAATACGCCGCTTTGTACGAACACGTAGCCGCTCGGACGATATATTCTTCGGTCGCGACTTCTCTGTCGAAAACGTGCGGCGGCAAGTCCGCTTCGTAATCGATAAAAGTCGTCGAGTTCTTTTCTCCGCAGACCGAACAGGAACGATAATACTCGGGATAAGAGTCGCACGCCGCGGCTTTCGCAAGATATTTTTCGTCAATCTTTTCGATATACTTATGGGCGGCTAAACCTCCCGACTCGAACGTTTCCGTACCCTTTTCGCCGCAAACGCAGGAATAAAAATAGGTAGCGGGCTTTTGGCAGGTAGCGACGGTATTCCTATAACTAATCGTCGTCTTTTTTCTGTCGAAAGTATGCGGAACGGTATTCCCGTAAGTAAAAGTCGAGGTTCCCTTCTTCCCGCACTTGCACGAATAGTAATAAATCGCCGCTTGCGTACAGGTCGCTTCCGACTTCAAATACTCGGCTTCCGTCGATTGAATATCGTATCTGTGACTTCCTACCACTCCGTAAGAATAAGTTTTATCGCTTTTCCCGCCGCATTCCGTACATATATAATAATACGAAGCGGGGCTTACGCAGTCTTTTTCCTTATATAAATTCTCTGACGACGGTATATCCTCTTTCGCGTAGTTATGCTCGCCGTATTCGCCCTCGAACGTATTGCCGCCCTTTCTGCCGCATGACGAACACGATTTATAATAAACGGCTTTCTTTACGCAAGTTCCCGCCGTAGCCAGATACTCGTCGCTCTCAACGTTTATATAATCGTGCGGCAGTTGATATCCGCTCTCGAAAGTCTCCGTACCCTTTTCGCCGCAAACGCAGGAATAGTAATACTTCGCTTTCGCGGTACAAGTCGCTTTTGTTTCGAGATATTCGCTTTCCGTCGATTTTACGTTGAAAACGTGGTCGCCTTTTTCTCCGTCAAAGTACCTATCGTCGCCTTTTTTGCCGCAAATCGAACACAGATAATAGTACGAAGCGGGACTCTGACAATTTTTTTCCGAACACAAATTGTTCGCGGTCGGGTCCTTCACGCTGAAATCGTGCGGATAGAACTCTCCCTCGAAAGTCTCTTCGCCGACTTCTCCGCAATTAACGCACGAAACGCGATAAAGGGTATTCATGCCGCAGACTTTTCTGACGATATATTCGTCTTTTTGTATTTCGGCGTACTCGTGGGAGTAAAAATCGCCCTCGAACAATTCGTCGCCCGCCTCTCCGCAATTAACGCAAGAAACGCGGTAGACGATATTCGCTCCGCAGATTTTTTCGACAACGTATTCGTCGGATATTATTTCCGCATATTCGTGCGGAGCGTTTTCCCCGTACTCGAAAATCTCGTCGCCCTTTTCGCCGCATTCGCAGGAAAAGTAATACCACGCGGGTTTTACACAGGTCGCTTCCGAGCATAAATATTCTTTATCCGCGTTCATTTTGACGAACTCGTGAATATGCCCGCTCTCTTTTCCGCTGTCCTTTTCGTCTCCCGAAAATTTTTCGCTTGCGCCGTCTTTTTCCGACCCCGATAAACTCTCGGAATTTTTCTGCGGCGGTCGCCCGCCCGAAAACCCGGGAACGTACGCGTTGCCGCCACCGCCGTTACAAGCGACGAAACAGGTCAAACATATAAACGATACGATCGCTAAAAATATTATCGAAACGCTTTTTTTCATTTTTACCCACCTCTTTTACAATATATTCTTCAAATAAAAGAAAAACGGCGTCAACGTTATAATCAACCTGCGCCGTCTTAATGCAATTATTCTGTTTTATGCGTTTTCATTCGTTCCTTCGGTCTTCTCCGTATACAACTTTTCGTTGCAGTTCGTGAAAACCTTGTCGTCATCATAGACAACCCACTTGCCATCGTTAATTTTTATAAGTTTCGAGCAACCGTTGAACGCTTTGTCCGCAAGCACTACGTCAGTTTTTAAGGTGAGCGTGGTCATTTCCGTGCAACCGTCGAACGCGCTTTCGTCTATCTTCGTCACGTTGCTGAGATCGAGATTTCCTATCGCGTAATCGGTAGATTTTCCGAGCGAAGTACAACCTTTGAAGGCGCCCTCGCCGATTTCGGTTACCTTTTTAAACAATTCTTCTTTAAGCGAAGTACAGCCGTCGAACGCACTCTTGCCGATTATAAGACTTTCGGCTTTCGTCGTTACGCCGTTAAGCGAAGTACAACCTTTGAAAGTTCCCTCGAATATCTCGCTGCCGTTAATCTCTACGTTTTTGATAGTGGTTATTCCGCTGAACGCGTAAGGCATAACCGCCGTTTCGTCGTAAGTATCTACTTTCGCGGTCTTAACGCCCTCTTCGTCCTTTCTCGACTCGTCGACGATAGTCATAGTACCTTCTTCTTCGTCGATAACGTAGTAAATATCTTTCTCGCCTTTCTTGATTTCACCCGTAATCACTACCGTTTCGAGCGAAGTCGGAACGTAGTAGGTTGCGGTATTGTCTTTGTCTCCGCCGTTATAGGTCTGAGTGCAAGAAGTGAGCGAAGCGGAAGAAGCCGTTCCGAAAATATATCCGAACAACTTTTTCTCTGCCTGCGCGCCTTTTTTGCTGCCCGCAAACGGAAGAGTTATCTTTTTGAGCGACGAAAGGTTCGAAAACGCTCCGAGTTCGATTTCGGTAACCGTCTCGGGAACTATTATTTCTTCGATATACGAAAGGTCTGCAACGGCGTTCGCGCTGATTTTGGTAATCGTCGCGGGCGTATAGTTTCCGCTTTTATCGAGGACTTTCGCCTTTGAAAGATCGAGGGTCTTAACGGTGTCGGCGGTGAAAGAATCGCCTCTGTTCGTATTCGTATTGAAGCCCGTAGCGAGGTCGCCGTATTTTTTATCCGAAATAAGTTCTTTGGCTTTGTCGGTAACTTTAAAGGAGTTTAAAACCCCGTCGGTAATATCCCAAGTGTAATCGACTTTTCCGTTGTCGCCGTTTGTTTTGTCCTTACAGGAAGCGAGACCGACGAGCAAAGTCGCAGCGAGCGTCAAAGATAAAATGAGCGCTAAAAATTTCTTCATTTTTTTCCTACCTTGATTATCGCGTCCCGAAAGAACGCGACAAGTTTATTTATATACCCGTTAATTTTACCATTAAAAAAGGCGTTTGTCAATAATTATAATAATGTAAAACGAAAAATCTTATTAAAAATTAGTGACAGCCGCCGCAGGTTTTGCAGTTGCCCGTACACTTTTTCGTCGGTTTGCCCGTCGCGGAATATACGCTGCCGCTGTAATTTTTCTCGGCTTCCTCTCCGCACTTCGGACATTTTACGCTTTCGTCGTATTTTTTAACGTATTCCTCGAACACGTTACCGCATTTCTTACATTTGTATTCAAAAAAAGGCATTTTTGCTTTCCTCCCGAACTATTTTAACATCGCCGGCGCGGATTGTCAATAAAGATAGTCAACTCGGTTGACAAAATTCGTTTTATGATATATATTAGATAGGAATAATATTAAAGGGCGACAAAAAAATAAGGATAATTTGCCACAAAAAAAACGAAACGCCCCGAAAAAGGAGATTATTATGGTCAGATACGACGTTTACGAAGAAAAAGTGAGAGGACTTTACAAGACTTTGGAAGAGGCAGGATACTCTCTTTGACGTCGACAATCTCAGAATTAAATTAAAAGAACTCGAAGCGGAACTCGAAAAGCCCGAAGTATGGTCGGACATCGAAAAATCGAAGCACGTTTCGAGAGAGGCGCAAAGCATCAGAAATAAACTCGACGTTTTCGACAGGGCTAAAAAAGCAGTTTCGGACGCCGAAGTAATGATTCAACTCGCCGAGGAAGAGGACGACGAAAGCGTACTTACGGAAGTCGACGCAGACCTCACCGAAGCGGAAAAAGAAATCGAGGACATAAGGCTGAGAACTCTTCTTAAAGGCAAGTACGACGGCTGCGACGCGATTATGACTCTTCACGCGGGCGCGGGCGGCACAGAGGCTTGCGACTGGACGGAAATGCTCTACCGTATGTATATTTGTTACGCCGAAAAACACGGCTATAAACTGACCGAGTACGACCGTCTCGACGGCGACGGCGCAGGTCTTAAATCGGTATGTTTCAAAGTCGAGGGCGACAACGCCTACGGATACTTAAAAGCCGAAAAAGGCATACACCGCTTAGTCAGAATTTCGCCTTTCGACGCAAACGCGAGGAGGCAGACCTCTTTCGCCTCCGTGGACGTAATGCCCGAAATCGAAGAGGACGGCGATATCGAAATCAAACCCGACGAAATCAAGGTGGACACCTACCGTTCTTCGGGAGCGGGCGGTCAGCACGTCAATAAAACCGAATCGGCGATAAGAATCACTCACCTTCCCACGGGAATAATCGTCGCTTGTCAGAACGAACGCAGTCAGGTTCAGAACAAAGAACAGGCTATGCGTATGCTCAAAAGCAAACTCCTCGAAAAACGAGAGGAAGAGCGTATGAAAGAGGCGAGCGAAATCAAGGGCGAAATAAAGAAAATCGAATGGGGCAGTCAGATAAGAAGTTATATATTCTGCCCTTATACTCTTGTCAAAGACCACAGAACGGGCTGCGAAACGGGTAACGTAAACGCCGTTATGGACGGAGACATCGACCAGTTCATTATAGATTATCTGAAAAAGAGTTAATATATGTACTCGGATTTGAAAAAGTCGTTTACCGTAAAGGAAAACGCGGTTATACTCGCGATAGAATCGTCCTGCGACGAGACTTGCGCGGCGGTAATCAAAGGGGGCAGAGAGATTCTGTCCTCTAAAATAATGAGTTCGGCGACCGAACACGTAAGATTCGGCGGAGTCGTTCCCGAAATAGCGTCGAGGGCTCACACCTCGGCGGTCTCGCTCGTCGTGAAAGAGGCAATCGAGGCTTCGGGACTCACGTTAAAGGATATCGACGCCGTCGCAGTCACCTACGGAGCGGGTCTTTTAGGGGCGTTGCTTGTCGGCGTTTCCTACGCGAAAACGCTCGCCTACTGCTTAAACGTACCCCTTATCGCAGTTTCGCACATAAGAGGACATCTCGCGGCGGCGTATTTAAGCGATACAACCTTAAAACCGCCTTTCGTCAGCCTGCTTGCGAGCGGCGGACATACCGCGGTAATAGTCGTAAAGGACTACGACGAGTTTAAAATACTCGGCTCGACCTTGGACGACGCGGTCGGCGAGGCGTTCGACAAAGTGGCGAGAGTTTTAGGGCTTAATTACCCCGGCGGTCCGAACGTGGAAAGACTCGCGAGAGAGGGGCAAAACAATATAAAGTTGCCGAAAATGCTCAAAGGCGAAGGCGGCTACAACTTCTCTTACAGCGGCTTAAAGACCGCCGTCATAAACTACGCTCACGGAAAAGAACAAAAGGGCGAAGAACTGCCGAGAGCGGATCTCGCGGCTTCTTTTCAGTCGGCGGCTCTCGATATACTCGTAGAAAAAGCGATACAGGCGGCTAAGGAATACAACCTTAAAACGGTGACGGTCGGCGGCGGGGTCGCGGCTAACGGTTATCTGAGGGAGAAACTCGCGAAAGAGTGCGAAAAAAACGGGCTGAAACTCGTTCTGCCCGAAAAAGTATTATGCACGGACAACGCCGCAATGATAGGAGCGGAAGGATATATACGCTACCTTAAAGGCGAGTTCGCCGACCTGTCGCTTAACGCTTCCGCAAGGGTCGATTTGGGCTGATTTTACACTAATCGCAACGCAAAAACCGCTCTATAAGTCGATTATCGGCATAAACCGTTATCGGTGATTATCCAGAAATTGTTGGCGAAACCGACTACTATAAGGTAGATATTAAACACGATGAGAACGGGCATAAAGACCATGAGCATTAAACTTCGCATACGGTATTTGAGTACGAACATAGCGACGTAAATGCCGAGCGCGCCGCCTAAAATAGCTGCGATAAACACGCTCCCGTCTCTGACTTTCGAGCAATCGCCGTTTTCCTCGGATATTTTCTGACTGCGAAGGAGCAGGAAAGAATATACGTTTATCGCGAGGTAATACACCGCGACTAAAATCTGAATAAGTACGAGCATATCGGAATTATGCCCCGTTTTGCCCCGAAACAAACGATTTTCAGTCAAAAAAGTAAAAAAATAAGCGAAATAAAAAGTCAAACTGTTTGCAAAAATCAAAAAATGTGGTAGAATATATCAGCAGGCATTTCAGGCGAAAGAAAAACACGCCGAAAAATACCGACCGAGGAGACTAATATGAGATGTATGTATTGCGGTCATATCGACAGCAAGGTAATCGATTCGAGACAGACGGAAGACGGAACGGCTATAAGGCGCAGAAGGGAGTGTATCAACTGCGGAAAGCGGTTCACCACTTACGAGACGATAGAGACCACGCCCGTTTTAGTCGTTAAAAACAACGGCAACCGCCAGTCGTTCGACCCGAACAAACTCAAAAGCGGCATAATAAGGGCGTGCGAAAAGAGACCCGTTCCGATGTGGAAAATCGACAAACTCGTCGAGGACATTCAGAGGAACGTTTACAACTCGCTCGATAAAGAAGTCACTTCTAAACAAATCGGCGAAATGGTAATGGACGGACTTAAAGAAATCGACGAAGTAGCCTACGTCAGGTTCGCTTCGGTTTACCGACAGTTCAAGGACATTTCGACCTTTATGAAAGAAATCAAAAAACTTCAGAAAGACAACGCGTCGGCGGCTAAAACCGACGACAATATTTAAGGACAGGAAATATGAAAAGGATTATTACGGCGATTATCGCCTCCATTTTGGTAGTAATGACCGCGGCTACGCTTAGCGGTTGCAAAAACGAAAACGCCCCGCTTACGGGAACGAAAGTGTACAAATTCGCGGCATCGGGAGACTCCTCTACCAACGTTCCCTACAAGGTATCGTTCAAAGTAGGCGACGCGAAGAAGAAAATATCGGAAATTTGGGTAAATATCGATAAAATGAAACTCGAAACGACGTTTAAGGCAAACGCGGTGACTTCGAGCAGCTGGACGGCGAAGAGTTCGAGTTATAAGACGTTTACGTCGAGACCGATAACGAAAGAAGAAGTCAGTAAGGCGAAAGATGATTACGGTTGGATAGCGCTCGGTTTCGACAGCAAATGGCAGAACGCCTCCGCTACTCAATACGTCAGCGTCGAGATAGTCGGAGAATGCTCGGTAAACGAAATAGTTTTCGTCGATACGGACGGCAAGAAAATGACCGTTGAGATAAATATAGTGGACTACTGGTCTTTATCCGACAAGAAAGAACCCCGGAACGTAATAGTATACGACAAGGAAAGCGACGAAAAGAGTTCGCCGAAATTCCTTATAGACGAACAGGAAAAATTCGAAAAACGCCCCAAAAAAGGCTAAAAAACTTTAAATCGAGTTTTGTATAAATACTTCGTTTCAAAAAATCAAAAAAGAAAAAAACAATAGAAACGGCGGCGTTTTGCTTTGCAAAACGCCGCCGTTTAGTAATTACATATTAGGTTTTTAGACAAACGGGACGCCGAGGGCGTCGTCCCCTACGATTACCTAAATAAATTATGTATTTTGACTGTTTGTTAATAATAAATCAATCAAAGAATTAAAACGCCATTAAAAAGACCGTTTTGTTAATTAAGTATTGCCGTAGGGGACGGCGCCTCGACGTCCTCTACGATTACCTAAATAAATTATGTATTTTGACTGTTTGTTAATAATAAATCAACCAAAGAATTAAAACGCCGTTAAAAAGACCGTTTTGTTAATTAAGTATTGCCGTAGGGGACGGCGCCTCGACGTCCTCTACGATTACCTAAATAAATTATGTATTTTGACTGTTTGTTAATAATAAATCAATCAAAGAATTAAAACGCCGTTAAAAAGACCGTTTTGTTAATTAAGTATTGCCGTAGGGGACGGCGCCTCGACGTCCCGAAGATTAAAAACCGCAGAAAGCGGCTCAATCTCAAATTATTCAAAAACGATTTCCGCTACTCTCACGTTCCAACTTCTGCCGTACGCAAACGGTTCGCCGTCAAAGGAATTTTTCTTGACTTTAACCCTCTTACCGTTATCGAGCCATTTAACGCTCTTGATTTTTTTGTCGGTATGTACTACGATTTTCTTCATCGCGCTCGTACCCTGCACGTTCGCATTCGCCGACATAGGCACGTTTTTAATCACCGCGTAATATCTGCCGTCGCCGCTCTTCATTATATAAGCGTTGTCCGCTTCGATTTCCGCGTCCTTTACGTCGTAGATAAAGTCCTTGTTCTTCCTTATCCACTTGCCGAGTTCTTCGTAATAGCATTTATCGAACGACCTTACTTTGCCGTTGCCCATAAGCCCCGTATTCAAAAGGAAATTACAATTATAATGTCTGCAATCTACCAAGTCTCCGAGAATCTGTTCCATCGACTTGTAGTTTATATCTTCTTTCGCGTAACCCCAATGGTCGTTGAACACTTGACACATTTCGCCAGCTCTGTGACGGTCGGAATTATCGACGAACGACGGCTTGCCCCTCTCGAAAGTAACGCTGTCGAGTTCGGGGTGTCCGACTTTGCCGAGCGCGCTCAGTCCCGTATTGTTGATGATCATCGCTTCGGGCTGATATTTTCTTATCGTCGAATAAAGTCTGTCCTCCTGCCAGTTTTCTTCGGGCTTGCTCCACATACCGTCGAACCACAAACCGCCGATTTTTCCGTAATTCGTACAGAGTATTTCAACGCTCTTTATAAGGTAATCGATATATCTCGGGAAGTCGTTCTCGAAATCCTTATTGTGCCAGTCCAGAAGGGTGTGATAGAAGAAAGGAACTATTCCCTGCGCATTGCACTCGTCCACAAATTCCCTTATAAGGTCTCTGCCCGTAGCCGAATGGGGCGCGTCGTAGTCGCTCAGTCCCTTAGTATCGTAAAGCGAAAAACCGTCGTGATGTCTCGTCGTAAGGGTTATGTATTTGCAACCGCCCTTTTTCGCCGTGGCAACGAGTTCTTTCGCCCAATTTTTAGCGATTTTAAACTTCGCGGGAAGGGTACTTTCGTATTTTTCCAAAGTGATTTCACCCGAGTCGAGTACCCATTCGCCCTTGCCGATAACGCTGTATAAACCGAAATGCACGAACATTCCGAAGCCTAATTTTTCAAATCTCGTAACGTAGTTGTCCATAGTTGTCACCTCGACGGTTATTTTAGCATATTTTTCAAAGCCTTAGCAAGCGTTTGCGGGCATTTCCTTGACATTTTGATAATATGGTTGTAAAATATGAGCAATAAGTATAAAACGATACGTTCCGAAAAACGGAGAACATAATGGAAAAGATACATAAATTCGCTCATTCGCTTTCGCTATCGACCAAATACCTGCCAAAGCCCTACGATTGGTTTCATTTTATATGGTTCGTACTCCTTCTCGGAGGCATTGCCTTAGTGTTTTTCTTTTCGCTCAAAGACGATAAAAAAACGCTGTATATTTCGTATATCGTTTCGGCTTCGGTAATGTGGGCAGGCGAACTCGTTAAACAGTTTTTATCCACTTACGACTCGTCGCCCGTCGGCGCGTACAGTTGGTACAACTTTCCCTTTCAGTTCTGCTCGACGCCGCTATACACGTTTTTGCTCGCGGCAATTCTGAAAAAAGGCAAAATTTACGACTATCTCTCGGCGTACAATTCGACCTATTGTCTGTTTGCGGGTTTCACCGTAATGATTATGCCGTCGACGGTATTTTCTTACAGTATGACGATAAATTTTCAGTCGATGATTCACCATATTTTAATGATGACGACCGCCGTCGCAGGACTACGCGTTTACGCAAAAAAGTTCGATTTATCGCTCTATAGAGGGGCTTTTATAGTGTTTATGATAGGTATCGTCATTGCGGAAATACTGAATTTTACAATCCCTCCGCTCACGGGACAAGATGTAAATATGTTCTTTATCGGACCTTATATGGACAATGTGAAATACATTACTCCGTTCAAAAAAGCGTTCCCGTATCCGATTTTCGTCGGACTTTACATTCTCGTATTTTCGGAAGTAGCGGCAGGCATTGCCTACGGAGCGTACAAACTCGCGTATAAAAAGAAGAAGTTTTATTGATATGGCAGATGTATATTATTCATATAAACCCAAAGAACTCGCCCATGAAATGCTGTTTTTCGTACTCGAAAAGTACTACGGAATAACGGCGGACGAAAACTTGCTTTCCCTCAACGAAAACGGCAAACCGTACCTTATTTCGGGCGAGCTTTATTTCAATATCACGCATACGAAAGGGCTTATAATGATAGCCGTATCGAAAAGCGAAGTAGGCATCGACGCGGAGAATTTCGCCGAGAAAAAGGTCGATTCCGAGGGCATTGCGAAGAAGTATTTTTCGGAAGCCGAACGGAAGCAGATTAAAAACGAACGGCATTTTTTCACCCTCTGGACTAAAAAAGAAAGCGCGATAAAATACGCGGGAAAAACGCTCGCGAAAAATCTGAAAATCACGACGTTTAAAGGCGAAACACCGACGGGCGACCCCGCGTACGAGGGAGCAAACACGAAAAGTTATCTGCTTTCCGACCACGTTTACTCGATAACGTCGAAGGATCCCGAACACAAAGTAATATTTTTGATATAACGAAATAAAAGATACAAAACGGGACGTCGCCTTAAAGTCGCCGTCCCCCGCGGCATAACTCAATAAAGCAATAAAAGCGGTAAAATCACCGCTTTTTTATTTGCCGATTTATTTTTTTTATTTACCGACTTATTACAATGAAACAAAAAAGTTAAAATAAGTAATTGACGTCTACGGTGCTTCACTAAACAATCGTAAGAGAGGCGGCGTTTCGACACCTCTAAATTAAAAACAATCGTAGGGGACAGCGTTTCGACATCTCTAAATTAAAAAACAATCGTAGGGGACGGCGCCTCGACGTCCCGAAAAACCAGAGTGATTTTTATTTTACATCAGACCTCTTCCACCGCAAGCGGTCCCCCTTCCCCAAAGTGGAAGGCAAGAGCGGTGAGAATTGCGGCAAGTTGTTTTACAATCGCAGGGGACGGCGCCTCGACATCCCGAAATACAAAATAATCGTAGGGGACGGTGCCTCGACGTCCCGAAATACAAAATAATCATAGGGGACGGCGCCTCGACGTCCCGAAATTCAAAATAATCGTAGGGGACGGCGCCTCGACGTCCCGAAATTCAAAAGTAATCGTAGGGGACGGCGCCTCGACGTCCCGAAATTCAAAAGTAATCGTAGGGGACGGCGCCCACGCAGAACTCTTAAAAATGCTTGCATTTTTAAGAATATGGCGTCCCGAAACGTAAAAATATTTTCTCCTTCAAAAGCAAAAATTTGAAACGAAACGCTTACAAAAAAATTATTTACTTTTATAGAACAGTCCGCAATGGCAGTAACCCTCGAAATCAGGGTCCCGTATCTGCGAGCGAAACTCTTCGCACATACATTTGTATTCGGGTTTCTTTCCTACCCGACACGGACAATATCCGCCTTTTGCTTTCAGTCCTTCGACCACCGTCTCTACAATTTTTTTATCTTCGTTAAGCCTTATTTTCATTTTTCGTTCAATTTTCCATACAGATACGCCGTCACGCAAACTATCACGACGGCTAAGGAAGTCGTAAACACGGGTATACTTCTTATCGCCGTGGTAACGCATATCGCCGACATAAAGAGTATTACCGACAAAATCGTCTGCAATTTCAGCCCCGTTTTTTCTTTTTTATTCGAGACGAAAACCGAAATCGAGAGAGCGACCCCGACTATCGCGACGATTCCGAACACGCCCCACGCAAACGCCTTTCCGTAAACGTTTACGGGATAAACGTTCTTCGCCGCTACTCTGAACGCCGCACCGAGGAATACCCCCGTAAAGACAAACAGTAAAGTATAATCTAAACCGCCCGTTCTTTCTTCGTTTCTGAGTTTAAATCTCACTATGAATACAACTATCGAATAGCACGCAAGGAATATCGGTATCGCGATTTTTACCGTAATGCCAGTTACGACAATCATAACGGGAGCGGAGAAAACGGCAATCAGAAACGCCGACAGCCCCGCGGCGTCAACGACCGCGCCTTTTTGTTCTCTCTTAATTCCTACGACCGAGAACCCGACGAGAGCGACCGCTCCTATCGCGGCGAACCCGTAAAAGAGGTTTCCGAATATTCCGCTATACAACTTCGCGCCGAACAGGTAGCCGAGAACGACCGCAACAACCGCCGTAAACAGTATTGACGGCAGAACGACTTTTTCGGTATACGTTTCTTTTACGAACACCGTAAGTTCCGACGACTGCCTCTTTTCAAGAACCCGTTTGAACGTATCGTCCTCTATTCTGAGTTCCCCTTCGGTCTTTTTGAGGTCGTAATCGTAAACGATGACTTCGGGTCTCGAAACCATTCTGCCCGACTGATTTTTCTCGCCCGCCAGAACGCATTCTTTTACCATACATTTTTTTGACTTGTCGTGAGTTACGACTGCACCGACGATTTTCGATTCGCCGAAAATTCCTCCCGCCTCGTTTAACGAAACGAGCGTGGTTTTACCGTCGAAAACATGGTCGTAAGCCTTTTGTACTCTCCTTAAAAAATCGGGCGAATCGGCTTTCGCATAACACTCCCTGAGCGAGTCGGCAACGTCTTTTTTAATGTTTTTTATCTCGAGTTTACACTTGTCAATAGTCTTTTCAACGTCCGAAATCTTAGCGTTTATCTGAAAAATCTCTAAATCGAGGTCCTTGTTTCCGACCTTGCCGTTTCTCTTGCGCAAAGTCGCGACCCTTGCGGTGAGATCCGCTTTTTCCGCAGCCTTACGCTTAGAAAAACCGGTTAAAAAATCGTATCTTTTAATTTTTGAGACAGTCTCGTTGAATAATTCCTTCATAAAACTCTCCGACAGGATATTTACACGATTTATTCTATCATTTTTTGCGGCGTTTGTAAAGCGAGAGAACAATATATATGCGAAAAGTGAAATGTTCGTGCTTTTTACCCATAAAGCGACTTTTTATTTGAATTTTATCGCATTTTGTGCTATTATTTATGATGGATAATTATGTCGGTCGAAAAAAGATCGTCTCTTTTTCGTCGGGCGTAAAGAAAAGACGCGAAGCAAAAGTACGGCGAGAGCCGCAAAGCAAGCGTCCGAGGAGGAAAAGTATGAACGGAGCAGGCGGCTATAAAAATAACAGAAGCGACATATCGGCGTTTTACGGCGGCAGCCGCGAATACCCCGTTATGCTCAATCTCTACGATTCGGCGGTTAGGCAGATAAAACTCAAACTCGAAATTTTAAACAACGAGTTCAACGTTTTATACGCGAGAAACCCCATTCACCACATAGAAAGCAGGTTGAAATCGCCCGACAGCATTATAGCGAAGTTGGTAAAAAAGGGCTACCCCGTCACAATCGAATCGGCGAAGAAAAACATAAACGACATAGCGGGCGTTCGGGTCGTATGCCACTACATAGACGACGTTTACAGCGTCGCCGAAATGCTTGCGAGACAAACTGACCTCGAAATAGTCAAAAAACAAGACTATATCAAAACGCCAAACTACAACGGCTATCGGTCGCTTCACCTTGACATAAAAGTACCCGTATTTTTATCCGACAGAACGGAATACGTCATCGCCGAAGTTCAGATAAGGACTATCGCCATGGACTTCTGGGCGAGTCTCGAACACGACGTAAGGTACAAGGCGGACAAGTCGAAACTCCCCGAAGGGATAAACGAAGAGATGCTTCTCTGCTCGAACAAGATAGCGGAAATCGACGAGCAGATGCAGGATATGTATAAACGGATAAAACAATCCGAACAACAATAAAAACGATTATTAATGCCGAAAAACGCGGCTATAAGTCGATTAAACCGCTATTTCGGATTTTAAAGGTAAGTTAAATGGTAGATTTTACGAAGCAGATGAAAAGAGAATACACCATTCTCTGCCCCGATATTTTCCCGATGCACATGGGGCTTTTCGAAAAAATATTCAGAAATAACGGCTACAAGTTGGAAGTCGTGAGAGACGAGGGCAAGGAAGTCATAGACGCGGGACTTAAATACATACACAACGATATGTGTTATCCCGCTATTTGTTCCTGCGGTCAACTCATATACGCCTTGGAAAGCGGAAGATACGACGTGCATAAAACCGCGCTCATCTTCTTTCAGACGGGCGGGGGTTGCAGGGCTTCCAACTATATTTTTCTGCTCCGTAAAGCGCTCGAAGAAATGGGGCTTTCGTTCGTTCCCGTAATTTCGGTGAGTTTCGCAGGGCTTGAAAAATACAGCGGTTTCAAACTCACCGTTCCGATGCTCCTTTCGGGCTTCGCCTCGATTGTCTACGGCGATATGCTTATGCTGCTCAAAAATCAGGTCGAACCTTACGAGAAAAGCAAAGGCGATACCGAAAAAGTAACGCAGAAATGGCTCGCCGATCTTTCCGACGGCTTCAAACGCAAAACGGGCTTTTCCAAGAAAAAAATTCTCAGAAATCTCTCGGCGATTGCAAAGGACTTCCACGAAATACCAAAAACGCATAAAACCCTCGTTAAAGTAGGTATCGTAGGCGAAATTTACGTTAAATACTCCCCGTTTGCCAATCGAGGACTTGAAAAATTCCTTTTGAGCGAAGGGTGTGAAATTATGGTGCCGGGCGTTATGGGCTTTTTACAGTACTGCGCGGCGAACGTCGAGATCGATCACCGCTATTACGGCGGCAGTTTTATCAAGTATTTTATAGGTCAAAAAGCCGAGAAAATACTCGCGGGCTACGACGGACTTATCGAAAAAGCGTTAGAGGACTACCCCGAATTCGTAACCCCCGCTTCGTTTGAAAAAATCAAACTTATGGCGGACAAGGTAATCGACAGAGGCGTAAAAATGGGCGAAGGTTGGCTACTACCCGGAGAAGTCGCCGAACTTATCGAAAAGGGCTACAACAACGTGGTCTGCGCTCAGCCGTTCGGCTGCCTTCCAAACCATATCGTCGGCAAAGGCACGATAAGAAAACTCAGAGAACTCTACCCCGACGCCAACATTTTCCCCGTGGACTACGACGCGGGGGCTTCCAAAGTCAATCAGGAAAACAGAATCAAACTTATGCTCTCGATTGCGAGAGAGGAAAAAGCGGTATGAAGAGATTAGGCATAGACATAGGTTCAACGACCTTAAAAACCGTACTTTTAGGAGAAAACGGCGAAATATTATTTGAAAAATATCAAAGGCACTTGTCTAAAATTCCCGAAACAGCCGTTTCGGTACTTAGCGAAATCGCGGAAAAATACGACGACGAAGAAATGACGGTATGCCTTTCGGGTTCGTCGGGAATGGGCGTTGCCGAAACGTTAAATCTTCCCTTTTCGCAAGAGGTTTACGCCGAAAAAACGGCGGTCGCGAAATACTGCCCCGAAACGGACGTCGTTGTCGAACTCGGCGGCGAGGACGCGAAAATCATATTTTTGACGGGCGGCTTCGAAATGCGAATGAACGGAACGTGCGCGGGCGGCACGGGCGCGTTCATCGACCAGATGGCAACCCTTATGAAACTTACGCCCGAAGATTTAAACGAACTAAGTAAGTCTCACGAAAAGGTATACACCATCGCTTCGCGTTGCGGAGTTTTCGCTAAATCGGACGTTCAGCCTCTCTTAAATCAGGGCGCGAAAAAGTCAGACGTCGCCGCGGGAATTTTCGCGGCGGTCGCAAATCAGACGGTCGCGGGTCTCGCCCAAGGCAGAAAAATCGAGGGCAACGCCCTCTATCTCGGCGGTCCCCTCACCTTCCTTTCAGAACTTCGGACGGCGTTTGACAAAACTCTTAATCTCACGGGTAAACTACCCGAAAACTCGCTTTATTTCGTGGCGTTAGGCGCGGCTCTTTCGCCGTCTGCGGAAGTCACGACCGCCGAAACGCTCGTTTCCTATTTCAAAAACACGGCGTCTTTCGGCAGGTACGAACAATGCCGTCCGCTTTTCGCTTCCAAAGAAGAATACGAAGAATTTAAAATAAGACACGCGAAAAATTCCGAGGGAATCAAAACGCTCGACAAGCCGAACGGCAAAATGTATCTCGGCGTGGACGCAGGCTCGACTACCGTCAAACTGCTCCTTACCGACGAGGACGGCAACGTGTTCAATCCCGTATACCTTCCGAGCGTAGGAAAACCCGTCGAAACGGTGTACGATTATCTGAAAAAACTGTACGAAAAGTACCCCGATATAGAAATCGTTTCGGCTGCAGTAACGGGCTACGGCGAAGATATGATAAAGGCGGCGTTTCATTTCGACGCCGGGGTCGTAGAGACCGTCGCGCACTACACCGCCGCTAAAAAATTCCGCCCCGACGTGGACTTTATTTTAGACATCGGCGGACAGGATATGAAGTGCTTTAAGATAAGAAACGGACTTATAGACCAACTTTTCCTCAACGAAGCCTGTTCTTCGGGTTGCGGTTCGTTCCTGCAAACGTTCGCCTCGTCTTTGGGCTACGACGTGGAGACTTTCGCAAATCTCGGCTTGTTCGCCGACGCTCCCGTAAACCTCGGTTCGAGGTGTACCGTATTTATGAACAGTTCGGTAAAGCAGGCGCAAAAGGACGGGGCTTCCGTCGAGAATATTTCGGCGGGGCTTTCGATAAGCGTCGTCAAAAACGCCCTTTACAAAGTTATTCGTTGCGCTAAAGCCTCGGATTTGGGCAAAAACGTGGTAGTTCAGGGCGGCACGTTCTTAAACGACTGCGTACTTCGGGCGTTCGAACAGGAAACGGGGCTTAACGTAATTCGTCCGTCCTTCTCTGCTTTAATGGGGGCTTACGGCGCCGCGCTTTACGCGAAAGACGTTAAAAATACGGGTAAAAGCAGCGTTTTGAACGCCGAAGAACTCAAAAATTTCTCGCGTAAAACCTCGAATATCGTCTGCGGCGGTTGCGGAAACAAATGCAATCTCACGATAAGCGTATTTTCGGACGGAAAAAAATATATTGCGGGCAACCGCTGCTCCAAACCCGTCTCGGGAAAACAGACGACGGGCGACAAAGACCTTTACGCGTACAAGATCAAACTGCTGTCGAAGTATGTAAACACCGAGAGGAGATTGGACAAAATTAACGTAGGACTTCCGCTCGCTCTAAATATGTACGAGTTGTTGCCCTTTTGGAGCAAGTTTTTCACCGAACTCGGATTCAATGCGATGACTTCGCCTTTTTCGGACAGAAAAATTTACGAAATCGGTCAATACACCATACCGTCCGACACGGTATGTTACCCCGCGAAACTCGTTCACGGACATATCGAAACGCTGATAAACGAAAAGGCAGACGCAATTTTTTACCCCGATATGACCTACAACGTAGACGAGGGGCAAGGCGACGACCACTTCAACTGCCCCGTCGTGGCGTACTATCCGCAAGTTATTTTAAAAAACGTTCCCGATATTAAAAACGTAGACTTTATATGCGACTTCGTAAGCGTTGCGAACCCGTCGCAGTTTATAAAGCGAATTACCCCGATACTCAAAAATCATTTCGGGAGCAATGCGAAAATTACGCCGAGCAATGTAAAGAAAGCCGCCTATAAGGCGTTTAACGAGTATCACGACTATATTAACGCAATACGCTTTAAGGCTGACGGACTGATAGAAAACGCTAAAAAAAGCGGCGAACCCGTAATCGTTTTAGCAGGCAGACCGTACCACGTCGACCCCGAAATAAACCACGGAATACACGAACTTATCGCAAGGCTCGGAGCGACCATAATAAGCGAGGACGCCATAAGACCGAACGACGGCAAACTGCCTACGAAAGTCAGAAATCAATGGACGTATCACGCGAGAATGTACAATGCGGCGAAATTCGTCGCGGAAAGTCCCGAAGAACTGAATGCGCATCTCGTTCAACTCGTTTCGTTCGGTTGCGGAGTAGACGCTGTAACGACGGACGAAGTGCGAGCGACCGTCGAGAAGTCGGGACGGCTTTACACGCAGATAAAAATCGACGAAATATCGAACTCGGGCGCGGTGACGATAAGGCTGAGAAGCCTTATGTCGGTTATAGAACTCAGAAAACGCAATAAAAAGTAATCGTCAATCAAAACGTCTTAATATAAAACGAGATTTTATCCGACGGATAAAATCTCGTTTTTAATTCTGATAAATAACTCTTACAAAGTCTCCCCTGAGCAAGGGGAGATGTCACGACTTGTCGTGACAAAAGGGTTGTAAAAACGAAAACTCGTATAATTCAGCATTGCTTTTCAGGACGCCATATAAAAATCGTAGTGGACGACGTCCTCGGCGTTCCGCAATGTAAGATAAATCGTAGGGGACGACGCCCTCGGCGTCCCGCAATATAAGATAAATCGTAGGGGACGACGACCTCGGCGTCTCGCAATATAAGATAAATCGTAGGGGACGACGACCTCGGCGTACCGCAATATAAGATAAATCGTAGGGGACGACGACCTCGGCGTCCCGCAATCAAAAAACACACGTTTATGTTCACAACTTTCAATTTTGTGGATAAATGTGGATAACTTCCCCCAAAACAGGCAGTTATCCACAATTCAGAAAAAGTTGTCAACATTTTTTACGGTTTACTTACGAATTTTGTCGAAAATAACCTACCGTATTTTTCCATATCTTTTACCCCGTCAAAAAAACTCGCGAACGCTTTTTTTAGGGATAATTTATCCTATTTTACGCCCTTTCTTTACCGACAAAGAATACCGCAACAGTTCCACGACCCGTATGACAACCGATAGTCGCGCCGATATCGTAAATCTCGCATTTTCCTTTCAGTTTCGGGAAGGTCTTTTCCAATTCGCCGACAACGTAATTCGCGTCGTCTATGCAGTCGGAATTGCTAAGATAACATCTGCCGTCGTAATCCTCGCCGCCTAAAACGTGTTCGAGCATCAATTTGATAAGTTCCGCAGTCGCCCTCTTCTTACCGATAAGTTTTTTGATTACTATAAGTTTACCTTCGTTATCCGCGTGAAGCAACGGGCAAACGTGAAGGAGTGTTCCTATAATTCCCGAAGCCGCCGAAACTCTGCCGCCCCTTATGTAAGCGGATAAGTCGGTCGAGAAGAAAAGGTACGATATTCTGTCTTTAAGTTCGTCCGCATACTTTGCGGTTTCCTCGGCGGTATGCCCCGCGTCTCTGTAATCTGCCGCCTGCTCGACTAAAAGTCCGTAGCCCGACGAAGCCCCGAGCGAGTCGATAATATAAATCTTTCTGTCCGCAAACTTCTCTTCGAGTTCTTTTTTTGCAATCAACGCCGACTGATAAGTACCCGACAATCCCGACGAAAGGGTTATATGAACGATATCGTAACCTTCCTCGAGCAGCGGCGTAAAATTCTTAACGTATTCTTCCGAAGTAACCTGACTCGTACTCGTCTTCGCCCCTTTATCCATCTCTTCGTACAGTTTTTTATGGGGCATGGTCTTGCCAAAATCGTCGGCGTATTCGGTATTGTTCACGAAGAAATGCGATACGACAATGTTTACCTTTCTCTCCGCAAATCTTTCGGCGGTAAGGTCCGCCGTGGTCTCGCAACTCAAAATAAATTTACTCATAAGAATTCTCCTAAGATTTTTTTTCAACACACCCACTATACCACGTTTAACCCCGCTTTGTTGTCTATTGTTGCCTTTTTTTGTTACACGAAACGGTTTAACGCCGTAGAAAATCGGATCTTAATGTCTACTGCGAGTAGAATATGCATTATTATGGTAGAATAATATAAAAACACTTGAAATTATATGGTAAAAGTGCTAAAATACACTTGTATGTTGACCGAAAAACAGGCTCTTGCCGTAAACGAATTCAATAAGGATATACTTCTTCTCGCGAGGGCGGGAACGGGAAAAACCTATACCGTCGCCCAAAAAATCGCCGAAGCGGAAAGGCGGGGTTATACCGAGGACGAAATTTTATGTCTTACTTTCACCGTAAAAGCCGCGGATGAATTGAAAAGCGACGTTGCGAAATACTGCAAGAATTTTCGCCCCGACGTGTTCACTATTCACGGTTTTTGCTATCGGCTCATGCTCGAATACGGCAGAGAAACAGGGCGTTTTTCGGAAAAACAGATAGCGGACGAAGTGGACGCGGGCGAACTCATACGGGAAACGCTCGGATATTTTATCGCCAAAGGCGATTACAAAACCGCCGACGGCGTACCGCCCCTTTTGAACAAACAACTCGTTTCGATTGTCTCGGCGATAAAACACGAGAGATTTCGTCTTGGCTACTCATTTTTCGCAAACGGAGGTTACTTTGAAGCAATAAAGAGACTTCTCGACTCTGACAAAGCCTTTTCGGAGTATTTCGTAGTCAAAAAAGGCTCGGCTAAATACTCGGACGAAAGTTTCAAGGACTTTTTGAAAAGCAACGGCACGGAATTTATGCTGAGATACAGGGCGGCGTTAGACGCGTCGTCGCTTGTCGATTTCGACGATTTAATATTCCTCTCCCGAGAGATTACGGCGGACAACAACTTCAAAAAGCCCGCCTATAAGTTGATTATCGTGGACGAAATGCAAGACACGAGCATTGCCGAGTACGAAGTTATAAAGTCTTTTTTCGGCAAAAATCAGATTATGATGTGCGGCGACGTATACCAGACGATTTACGGTTGGAGAGGCTCGAAACCGTTCGAGATTATCAAAGATTTCAAAAACTGTCGCAACGTACTCGAAATTACGCTCGACGGCAACAAGCGTTCGTCGAAACTTTTAACTTATGCCTCGTCGTATTTTTTAAACGAAGCCTTCGGGGCGAACATTCCCCTTTTAAACGACGATATAGAGGGTGAAGAAAAAATCGACGTCGTAGCCTGCGAAGGCATAGATGGCGAAGCGAGAGAAATTTTCGAGCGTATAAAATCATACGACGGCGAGAAGTCGGATATATGCGTAATGGCTCGCTCGAACAGGTATATCGGCGAACTTTACGCTCAGTTTCAAGCCATAAACGCCGAAACGCCCGAAGACGAAAGAATATCGTTTTTCACCGCCGACAAGCATTTTCAATTTTACAAAAAGCCCGCGGTTAAAGACGCGTTGTCCTTTTTAAGGCTAATCGTAAACCCCGACGACCAACCGTCTATGATAAGACTTGCGAAAAAGCAAGTTAAAAGCGTTACCGTTCCCGTGCTTAACGCCCTCAACGACTACTCTTCCGCAGGCGTTTCCATAGGACAGTTTTTAAGCGAATACGCCTATAATTACGGCGATTATTTCGCTCCGCTTCTTCGTGCGTACAAGTCGGGTAAAGTCGTAGTTTACGACTTAGAAACCACGGGGCTTGACGTCGAAAAGGACGAGGCGATACAAATTTCCGCAATGAAAGTCGGCGAAAACGGGGAAAAAGAAGAATTCAACCGCTTTATAATTCCGAATACGGAGATTTCCGCGACCGCCCTGTCCGTTCACGGCTACGACCTTAGTTATATTAAGGCTCACGGCGGCGAAGGGGCGAAAATCGTCCTCAAAGATTTCGCGAATTTTGCGGACGGGTGCGTACTCGTCGGACACAACAGTTCTTCGTTCGACGACCTTATGCTGAAAAGGCAACTGATCGAAAACGGCGTAAACGGCAATTTCGTCTACAGCTACGACACGTTAAAGATAATACGACTTTTCAATCCGCAAACGCCCGACTACAAATTGTCCACTCTTTGCGACAGATTCGGAATAGTAAATAAGCGCGCTCACGACGCCTTTTCGGACGTGTCGGCGACGAAAGGAATACTCGAAATACTTATCAAAAAATTTCTGAAAGCGACCGAGAGTACGAGAATTTCCGTAACCGAAAAATACGCCCCTGTGTTCAAAGACCTGTACGACGAAATACGCGTAATGAAGTCGCTCGCTATGAATTTCGACTATCTGTCTCTGTTTCGCGAAATAGGAAATTCGCTGCCTATCGCAAGTGAAAAATTATCGCCGAGCGACAAAGAATCAATCAACGATATATACAGAACGTTGAAGAATTATTCAAGCAAAAGCGAGCCTATAAGTTCGTTAAAAGCATTTTTGGACGACGTATCGCTATCGGGAAGTCAGATGGACGTAATATGTAAAAAGTTTAAAAAGGTACCGCTTATCACAGTACATCAATCGAAAGGTTGCGAATTTAAAGAGGTGATTTTGGCCGGAGTAGGAGAAAACGAATTTCCGTCTTACGGCGCGGTTTCGAGTGGCAACGAGACGGAAGAAAGACGAGTTTTCTACGTTGCGTTGACGAGGGCGAAAGAAAAACTCGCTATAACGTTTCAAGCGTACAAAAACTACTCGGGCAATCTCTACATAAGGAAGCCGTCCGAATACATTTCCTACCTTCCCGCCGACTGCGTAAACTTTATCCGCCGCAGATAAAATAACGCCCCGAAAAGCGAAATTCAATTTTTGCGTTTCGGCATGTAATAAATTATAAACAATAGACAGACGAAACGGGACGTCGAGGCGCCGTCCCCTACGATAATATAATATTATCAATAAACCTCTATATAAGTCGATTAAACCGATTTTTTATTTGGTATTGATAAGTCGAAAATTTTCTAAAAAACTTATATTCGATATAACGACCAATCGGGGGATTGCCGTATTTGAAGTCCTGAAACATAAATAGCCGTAGGGAATGGCAACCCAAAGAACTTTTAAAAAGGCTTGAATTTTTAAGAAAAAGGCGGCAAAAATAGAAACAACCGTAGGGGACGGCGCCTCGACGTCCCGAAAAAAACCGTAGGGGACGGCGCCCAAAAGAACTCTTAAAAATGCTTGCATTTTCTAGAAAAATGCGTCCCGAAACAAGAGTGATATTTTGCTTCGCAAAGTGAAATTTACCTCTCGGCAAGTGAAATCGCCAATGGCGACGAAATTTACCTTTCGGCAAGTTGAAATACAGCCGTAGGGGACGGCGCCTCGACGTCCCGAAAATAAACAAACACAGAGGACAGAACCCAAAAGAACTCTTAAAAATGCTTCTCGAAAAAACAAACCGTATGATATGCCAAACGAAAAAAGATGCCCAAGTCGTCAGGCATCTTTTTCAAGTTATATAAATCAATTTTTTCAGTAATTTTCGACTTCCGTAAGCGTCGGTATGGACGGTCGGGCTCCCTTTCTCGTACACGCTATGCTCGCCGCCTTGCTTCCGAAAATCGAACTTTCTTCAAGCGTTTTTCCTTTCGCCAACATAGCCGCAAGTCCGCCGCAAAGAGTGTCTCCCGCCGCCGTCGTGTCTACGGGTTTTATCTTTATGCAATCGTAATGCTTCGACCCGTTTTTATCGGTAATCTCGAAGCCGTTGCCGCCCAAAGTCACAAGCAAAGTCGGAACCTGCGACAACAAAAACTCCTTGCCGCCCATAATTTCCGTCTCCGTCTCGTTCGGCGTGACCAAATCGCAATATTTGAGGTACGGAACTATACCCTTGTTCGCGGGAGCGGGGTTCAGAATAACGTACATGCCCTTTTCTCTCGCCTTTTTCAAGCCGTAACCTATAATTTCTATCGGATTTTCGAGTTGAGTGAGATATATATCGCCCGCCTTGGCGTTCTTTAAAGCCTCGTCGATATCCTTTTCGGACAATTCGGCGTTCGCTCCCTTGTCGAGTATTATGCGGTTATCGCCGTTCTCGATTATTATAACGGCAGTTCCCGACGGAACGCCCGAA
The DNA here is from genome assembly GCA_934249325.1 of uncultured Clostridia bacterium. Classification (GTDB taxonomy): domain Bacteria; phylum Bacillota; class Clostridia; order Christensenellales; family Borkfalkiaceae; genus UBA10281. The sequence goes on from CAKQKW010000011.1 coordinate 36,351, forward strand.
ACTGCCCTTATATGCGAGACGTCGATTCCGACTTCCGTAAACGCCTTGACGGCAGACTTCCCGAAATCGTCGTCGCCCACTAAGCCGCACATAACGACCTTGCCGCCGAGTCTCGCCGCGGCGACCGCCTGATTCGCTCCTTTGCCGCCTCTCGCGACGAAAAAGCCGCTACCCGTTAAAGTCTCGCCCGCTTTCGGCATATAAGGCGTCGTTATTACAAGGTCGGTATTTATGCTTCCGACGATATATATATTTTTCATTTTAAACTATTCCCTCTTCAATTTTTTGAAATTCCGAGATTTTCGTAAATCTTTTCTACTATTTTTAAATGTTCGCCCTTAAAAGTTGCGGGCCAATTCATAAGACACATACCGACGAAAACGGTCACGCGGTTTTTTAGATCGCACATAAAATACGACCCCGCCGCTCCGTCCCAACCGAACTCGCCGACGGGAAGCCCGAATCTCGCGGGTTTAATTCTCGTTCTCACGCCGTAACCGTAGGCGTAATCGTCGCCCTGCACGCAGGTGAACCCGTTATTCACGGAAATTTCCCCGACGTGATTTTTCGCCATATCTTTAACGCTCGCCTCTTTAAGCAGTCTGTAACCGTTCGCGGCTATGCCGCCTCTTGTAAGACAGTCCGCAAACTTCATATAATCTTCGGTCGTACTGACCACGCCCGCCCCGCCGCTTAAATAATTCGGCGTAAACACAAGTCCGTTTGCGTTTTTAACTTTTACGGTTTTTCCGTCAGCGGTTTTCGCGTAAAGGTCTTTTAAATTTTCGGCTTCGCCGTCTCCTCTCGTAAACCCAGAATCGAACATTCCCAAAGGCTCGAAAATCGTCTTTTTCACGTATTCGTCCAAAGGCGTTTCCGTAATTTTTTCGATAACCGGCCCGAGAACGTCGAAGGACAGTCCGTAATAAAACCTCTCGCCCGAGTTAAAAAGCAACGGCGTTTTTACGAAAGCGTTGCAAATTTCCGCAGTCGAAGCCTTGCCGCCCGTAGCGGCGAGAACTTCCCGAAAAGGCTCGGTATCGTAATCGTAAGAAAGCCCCGAAGTCATAGTTAAAAGATGCTTGATTTTTATTTCGCCCGCCCTTCTTTTAGCGCCTTTTTCTATAACAAAAGCGTCGGAAAACGCGGGGAGATACTTTGAAACGGGCGTTTCAACGCATAATTTTCCCTCTTCGACAAGTTTCAGAATACACGCCGAAACGATAGGTTTCGTACACGAAAAGACGAAATATCTCTTCTTGTCCGACTTATCGAAGCCGCCGCCGTAATCGAAAATTCTCTCGCCGTCCCTGTTTACGACGACGTCGAGAAAGTTCAGATTTTGCTTATTTACAAGGTTATCGAGATACCCGCGAAGCAAGTTATTTTTGTCGTCCATTATTACCTACGGAAGATTTTATACTCCCGAATAAGCCGAGAAACCGCCGTCCACGGGAATGACCGTACCCGTGACGAAGCCGCTCGCCCCGTCGTCGCAAAGCCACAATAAACAACCTATAAGGTCGCTTATCTCGCCGAACTTTCTCATAGGGGTAGCGGCGAGTATCTTGCCCGTTCTCGCCGTCGGCGTACCGTCCTCGTTGTATAAAAGTCCTCTGTTCTGATTAGTCACGAAGAAACCGGGAGCAATCGCGTTACAGCGGATATTGCAGGGCGCGAAATGCACCGCGAGCCACTGCGTGAAGTTGGATATACCTGCCTTAGCCGCAGAATAAGCGGGGATTTTCGTGAGCGGTCTGTAAGCGTTCATCGACGAGATGTTGATAATGTTGCCGCCCTTTTTCACCATTCCTTCGGCGAACACCTGAGTTACCAAAAACGCCGAAGTAATGTTGAGGTCGAAAACAAATTTGAGTCCGCTCTCGTCCAAAGCGAAAAAGTCCTTAATCCCCGTCGTGTCGGGGTACATATACTCGTTGTCACAAGTCGCTTTCGGGTTGTTGCCGCCCGCTCCGTTTATGAGTATATCGACGCCGCCGAAAGCCTCGATAATCGTGTTATAGGCGGACTTTATGCTTTCTTTGTCAAGACAGTTGCAGCGAATCGCAATGGCGTTTTCGCCTATCTCGTTCGCGATTTTTTCAGCCGCGTCGTAGTTGATATCCAACAGGGCAACGTTCGCTCCGCAAAGTCCCAAAGCCTTGGCGAACTCTCCGCAGATTATTCCGCCCGCCCCCGTTATGGCGACGGTCTTGCCGCCTAAATCTATTGAAAACGGTAAATTCATATTTTACTCCTTTACTCTCTTTCGAGATATTCTTTTATTCTTTCGGCAATATATAAATGCCCTTTGTCGTTCGGGTGAAGCCCGTCGATCGTATATTCGTCGCCCTTATCGGTAAGCGGCTTCGGAAGTCCGTCTCGGTATAAATCGATATAATCTACGCCCGCTTTTTCGCATTTCGACCTGATAATATCGACGTAGCCTTTAAGGTTTAAAGTCGGCTCTTTTCTGTGTCCCTGACCGAACAAATCTTCTTCCTGAAATCTTCGCATCGGCAGAATAAAGCAAATCTTCTCTTTTCCGTAAGTTCCGATAAGTCTTTTCATAAGATTGTTCAGCCCGCCGTTGAAAGTATACGGACAGTCGTCGTTCTCGTCTCCGATTTTCGCGTCGCCGTGCCCGTAATCGTTGGTGCCGCCAAATACAAACACCTTGTCGGCGTCCTTATCCATAACTTCCGCTCTCATCTGAAAGTCGTAATCAAACAGAATGTATTCGCTCGGCAAAGACTGTCTCGCTATACGAGTACCCGACACTCCGAAGTTCTTGACTTCGATTTTGCAAATTTCAGCCGTTTTGTTTACGTATCCGTTCTCTACCGACGACGCTCCCACCGCTTCGGTTATGCTGTCGCCTAAAAATATCGCTTTCATTTTTTCTCCTTCAAATCCTTTTCTACCGCTTCGAATACGCCTTGCAGATAAGCCGCGCCGAGCGCCCTGTCATAGAGGCCGTACCCCGGTTTGGCGTCCTCGCCCCAAATATTTCTGCCGTGATCGGGGCGTAAATATCCGTCGAAACCGTTTTCTACGAGAGCCTTGACAATCGAATAAATATCGACGTTACCTTCGCTCGTCTGATGCCCGTTTTCGTAAAAATCGGTATCGCTCGTGAACTTCAACTGACGAAGGTGAGCGAAATATATACGGTCGGCGTATTTCGCCGCCATTTTCGGAAGGTCGTTGAACCTGCCCGCTCCGAGCGAACCCGTGCAGAAAGTAATTCCGTTATGCTTATTCGGAACGGCTTTGAAAAGCCTGTCGTAGTCCTCTTCCCTGCCGACTATTCTCGGCAGCCCGAAAATATCCCACGGCGGATCGTCGGGGTGGATAGCCATATTTATACCCGTCTCCTCGCACGCGGGCATAATTCCGTTAAGGAAGTATACGAGGTTGTCGAACAATTTTTCGTGAGTCATTCCCTCGTACTCTTTCAAAAGTCCGTTCAACTGCTCCGAGGTATAACTTTCGTCCCAACCGGGAAGCCGCAAATTGTGCTTGTCGAGTTTTTTGAAGTCCTCTTCCGAATAAGAAAGAGAGGTAGAGCCGTCGGCGTGTTTGAAATAGAGGTTCGTTCTGAACCAATCGAACACGGGCATAAAGTTGTAACAAACGCACTTTACGCCGACTTTTCCGCAATTTCTGATGTTTTCGGCGTAGTTTGCGATGAGTTTATCCCTTGTAGGCTTACCGAGTTTTATATCCTCGTGAACGGGAATACTCTCGATAACTTCCATACTTAATCCCGCGCCGTTTGCGAGCGTTTTCAATTTTTCCAAAGCGGAAACGCTCCACACTTCGCCGACGGGAATGTCGTAAACGGCGGTGACTACGCCCGACATTCCCTGAATCTGTTTTATGTAGTTAAGGGGAATACAGTCCTTTTCCCCATACCATCTGAAAGTAAGTTTCAAAATTTCTCCTTTTTAAGTCGGACAAAAAACGTTCCGATTGATGATTTTTATCTTATCACAAAACCGCCCTTCAAGTCAAGAAAAAGCAAAATATTTTTTCCGTCGGACTAATTCACGGTAAGCTTGCCGTTTTGATAGGTTATTTCGTAATTTTCCGTTACGTCTTCGCCGTTTTCGTCTACGATTTTTACCTTCAATCTGTTTTCGATTTCGCCTTTTTCCGTTATCTCGCTGACGCTCGTTTCGACAATCTGAATTATATGTCCGTCTACGAGTTTTCCTAGACCTACCCAAGCAATCGGTGAAGATAACGCCTTTCCGTCGTAAGCCTTTTCCACACTGTTCGTAACTACCATGATTTTATTCTTCATAACGGTAAGCCCTTCGCCCACGAATTTAACGTAGTAATTCGCCGTTACGTCGTTGCCGTTTTCGTCGATAACTTTTACGGGCAACTCATACAACTTTTCTATATCGAACGTTCCGACCTCGGTTATACTGCCCGACAATTTCAACTCCAACTTATACCCCGACGGCAAATCTTCGACCCAATAGTCGTCCTCGTCGTAACTAAGCGGCGTTCCGTCGTAATACTTCGTTATTTTATACAAATTGACGATTATTTGCGTATTCGTAATCTTTATTTTGCCGTTTTTGTAGATTATCTCGAAGTCCGCGGTCACGTCCTTGCCGTTTTTGTCCAAAAGTCTGAACTCCTCTATGACGGACTCAGATTCGCCGCGTTCCGTCCGACTTCCCGAAACGACAACCTCGTAAACGTATCCTTGTTCTAAAAGTTTCTTAATCGCGGCGTTTTCCTCGATTTCGTTTAGAGCGTAAAGAGGCGTTCCGTCGTACGCTTTATCGACGTCCACGGGTTTTACGATTATTTTTTTACTTTCGCCTTCGCCGCCTCCGCCTGTTTCTCCGCTTCCGCCGCCGCCCGAGCCGTCGTCGATTTCGCCGCTACCGCCGCCGTTGCCGCCCGAACTTCCCGAGCCGCCCGTTCCGCCGCCTACGCCGCCGCCCGTAACTTCGATAGATACCCAACCGAAGCCGTCCACATAGATTTCGACCCATGCGTGGGCGTTCTGAACGACAATTTCCGTCCATTCGTTGCTCTTCGTTTCGCCCGCGTAACCGATAGTATATCTCGCTGGAATGCCGAGCGTTCTGAAAAGCAAGGTCGCCGCCGAGGCATAATGCTGACAAATACCCTCTTTATAATCTCTCATAAAGGCGATTACTATATCGCGTTCATAATTCATCATCGGGTCGTAATTCGCGTTATACTTCGCAACGCTCTGAACGTATTTGGCGACCCTTAAAACGTCGCGATACTTATCTTCCGCCGCAACGAAACCCTCTTTTTCTATTACCGATTCGAGGTATGCCCTCGTTTTAGTCGGCACGGAAAGGTAGTTTTTGTATACGAACGAACGATATTCCGACTCGTAATCTACGAGATTGTCGGGAAGATATGTCGAAAATTTCGCCAAATCGGACTTACTCGTCAGATAATCGAACGGGATATATCCGAGCGTGTATTCGGCAGGTATAGTTCCGTCGTATACGGTATCGCTCGACTGAATAACGTAATCGCCGAGACCCGCGACCGTGAAATACGGAAGCATATAGTTCGAATACGATTTTATTTCGGCGTTCGTCGCGGAATATCCGAGATTCTGCAAAGCGTAAGAAGCGAGGTAGTTATAACTGTACCGTCCCTCTATGAGTTGCCCGTACTGCGAGGCTTTCGACCACCCCTTACCGTCGTAGTCTCCGAAAGACATATATCTGAAATACGCGGTTCCGTCCGCTCCCGATTTTACTTCGAGGGCAACCTTTTTAGCCCCGCCGCTACTTGTCGAACCTTGGCTCGGGTTGCCGCCGCCTTCGATTTTTCCGCTGTCGTCCAAAGTACCGCCCGGTATCTTAGAGCCGCCCGAACCGCCCGTTCCGCCCGAACCGTCGTCGGCGAGTATTTTAAGTTCGCCCGCCGTTATTTCGGGATAATACCCTGCGGCGAGTTTGTATCTCGTCTCTCCGTCTGCAATATATTTTTCAATGACGACAGCCTGAGCCGAATTAGGCTCCGTTCCGACGTCGGTTATAGAACCGTAAACTTCGACGACGATTTTTATATTCTCGGGGAACTCGTCTATATCTATATCCTCGCTCATTCCGCAATTTACGACTTCGACAAGTCTCCAAAAATCGTAAGTAAGCGGTTTGCCGTTGTAGTATTTGTAGTCCGAACCCGTGTGAATTTTCAGAATATATCCGTTTACTTTTAATTTGCCGTATTCGTAATCTATATCGTAGTTTTCCGATACGACTTTGCCGTTTTCGTCGTATATCTCTATCGAAAATTCGTTATCTACGATATTTAAGGACGGTATTCTCACGGTCTTTACGTTTGAATTTACTCTTGTAACGTGAGTTTTGACGACTCCGTCGCAACCGCTCTTAACGGTATACGTTCTGTTGAAATGACTTACGCCGTCGTAAAGCCATTCGCCGCTGCCCGTAACGAACGTAACGCCGCGTTTAGTTATTTCTATCTCGCCGCAATCGTAGTTTATAAGATAGCCTTTCGTAAGGTCCAAACCGTCTCCGTCACGCGTAATTAAAACTTCGAGCGGCATATTTTCGCCCGAGTCCGCAACGTTTCTGAACGACTTGAACTTAACTTCGATATTGTGTTTTCTCTTTCCCGCTTCGGGGCTTACGATAAGTCCCGTGTTATAATCGCTCGCGTTATCCGTATATGTATAACCTTCCACGGAAAACGCGGTACCGTCGTATTTACGGTTAACGCCGTTCGTTTTTACGGTAATATTTCTATAATTTACCCATAAACTACCGCCGCTTTTTAGTTTAAACAGATAGTCGGTTGACGGAAGCGAATTTCCCGCATCGTCCGTTACGGTATAGTCGATAATTTTGTTATCCGCGCCGCCCATATATAAAATCGACGAGAATTTCAACGTAAACCTGCGTAACAGACCCGACGAAAGGGTGTAGTCGAGATTTTCCGTCACGCCGTGACTTCTCTTCGTACTATCGCCGTAAAAAGCCTCGCACGACCAATCGCCCGTGAGAATTTCTCCGTCGAAGATTTTTTCGCTTCTATATGTAGAATAAGTAATTACCAACCGATTCACGACGAGTAAGCCCTCTTCCGTCGTTATATCGTAATTCGCCGTTTTATCGCTCACGCCGCCGTCTACGGTTTTATATACTTTCACCGTAGCGGTATTTTTATGTCCGTTATCTCTGTAACTTATAGGCGTATTATACCCGTAAACTTCTACGCTATGCCCCTCTACGACGGACGAGCCGTCTACGTAGTATTCTTCTTCGCCATGTTCCGCTTTCCATTCTTTGGTCGCGTCGTCGAACGTTATCGGCATACCGTCGTAGGTTTTTTCAGCCGAATAAGTTACGATTTTCAACGGTTTTTTATCTATCGTCAGCGTTCCGAACAGGTACTTTATATTGTAATTGTTCGTAACGTCGGCATAGCTCTCGGAATCTTCGATTCTGAATTCCACGTAGTTTGTGTAAGTTCCCGCATCTATTACCGTCGTACTGTTATTCTGTTCCGCAACCGCTCTATGCCCGCCTACAAGCGGGTCGCCTTTAAGCCCTCCTCCGAGACTTATTTCCTCGGCGTTTACGAAAGAATGATAGCCGTCGTCATAAGTCCACGAGGCTGCACCCGTTTTTATGGTAATCGGTCTCGGTTTTACGGTGAGCGTTCCGAATAAAAGTCTGCCGACGGCGTAGTTTTTCGACACGTCCTTGCCGCTCCCGTCTTTAATGGTAACGCTTTTTATTTTGCCGCTGTTTTCGATACTTCCCGCGTCTGTAAGTTCGCCGAAATAATCGACCTCGGAAGAAGCGACCGTATGTCCCTCGACGAGCGGCGTACCGTCGGACACCTGTATTTCTTTGAGACTAAAAGCAAGTCCGTCGTAATACTTTTCGCCGCTTCCCGTGACGAAGTTTACGGGGCGAGGCGTAACCGTAAGGTCGCCGTATTCGACGGCAACGGAATAGTTTTTGGTCTTTTCGCCACCGATACTGTCAATAATTTTCATAGTGTCGGGGTTGATAGCGTTTTTCGTCGTTCCCGCGTTCGTTTGCGAATTTACGTACTCCACTTCGAGATTTTGCCCGCCGACCGTCGTACCGTTTACGAAAGAGTACGACTTAGCCGTAAGCGGCGTTCCGTCGTATACCTTTTCCGCAGAGGAAGTCAACACCTTTATCGAACGGGGCGTGACTTTAAGCGTTCCGAAAGTCGGAATCGCGTTGTAGTTTTTCGTAACTTCAAAAGCCCCGTGATATATCTTTAAATCGAGCGTATTCTGAACTTCTCCGACGTCAGTTATCTTCGGGAAATTACTATTTTCACCCTCGAAATGCTCCGATGCGACAACCCCCGAAACGTTCTCTATGTTTACGTTAAAATGCTCTTCACCGTCGTAAACCCATTCGCCCGAACCCGTCTCGTAATAGAGGTCTCGCTTGTTTATCGCGACCGTTCCCGCAGTAACGGTAATTTCGTAATTCTTCTTCGTCGAAACCGTTTCCGAGTTTTCCGTACTCGTTACGTCGAAAGTTATTTCGTTTTCATACTCGCCCGCGTGAGTAAACCGTCCGTAACCGCTCGCGACGAACTCCTGCCCTTCCGCGAGCGAGGTCGGCTCTACAATCGTAAAGCCCTCGACGGAGTGAGCCTCCCCGTCGTATGTAAACGTATCGGAATCCGTTACTACTTTCAGTTCCCTTTTGTTTATGGTAACGCTGCCGGGGAAAACGGTAACGCTGTAATTCTTGCTTACGTCAACGTTGTTTTCGTCTTTTATCGTCGCGGTAAGGTCGTTTTCATACTCGCCGACGACCGTAAACGAGGACGCGGCGGCGACGGTTATTTCCTGTCCGTCCGCGAGGGGCGTTTTTTCGCTTAAATCGAATTCCCCGAAAGTATGCGGCTTGCCGTCGTAAGTTTCCTCGAAGTCTTTGCCCGTAATTTCTATTTCTCGTTTTTTTATCGTGAGATTGCCCTTGTTGACCTGCAAGTCGTAAAAGTCGGTAACTTCCTCGCCCGACGCGTTGAATATTTTGAGTTTTAAGTCTATCGGCGTATTTTCGCACACATCGGTCGCCTTAGTGACTATCTCCGTCACGGGTCTGTCGTCGTATGCAAAGGTAGTGTCGTCGCCGAGTTCGTAGTCGGAAAAAGACTGTTCCGTTCCGTCGTAAACGACTTCCTTGTCGAGAACGTTGACGGTGAGTTTTCTCTTTACCAAAGACATTTGCTTGCCCTCGGTTTTAATAACGTACTGAGAGGTTCTGTCCTCGCCGTTTTTGCCCGTGATTTTCACCGAGCCGTTCTCTAAATCTACGTTTATTTTTTTCAGCCCCGCTTCTTCAACGCTCAGTTTATAATTCCATATTCTGTCGCCGTAACGAAGTTCGGACACGGGAACGGGGTTGTCGCCGTACTGCAACTCGTCGCCGTTTATTCTGACGGTCGTCTCGAAAGGCTTTATGCTGAAAGTTCTGACTTTTCCGTAATTTTCCTTGCCGAAAACCCTCGAAGAGACGGCTCGAACCTGATAATCTCCGACGAGTATCGGCTTTTCTTCCGTCCATTTTCCGTCGCCTTTTTTCGCATATTCGTAACGGACGGCGGAAAATATCGAACTTGCCGAATACTCGAAATTCTCCCCGTATACTATTTCGGTCGGGTATTTGCTTTCGCCTATTATCGCCCCTTTCAAGCCGCAGTACGAACCCGAAAGAAGGGTAATAAGAGCCAAAACGCCGATTATAAACCACTTATACTTTACAATCGCCGCCCATACAAGCAGTCTTTTTCTCACCTTGTTTCTGTACTTTTCATACAACATAGTCTCTACCCTTTAACTCACTTTTTAACTACGAGTTTTCCGTTCACGCATTTAATAGCGTAGTTTTTCGTTACGTCTTCGCCGTTTTCGTCCAAAATGACAACTTTTTTAATTCTGTTATCGCTCTTGCCGATTTCGATCTGTTCGCCCTCGATTTCGACTTCCGCTATTACGTGTCCTTCCAAAAGTTCGCCCTCTACCTCGTAACCGTCGGCAGTAAGAGCCGTACCGTCGTATACTTTGCTCGCGTTTGCGGCGGTAATCGTTATTTCTTTCGCGTTTACCCTCAATTCGCCCCACTCGTAATTTATCTTGTAGTTTACCGAGGCGTCGTCGCCGTTTTCGTCGGTAATCGAGAACTCGAACGCGTTTTTCGTCACGCCCGCTTCGCGTCTTTCGTACAAACGCTTTACGTTCGTCAGTTCGTGTCCGACGAACAGACTTCCTATAATCGTAGGCAAGCCGTCGCCTGAAAGGGGTTTACCGTCGTAAGTCTTTTCGAGAGTTTCGCTCGTTATCGTTATTTCCACGGCGTAAACGTGTAATTTACCCCTTTTATAGGTAACGGAAAATTCGTCCGTTACTTCCTTGCCGCTATCGTCGAATATAGTAAAATCTATTATCTCGCTTTCGCCCAAGCCGACCTCGAACTGACTTCCCGTAACGGCCGCCGTATAGGTATAGCCGCGTTTTTCGTATTCTTCAAAGCCGACGACCATGCCGCACGGTTTCAACGTAGTACGCCCGTCGTACTTCATTTCTTCGTAAACGGGTTGTACCTCTACCGTTTTTTTGCCGTCGTCCTCGCCCGAACCGCCGCCGGAACCACCCGAGCCGCCTCCACCCGAACCGCCGCTTGGACCTCCCGAACCGCCCGTAACGTCGAGGATAACCCAACCGAAACTCTTTACGTACATTTCGACCCAAGCGTGACCTCTGTCTCCCGTAACCTCAGACCACTCGTTCTTTTTCACGTCGCCGACGTAACCTATCGTATATCTCGCGGGTATTCCGAGAGTTCTTAAAAGCAGTACTCCCGCCGAAGCGTAATGTCTGCAAACGCCCTCTTTGTACTTTTCCAAAAAGGCGATTACGCAATCGTCTTCGTTGTCCATCGCTAAGTCGTAATCGAGGTTATAAGTCGCGGCGTTTCTCACGTAGTCGACGAATTTCGGAATATCGTCTGCCGAAAGCCCCTCTCTTTCGATTATTTTAAGAAGTTCGGCTTTCGTGGAAGCGGGTACGTTCAGATAATTTCTCCGAACGTAGTCGGCGTATTCGTTATCCCAATTCGGGTCTATCGTGTTTTTCTTATACTCTTCGATTTTCGCCGCGTCTTTGAGGTAGTCGAACATAACGTAATCGAACGAATAAGGACTAGTTAAATCACCCGTAAATTCGACGTCGCTCCATTGAAACAAATGATCCGTTCCCTGCAAGGGATAATACGTAAGAAAATAGTTGCTATAAGACTTAATAGTCGCGGTATAAGTCGATAAACCGCTTCTTTTTAAAATTTCCCCGAGAGTGTAAAACGTTTCGTTATTATGCGGTTCGGCGGTATTCCAACCCTTTCCCGTATAGTCGCCGAAAGACGAGTATCTGAGATATAAAAAACTGTCCGAACGGTTCGTAAGCACTTCGGCTACGACTACGTTTTCGTCGCCGCCGCCACCGCCGCCCAAGCCGCCGCTCGACGAATCGAGTTCGCCGCCCGTTTCCTTATCCGTATTGCCGACGACCGTAAGCATTCCCATATCTTCGCTTATTTCGTAGTTGCCGTTTACGGTCTCGCCTTCCGCGTTTTTTATGATTATTTCGTACGTATTGTCAACCATTCCGGGGTCGGTAATCGTACCCGTCGTCTCAAATGATTCGAGATATTCTCCGTCGGCGAAAGACCCCGACACAGACATTTCCCCGTTTGTAAGCGGTTCGCCGTCGTAATTTTTCTCCGCAGACCCCGTCGTAACCGATAATTGTCTTTTATTTATGATAAGCGTACCGTCGCGGGTCGTAATATCGTAGTTATCCGTGACGGTTTTGTCGCCGCATTTTATTACTACCGATATAATCGTGTTTTCGTAAGATCCTGCCGCAACCTCGTCGCTTCCGACTATCGTCACGACCGCCTCGTGACCTTCCAAAAGAGCGTCAGACGGGTCGATTTTAAATTCGTCGCACCGAAGCGGCTCGCCGTCATAAGTTTTTTCCGCCGAACTCGCCGTAACCGAAATAGGTCTTTTCGTCACCTTCAACTTGCCGTATTTACACAATATTTCGTAACTGTCGGTCACGTCGTTGCCGTCGCCGTCTACCACCTTGCAGGTAAATTCGTTGTCGATTTCGCCCGCGTCCGTAAGCCCTTCGGAAAATTCGCAGACGACCTTATGCCCGTCTTTAAGTTCCCCCTTGACCTCTTTCGAGTTTTCCGTCAAAGGTTTTCCGTCGTACACCTTCTCGTTCGAGCCGCTGATTACTGTGAGAGATTTTTTAGTGATTTCAAGTCTACCGTATTCCTTTTTTATCTCGTAATTCGCCGTTACGTCCGTTCCGTCCGCGGCTTTTATCGTCGCGTCGAACTTGTTTTCGCACGAGCCGTACTCGGTCACGCTGCCCGTAGCCGTCGCTTTGAGCGTATGCCCCTCGACCAAACTTCCTTCCGTAATTTCTACGGTCGGTTCGGAAATCGCCGTTCCGTCGTATTCTTTCTTAGCCCCCTTGCTCGCGAGCGTTATCGGGCGTTTCTTTACTTTTATAATTCCGCTTTGAAGTTCGATATTATAAGTCGCGGACACGTCTGCGCCCTTTTCGTTTACGATTTTCACGGACATAAAATTCGGACTTTCGCCCGCTTCCGTTCTCCAACCGCCTACCGTGACTTCGGCTTTATGCCCTTTTTTGAGTTCGCCGCTAAGCAGTTTCCATTCGACGAATCTATGCTCCGTTCCGTCGTATTCAAAATCAGCCGACCCCGATACGAAGGTCAGTTTTATTCCGCTCGATACGACCGTTCCGCTCGCCGTCATCGTAAGCATTACGACGAGCATCGAAACGACGCTTACTATAAGCGTTCCGATAACGTATATTATCTTCGATTTTTTAAGCATAATTCTACGCTCCTTTTACGCGTTCCGTTTAAGCCCCGCAACGTAAGCCTTGCAAAGGGGCATCGCGTCTTCGCCGAACGTTTCGTCCAAAAATACGCACAAGTCGTCCGCCGACCTCTTTACGTACACGGGGTTTTGCATTTCGAGTTTTCTCATTACTTTTTTCGCGAGTATATCGTCCAACGCCTCTATCTCTTTCCCGCCGCACGCAACGTATACGGGAACGTAAGTTCTTATTTGCTTCATTATTCGGTTTCCGAACGTTATGCGGAAATGTTCTATGAGATACCTGTCTAACTCTTGCAGTCTCTTTTCGTTTCTCACCGTAACTACGTATTCTTTCTTCGCTTTGTCCGCAAGTTTTTTGAAATACTCGCCGCTTATTCTCTTGCCGTCCGTCTTCGGGGCTTTGAACGATTCGCACTTGCTGTCGAGGTTTAATATCATCGCCCTGTCGTACACCTTGTCGGAAATCGAAAAGGTGGAATCGTCGTTGTTCGCCGTTCCTATGAACCACATATTCGGCGGCAACTTTATCTTGCCTTCCTTCATTTTCTTAGGGTCGGTTTTCCATTGGTCGCTTACAACCGTTATGTACCTTTCCTCTTCGTTCGGAAGTTCCAAAAGAGATAAGAACTCCGCGAAATAATACTCTATTCTCGCGATATTCATTTCGTCAAGTACGGTTATATATATGTCTTTACTGTACAACGCTTCGTACATTTTCACGAGCAAATCGGTTTCGTTGAACCTCTTTGTAAACTCGTTGAAATAGCCTAAAAGATCCGTTCGCTCTTTCCACATAGGCTGTACGGGTATTACGGTGGACGGGTTCGAGAGGTATTCTCCGAACGCGTAAGCGAGCGAGGTTTTACCCGTTCCCGACATACCTTGAAGTATGATAACCTTAGACACCGCAAGTCCCGAGATAAACCGTCTTATATCCGAAATATCGTAATACAGTTTAAGTTTATACGCCGAGAAATTTCGGAAATCTTCGCATATTCCCTCTAAGGTCGCGTTCCCGTCGTAGTCGTTTCTCATAAGGCTCTGACTCTTTGCGTCTATTGCGGGAAGTTGAGAAAATCGACTTATAGACGTGTTTTTGACTTTCGATGAGGTTTCCGAAGCCGCCGAAATCGCGGTCGAACCCGCAGTCGAACCCGTCGTCGTTTCGGGCGTTTCGCCCGCGACGGTTTTCGTTCTTTCAACCCGTATTTCCTTTTTGCCCGTCATAGCGACTATGCCGAGAGTTACCAAAAGCACGGGCAACAAGACGAGCAGAATTACGAGCGTAACCGCCGTTCCCGCCGAGGCTATCTCGATCGCTTTTCCGTACTTCGCGTACCCCACGCACGCCAAAAGAATTACTGCGAGCAGCGGCAAAAGGATAATTATTAAGATTTTCGACCTCTTGGTCAGTTTTTGTTTTTTCATATCTGTTCCTGAAAAATTTTATTTTTCGGTTTTGTCGTTTACGGAATCGCTCGTCGCAACTTCGTCTTCCCAAAAATCGTCTGTTTCGACTTCTTCTTTCTTCTTTTTTCCCTTTTTCTCAAATAGTCCTTCTTTAACGGCTTCCGATTTTTCCTTTTTGCGAATGGTCTTTCTCGTCTTACGCCACGTGTCGTTGAAAAACGCCCTGAACGCCTTGTACTGCTTTTCGATTTCGTTGAAATTTTCTTCTTTATCAAAGCGTTCCGAGCCGTCGAAGTCCTTGCATTTATATCTCAAAGCGTTTATCTTCGCCTGCATCAGAGTCCTTTCGTTTAAAACCGCCTCAGCCATCGCTTTACTGCTCTTCGCGACTTCAACCTGCTTTAAAAGTTCTTCGTCTTTCTCTCTCACTTTTTGTTCCGCGGCGGCGATTTCCGTTTCGCGTCGCTTGTTCGCGGCGATAATTTCGGCTTCCGCTCGTTCTTTTACCGCGGCAATTTCGCTTTCGTGAGCGGCGTTTATCTCGGCGACCCTGTTTTCAAAATCGAGATTCAACTTCTCGATTTCGCTTTCGTGTTCCGCTTTTAACTTCGCTATTTCCTCTTCGTGTTTTTTGCCGAGTTCGACGATTTCGTCGTTCTTTTGCTTAACGGTATTTTTGAGAATTTCGACGTCTTTATCGAGTTTTTCGATTTGTTTTACCGCGATTTTGAGGTCGTCCGAGTCCTTTTCGAGCGAAGAATTGAGTTTTTCGAGGACGAGCATATACTCTTCCATATCGAAGCCCGCTTCTTTCGCCCTTTTTCTCAAAGCGACTTTCTTTTCTTCGAGTTTTCTCGCCTTTTCCTCTTTTCGCCTTAGCTCTTCCGCTTCGTATTCCTTTTTGAAGTCCTCGGTAAGCCCTAAGCCGTACTGATAGGTAAGAAAGGATAACGCCCGAATCGTCTCGGCGAAGTCCTCTGCGGTCGCACCCTTAAAGCCGACCTTTTTATCGGTCACCTGCTTTATCTCGTAGCCGTCCTCGTCGTAAGCCGCAACGTATTCGTACAGGGCGAGAGCCCCCTTGAAATTGTGATTCATTTTAAGCACGTTCGTCTTTGTGACTGGCGGCTTAATCATAGGCGTTTTCGCCACTTCCTGCATAAGAGGATAGGATAAAAACACCACGACGGTTTTATAAATCGTGTCTATTCTATCTAAAAGTTCCTTAATATCGTTATGTTCGGCGAGATAGGAGTCGTTGTTTATAACCTCGTCGAGACTGAGTTCGATATTTAAAAGACTTCCCGCACTGTGGGCTTTTTTCTTGATTTTCGCCCGCCCCTTATAGGTGTTTACGGCGTTTAATATCCTCGTGTATCTCAGTTCGATAAAGTCGCGGAGATAACAGAGCATCATATACAGAAATCTGTTTTCGTACACTGCGTAATCGCTCAGTTTTTCGACCGTAAAAACCTTATCGGGAATTATGTCGCCGCCGTCTTTCGGCTCGCGGGTCAGAAGGTCGCTGTGCTTCGCCAAATGTTCGACAGAGTCTTTCGATACGTGCTTAACCTTTTCGATAGGCAACACTTCGCCGTTGGTACGTATGAACTGCCGTTCTTCTTTCAACGCCTTTTCGACGAAAACAAGTCCTTTTTCGATTTCCTCTATCCAATCTTCCTTGACGGTCACTTCCGCTCTTTCGGTCTCGATCAAATCGTTTTCCGTATTGCTTTCCGCGACGACTTTTTTAAGTTTTACGCATTCGGGCTGTTTGTCCGTTTCTTTTTTGTATTCCGTAAACGCTCGGAAATACGCGTCGTTTTTTCTCATTTTTTCACCTTACGCGTTTCGCTTCAAACCCGCGACGTATGCCTTGCAAAGGGGCATTGCGTCTTCGCCGAACGTTTCGTCCAAAAATACGCACAAGTCGTCCGCCGACCTCTTAACGTACACGGGGTTTTGCATTTCGAGTTTTCTCATTACTTTTTTCGCGAGTATATCGTCCAACGCTTCTATCTCTTTCCCGCCGCAGGCAACGTATACGGGAACGTACGTTCTTATCTGTTTCATTATTCGGTTTCCGAACGTTATGCGGAAATGTTCTATGAGATACTTATCCAACTCTTGCAGTCTCTTTTCGTTTCTCACCGTAACTACGTACTCTTTCTTCGCTTTGTCCGCAAGTTTTTTGAAATACTCGCCGCTTATTCTCTTGCCGTCCGTCTTCGGGGCTTTGAACGATTCGCACTTGCTGTCGAGGTTTAATATCATCGCCCTGTCGTACACCTTGTCGGAAATCGAAAAGGTGGAATCGTCGTTGTTCGCCGTTCCTATGAACCACATATTCGGCGGCAACTTTATCTTGCCTTCCTTCATTTTCTTAGGGTCGGTTTTCCATTGGTCGCTTACAACCGTTATGTACCTTTCCTCTTCGTTCGGAAGTTCCAAAAGAGATAAGAACTCCGCGAAATAATACTCTATTCTCGCGATATTCATTTCGTCAAGTACGGTTATATATATGTCTTTACTGTACAACGCTTCGTACATTTTCACGAGCAAATCGGTTTCGTTGAACCTCTTTGTAAACTCGTTGAAATAGCCTAAAAGATCCGTTCGCTCTTTCCACATAGGCTGTACGGGTATTACGGTGGACGGGTTCGAGAGGTATTCTCCGAACGCGTAAGCGAGCGAGGTTTTACCCGTTCCCGACATACCTTGAAGTATGATAACCTTAGACACCGCAAGTCCCGAGATAAACCGTCTTATATCCGAAATATCGTAATACAGTTTAAGTTTATACGCCGAGAAATTTCGGAAATCTTCGCATATTCCCTCTAAGGTCGCGTTCCCGTCGTAGTCGTTTCTCATAAGGCTCTGACTCTTTGCGTCTATTGCGGGAAGTTGAGAAAATCGACTTATAGACGTGTTTTTGACTTTCGATTGGGTCTCGGGTTCTCTCTTCGGTTCGGGCGAAATCGGCTTTTCCTTAGGTTCGCCCTCAGCCGATTTTACCGTTACTATTTCGGTCGGGGCGTTGTCGCCGACTATCAGAGACACGACGAGAAATATAAGTACCGCCGCGATTAAAACGACGTATATAACAAACGCCGTTTTCGACGATACCATTTTTAAAAGCGAGTCCGAACAAGATAAAACGGACGATATAATCATATTCATATTTTATCCTCTCGGGTTAATTATTTTTTGCCTCTTCGGCGGTTTCGGTCTTTTCCTTGGCAGTCTCTTCGGCGGGTTTTATATCGTCTTCGGTCGCCGCGACCTCTTTTCCCGCTTCCGTCTCTTCGGTATTTTCCGCTTCCGCGTTTTCGCCGTTTTCGGTCTCTTTGCCGTTTTCGGTTTCCTCCGCGGCTTCTTCGTCCGACTTATCCTCGGCTACCGTCTCGCGGGGTTTAACGGCGAAAAACTTAACGCTCTTCGTCGATTCGGGAACGTTCTCTTTGCCGAAGCACTCGTCGATAGCGGCAAGGGCGAAATTCTCCTCGCCGCCCGCAATCAACGCGTCTTTCGAGCGGGGCAGAATCACGCTCGCGATTAAATAATCTATCGCCGCGTCCTGTTCCCCGTCGGCGGCTAAAAACGTTCCGACGAATTTCTCTATCGTCTGCCAATTCTTGTTGCCGAGCGAGAAGCCGAACTCCGAGAGCCTGCTTTCGTACTTGTCTATTTCCTTATACTTGCCCTCGTCGGCGGGATAGCGGTCTCTCGCATTGTTTACCATAGTCGAAAACTGATAATAACCTATCGGTTTTATCTCGGTTTTTTCGATTTCCTCGGCGGTTTCTCTCGCGTTCGTTTTCAGGTAAACGCCGCCCGATAAGAAGTCCTCGGGAAGGGAAGAAAATTCCGTTTCATCCTTAAAGGAAGCGACTACCCACAATCTCGGATTTACCTTATAAGTATCGCTTCTGCCCTCTTCCGAGCAGAAAACCTTGCCTACGTTCTCGGGCGAATTAAAGTAAGGAGACAATATATATCTCGCTTTTTTGACGGTTTCGGTCGGAAGATTGTCTAAAAACACTATTTTAAGCAAGTCTTCGTCGTCCGAAATAAAGTTTTGAATATCGTCGAGCAACCTTTCCGCGTTATCTTCGTCGCCGACGACTTTTAAGCCGCCGCCGAAGTACCCCGCGATATTCGCCCAAAGTTTCGCGTTTGTCTCGCCGAAGTCGTAAGAATATATGAATCTCGACGAAGCGAGCGAAGAAATTATCGTTCTCGCCTCGTTCATATCGACGGCGATTCCCCTTTCAGCCGAATATACCCGCAAGGAAGCCGCGACCTCGGTCATTCTGAGTTTCTTGTCGAACTCGGTAACTTTATCGGCGAAAGTATTTTCCTCTTCCGTCTCCGCTTCCTCTTCCGTAAACTGAGCCTTGAAGAGTTTATCCGTGTCGTCTCCGCTCACCTTTTCGGCGTCCTTGAAACTCTCGCGTTTTATCTCTTCGAGGAGTTTTTCAGCCAACGCATCCTTTTTCTTGACGCTTATCGCGACGGCGATTACCGAAAACGCGATGATATGCGATATCACGAGCGAAGCGATTATAAGAGCGGACAAAATGCCGCCGCTTCCGAGCGAAATCGCTCCGAGTTTGATTAAAAGCAATATCGCCGCGTCGAAAAGCATAACCGCAACGAACGTAGTCTTTGCTATAAGCGATAATTTTTTACTGTTTTTCACGAGTGATTCTCCTTCTCCTATTACAAAACCTTTCGATACTATGTTCGACCTCGCCGAAACGAAATCGGATCTCTTTTTGTCCGTTCTCTCCACGCTTTGACCCGTGAAGTACGTTTCCTTGCGGGCGATAACTTCGCCCGACGATTTACAGACGTATACGTAATACATTCCGTTTTCGACGGCATATTTTCCTTTCGTTTTCGCCGCAATATCTTCGGCAAACAGCGGTATTTTCACTCTCGCTCCGCTTTTTGACTTTATCGGAACTTTAACCGAATATACAAACTCTTTAACGGGTCTTACGATATCCGAGTTTTTCTTCCCGACGTAAATCTGCAAGACCTCATAGGTCGGCATATTGCCCTTATTGAAGAGTATCGCGTTCAAATATCCCGAGGTCTGATTGGTATCGGGCGAAATTTCGGTCAAGGCGTAACCTATGCCGCTTCCGAACGGGTATTCCGATTTCAAATCGGACAAATCTTCGTATTTATACCCGAAGAACACGCCCTCTTTCGTTCCCGCGGCGTTTGAACACCGCCGCCTTAACTCCTCCCGTTCGTCCGCATCTCGGGAATACCCTATCGAAGTCCTGCCCGACGGGGATATTTTTCCTTTCAGAATATTCGCTAACGCTTCGCCGCTTCTTTCGCCCACGCCCCGAAGAACGAACAGACCTTTGTATTCCCATAGCGGCGACAGGTCGAACCCTTTGCTTCCCAAAACTATCGCGACCGCTTTCTTTTTCAGCCGCGACAACTCTTCGATAACGGCGAGTCTGTTTGCGGGCAATTTCGTACTTTTCCCGCCTTTTCTCTTCTCGTCCGCCACGAAGATTACCGCGTTTCGCTTCTTGATTTCGTTTTTGTCGTCGTCTGTAAGCCTTGTGATTTCTTCCGAATCGGGGTCGTACCCGCCGCACGAATAAACGCTGATTTTCATTTTTTCGAGGGCTTCTTCAAGCCCTTTCAGACTCACGATATTTCCGACTATCGCGACCGACGAAACGCCCGTGAGCGGCAGAACGCCGCCCGTGTTTTTCAGCATTACTATCGTTTCTTCCGCGACTTTTAACGCCCTTTCCGCCCGTTGTTTTTCGTCTGTCGATACCCTGGCGTTTATAACCCGTCCTATCGTCGAAAGATGTTTTTCTATCGCCGCTTCTATGCTTTCGTCAGACAGTAACTCGCCGTTTTCGCATTGATTTCTGAGAATTTCCGCAGTCGCCGAGCCGTTTTTCACGTTTTCTTTCATCGCGACGAATTTCTTATACGCGTTTAAAGCGTAAAAACGGTCGCCGTTTAGACAGCGTATATTTTCGTTAATGCACTTTACGACGTCTTTGCCCGCCGCCTTGTCGCAGTACAGAAGAAGGTTGCCGACTTCCCCGCGAACCCTCGCCGCTTCGGAATAGTCGTTTAAAATCACGCCGTTGATAAGTTTTCTTTCGCTCAGATATTTCAGCGGTTTAAGGTACGCGGCGAAAGTCCTTTCGTCCGTCTCCTTATCTCCCGTCAAAGCCCTTTCGGGCGGGAAAGTCACCCCTTCTACGACCGCCGAAAGCCCCGCCTTTTTAACGCCTTTGCAATACGCCGAAACTACTTCGGTTATAAATTTGAAGTCCTCGGACAAGCCGACCGCATAGGGCGTGTTTACGGGTTTTATCGTCGGGGCGATAATCGTTCCGACCCCGTTTTTCTTCGCTTCCGAGGCTATATCGTAAGCGACCTCTTCTATAAGCGAATAATTCCAACTGTCGGCGAGAGCCTCGGAAGGCGGATAAACGCCTTTCAAAAACTCGGCGTTCGCCTCGTCGCCCCTTAACGTTTTATAATTGCTTATCCGAAACTCAGCCGCTTTTTCCTGCCATTCGGCGTCGCCGACGAGTATTTCTATTTTCTCTTCTACGGATAGTTCCTTATATCTCTCGTCCATTTTACGCCTCCGTAGGTTTTTTGCCGCCTTCGAGAACCGAAGCGGTTATTCCGAATTTAACGCTCGCAGAGCCTCCCGACGGAACGGAACTCACTACGATCGAAATCGTTATTTTATCGCCTTTTTTGAAGTTGAAACTACGCGAGCCGTCCGAGTAAACCGAACCCTGCAAACCGCTATTGCAATAGACGGAAACGTATTCGCTTCCGTCGCCGAACGCGAAATCGAGCGTTAAGGTCATATCGCATTTCAAGGTGAGGGTTAAAGTCTGCGTTCCCGTTTTGGAAGTTGCAAAGTCGTATTTGCCGTCGTCGCCGACCTTGAACGCCGAGCCGCCCGACACGCTTACGATATTCGAGATGCTTCCCTTTACGGCGTAGTCCTTTCGGGTCGCCCCGCAAACGGTGCATTTCCCGTCTACCACTATGTGATTTCCGTAATTTGCGTCCGTTTCCACGCTTTCTTCGCCGCAATCGGGGCATTTATAAATCGTCTTTCCCTTGGTAAGACAGTTGCCCGCTTCGTATCTGTCGTAATTGAAATTTCTCACGTTATAGTCCACGTTGCCGTAGGAATCGTATTTCCACTGTCCGTATTCGTGAACGCACTTCGCGATATAATACATATCTGCGTTTTTATTATAGTTGAGCGACTTTGAAAACGCTTTCCACTCCGATTCGCTACCCTCGTAGAAGATACCGCTTATTCCCGTAAATAAGGCGTTGTTTTCAAACTTTTCGACCGCTTTCGGTATCGCGATTCGACCGTAATAACTACCGTTTGAGAATATCCTCGACAAAACCTCGTACTTTTCCGCTAAAACCTCGCCGTTTGCCGTGATTTTTCTCGGAAGATTTACGATATAGTCGTAACCGTCCACGCGGTAGAGTTTCCAACCGTCGGCGGCTTCGATAAATCTGTAATTTCCGACCGTCGCTCTCCTCGCAGCCGCTTCGCCCGAACTTTTATGTATAACTAACGCCCTGGCCGCAACCGCTCCGTAATCGGTCGCCCCTCTCGCTATCGAAAGACCCGAGAGGTTATACAACTCGATAAGGTTGTCGCAACCGCTGAACGCTTCCTCTCCTATCGCCGTAAGCGAAGACGGCAAAGTTACCGTATCGAGCGACGAACAGAACTTGAACGCGGAGTTTCCTATCTGTTTTATTCCGTTCGGAATATCCGCCTTTTCAAGGCTCATGCAATTATAGAAGCAATTTTCGGGTATAGCAGTCAGTTTTTCGCTCTCGATTTTTACCTCTTTCAGACTTCCGCAATTCGAGAACAAACCTTTTCCCAACTCGTTGACTTCTTTCCCTATAACTACTTTCGTAACGGTACCGTTGCCGTAAAAAAGCCCGTCCGCAATCGAATAATCGTCAATCGTCTTGTCCGCAGACGAGAACCGACCGAGGTTAAGCGACGAAACGCTGCACGACTGTTTTATCATTTTCCATTTCCCGTAAGGACGAACGAAATAATAGCCGTCTATCTCGGCTCTTTCCATTTCCACGCCCGTTTCGGTATGTATCATATAGGCGTAATATCCCGCGTATCCGAACTTGTCGCTTTTTACGACGATAGGGAGATTGCTCAGATTGTACACTTCGTAAAGCGAAACGCAACCCGAAAACGCGTATTCGCCTATCGAGGAAAGCCCCGTCGGCAGAACGATTTTATCGAGCGATTGACAATTATAAAAGGCGTACATGCCGATTTCCGTCACGGTAGACGGAACGCCGACTTTTTCCAATGCAACGCAGTTATTGAACAGATTATTTTCGATAAACGTCAATTTGCTTCCGAGCGTAGCCTCTTTCAACGAACCGCAATCGGCGAACGCGGCGTTTCCTGCCGTTTCGACGTTTTCGGGAAGATTTATGATTTCAAGCGACGAACACCCCCAAAAGGCATTCGCTCCCACGTTACGCAAAGCCCCGTTCGGTTTAAAACGGGCTACGGAAAGGGAACCGCAATTTGCGAACGCGTTGTCCGCAATGTTTTCGACCGTCTCCGAAAATTCGACCGTTTTCAGCGAACTTATCCCGCCGAAAGCGTAACAACCTATGTTTTTGACGGCATTTAACGTCGCTTTTTCGATTTTGTATTCCTTATACGGGTTGTAGAAAAAATACTTCGGTATATCGTAAGAATTGTAGATTATGCCGTTCGAGGTGAAAGATGTCGGAAAAGTAAGTTCGGCACTCTCGCTCTCGTAATCGATTAAATAAGCGTCGCCGTCTTTGACGAGGAATTTATACCCCTCGGTTACGACGGTTTCGGGAGTCTCGTTTTTCGGGTAAATTCCGATAGCGTATTCCTGTACGCCGCCGAGTCCCCCTTCGGCAACCTGCAACGACGAATAATTGCAAACTATATAAAGTCGATAACAATATGTAAAACTGCCGTACCCTATATACGTGACCGTTTCGGGTATCGTGAGTTCGGCAAGAGAATAGCAGTCGTAAAACGCGTGGTCCCCGATATAGGTAACGCCCGAAAGCGATACCGATTTCAACGAACGACACTCGGAAAAGGCGTAACTACCTATTTCGCCCGCATTACCCGAAATTACGATTTCCTTTACGTTATAACACTCGGAAAAGGCGTTTTCGCCGACCTTGCCGCTCCGCACCGTCACTTTTTCGACGGAAGAGGGAACGGTTCCGGAGCCGTAAAACAAATAGTCGAACCTACCCGAAGAATACCTGCTCGACCCCAAATACGGCAGAGAAATTTCCTTTAAAGAATTGCAATCGCCGAAGGATCTTGCCCCGATAGTCTCCACGGAATCGGGAATATACACGCTTTCGAGAGACGAGCACTTGGAAAACGCGTCGTCGCCTATATATTTCAAACCTTCGGCAAGCGGCACTTTCATCAGTGACAAGCACCCCGAAAAGGCTCGGCTGCCTATCCGCGAAATCTCCTTTCTGAAATTGATTTCTTTGATTTTTCCGCACTCCGAAAAAGCGTAATCGGGAACGGTTCCCTCGCCCGTCACCGTAACGGTCGCGAGCGACGACGGAAGGGCGTAGCCCGACTGTCCGAAAATTATCGAAAACTGCTCGTTCGAGTCTTTATACCGCCCGATAAACGGCACGGTAATCTCCGCAAGAGCCGAACAGCCCGAAAACGCCGAGGATTCTATTCTCGTTACCGTTTCGGGAACGACTATTTTTTTGAGCGAAGAGCAATTTCTGAACGCCTTTTCGCCTATCTTTTCCACGGTCTCGGGAAAATCGACGGTTTCGAGAGAAGAACATTCCGCGAAACACTCCGTTCCGAGGGAAGCGACTTTATCGGTGAGTTCGATTTTTTTGAGAGCCGAACAACCCGCGAACGACCGCCAACCTATTTCCTTGCAAGTGGGGGCGAGTTCCACGGTCTCCAAAGCCGTACAACCGTCGAACACGCCGTCGCTTATAGTCAGTACGGCGTTGTTGAAGGTAAATTTTTTCAAAGCGGTATTACCCGCGAACGCCCGTTTGCCGACGAAAGTCGCCGCCGAGCCGTTAAATTCGGAAATATTAGTATTTTCAAACGCCTTTTCGCCTATCGCCGTTACTTCTTTCGGCAAAACGAAAGAGGAAAGAGCCTTGCAATCGCAGAAAGCCCCGTCGCCGACCGACGGGTCGGCTATATCCCTTACCTTAAATTCGGTCAGTTTCGCAAGACTTCTGCAAAAGCCCGAAACTATGCCGTAGAGTTCGCCTATTTCGATTTTTTCGAGGTTGGATTCGCCCCGTCCGAACAACTCTTTTACGGTCGGCAGATTTTTCCATTTATCGACCGACAATTCTTTGAGCGATAAGCACCCCTCAAACACGTTCGAGGACGAAACGAGCGTAATTTCCCGAACTTTTATCTTTTCTATACCCGAGTTCGCGAACGCCCTGTACCCGATTTTTATCTCCTTGTCCTCGGGGATAGTCACGGTTTTGAGATTGCCGCAGTCCGCGAAAGCAGTTTCGCCTATGTCCGTAACGTAAGGGGCGTTTACTTCCCTCAAATTGCCGCAACCCGAAAAGGCGTTACGCGATATGCTCGTACATTTTCCGAAGTCGATTTTTTCAAGTCCCGTAGCGTTTCTGAACGCCCCCGAGGCTATTTTCGGCGAGCCTTCGATAATTATTTCCTTTACGCCCGAACCGTTCGAAAACGCCCCGTCGGATATTGTTTTTAAGGTGAAATCGCCGACTTTTTCGGGTATTTTCACCGTTTTATCCTTGCCCTTGTAATAGTCGAGGGAAACTTCCGTTCTGTCGGCGTTCACGAACGAATATCCGCAGCCGTTATATACGAAATCGCTGACGGTTCTGCTGAAATAGCCGAGATAGACCGAGAACACGGCGGCGGCAAGCAGTATCGCGAGCAGAGAAACTATCGCGAGTTTAAGGGGCGAAACGTTGAGCCGAGACGAAGTTCCGTATCTCTTTCCGTCGGCTTTTTCGCATATTTCTTCGAGCGTGAGTTCCTTTTTATCCGAAACGTAGGAAACTTCCGTTTTTCCGCCCTCCGACTTACGCATATACTTTCCGCTCAGAACGCCCGTGATTTCGGCTTCTACCGATTCGCATCTTCCGTCGAGACTTATCCCGTCTTTCAATCCGAAAACGCTCCCGCTTTCGACTAAGTAGCCCTTTTCGGTAAATTCATTCTCGGAAAGAAGAACGCCCGACGCGTCGTACTGTTTCACTCTGACGGTAAAACCGTTTACTTTCCGACCCGAGTCGTTGCTCATTTTAAGGAGCAGAAAACGCCCTTTATCCCCTTCCATTACCGCGTATTCGCTCGCCGTAACGAGACCCGCCGAAGGGTTTAGTTTTCCTTTGTTTATCGTAACGTACTTAGCCATCAGCGTTTACTCCTTCGGTTTATAACGTAGTTCATAAAAGGCAAAGTCGCCGCGACTAAGACGGCGATTATTATAAGGCTTACCAAAAGGCTTTTCGACGAGAGAAAACTCTCGCAGAACACTCCCCCGAAAAGGTGAGCAAAACAGAGTTTCACGAAAAACGATTCGGCGATAACGCTAACCGCCGAGAAGAAGAAAAACGTTTTCTTTTTACCCTTGGGAGCCCCGAACGACAAAGGCTCGGAAACCTTGCCCTTTTCCGTTTCGTTTACCCATATCGTAACGTAATTAGCCTCGTAAGGTATTTTCGTCGCTTTCGTGAAGCCCTTTTCGGAAATAATTTCCTTGACCTTGATTACGTCGATTATTTTTTTGTCGTGAGAATACGCCACTATATCGTAGTCTATATACTTGAAATCGCCCGTCAGTTTGCACTTTACCGTCTTTTCGCCCTTTTTGTCTTCGAGAACGTATTGCTCTACCACTCCTCTGAATTTTTCCTGCGGCATATAGGATACGGCGAGGAAATCTTCGCCCTTGAACTTTTGAAGCCCTCTGTCTCCCTCGGAGTCTGTATAGCACCCCGTATCGAGAAACAATTTCGGAAAAACAAAAGAAATAAGCGCGACGAAAACGGCGGCGCTTATTACGAATAAAAACATATAAAAAACCATAGATTTCTTCCCCGCGATTAAATATCTACGCGTTTTCAAGGCTTTTTGCCTTTAAGCGAATTTCTTGACGTAATTCTTACGTCAAGAAAAGGGAGTACTCCCTTTTTTCGCCCGTTCCGACCTATACGAATAACCGTCTCGTCGCCTCGCGTAGCAATATATAATACATTATATATGCAGGCGTTATGTTTGTCAAGGAATTTTGACAGAAAGGAATGAAATATGTGAAAATCCAAGATTTTTTGCGGCAGTTTTTATTGCGACCAAATTCGACCAAGTTCTATCTTATCCGACCTTTAATTGCGACAGGCATTTGTCACCATTTACGAAGTAGAATACAATGCGAACATTTGTTCGTATTGTATGTGAAACAGGAGCAAGAAAAATTTTATTCGGCGACTGAAAATAACTGTTCACAAAGGTATTGCAAATGGAAATTCTGCGGATATAATAAGCGCGTTCTCAGACGAAATAGTCAAAAAAGGGAGGTGTCAGAATGTTTGTCGAACAAAAGGCTTTGCTCGTAAGCCTCGAAAATATGAGCGATATCATCGAAAGTATGGATAAAAAATTTTTTCTGAAAGCGTTGGGGAGTTTTTCGTGCCGACTTCCCGCCGAACAGCAAGCCGAGAGACTTCTGACGCTTACAGAGAGGAAAAAGGAGTTATTGCTGTTAAGAATCAACGTATACGAATCTCTCGACGCTTTAAAGCCCGATTGCAGAAGAATTTTAGTCGAGAAATACGGCATAGACGGAGCGAAAGAAGACGAAAACCTAGTTAAAAACAGAAATTATTACCGCAAGTTGGCGTTAGCGATCGGCAAGTTTGCGAAAGGACTCGAAGAGAGGGGGTTAAACGCGGAAGAGATAAGAGTCAAAGCGAAGAGATTTGCGTTCATAGGCGAAGCGTTGGAAAGGGAGACGACGAAGTCGATTTCCTCGGCGAATTTCGGAGTTTTGAAAAACGTTTCGGGCAAATCGTTGAAACCCTGTTCGGTCTCAAAAAACTCATAACCGAAACAACTACGCGAAGCGTAATATCACTTGCCGCAAGGCAAATATCACTGTCGCAGGCAATATAACTTTGCGAAGCAAAATACAAATCCCGTTTTACGGGACGTCGAGGGCGCCGTCCCCTACGCCATAAGGCAAATATCACTGCCGCAGACAATATAACTTTGCGAAGCAAAATACAACTCCCGTTTTACGGGACGTCGAGGGCGCCGTCCCCTACGCCATAAGGCAAATATAACTGCCGCAGGCAATATCACTGCCGCAGGCAATATCACTGCCGCAGGCAATATCACTGCCGCAGGCAATATCACTGC